>CP073041.1:4841609-5446810 GCA_025370055.1 Woronichinia naegeliana WA131 | reverse complement strand
TCCAGATACCATCATGTCCATCTCCCAAACAAATTAAAGGCTTAGCCAAAATTTGAGAATTAACCAAATCTAATAAAGCCGAGTTATCTTGAAAAAAGGCAGCTACCCCCAATTGATGAAAACTGACTCCTTTATAATCACGCCAAATTAAGGGTTCTCCCTTGGGAGTTCTGAGTCGTACCTTCCCACCATCTATGCTAATTTCTTCGACTTCTGTGTTAGAGGGTAATTCTTCAAAATGATAGCGATGTACAAGGCGTTGTTGCGTACTGTGAGAAACAGCAATTCCCGTCAATGATTGGATTTTCTTAGCTGCTTTTTCATAAGACTCATCGCCACTCAGTAGCAAACAGTTCTTCTCTAACATTGGACTCATCTGAGTTCGAGGCTTTAGTTCTAATTTCTTCGCTTGTTTTTCTGTAATGGGCAATTCCCCCAAAATACTTTTTACTGTTCGTATCCGACCTGTGGTTTCCTCTGTACTTGTTTTGACAAAAAAATACCTATTTCTGGGTTGACATACTGAATCATTAAGTCTCTGACAGTCTCCTCTATTTCTCCCAAATTATTAAATGTTTTAACTTGAGATTGTTGATAGAGACATTCTCCCAACTCTTGACATAACTCTTGAATCCTTTTTTCATTTTCTGATAACACTGATAACATGAGATTGTTCCTCAATTGGGATAGATTTTGGAAAGTGGGTCTCGACTATTATACTCTCATTTCTTTTTTTGATAAAGTTCGATAAAGTTCAAAGTCTTATTTTTCTGCCCATAAGTATTAATACTTATGGCATAAGTGAGATGCTCCCAGTAGAAAGATTCATTACCAAAAAGTTCATCGCAATTACCGTTTCCGAGGTCTCAGGTAGTTTGGCCATCACTCGACCAAGACTAAATTTCCCCTTTCCCTGTCCGAATTTACCCTTAATGGCATTACGCACTCTTTCATCTGAGCGTGCCTCTTTCTTTTTTTCTTTGCTCACCTCTTTCGGCGGTCTTCCCAATCGGGGACCACTCATTCTTATATCCCTTTCTTTACAATAAGCTCGATTCGCTTTTGTTCGATAGATTTTATCCACATGAACCGATTCCGGATAACATCCTGTTTCCCTTTTATATTCTTCTATTCGCGCTTGTAAATCTCCCGATTCGTTGTAATTATCCCAACTTAATTTGTCTAAGAAGACAAAGCCATTCACATTACTTGCCGATATTTTAGCTCCAAACTCTACTGCTTTTCCCGCTTTTCCACGCACTATTGGACGCACGTGAGGTTGGCTTACACTCACAATTCTGTTTTCTACTTTATTTGTCTTTTTTTCATACATTTCTAACTGTTGCTCATACACTTTTCCTATCGTTACAAGCTCTTCTTGCTCTTTTTTCGTTAGTTTTTCTAACTTTGCTCCCTCTTCTATCATTTTTTCTATATCAGACAAGTTTCTTTTTATATATCCTAGTTGTTTTTTTGTTCCTTTTCTTCTTTCTTTTTTTGACACACGACGTTTTTTTGCTATGGCTAAGTACTCTTTTCTTGCCACTTCCCTATAAGTCCTCGGCTTTTCTTTCCTTTTCTCTTTTATTTCTTCATACAGCTTATCTATTATTTTTTCTGTTTTTTCTCTGGCATCATTCAATATTCCTATATCCGTTGGATATTTTATATCTGCTGGTGTACAAGTCGCATCTAACAATAACTTTCCTTCATTTTCTTTTTTTTCTGACGCTACACCCGTCGCTTTTTTTCTATTTCTTTATTAATTTTATTTATTAATTCCATTCCTATTTTTTTACGAAAATGAACCATCATTGACGCATTAAATGCTTCTTTGCTACTATAGCTTTCCATTCCTATAAAGTACTGTAAATAAGGGTTCTCTTTTATTTGTTCTACTGTTTCTCTGTCACTTTTTCCTGAAATTTCTTTGATAATTAATGCTCCTAATGCCATTCTAAATGATTGGGTGCATCCCACTTAAGATAATACATTGACACTCAAAAGAGGAGACTTAAGATAATACATTGACACTCAAAAGAGGAGAGTGATTGAGATAAGCACATCGTAGCCGAAGAATACGAGAAACATTATGAAGATGCCAACGTGCTCCCGACAATTTAACCCTAGCTCCCACCTGTTTAATCTTAGACTCCACATCACCAGAACCAATCACAATACCAAGCTGTTGATAGTATTGGTAATCAGGGATACGCTGATAATGCTTCGTCAAATAGGCTTGAAAATTCTTTGCCCTCTTGCTTTTGACTCCATCAAACGCATCTATTGCCTTGTTCACAAAACCCCGCCACAGTAAATGCTCCACTGCTTCTAGCCGTTTGAGAGAGCCACCCACTTTGAACAGATTCTCCTTGAGATGATACCAATCCAACACCTCTCGTCGTATCAGCCACGATTGAGTGGCGAAACTCTCTACCGCATTCCAGATTCCGGGATGACCATCTCCCAAAAAGGTCACTATTGGGGACAAAGGTTGAACATTGCTCCAATTCTTTAAGCCCTCTGGGTCTTGGAAAAAGGCTTCACAGACATTGCCATGAAGACTCACCAGTTTATAATCTCGCCACTGTCCCCCTTCCTTCTCCTCGCCCCGCAGACAAATCTTTCCCCCATCTATACTGACCCCCGCACTCTCTGACTGAGCTTGAGCTAAGGGCAGTTCTGTCCGTTCTACCAAGCGATGTAAACTGCTATGTCCTACTTTTATCCCCATCAACTCCTCTATATCTTCTTCTGCTTGTTGGTAGGATGTTTTCGCACTGGCTCTTAGACAGCATTTCTCTAAACCTGGACTTAAGACGATTTTTGGCGACACCTTTAGTTTTCTGGCTTGTTTTTGGCTTATTTCCACTTCTCCGACTAGGGTTTTGATTTTTCGCTTGTTTCCAGACCGTTTTTTTCCCCCTTCTGAAAAAAAAACTCCCCCATTGTTGGCCCCACAATTTCTAACATCTGGGTTCTGACTTCTACTTCGATGCTTCCAAAGTCCTTCTGTTTCTCTGGTTCCGTATATTTGCGCAGGATACGGGCTGATTCGGTGAGATGCTGTTTTAACAGTGCTTTTTCTTCTGGGGGAATCGGTAACATACTTTTTTCGCTCATCAGTTTTTTTCCATTTTACCCCAGATTCTATGTACTACTTTATCCGGGATGTACCCTAAATGATTTGGCTGGGGCTCCTTTTTTTTCTGTGAAGTTTTTTGCATATTCTTCCTCATATTCTTCCCAAAGAATCATTTTTGACATTTCTATCCAACGATTTTCTTCGTCTAACTGCCCGCCGAACAGATTTTTCAAGTTTTCTGGTGTTTCAATTGAGTACTGTTGCTTTCGGTACATCTGCTTTCTCTCTTCTTAATGCAATGGTTTTGAGGCATTCTACCCTATTTTCGTGCATTCTAGCGGTTCTTAATTCGCCTACTATTTTTCTCCGTAAAGGTTTCAGCTTTTTTCAGCAAGCTCTATGTAGGGTCTGCTGAAAAAGTCCACAAAACGAACCTAGATGCCACAGGAGGCGAAAAATGGTGACTTCAGAGAGTAGTTTCCAATTTCAACCCCCAGTTTTCCAACGACGTGCATGGGCTTTGAGCCTCCAAAGGCCATAACCTTGCACCTGATCGTTTTTAAAATGCTTGAAAGCATTATCTGGCAAGGGTTCTATACTTATTCAGCAAGCCCTATGTAATTTTGGATGCTTATTTTGCTTGCGAACCAGTGCTCAAAAGTTTTCGCCAGAACGCCTTGCATCTAATCACAAGAGTGCGTTGCTCCACCGTCGCCTATGCCCCCTTTTGTTCCGTGCCGACGCTGACGGGGAGAGGACGACCACGGATTTGGGGGAGTTCGATAAAACTAGAAAAGCTGTTCGCTCTGGCGGCGGACTTTCCGACAGCTAAAGTCTGGCTCTATGGTCAACAAGTCACGGTTTCTTATCAGTGCTTTGAGTTCCACTGGGATAGTCCCCATCAGCTCGTCAAGTTTGTTCTGACCCAATTGCCTAACGGACGACGACTGATTCTGCTTTCTACTGATCTCTGTTTGACTGGACCTGAGATTATTGCCGCTTACGGTCTCCGATTTAAGATTGAAGTCACTTTTCGTCAATTAGTCCATCTTTTGGGCAGCTTTGCCTATCGTTTTTGGCTTAAGAGTCTTCCTACTTTACCTACCTGGCCCAGCAATCTTATCCTCAGTGACTATCCACAAGCTGTTCAGACTCAGATTTTAAACAAGGTAGAAGCCTTTGAGCGTTTTGTTAACCTTAATGCCATTGCTTTAGGGCTACTTCAAATTCTCGCCTTAGAGTTACCCCAGGGGATTTGGGCTAATTTTCCTCGATGGTTTCGGACATTACCATCCCATGGCTACCCTAGTGAACGGATTGCTCAACTAGCCCTTCAACATCAAGCCCAAATGATTTTTCCTCAAAGTCCACCCAGTCTGCTTTTGCCTAAATTCCTTACCGCTAAACTTGCCTCTTCCCCAAGCCCTGATATGCTTACTTTCGTCGCATAGTCATTACCTTATCTGGCATCCATAAACTTCCCACTGTCCAGTTAGTGAATGAATTTGTTAAATTAGTAATAGAAGGGGATGAACTATACACAAAAGTTGGAAAAAATAAAGAAGCAAGTGCCTCTGAGGGGTGGACAATCGTGCTCATGGACAGGGCTAGCCGCTTTATTTGGCATTTAAAATGTGGTCGAAAAGAGCAGAAATTATTTCTAGAAGCAATGATGACGGTAGCGGAATTTGGAATTGCTGACTATCAAAGCTATTAATTGTGGCAGCGATTGCCCATACGAGTGCAATTCTACAAGGTCAAATGGTCAAGGAAAAAGGAATTCAAAAATATGTGGTCAGACCAGAATCGAAAAGAACGAGTAAACGTCGTCACAGTAGCTTTTATGTAGGTCAACACCTCCATTTGTGGCTGGGACTACGGCAGATGTATGAAAAAATAATTCAAGAGCTAATGCAAATTAGTCGTCATCGGTTGAGGGATTACATTCGAGGTCAGAGGGCTAGGTCGCTTGCTATGTCTGTCTTCTAGCTCTCTTGTCGCCCCAGCAGCTTATTTCTTTACCTCTCCAAACTCGAAATCCCCAAAGGACTCGAAATTCTCCTATCACCAGATAAATCACCAAAAGATGTAAACCCCTCTTCCCGTGAAGAACATGAATTAAATGCTCAAAAGCCTTAAATTTTCCGCATTTCTCCAGTGCCGTTAAGTCCACAATCACCTGCAACCAAGGTCGTCTTCCTCTTGGAGCATAGCCAAGTCGTTCTTTGAGAATTGCTTTTCGCACTGCTCGGATAATTTGGCGAGTACCCCAATCATACTGATTCAAAAATCGGCTTAAGGCCGAGGGTGATTTTGTTTGACTATGTTGGGGTAGAGGATGACCTTGAGCTTCTAGGAATAGCCCCAACATTGCCTGCAAACTATCGCGTTGATAGGAGGTCGGCATCAAACCTAGCAATGTATAAACTAGGGTCTGGGCTTGTATAAGAATGGTTTCCATTGTTTTGCTGTTTTTTCACTTCTACTCCTTTTTCCACTTTCTTGATCCTTTCCGCCAGTCGTTCTTTTGTTCTGCTGCAAGATGTAAGGATAAAAACATTACACGGTAAGTTTGAGTTCTATACTAAACACGGTCACAAGTTGCGAATTTTAAAAATAAGAGATAACACAATAAAAATAGAAAAATTAGTCAAGAGGCTGAGAAATGATTAAGTTAGAATTTACAGCCCACATTCCGCAGGTTGTCGAAGAGGAGCACTAGTTCACGCGCACTAGTATCGGTACTTGTGCATTGATTTCGGGCAAGGATAAAAAATGTCAATAAAGTTCTAAAATGAAGTCTTGTCTTAGAGCGTGTCATCAATCAGGGCGAACGCATCTAAAAATGATACAGATACAAGAACATTATAGAGGGATGGATAAGGGAAAATAAGGGAAAGTGCATAGAAAACAAAAGCGATGAAACTCCGACCCAAATATAGACTGGTAGAACACTTTGCCGAAATAGATGACCCTCGCATCGAACGAACAAAACGGCATAAACTCATTGATATTCTAACGATTGCCATCTTAGCCGTCATTTGTGGAGCAGAAGGTTGGGTAGCCATGGAAAGTTTCGGCAAGGCTAAACATCAATGGCTAAAAAAAATTTTGGAATTGCCGAATGGCATCCCCTCCCACGATACGTTTGCGCGTGTATTTGCTAGTCTGAATCCAGAGCAATTTCAAGACTGTTTTCTGCATTGGGTCAAAAGTATAGCGGAGGTAAGTGAGGGAGAAGTGATAGCGATTGACGGCAAAACCCTTCGCCACTCCTATGACAATGCCAACGGAAAGGGCGCAATTCAGATGGTAAGTGCATGGGCAACAGCAAATCGTCTAGTACTAGGACAGTGCAAGGTGGAAAGCAAATCGAATGAAATCACGGCGATCAGCAATTCTAAATTTGCCCTGTAGCAAGGGTTTCAGGTTTTAGTTCGCGTAATACGGGGTAAAATTCAACGGGATTAACAAGTTCATTTTACGAGTCTTCAGGCTTTCAGACATGGTAGTACACATAGAATTGCCCCAAAAACCCCCTTTGAAATGTTCTTTAAATCCCTAAAAGGCTTGCTGTATCTAAAACTGAGAATTGCTGCACGGCGATACCGAAACTCCTGAAAATGCTAGAGGTCAAAGGTTGTATCGTAACGATTGATGCCATGGGAACTCAGACAAAGATTGCCCAACAGATAGTAGGGCGAGGGGGGGGGGGACTGGTATCGTCTGATCAAAGTTGGAAAAAGTTATGGTGTAAGGCTTTGAGAAAATAGAAAAATAGTTTAAGACTAGACATCGGCCCGTTTTTATTATATTATTATTGTCATTATATCAAAGAAGAAGGAAACAGAAAACAATGTCAATAGTAAAGAAAAGCTCTATGGAAATCCTGAATGATGTTGGCTTGTGCCAAGAGAAAGAGGATGCCTTATTCAAGAAAAACTGTCCTCATTGCTATAGTGAAAAAGTAAAAATACATTCTCATTATCAAACGAAAGGTAACGGGGAACGTAAAATGTTCATTTGTCAAGAATGTAGTTCTTGTTTTGCTGAGACTTATGGTAGCGTAATCGCTGGCTTAGAAACCCCATTAAGTGAAATTGTAAAAGTATTAAAAGCCAGAATGGAAGGAATAGGATTGAATGCAGCAGCCCGAGTATTTGGCTACGCGAAAACAACAATATTGAATTGGGAAAAGAAATTATCAGGATTACAAGAGACATTATTTTTATACGCCTTAGTGAATGAATTTGTTAAATTAGTAATAGAAGGGGATGAACTATACACAAAAGTTGGAAAAAATAAAGAAGCAAGTGCCTCTGAGGGGTGGACAATCGTTCTCATGGACAGGGCTAGTAGTCCAAGGCGTAAGTTAAGATACTATTATTAGGCAACCGATAAAAAGATAAATATAGGTATATAGGAGAAAAAGTCATGCCCCGATTAGCCCCCAAAGAGTTAAAGTTGGAAGCAAAAGAACGAGAACATCTAGAAAAACTGATAAATCGTCATACAACAGAGCAGCAAATTGCCTTAAGGGCAAAAATAGTGCTTCTGGCAGATGAGGGAGAAAATAATCGAGAAATTGCTAGAAAATTAAAAATTAGCCGAAAAATGGCAAGTCAATGGAGAGAAAGATGGATAGCAGGACAGAAAAGTGAAATAGAAATAACAGAAAGAATCAAAGATGCTGAACGTAGTGGAGCACCCGCCAAGTTTAAACGCGAACAAATCTTGAAGTTGTTCAAATTAGCCTGTGATGACCCAAAGAATTATGAGCGTCCGATAAGTCACTGGACAGGACGAGAATTAGCCGAGGAATTAGTAAAGCAAGGAATAGTGGAAAGTATATCTCCTCGACAGGTAGGAAGATTATGGGAAGAAGCAGATATTCATCCGTGTCAACTTAAAGGAATGGGTTCCCAAATTTGTTGATTGAGAGCGGCCTTTTCTCGATGTCGCTTTCTCTCAGCTTTGACCAAACCAAATAACTTAGCATGTTCAGCCAGATAGGTTACTGTATCAGGCTTTTCTCCTCTAGCAATAGCCTTCGCTACATAATATAGACTCCGAAACACCATCTCTACTGAGATTTTTTCTTTCGGTTGATTTAGAGCAATCGCCACTTCCCCTACCAATTGATTTAAGACCGTATAGAAAATCAAAGTGCAAATAATCTGGATTTGGACACCATTCTTATTCCCTACCCATAAATAGGCTAGTCCTAAAAGTCTTTTCGTTAATAAAAAGGCTTCTTCGATTGTCCATCGTCTTCGATATAAATCACAGACCTCTTCGGCGGACAGTTGTTCGGGAGACAACACATTTGTTAAATACTGATACCAGATTGTTCCCTATAATACTGAGACTAATCTCACCGGATGCTTGCAAGGATTAGAACGGTAATTTCCCATAATGATAATCTCATCTCTGTAATGACTACCTTGAGACAATACTTGTTTGGTTTTGTAAGATGTACCCGCTCTAAATCTGGTTAGAAAAAACTTTTTAGCTTCTGTTAACAAATCAAACCACACAAAGCTAAAAAATCCCATATCTACGAGAATTAAACCATTTTCTGGTAATTTAGCTGCCAATTCTTCACACCATATTTTATCATTTGATTTATCATTTTCTGTGTACCATAAAGTAACGGGTCTTTGGGTAAAGGCTTCCACTACCATCATTATTTTACCCCCCAATTTACTCTTTTCTTCTTTACTTATTTTCATATTTTTCCTTATCTGCTCTAGCGTTTAGCCATCTGCTATCCACACTGCACTAAACTTTTCTCTTATTTTTTCCCATTTTTCTCCTACTTGGAGCTTCTTCCCTTTTTCGGCTGCTTTTTCTAACACTCCTTTTAGTAATATTGCAAATATTTCGGCTGGCACATTCATCATTCTTTTTGATACTGCCTGTTTGCTTACTTTTAATGATGCTACCCATAGCAATCCCTCTTCCTCTAACAGTCTTACCGCTTCACTTATACCCGCTATTTGACGATACACTATACTTAACACTAATGCCACCATTACTGGTAAATTTAGCACCCTATCTCTCATCATTTTCTCATGAGTTCCCTGTAAATATTTTAATGGTGTAAACATTGTGGGTTCTAGTAATTCAAACAACTCTTTTGTTATTTCAGGGATTTCTACCCCTGGCTGATTTGTCTTACGACGTAAGTCTGGGTTTCCTTTTCTCCGAGGATGTTGTCTTGCCATTTGTTTTTTGCTCACTTTTTTATATACTAACCTTTTTTTCAGCCTACTCTTACTTCCGCCTGCTTTTAGGCTAATCTTTTGTGAGTAGGCATTTTGGCTTAAGTTGACACCAATGCACTTATACCCACTATTTGACGATACACTATACTTAACACTAATGCCACCATTACTGGTAAATTTAGCACCCTATCTCTCATCATTTTCTCATGAGTTCCCTGTAACTGGACAGTGGGAAGTTCTCGAGGCGTGTAAGTGGAGAAAAGAAAATCGGACATCCGATACAAAAGAGTGCCGTTATGTCCGAAACTGGCTGATATAAGAAAATCGATAGCCAGTGCTATCTATCAATTATGCAACTATGTCAGCGACTAGAGCAAATCCTCAATAATCTCCGTCCAGCCTTTAGCCGAGAAGCAACGTTCCAATGGTTTATCCTGTTAGTCTGGGGAGTAGTGCTCAACAGCCAACCCAGCGCAATAACTAGCTATGTCAATGCCATTGGCTGAACAGAGAGCTACTACAATCAGGCTCTACATTGGTTTGATTCCAAGGCGTTTAGCGTCGAAGGACTAACTTTACAATGGTCAAAGTGGCTAAGTCAGCATGAAAGTCTATACAGAATTAAAGGGAAACGGGTGTATGTGGGTGATGGCATCAAAGTGGGGAAAGAAGGACGCAAGATGCCAGGTGTAAAACGACTACACCAAGAATCGGAAGATGTGTCCAAGCCAGAGTGGATAAGGGGTCATTACTTCAATGCCTTGAGTATTTTGGTGGGAGTAGGGAAAGCCTGCTTTGCCTTGCCCTTAGTGTTGCGGCTAGACGATGGCATCAAGTCCAAAGCAACCGAGAAGGGGGAGGGAAAAGGCAAAAAAAAGGTGAAGACGAGCCTGGTGACAAAAATGGCTGACCTTTGTGTTACTTACGCAGAGGCAGGGAGTTATGTAATTTTGGATGCTTATTTTGCTTGCGAACCAGTGCTCAAAAGTTTTCGCCAGAACGCCTTGCATCTAATCACAAGAGTGCGTTGCTCCACCGTCGCCTATGCCCCCTTTTGTTCCGTGCCGACGCTGACGGGGAGAGGACGACCACGGATTTGGGGGAGTTCGATAAAACTAGAAAAGCTGTTCGCTCTGGCGGCGGACTTTCCGACAGCTAAAGTCTGGCTCTATGGTCAACAAGTCACGGTTTCTTATCAGTGCTTTGAGTTCCACTGGGATAGTCCCCATCAGCTCGTCAAGTTTGTTCTGACCCAATTGCCTAACGGACGACGACTGATTCTGCTTTCTACTGATCTCTGTTTGACTGGACCTGAGATTATTGCCGCTTACGGTCTCCGATTTAAGATTGAAGTCACTTTTCGTCAATTAGTCCATCTTTTGGGCAGCTTTGCCTATCGTTTTTGGCTTAAGAGTCTTCCTACTTTACCTACCTGGCCCAGCAATCTTATCCTCAGTGACTATCCACAAGCTGTTCAGACTCAGATTTTAAACAAGGTAGAAGCCTTTGAGCGTTTTGTTAACCTTAATGCCATTGCTTTAGGGCTACTTCAAATTCTCGCCTTAGAGTTACCCCAGGGGATTTGGGCTAATTTTCCTCGATGGTTTCGGACATTACCATCCCATGGCTACCCTAGTGAACGGATTGCTCAACTAGCCCTTCAACATCAAGCCCAAATGATTTTTCCTCAAAGTCCACCCAGTCTGCTTTTGCCTAAATTCCTTACCGCTAAACTTGCCTCTTCCCCAAGCCCTGATATGCTTACTTTCGTCGCATAGTCATTACCTTATCTGGCATCCATAAACTTCCCACTGTCCAGTTCCCTGTAAATATTTTAATGGTGTAAACATTGTGGGTTCTAGTAATTCAAACAACTCTTTTGTTATTTCAGGGATTTCTACCCCTGGCTGATTTGTCTTACGACGTAAGTCTGGGTTTCCTTTTCTCCGAGGATGTTGTCTTGCCATTTGTTTTTTGCTCACTTTTTTATATACTAACCTTTTTTTCAGCCTACTCTTACTTCCGCCTGCTTTTAGGCTAATCTTTTGTGAGTAGGCATTTTGGCTTAAGTTGACACCAATGGCAGATATTAAACCCCATCAGTCAGGATACTGGCTGAATCCCCCCCCTTAGGGCTGATTCATTCTAACAAATCTCAATCAATCAAATCCTTATCTGGCAAGGTTTTAAGGCGATTTCTCAGAATAAATATCTGAAAATTTTTAAAAATACCTTACTTTGCTTACCCCATAAGCGATTGAAGAGAGACAAAAAAGGAATCAAACCAGAGAATGAATCAGCCCTACCCCCTGACCCAAATTTTGGGGAAAAAGTGAATGATATCTGCCAAGCCTATGAGAGTGCAATTTTAGCCCACATTCCGCAGGTAAGTCAAGAGACAAAGTAGTACTTTTGACATGAAGAGCCAAGAAAGGAAAGAATATGTTTGTGTTTGGAGGTCAAATTAACGATAGTTTGAATGCCGTCAATCTCTAACCAACGGATAAACAGAAAAGACTGAAAGACCCAAAGCAGAGTGGGAATGGCGGTCGGTTTACCCAGGGTAATCGCATCTTATTTGTTACAAAAAATACAGACAAAAAGAGAGAAATATAGTGTAAAAAAGAAGCAGTCATCTAAGAGAAGAAAAGGCTATTATTTAAAAAAAGTAAGTGAGTGAGGTCAAAGATGGCAAAAGGCTTCGGCGCAAGAGTTCTAACCCCACAACAAGAAAAAGAAGTCAAAATTATCAAAAGAAGCATACTGAAACATTTTCAGTGCCTAAAAGAACCGAGAACAGGGAGAAGGCAAGACCATAACTTAACAGCAATTGTCACCATAGGAATATTGGCAGTATTGTCAGGGGCAGATGGCTTCGTAGCAATTGAAGCCTATGGCAAAGCCAAACGAGAATGGCTAGAAATGTTTCTAGAGTTACCAAAGGGAATTCCCTCTCACGATACCTTTGGAAGAGTATTTGGAATGTTGGAAACAGAAGAACTAGAAAAAAGTTTTCTGAGCTGGATAAGCAGTCTAACGGAGAAAATGGACATAGAGCTGATACAGATAGATGGAAAAACGAAAAGAGGTTCTTATGATAGGGAAAAAGGACTAAATGCGTTACACAGCATAAGTGCGTGGAGTAGTGAGCGGGGACTGATGTTAGCGCAAAAGAAAGTAGATAGTAAATCTAATGAAATAAAAGCAGTCCCCTTGTTACTGAAGTTACTTAACATCAAGGGGGCAGTAGTAACCCTAGATGCAATGGGAACGCAGACAGAAATCGCAAAACAAATAAAGCAAGGTGAAGGTGACTATGTATTGGCTCTCAAAGGAAATCAGGGCAAACTTAATAAACAAGTTAGGGATTGGTTTAAACAAGCGGTCGCTCAGAACTGGCAAGGAATTGAATACAGTTATACTGAACACGGTCACAAGTTGCGAATTTTAAAAATAAGAGATAATATAGTAAAAATAGAAAAAGTAGTCAAGAGGCTGAGAAATGATTAAGTTAGAATTTACGGAAGAAGACAAAAGACTGTTGTCTTACGGTCGGTTTAATCACCCGCATCCTAGAGTACAGCTAAAGATGGAAGTTTTATGGTTAAAAAGTCAGGGATTATCTCATCAAAAAATTGCTCAATTCGCAGGAGTTTCAGTAAATACGGTGACAAGCTATATCCGTGATTATCAAGAGGGCGGGATAGAAAAACTAAAAGAAATAAAATTTAATCGCCCGAAAAGTGAGTTAACAGAGCATCAAGGGACAATTGAGGCATATTTTGAGTCAAATCCACCAGCAACAATAAATGAAGCAGTAAAAAGAATAGAAGAATTAACGGGAATAAAAAGAAGTCCAACGCAAGTCAGAAAATTTTTAAAGTCAATAGGAATGAGGTGTCTAAAGGTGGGAACAATTGCATCAAAAGCAGATGTAGAAGCTCAGGATAGCTATAGAGAAAAAGAGCTAGAACCAAGGCTAGAAGAGGCAAAAGCAGGAAAAAGGGCAGTTTTCTTTGTAGATGCCTCTCATTTTGTAATGGGAGCATTTGTAAATTTTATATGGTGCTTCAAGAGGATTTTTATTAAGTCACCATCAGGGAGAAAACGTTTTAATGTGTTAGGAGCATTAAATGCAATTACCCATGAAGTAATTATGGTAACGAACAGTTCTTATATTACGGGAACTCAGGTTTGTGAACTCCTAGAAAAGATAGCAGAATTAGGACTATTAATACCGATTACGTTGGTATTAGACAATGCTCGTTATCAAAAATGCCGAATTGTGCAGGAGTTGGCAGAATTATTAGGAATAGAGTTACTGTACTTACCCCCTTATTCTCCTAACTTGAATTTAATTGAAAGACTGTGGAAGTTTGTGAAGAAGAAGTGTTTATACGCAAAATATTATGAAGATTTTACGCAGTTTTCTGCAGCAATTTCAGGATGTCTTGAGGATGCTAACGTAAAATATAAGGAGGAGCTTGATTCTTTGCTCACCTTACGATTTCAACGCTTTGATAAATCTCAGATTATGAACGTTTGAAGTATATCATGAGAAGACAGAAAAAGGACATTACCGTTTAGAAACTCGTCAAGTCTGGACAGTGTCAATCAATCAGCTTTCCGCATTGCATCGCCAAAATCAGTGGGTCGGTTTAGCAACTGTTGTGATGGTTAAAAGTAAAACTCAATTTGGTCATAAAACAACAGAGACGTTTCGCTATTATATTAGCAGTCTTCCTACGGATGCCGAACGTCATAGCCATGTGATTCGTTCTCACTGGAGTATTGAAAATAGTCTGCATTGGGTTTTAGATGTCACTTTTAATGAGGATGCGAGTCGAGTGCGTCAAGGTAATGCGGCTGATAATTTGGGCTTGCTCCGTCGTTTAAGTAGGGCTTGCTGAAAAAGTCAAAAAACGAAAGAAATGTGGGTTAGGGAAGTATGGACTGAAAAAGCATAGATAACTTATCCTTATGGAAACAAATCAAAATACAGATTTTGTTTAATCTATTGTTCCTTTCTGTCTAAAAAGGTCAACACAAATCACTCCTCACAAAAGAGAGGAAAATTAACACCATTTTTCACAAGAAAAACGACTCTACAACTTTTTACTTTTTGTCTTCTGAAGTAGAGTAGAAAGATTCATTACCAAAAAGTTCATCGCAATTACCGTTTCCGAGGTCTCAGGTAGTTTGGCCATCACTCGACCAAGACTAAATTTCCTCTTTCCCTGTCCGAATTTACCCTCAATGGCATTACGCACTCTTTCATCTGAGCGTGCCTCTTTCTTTTTTTCTTTGCTCACCTCTTTCGGCGGTCTTCCCAATCGGGGACCACTCATTCTTATATCCCTTTCTTTACAATAAGCTCGATTCGCTTTTGTTCGATAGATTTTATCCACATGAACCGATTCCGGATAACATCCTGTTTCCCTTTTATATTCTTCTATTCGCGCTTGTAAATCTCCCGATTCGTTGTAATTATCCCAACTTAATTTGTCTAAGAAGACAAAGCCATTCACATTACTTGCCGATATTTTAGCTCCAAACTCTACTGCTTTTCCCGCTTTTCCACGCACTATTGGACGCACGTGAGGTTGGCTTACACTCACAATTCTGTTTTCTACTTTATTTGTCTTTTTTTCATACATTTCTAACTGTTGCTCATACACTTTTCCTATCGTTACAAGCTCTTCTTGCTCTTTTTTCGTTAGTTTTTCTAACTTTGCTCCCTCTTCTATCATTTTTTCTATATCAGACAAGTTTCTTTTTATATATCCTAGTTGTTTTTTTGTTCCTTTTCTTCTTTCTTTTTTTGACACACGACGTTTTTTTGCTATGGCTAAGTACTCTTTTCTTGCCACTTCCCTATAAGTCCTCGGCTTTTCTTTCCTTTTCTCTTTTATTTCTTCATACAGCTTATCTATTATTTTTTCTGTTTTTTCTCTGGCATCATTCAATATTCCTATATCCGTTGGATATTTTATATCTGCTGGTGTACAAGTCGCATCTAACAATAACTTTCCTTCATTTTCTTTTTTTTCTGACGCTACACCCGTCGCTTTTTTTTCTATTTCTTTATTAATTTTATTTATTAATTCCATTCCTATTTTTTTACGAAAATGAACCATCATTGACGCATTAAATGCTTCTTTGCTACTATAGCTTTCCATTCCTATAAAGTACTGTAAATAAGGGTTCTCTTTTATTTGTTCTACTGTTTCTCTGTCACTTTTTCCTGAAATTTCTTTGATAATTAATGCTCCTAATGCCATTCTAAATGATTTGGCTGGGGCTCCTTTTTTTTCTGTGAAGTTTTTTGCATATTCTTCCTCATATTCTTCCCAAAGAATCATTTTTGACATTTCTATCCAACGATTTTCTTCGTCTAACTGCCCGCCGAACAGATTTTTCAAGTTTTCTGGTGTTTCAATTGAGTACTGTTGCTTTCGGTACATCTGCTTTCTCTCTTCTTAATGCAATGGTTTTGAGGCATTCTACCCTATTTTCGTGCATTCTAGCGGTTCTTAATTCGCCTACTATTTTTCTCCGTAAAGGTTTCAGCTTTTTTCAGCAAGCCCTAATTAGGGCTTGCTGAAAAAGTCAAAAAACGAAAGAAATGTGGGTTAGGGAAGTATGGACTGAAAAAGCATAGATAACTTATCCTTATGGAAACAAATCAAAATACAGATTTTGTTTAATCTATTGTTCCTTTCTGTCTAAAAAGGTCAACACAAATCACTCCTCACAAAAGAGAGGAAAATTAACACCATTTTTCACAAGAGAAACGACTCTACAACTTTTTACTTTTTGTCTTCTGAAGTAGAGTAGAAAGATTCATTACCAAAAAGTTCATCGCAATTACCGTTTCCGAGGTCTCAGGTAGTTTGGCCATCACTCGACCAAGACTAAATTTCCTCTTTCCCTGTCCGAATTTACCCTCAATGGCATTACGCACTCTTTCATCTGAGCGTGCCTCTTTCTTTTTTTCTTTGCTCACCTCTTTCGGCGGTCTTCCCAATCGGGGACCACTCATTCTTATATCCCTTTCTTTACAATAAGCTCGATTCGCTTTTGTTCGATAGATTTTATCCACATGAACCGATTCCGGATAACATCCTGTTTCCCTTTTATATTCTTCTATTCGCGCTTGTAAATCTCCCGATTCGTTGTAATTATCCCAACTTAATTTGTCTAAGAAGACAAAGCCATTCACATTACTTGCCGATATTTTAGCTCCAAACTCTACTGCTTTTCCCGCTTTTCCACGCACTATTGGACGCACGTGAGGTTGGCTTACACTCACAATTCTGTTTTCTACTTTATTTGTCTTTTTTTCATACATTTCTAACTGTTGCTCATACACTTTTCCTATCGTTACAAGCTCTTCTTGCTCTTTTTTCGTTAGTTTTTCTAACTTTGCTCCCTCTTCTATCATTTTTGGCTCTTCCCCCAACTGTGTGGAAAGTGTATAATAGTAATACCACAGTAGGAGGTGGAGTATGTGGATAAACTTGGATGAGCTACTAGGATTGCCAAAGGTAACAGTCGTAAACTATCGAGAAATAGATGGTGCTTTGTTCTTAAAATTAAAAATGAAAAACGAAGTAATAGAATGTCCAAATTGTCATAAAGAATTGGAAGATATAAATCAAATAGAATATAATTTGGTTCGGGATTTATCCCTATTGGGAAAGAAAGTATATCTGGAAGTGCCCCGCCGCCAGTTCCATTGTGAAAAATGTCAGAAATACATAACAGAAAGACTGGACTTTATGCGGCTAAGAAAACATTATACAATTCGTTATGAAGAAAAGATTTATGAGCAAGTAAAAAAGAAAAATGTAGAAGAGGTAAGGCAAGAAGAAGAAATAAGTTGGGGAACATTGGAATCAATATTTGAAGAGTATGCAAAGCAGGCAGAAAAGAAGGAATGGGAATTACCAGAAAAGATAAGTTTAGACGAATTTAGTAATAGAAAAGGAAAAAAAGACTTTATTACAACAGTGATAGATATAAATAAAAAGGAATTGTTAGAAGTAATAAAAGGACACAAAAAAGAAGAGATAATAGAAGCCCTAAAGGTGCAGCCAGCAAGGGTTAGAGAGAATGTAAAGGAAGTAAGTGTGGATATGTGGGAGGGATTTACGTCAGCAATAAAGGAGTTATTTGTAAATGCTAAAATCGTCTATGATAGATTTCATGTAATGAAAAATATAAATGAAGAATTGAATAAATTGAGAAAGAAAATGAATATCCATAAAAAGGGTTTAACATACCTATTATGGAAAAATAAAGAAGAGTTAAAAAAAGAAAAAAGAGAAGAGTTAGAAGAGATATTGAAAATGTATCCTTGTTTAGGAATAGCGTATGAAATGAAGGAAGAGATTAGAGATATTTATGAGCATTCAAGAACGACAAATGGTGCAAGGAGAAAATTTGAAAAATGGATGAGAACAGCGTGCCTATTCTATAAAAAAAGTGTGGGTATGCTGAAAACTCATTTGACAGGTATATGCAATTATTTTGAAAACCATACAACTAATGGATTAACGGAAGGGATGAATACAAAAATTAAATTAATAAAAAGGAAAAGTTATGGATTTGCTAATTTTGAGCATCTACGGCTTAAATTGTTAGCTTGCTTTAACTCGTAACATAACATTACACACAGACAAGGGGAGAGCCCATTTTCTCTATATGAGACAAGTTTCTTTTTATATATCCTAGTTGTTTTTTTGTTCCTTTTCTTCTTTCTTTTTTTGACACACGACGTTTTTTTGCTATGGCTAAGTACTCTTTTCTTGCCACTTCCCTATAAGTCCTCGGCTTTTCTTTCCTTTTCTCTTTTATTTCTTCATACAGCTTATCTATTATTTTTTCTGTTTTTTCTCTGGCATCATTCAATATTCCTATATCCGTTGGATATTTTATATCTGCTGGTGTACAAGTCGCATCTAACAATAACTTTCCTTCATTTTCTTTTTTTTCTGACGCTACACCCGTCGCTTTTTTTCTATTTCTTTATTAATTTTATTTATTAATTCCATTCCTATTTTTTTACGAAAATGAACCATCATTGACGCATTAAATGCTTCTTTGCTACTATAGCTTTCCATTCCTATAAAGTACTGTAAATAAGGGTTCTCTTTTATTTGTTCTACTGTTTCTCTGTCACTTTTTCCTGAAATTTCTTTGATAATTAATGCTCCTAATGCCATTCTAAATGATTTGGCTGGGGCTCCTTTTTTTTCTGTGAAGTTTTTTGCATATTCTTCCTCATATTCTTCCCAGGGAATCATTTTTGACATTTCTATCCAACGATTTTCTTCGTCTAACTGCCCGCCGAACAGATTTTTCAAGTTTTCTGGTGTTTCAATTGAGTACTGTTGCTTTCGGTCTAAGTACAGGACAAAAGGCTTGAAAAGTATACGAGAAAGGGGTTTCATGGAAGATGAACGTAATGTAAGAAAACCCATGAACCAATATAACGCATTGAAACAAGCCCTAAAACCCCATTTGGGATGGCATGGTGCCAGACTCTCCTTCCTAGCCTTGTTCTTACTCGCCCTCCTCAAAGTGAAAACGGTTAACCTTAAAGAATTGGCTCTGGGTTTTGAAGGTCGGGCATTGGTGGATTCTCATTACAAACGCTTACAACGCTTTTTCTCAGGATTTGAGCTGGATTACCATCACATTGCCCGTATTGTAGTCAGTTGGCTGGATATCCCTCAACCTTGGGTATTAAGTATTGACCGCACAACCTGGGAGTTTGGCAGTCATGGTTATAATATCCTCACTGTCGGCATTGTCCATGAAGGAGTAGCCATTCCCATCTTGTGGTGGATGCTTAGCAAGAAAAAGGGCAATTCTAACAGTGATGAACGAATGCGTTTTATCGAGGAGATGCTCAAGATTTTTCCCACCGCCCTGATTCGTTGTTTATGTGGCGACCGTGAGTTTATTGGTCAGGCTTGGCTTCGCTATCTTCTGCTCGAACCGCTACTGGCTTTCTGTCTGAGAATTCGGGCTACGGACAAGATTGAGCACAATGGCAAGCTTTTGGCCGCCAAAGTCATTTTTGCCCATCTTGCAAAAGAGTGAATCTCAACGTCTTCAAGGGAGTTGTCGGGTTTGGGGATATCCTGTTTCTGTAGAGGCTCTTCGCTTGCCTGATAATTCTCTACTCATCGTCATTGGACATCCCGATTCCCAAGGTCTTATTCACGATTATGCCCTGCGTTGGGGCATTGAAACCCTTTTTGGCATCTTTAAGACTCGTGGCTTTTGCTTGGAATCTACTCACTTTACTGACCCCAAGCGTCTTCGTAAGCTTTTGGCTTTACTGACTTTAGCTTTGGCTTGGTCTCTCAAAACTGGTCTAGCAATTCATCATCTTCATCCCATTCCCCTCAAGAAACATGGTCGCCTAGCGCAGAGTCTTTTTCGTCTTGGTTTTGACCATCTTCGTCATCTTGTTCTTAATCCTTCTCTACCCAATTTTTCTCTTTTTCTCGACTCCCTACATTTTTTGTCCTGTACTTAGGCTTTCGGTACATCTGCTTTCTCTCTTCTTAATGCAATGGTTTTGAGGCATTCTACCCTATTTTCGTGCATTCTAGCGGTTCTTAATTCGCCTACTATTTTTCTCCGTAAAGGTTTCAGCTTTTTTCAGCAAGCCCTAATTATGGTAACGAACAGTTCTTATATTACGGGAACTCAGGTTTGTGAACTCCTAGAAAAGATAGCAGAATTAGGACTATTAATACCGATTACGTTGGTATTAGACAATGCTCGTTATCAAAAATGCCGAATTGTGCAGGAGTTGGCAGAATCATTAGGAATAGAGTTACTGTACTTACCTCCTTATTCTCCTAACTTGAATTTAATTGAAAGACTGTGGAAGTTTGTGAAGAAGAAGTGTTTATACGCAAAATATTATGAAGATTTTACGCAGTTTTCTGCAGCAATTTCAGGATGTCTTGAAGATGCTAACGTAAAATATAAGGAGGAGCTTGATTCTTTGCTCACCTTACGATTTCAACGCTTTGATAAAGGGTGTGACCTTTAGTTGATGAAGGAAAAGAAAAGTGTTAACATGAGATGAAAAGTGACAAAGAGGAAACAATGATGACAGCAAAACTAATTAATGTAGAGGGTTCAAAGATAAAAATAGAACTAACATTAGAACTCAGTCGTTCAATGTTGGATACAGAAATAAATATTCAAAAAGGCTTAAACGAAGTAGGTTGCATCGCCAGCAAAGAAGCCTTGAAATATTTAGATACAGATGGTTCACCCTTAAAAATCGGTGAAGAAATCTGGAAGAGTAAGGGAGAGCAACCGAAAGAATATCAAACACCTTATGGTGAGGTTATAGTGAATCGTCATGTATATCAGCGTTCACCTTTGAGGAAAAACGTATTGCCCCTTAGAAAGAGAAGCAAGGATAATCATAACATCAACGCCATTATTGGCAAAACAGGTATCCTCAAAAATGTCAGGGATGGCAGGCAAAGAGGTGAAAAATGATTTATTAGAAAATCATGGTAGAAAAGTAGCGCTATCCTATATCCAAAGATTGAGTGAAGCAGTAGGAAGTGTGGTACAAGCAAAAGAAGAAGCGTGGAGTTATGCCCCGCCCAAGGAGGATAGCCAAATTGCAACAGTGGGAATAGGATTAGATGGAACCTGTATGCTGATGTGTGAGGATGGCTACCGTGAAGCAATGGTGGGAACCGTTTCCCTATACGATAGTGAAGGCGAACGTCAACATACAATCTATCTAGGTGCGGCACCAGAGTATGGAAAAAAGAGTTTTCTAGAAAGATTGGAAAGAGAAATTGAGCGAGCGAAAAACCGTTATCCAGAGGCAACATTGGTCGGGATAGCAGACGGGGCAGAATCAAATTGGAAGTTTTTAGAAAAGCAAACGGAAGAACAGATATTAGATTTCTATCATGCCTCTGGTTACTTAGGTGCCTTGGCAGAAGCGTTGCATCCGAATACCGTGTCAAAACAAAAAGAATGGTTGACTGAAAATTGTCGAGAACTCAAGCATGAAAAAGGAAAAGCAGGAGAACTGCTAAATCTGATGAAAGAAGTCAAAGAAGAAAAAAGTCATTCTAAGAATCTTACCGAGAAACTACAAGCGGCGATTACTTATTACGAGAATCATCAGCATCAAATGGATTATGCTGAATACATAGAGAAAAAGTATCCGATTGGTTCAGGTGTTACGGAAGCAGCTTGTAAGACGTTGGTCAAACAACGATTATGTTGTTCAGGGATGCGATGGAAGGAAAAAGGAGCAGGAATTATTTTGAGCCTACGAGCTTTGGTATTGACCAAGGAACGATGGAGTCAATTTTGGGCAAAACTTGATCAATATGGGTTCCCTGTAGAACCCTGATTACAACAGCTTTTATCAACTAAAGGTCGCACCCTTGATAAATCTCAGATTATGAACGTTTGAAGTATAGCAATGGATGGGACAAATTACTACAGTTCGGAAGGGTGCGACCTTTAGTTGATAAAAGCTGTTGTAATCAGGGTTCTACAGGGAACCCATATTGATCAAGTTTTGCCCAAAATTGACTCCATCGTTCCTTGGTCAATACCAAAGCTCGTAGGCTCAAAATAATTCCTGCTCCTTTTTCCTTCCATCGCATCCCTGAACAACATAATCGTTGTTTGACCAACGTCTTACAAGCTGCTTCCATAACACCTGAACCAATCGGATACTTTTTCTCTATGTATTCAGCATAATCCATTTGATGCTGATGATTCTCGTAATAAGTAATCGCCGCTTGTAGTTTCTCGGTAAGATTCTTAGAATGACTTTTTTCTTCTTTGACTTCTTTCATCAGATTTAGCAGTTCTCCTGCTTTTCCTTTTTCATGCTTGAGTTCTCGACAATTTTCAGTCAACCATTCTTTTTGTTTTGACACGGTATTCGGATGCAACGCTTCTGCCAAGGCACCTAAGTAACCAGAGGCATGATAGAAATCTAATATCTGTTCTTCCGTTTGCTTTTCTAAAAACTTCCAATTTGATTCTGCCCCGTCTGCTATCCCGACCAATGTTGCCTCTGGATAACGGTTTTTCGCTCGCTCAATTTCTCTTTCTAATCTTTCTAGAAAACTCTTTTTTCCATACTCTGGTGCCGCACCTAGATAGATTGTAGGTTGACGTTCGCCTTCACTATCGTATAGGGAAACGGTTCCCACCATTGCTTCACGGTAGCCATCCTCACACATCAGCATACAGGTTCCATCTAATCCTATTCCCACTGTTGCAATTTGGCTATCCTCCTTGGGCGGGGCATAACTCCACGCTTCTTCTTTTGCCTGTACCACACTTCCTACTGCTTCACTCAATCTTTGGATATAGGATAGCGCTACTTTTCTACCATGATTTTCTAATAAATCATTTTTCACCTCTTTGCCTGCCATCCCTGACATTTTTGAGGATACCTGTTTTGCCAATAATGGCGTTGATGTTATGATTATCCTTGCTTCTCTTTCTAAGGGGCAATACGTTTTTCCTCAAAGGTGAACGCTGATATACATGACGATTCACTATAACCTCACCATAAGGTGTTTGATATTCTTTCGGTTGCTCTCCCTTACTCTTCCAGATTTCTTCACCGATTTTTAAGGGTGAACCATCTGTATCTAAATATTTCAAGGCTTCTTTGCTGGCGATGCAACCTACTTCGTTTAAGCCTTTTTGAATATTTATTTCTGTATCCAACATTGAACGACTGAGTTCTAATGTTAGTTCTATTTTTATCTTTGAACCCTCTACATTAATTAGTTTTGCTGTCATCATTGTTTCCTCTTTGTCACTTTTCATCCCATGTTAACACTTTTCTTTTCCTTCATCAACTAAAGGTCACACCCGTTCGGAAAAAGTAAATTGTCCATGCTGTTCAACCAAAACGTCAAAACAGGGAAAAGTCACCTACTTCCATCAGGCATTATTGCCCGTGATTGTTTCCCCAGACCATGAATCAGTTTTTTCCTTACCCCCTGAATTTATCACCCCTCAAGACGGGTCTGAAAAGCAAGATTGTGAGCAAAATGCGGCGAAACGTTGGATAAGTAACCATGCTAGTTTGTTTGCGGGACAGAAGATAACTCTGCTAGGGGATGACTTGTACAGTCGTCAGCCCACTTGTCAGCACTGTCTCGACCACGATTTCAACTTTATCTTCGTCTGTTTACCGACTTCTCATCCCACACTCTATGAATGGTTAAACTATTTAGAAGCTAATGGAGAAGTCAAAACCACTCAACACCGACGTTGGAATGGGAAGTATTTCGAGATTTGGCACTGCCGTTATCTCAATCAGATTCCCCTGCGAGACCAACAGCCTGCTTTGTTGGTTAACTGGTGTGAGCTAAAAATCCACCGCGAATCCGATGCTCAACTTCTTTATCACAATAGTTGGATTACCAATCATTTTCTCACCCCTTACATCGTTCTTGATGTCTGTCGTGCTGGACGGACTCGTTGGCGTACTGAGAACGAGAATCACAATATTCTCAAAAATCGAGGCTATCACTTAGAGCATAATTTTGGGCATGGTAAACAACACCTCGCCTCTGTTTTGCTTACCCTGAATTTGCTGGCTTTTCTCTTGCACACGGTTTTAGGTTTGGTTGATGAACGTTACCAGAGAATTCGCGTCCAACGCGGCACTCGTAAGGGATTCTTTCAAGATATTCTCTCTTTGACCAAATATCTGTTCTTTGAAAGCTGGCATCATCTTTTAGATTTTATGCTTGATGACTCAGTTTCTCTCGCTGTCTCGAATTCTTCCTAGTTGATTAATTGGCAATTTTCATAGCAAAACCCTTGCCAGTAAATACATCGAGCCTTTTGTATCTTTGACTACATTCTGAATTTGGAATTGCTGTTCTGAGGTCCAGGGCAAACGCATCTTATCCGAGTAAAACCTTAAGGAGATAGTCCTCGTCCCAACCAGCGCGTAGCCGTTTATTCTTGATACCAAGTTTCAGAGTATTTTCCTTTGTGAGCAAGTTAAGAGCGATATGGCGTAAGACGGCTAAATTCTCAGGAGCAAAATCCTTACGAATGCGACAAGCATCCTCGTTGAAGGCCAAGTCTAGAACCCAATGTAAAGAGTTTTCTATCAACCAATGACTACGAACAGATTGGGATAATTTTTGAGCATTACTCGGCAGGCTACTGATATAGTAGCGAGTCTCATACTCTGTTTTGTCTTTCAATCGTCTCTCCGCTTTAATCATACAGATGCTCGTCAACTTTGCCCATTTCTCCCCACCCAGCAAAAATTCTGTTTGTTCCATCGTCCAGCAACGGCGAATTTCAATCCGTCCATGTCCCTTGTCTATTGTTTGATGAAAATCATGCTTAATTCCCACAAAATTAACCGATTGAGCATGAGCAAATAATTGTTCAACATCCTCACATAAATTACCTTGATTGCCTTTCAATGCCAAAACATAATCTCCCCCTCGCCCTACTATCTGTTGGGCAATCTTTGTCTGAGTTCCCATGGCATCAATCGTTACGATACAACCTTTGACCTCTAGCATTTTCAGGAGTTTAGGAATCGCCGTGATTTCATTCGATTTGCTTTCCACCTTGCACTGTCCTAGTACTAGACGATTTGCTGTTGCCCATGCACTTACCATCTGAATTGCGCCCTTTCCGTTGGCATTGTCATAGGAGTGGCGAAGGGTTTTGCCGTCAATCGCTATCACTTCTCCTTCACTTACCTCCGCTATACTTTTGACCCAATGCAGAAAACAGTCTTGAAATTGCTCTGGATTCAGACTAGCAAATACACGCGCAAACGTATCGTCGGAGGGGATGCCATTCGGCAATTCCAAAATTTTTTTTAGCCATTGATGTTTCTGACTTTTCCCGTTAAGTGCGGATTGCAAGCTGCCAGCCTTGGCAAAGGTCATGCAACTTCAACCAACCGCGCCAAAGGACTTGGATACCGAGAGGAGTTTTACGACGATGTTCAAGATAACCACCAAGAAAAGCAACAGACTCGACAGCCCAAGCAACAGTCAAAATAGGGGGAAGTTTTTGAGAGGCGGCTGCTTTTAACACCTGAAGTTGAAGAGGATTAAGAATTTCAATCGCGAGAGCATCGGGCTGGGTACGATGAAGATAAGTAACGTGTAAAAGTTCAACAGCAATGACACTTAAAAAACCCAAAAGAGTTTTCATTCCATCAGAGGCAAGTCGATAACGCTCACTCTGACAACCAGACTTAAGGACTTTATGAAATTCTTCAACCCGCCATCGGTAGGTGTACCAACGAAGAATAGTGACAGCCATCTCAATAGTCTCAACAACTTCTGTAGTCAGAAGCATCCAAGATAAAGGAGTTTCGCCTTCGGGACAATCGATTTCTGTCGCATAAACAGCATAGACATTCAACGGGTCACGATTATCAAAACGATAGGGAGTTCGTAGATTAACTGAGCAAAATCGGACGGCAAGCTTAACCTTCCGTGCTTTTCTTTTTCCTGTACTCGGAATCTCGATTTCTTGATGAAAACGAATCGGTTCTGATTCCAAATGTTGCCAAAGTCGTTCACTATTTTTGTCTAAACTACGATTATGAGACGCTCTGACCAGCACTCCTGTATGCTTGAGTTGACGCACTGAGTCAAAGACTTCTGAAACATCTCCTTCTCTGTCAAATACATGAATTACCCTCGTTGAACTTTCTACCTGTTTCTCACAGGTGTTTAGAGCCTCTACCCATTTGTAGGATTCTTTTTCCTCAAATGGTCTTTGACGAGCTGCTTTTCTTTGTTCTTTCTGTCTTTCTTTTTTCTGCTTCGCCGTTTCATCTGTTGGGGGCTTTTCTTTTACCTCCCTATTCCACAGTTTTTGCCATAATAAACCTAATACTTGTCCTTTTTCTGGCTCAATTGCTAAAGCACTATGCAGTATTAATCCATTCCCTCCTTTTCCAGTCGGCCCATACCCTTCCCTTTTTTCCTTGATATTGCGATAATCTAAGAAGGTCGTATCTCCGACTGATAGCATTATCTTATATTCTTCTACGGCGGCAGTTGTCATTTCACAGTGCGGCTCTATTATCTTGACAAAGTCTGTTTTCGGATTCCCAAAAATTCATAGGCCCTCTTTAACTCGTTTCCTCCCTTAAACACTTCTGATAAGGCTTTTCCAAACCCCTCACTTAACTTTTTCCCAATCGAGAAGGCACGATTGTTTAGCCTCTCGTCTCCCAATTCACAACTGGCAAAGTTTTTTGTCCACCATTCCAACATTTTTTGACCTGCCCTTTAAGATTTTCTCCATTTTACAGTCTCATACTCCCTTCATCCTTTGTTTTTGAAATTTGAACGATAAGCGGGATGATGGCTTCAGAATATTTTTTTCCTGTCAAGAGAATCATTACTCAAACCCTTGCCAGATAAAGCCTCTAGAAGTTTGCATTGCTGGATTTTGGACTTAACGGGAAAAGTCAGATTGATGTTTAGCCTTGCCGAAACTTTCCATGGCTACCCAACCTTCTGCTCCACAAATGACGGCTAAGATGGCAATCGTTAGAATATCAATGAGTTTATGCCGTTTTGTTCGTTCGATGCGAGGGTCATCTATTTCGGCAAAGTGTTCTACCAGTCTATATTTGGGTCGGAGTTTCATCGCTTTTGTTTTCTATGCACTTTCCCTTATTTTCCCTTATCCATCCCTCTATAATGTTCTTGTATCTGTATCATTTTTAGATGCGTTCGCCCTGTGTCATCAATCAGCAATTCCAAATTCAAACAGTAACATAAGATACAGACGTTATCTCGCTTTTATGCGTTAAAAGAGATTTCGCTGATTTCTGACGTTTTTCGTACTTCCTCCTCGAATCTTAGCCTCTTGGAGAGTCAGCAACCTGCAAACAAACTTGATCAATCACTAAATAGAGCATTACGCTGATTCCACATATTGATACAAAACCCCTTGACCGTAAGCACTTCAAGGCTTTTGTATCTTGGACTACATTCTGAATTTGGAATTGCTGTTCTGAGGTAGTATTATGTCGTAAATTTAATTATAGAGTTTGGAGAAATAAAGCCTTGTCTTAGTCATACCTCGATAACATCCTCTATAATAGCCCATAACCCAAATTGATCTCCTGAATCGCCATGAAAAGTGCCTTCCTTGATCGCCTGAATAGTCCTAACCGTCCCGTATTGGTTTTTGATGGGGCTATGGGAACCAACCTGCAAGTCCAAAACTTGACAGCAGCCGATTTTGGCGGGGCAGAGTATGAGGGCTGCAATGAATACTTGGTACACACTAAGCCTGAAGCGGTGGCAACGGTGCATCGAGCCTTTTTTGAAGCAGGGGCGGATGTGATTGAAACCGATACCTTTGGCGGAACTTCCATTGTTTTAGGCGAATACGATCTAGCGGACAAGGCGTACTACCTCAATAAAACGGCGGCAGAGTTAGCAAAAAGTGTAGCTCAGGAATTTTCAACCCCTGAAAAACCAAGGTTTGTGGCAGGTTCTATGGGGCCAGGAACAAAATTGCCCACTCTGGGACATATTGATTACGACACCCTCAAAAATTCCTATATTGAACAGGTACAGGGTCTTTACGATGGTAGCGTAGATTTATTATTAGTGGAAACCTGTCAGGATGTTTTACAAATTAAAGCCGCTTTGAATGCGATCGAAGAAGTTTTTAACGAGAAAAAAGCACGGTTGCCGATTATGGTTTCGGTAACAATGGAAGTAATGGGAACGATGTTAGTAGGGACAGAAATTGGAGCCGCTTTAGCCATTTTAGAACCCTACAAAATTGATATTTTGGGTTTAAATTGTGCTACTGGCCCCGACAAAATGAAGGAACATATTAAATATTTGTCGGAACATTCGCCTTTTATTGTTTCCTGTATTCCTAACGCGGGTTTACCCGAAAATGTGGGAGGACAAGCTTTTTATCGGCTGACTCCTGTGGAATTACAAATGTCTTTGATGCACTTTATTGAAGATTTGGGAGTGCAAATTATTGGTGGTTGTTGTGGTACTCGTCCCGATCATATTAAAGCGTTAGCAGAAATTGCAGAGACTTTAACCCCGAAAGAACGCCATCCCTACAATGAACCTTCTGCCGCTTCAATTTACACCACTCAGCCCTACATTCAAGACAATTCTTTTCTAATTGTGGGAGAAAAATTAAATGCCAGTGGTTCCAAAAAGTGTCGAGATTTATTAAACGCTGAAGACTGGGATAGTTTGGTTTCCCTGGCTAAATCTCAAGTCCGAGAAGGGGCGCATATTCTTGATGTGAACGTAGATTATGTGGGACGCGATGGGGTGCGAGATATGCACGAATTGGCTTCCCGTTTAGTGAATAATATAACTCTACCTTTAATGCTCGATTCAACAGAATGGCAAAAAATGGAGGTGGGTTTAAAGGTTGCTGGCGGGAAATGTATTCTCAATTCCACTAACTACGAAGATGGCGAAGAACGCTTCTATAAATTACTCGATATTGCTAAACAATATGGGGCAGGAATTGTGGTCGGAACCATTGATGAAGATGGCATGGGACGCACGGCTGCCAAGAAATTTGAGATTGCCAAACGGGCCTATGATGCGGCGATCGCCTACGGAATTCCTGGTTCAGAAATCTTTTTTGATCCTTTAGCCTTGCCCATTTCAACAGGCATTGAAGAAGACCGTGAAAACGGTAAAGCTACCGTCGAAGCTATTAAACAAATACGCGAAGAATTGCCTAATTGTCATATTTTATTGGGGGTTTCCAATGTTTCCTTTGGGCTAAATTCTGCGGCTCGTCAAGTCTTAAATTCTATCTTTCTCCATGAATGTATGGTCGTGGGAATGGATGCGGCGATCGTTAGTGCCAATAAGATTTTACCCTTGGCCAAAATTGATCCTGAACATCAACAGGTTTGTTTAGATTTAATCTATGATCGTCGTCAGTTTGAGGGAGAGGTATGTACTTATGATCCCTTAACCAAATTAACCACTTTATTTGAAGGCAAAACCACTAAACGCGATCGCTCTGGGGATAGTAATCTTCCCGTTGAACAGCGTTTAACTCAACATATTATTGATGGGGAGCGTTTAGGCTTAGAAGATGCACTAACGGAAGCGTTAAAAACCCATCCCCCTTTAGATATTATCAATATTTTCCTCTTAGATGGCATGAAAACCGTTGGTGAATTATTTGGATCGGGTCAAATGCAATTACCGTTTGTCTTGCAATCGGCTCAAACCATGAAAGCCGCCGTCGCTTTTCTGGAACCCTATATGGAAAAATCCGAAAGTGCGGGGAATGCCAAGGGAACCTTTGTTATTGCCACGGTGAAAGGCGATGTCCATGATATTGGTAAAAACTTAGTAGATATTATTCTTTCCAATAACGGCTATAAAGTTGTTAATTTAGGCATTAAACAACCCGTTGAAAATATCATTGAAGCCTATCGAGAACATAATCCAGATTGTATTGCTATGAGTGGTTTACTGGTTAAATCCACTGCATTTATGAAGGAAAATCTGGAAGTTTTCAATCAGGAAGGAATTACCGTTCCCGTTATTTTAGGAGGAGCCGCTTTAACCCCTAAATTTGTCTATGAGGATTGCCAAAATACCTATCAAGGTCGGGTTGTTTATGGCAAAGATGCTTTTTCTGATTTGCATTTTATGGATAAATTAATGCCTGCTAAGAGCCAAAACTTCTGGGATGATCTGCAAGGCTTTTTAGGGGATTATGCCGAGGAAAATGGCAAGGGTAAGGCTCAGGATAATGGACAGAAAACGAATTTTGGTATCGAGGATGAAAAGTTAATTGATGCCACTGATACTCCTGCGGAACCGCAAGTTATTGATACCCAACGTTCTGAAGCCGTAGAGATTAATATTGAACGTCCTACACCACCTTTCTGGGGAACGAAAATATTGCAACCCAGTGATATTGCAGTAGAAGATGTTTTCAATTATCTGGACTTACAGGCTCTGTTTGTGGGACAGTGGCAATTTCGCAAACCCAAAGAGCAAAGCCGCGAAGAATACGACCAATTTTTACAGGAAACGGTTCATCCCATTTTAGCAAAATGGAAAGCCAAAGTTTTAGCTGAAGATTTATTGCATCCGACGGTGGTTTATGGTTATTTCCCCTGTCAATCGGAAGGCAATTCTCTGTATATCTATGATCCCGAAATCGTTGCACAGAATCAAGGTCAAATTCCTGCCGATTTAGCCCCGATTGTCACCTTTGATTTTCCCCGTCAAAAGTCGGGTCGTCGTCTCTGTATTGCGGACTTTTTTGTGCCTAAAGAATCGGGCATTACCGATGTTTTTCCCATGCAAGCGGTAACGGTGGGAGAAGTGGCCACAGCCTATGCCAAAACCTTATTTGATGGTAATGAATATACGGATTATCTTTACTATCACGGTATGGCGGTACAAATGGCGGAGGCGTTAGCGGAATGGACTCATGCTTTAATCCGTCGTGAACTCGGTTTTGGGGCGCAGGAACCTGACAATATTCGAGATATTTTGCAACAACGTTATCAAGGTTCTCGTTATAGTTTTGGCTATCCCGCTTGTCCCAATATGCAGGATCAATACAAGCAATTAGACCTCTTAAAAAGCGATCGCATTGGTTTATTTATGGATGAAAGTGAGCAGGTTTATCCCGAACAATCCACAACGGCGATTATTGCCTATCATCCTGTGGCTAAATATTTCAGTGCTTAGGTTGATTAGCTTAAATTTATTACATGGTCTGGTTAAAAATTACGACTGATTGCCAGACCAATCTTTCAAAAATTTGTATAAATTATTTAAAAATATGAATCAATTAACCCACATTCCGTACATAAAAAAAGAACAAAGAAAATAAGAAAAGTCATTATGACAAAAGATAATACTGACAAGTAGTAGCCCCAAAAAAGCGCAAAATCCTCTCTCGCTCAAGCGTTAGATTGATTATTTGGGGACAATTATCCAGTACAACCCAATGAACTCCTCTCAACATCTGAAAAATCCAACGCAGTGTCGGACGCTGAGTCGGCTTTCCCAACTGATTAGGCACAGTCTCCTCCTGCTCTGCCAGAGCCAGTCTCAGTTTACGTTGTCCCAAGCTGTACACCAGTAAACACAACACCATGATGAAACTCAATGCCATAATCCGCTCAGGGGTTTTGAGAAAAACACTGGACGCCAAAAACAGAGGGTCTTTAAGGAAGCGAAAACCTCGCTCTACCCCTTGCTGTTGCTTGTAGTGGACAAGCAGTTGCCATTGGTGTCAACTTAAGCCAAAATGCCTACTCACAAAAGATTAGCCTAAAAGCAGGCGGAAGTAAGAGTAGGCTGAAAAAAAGGTTAGTATATAAAAAAGTGAGCAAAAAACAAATGGCAAGACAACATCCTCGGAGAAAAGGAAACCCAGACTTACGTCGTAAGACAAATCAGCCAGGGGTAGAAATCCCTGAAATAACAAAAGAGTTGTTTGAATTACTAGAACCCACAATGTTTACACCATTAAAATATTTACAGGGAACTCATGAGAAAATGATGAGAGATAGGGTGCTAAATTTACCAGTAATGGTGGCATTAGTGTTAAGTATAGTGTATCGTCAAATAGCGGGTATAAGTGAAGCGGTAAGACTGTTAGAGGAAGAGGGATTGCTATGGGTAGCATCATTAAAAGTAAGCAAACAGGCAGTATCAAAAAGAATGATGAATGTGCCAGCCGAAATATTTGCAATATTACTAAAAGGAGTGTTAGAAAAAGCAGCCGAAAAAGGGAAGAAGCTCCAAGTAGGAGAAAAATGGGAAAAAATAAGAGAAAAGTTTAGTGCAGTGTGGATAGCAGATGGCTAAACGCTAGAGCAGATAAGGAAAAATATGAAAATAAGTAAAGAAGAAAAGAGTAAATTGGGGGGTAAAATAATGATGGTAGTGGAAGCCTTTACCCAAAGACCCGTTACTTTATGGTACACAGAAAATGATAAATCAAATGATAAAATATGGTGTGAAGAATTGGCAGCTAAATTACCAGAAAATGGTTTAATTCTCGTAGATATGGGATTTTTTAGCTTTGTGTGGTTTGATTTGTTAACAGAAGCTAAAAAGTTTTTTCTAACCAGATTTAGAGCGGGTACATCTTACAAAACCAAACAAGTATTGTCTCAAGGTAGTCATTACAGAGATGAGATTATCATTATGGGAAATTACCGTTCTAATCCTTGCAAGCATCCGGTGAGATTAGTCTCAGTATTATGGGGAACAATCTGGTATCAGTATTTAACAAATGTGTTGTCTCCCGAACAACTGTCCGCCGAAGAGGTCTGTGATTTATATCGAAGACGATGGACAATCGAAGAAGCCTTTTTATTAACGAAAAGACTTTTAGGACTAGCCTATTTATGGGTAGGGAATAAGAATGGTGTCCAAATCCAGATTATTTGCACTTTGATTTTCTATACGGTCTTAAATCAATTGGTAGGGGAAGTGGCGATTGCTCTAAATCAACCGAAAGAAAAAATCTCAGTAGAGATGGTGTTTCGGAGTCTATACTATGTAGCGAAGGCTATTGCTAGAGGAGAAAAGCCTGATACAGTAACCTATCTGGCTGAACGTGCTAAGTTATTTGGTTTGGTCAAAGCTGAGAGAAAGCGACATCGAGAAAAGGCCGCTCTCAATCAACAAATTTGGGAACCCATTCCTTTAAGTTGACACGGATGAGCAGTTGCTCATCGCTCAAAGAGTCTCCATCTAGCTGATTCGTCGCCAAGACAAAACGTCCTGCTGCCCGCTCTGAAGCTTGAACTTTCGCACTATTGAGGCTGAAAGTGGCTTGAGCAGGGTAGCTACGACGAATCGGCTGTTCATGGAGTCGGGGCTTACCTCAATGACCGTAATGACATTTTTCCACTACGCTTAGGTCTTCAAGATGATGTAATTCTAAACTCTTCTCCCATCGGCTCAGAGCAGTCAAAGCATCCTCACGACAGGCAAATTCCTGACGCTGTAATTGCGACAATTGCTTTTCAGCTTGAGCCGTCGCTTTCTCTGTCGCCTTAGTCAGTTGTTTCAGGTCTAAAGCTTTTTTTTGCTCGCTTTCCACCACTATCCAACGTTGCTTTACTCCCCCATATTCATTTCCTACGGAGGTAAGACGATAGCCCGCTAAATCAATCCGTTGTAATAAATTGCTCTGAAGCTAATTCAGTCAGCAAGTCTTGCACTGACTTAATCGTTTTCGGCACACAATATAACCATTTTATTCCTGTTAGTTTTTTTAAGTTATCTGCACTGTATAAAGCTGAATCCGCTATATATAAACCATCGAATTGCCACTGTTCATTGAACCTTTTCAAGACTTCAGCAAACTCTTTTTTGTCACTTTGATTGCCATCCCCTAATTCCAGAAAAGCGGGTATGTCCCCATCCCCCCAATAGACTAAATTTAAGACAAATTGCTTCAGGTCGGGTCGGCCATCTTTTGAATGACCATGGGTTATGTGGATTACTTGGTCTTCTTTGTCTTCTCTTTCTACTGATAATTTATATTCCCCTTCTACTGATATAGAACTTGAGTCTAGATGGGCGCTTGCCATCATTATTTTGAAGATTTCCACTGCTTTTAGACAAATTCCTACAAATAAACGACTGATGCCAGCCATAAAAATTAAATCTAATACTCTTCCCAGACGGTCATCATTCAGGTCGCTGGCTTTTATTCCTTTTCCTAAGAGATGTTCTAGGGGTTTATCTTCAAAAAAACGACTGAATAAATACAAGGGAGAATTAATAAATCCTAAGCCATTGAGAATCATGGCTTTAACCACCAGACCCGCACTGATTTTCGCACGGTCATTTTCTTGTAACTGTTCATTGATATAATCCACTAGACCTAGTTCATCAACTACGGCCGCGATTATTCCTAAATGGTCGAGATTTTTAACGTTTAATTGGGTCATTTTCTCCTCGGTTTGTTAGCTTTTTTATTTTAACTATTCTGTTGCTATTTTTGAATCTATTTTTATTTTTTCAAAATTAGTACGGAATATGGGTTATAAGCGAAGCGATGACAATGCAGTGTATGATAATCTATGTATGCACTGTACGACATTGCAACCGTGTCTAGCTCCAAAACTGTCTCTCTAAGGGTTCCAGAAGATTTATTATCTAAAATAGATCGTCTTGCCCAAGAAAAGTATAAGTCCCATAAGGGAGTCCCTAATCGCTCTCTCGGGGAGCATCCCAGATTTGCAATGAGTAAAAGTACTCAGGCAATAGCTTCATTGAGATAAGCACAGCGTAATCTCAATATTTGAGGAACGTTTTCTGACTTCCAACAAGCCCCTGCTATTTGTATTCTCTTGCCAATTTGTTTGATTTTTGACTCTACACTTCCTGAGCCAATGCAGATACCTAAGTCTTGATAGAGTCCATAATCTGGCATTCTGCTTTCATGTTTCTTCATATAATTGATGAAGTTAATTGCTTCCTTTTGTTTTGAACCGTTCAATTCTTTAATTGCTGAATCTTGCTCCCCTTGCCATAAGTACGTCTCTATTTGCCTCTTTACCTTTTTTGAAACTTTCACTTTATGGATATTTTCCACCAAGTGATACCAATCCAATACTTCCCTTCTTTCGTCTTTATCCCTTATCTTTTCTATCAGATTCCAAATCCCATCATGTCCATCTCCTAAGCAAGTTACTACTCTCGCTAATGGTTGATTATTTGTCCAAGCGATTAATTCTTCCTGCGCTTGAAAAAATGCCGCACATACCTGACCATGTAAGCTTACTGCTTTATAATTTTTCCAGATACTTTCTTCGCCTACGCTCGTTCGTATTCTTACTGTTCCGCCATCTATGCTTAGACTTTCTATTTTCCCTTTACCTTGAGCTTCTTGAAATTCATACCCTAATGCTAATCGGTGTTGACTGCTTTTTGAGATGGACATTCCCGTCGTCATCTTGATTGTTTTTTCTCCTCTCTCAAATGACTCACAGGCTACAATATTTAAGCAGCATTTTTCTAAATAAGGACTCACTTGTTTATTTTTTTCTAACCCTAGCTTTTTCGCCTGTTTTTCTGTAATTTTTACTTTTCCGATAATACTGTCCACTGTTCTTTCTCTTCCTGCTTTTGTTCCTGTTGCTGTTTCACAAAAAAAACGGCCAATAGCTGGACTTACGACCGTCAACATTTGCTCTCGTACCGCTAGTTCTATACTTTCAAAGCTTTTCAAGTCTTCTTTTTGCGTATTTCTGACCATGATTTCTGCGATAGCTTTGAGATGGTCGTCTAATTTTTGCTTATCTTCAACGTTCATTTTTTGTACTCCAATTTTTATAACTTTTTAGATTATCCCCTTTTCCCTTCTTTGTAACTAAGCATTTATACTTACTGCAAATTTGGGATGCTCCCCAAGTTTCTTTTTATATATCCTAGTTGTTTTTTTGTTCCTTTTCTTCTTTCTTTTTTTGACACACGACGTTTTTTTGCTATGGCTAAGTACTCTTTTCTTGCCACTTCCCTATAAGTCCTCGGCTTTTCTTTCCTTTTCTCTTTTATTTCTTCATACAGCTTATCTATTATTTTTTCTGTTTTTTCTCTGGCATCATTCAATATTCCTATATCCGTTGGATATTTTATATCTGCTGGTGTACAAGTCGCATCTAACAATAACTTTCCTTCATTTTCTTTTTTTTCTGACGCTACACCCGTCGCTTTTTTTCTATTTCTTTATTAATTTTATTTATTAATTCCATTCCTATTTTTTTACGAAAATGAACCATCATTGACGCATTAAATGCTTCTTTGCTACTATAGCTTTCCATTCCTATAAAGTACTGTAAATAAGGGTTCTCTTTTATTTGTTCTACTGTTTCTCTGTCACTTTTTCCTGAAATTTCTTTGATAATTAATGCTCCTAATGCCATTCTAAATGATTTGGCTGGGGCTCCTTTTTTTTCTGTGAAGTTTTTTGCATATTCTTCCTCATATTCTTCCCAGGGAATCATTTTTGACATTTCTATCCAACGATTTTCTTCGTCTAACTGCCCGCCGAACAGATTTTTCAAGTTTTCTGGTGTTTCAATTGAGTACTGTTGCTTTCGGTACATCTGCTTTCTCTCTTCTTAATGCAATGGTTTTGAGGCATTCTACCCTATTTTCGTGCATTCTAGCGGTTCTTAATTCGCCTACTATTTTTCTCCGTAAAGGTTTCAGCTTTTTTCAGCAAGCCCTAAATAAGGACTCACTTGTTTATTTTTTTCTAACCCTAGCTTTTTCGCCTGTTTTTCTGTAATTTTTACTTTTCCGATAATACTGTCCACTGTTCTTTCTCTTCCTGCTTTTGTTCCTGTTGCTGTTTCACAAAAAAAACGGCCAATAGCTGGACTTACGACCGTCAACATTTGCTCTCGTACCGCTAGTTCTATACTTTCAAAGCTTTTCAAGTCTTCTTTTTGCGTATTTCTGACCATGATTTCTGCGATAGCTTTGAGATGGTCGTCTAATTTTTGCTTATCTTCAACGTTCATTTTTTGTACTCCAATTTTTATAACTTTTTAGATTATCCCCTTTTCCCTTCTTTGTAACTAAGCATTTATACTTACTGCAAATTTGGGATGCTCCCGAATATGCAAAAAACTTCACAGAAAAAAAAGGAGCCCCAGCCAAATCATTTAGAATGGCATTAGGAGCATTAATTATCAAAGAAATTTCAGGAAAAAGTGACAGAGAAACAGTAGAACAAATAAAAGAGAACCCTTATTTACAGTACTTTATAGGAATGGAAAGCTATAGTAGCAAAGAAGCATTTAATGCGTCAATGATGGTTCATTTTCGTAAAAAAATAGGAATGGAATTAATAAATAAAATTAATAAAGAAATAGAAAAAAAAGCGACGGGTGTAGCGTCAGAAAAAAAAGAAAATGAAGGAAAGTTATTGTTAGATGCGACTTGTACACCAGCAGATATAAAATATCCAACGGATATAGGAATATTGAATGATGCCAGAGAAAAAACAGAAAAAATAATAGATAAGCTGTATGAAGAAATAAAAGAGAAAAGGAAAGAAAAGCCGAGGACTTATAGGGAAGTGGCAAGAAAAGAGTACTTAGCCATAGCAAAAAAACGTCGTGTGTCAAAAAAAGAAAGAAGAAAAGGAACAAAAAAACAACTAGGATATATAAAAAGAAACTTGTCTGATATAGAAAAAATGATAGAAGAGGGAGCAAAGTTAGAAAAACTAACGAAAAAAGAGCAAGAAGAGCTTGTAACGATAGGAAAAGTGTATGAGCAACAGTTAGAAATGTATGAAAAAAAGACAAATAAAGTAGAAAACAGAATTGTGAGTGTAAGCCAACCTCACGTGCGTCCAATAGTGCGTGGAAAAGCGGGAAAAGCAGTAGAGTTTGGAGCTAAAATATCGGCAAGTAATGTGAATGGCTTTGTCTTCTTAGACAAATTAAGTTGGGATAATTACAACGAATCGGGAGATTTACAAGCGCGAATAGAAGAATATAAAAGGGAAACAGGATGTTATCCGGAATCGGTTCATGTGGATAAAATCTATCGAACAAAAGCGAATCGAGCTTATTGTAAAGAAAGGGATATAAGAATGAGTGGTCCCCGATTGGGAAGACCGCCGAAAGAGGTGAGCAAAGAAAAAAAGAAAGAGGCACGCTCAGATGAAAGAGTGCGTAATGCCATTGAGGGTAAATTCGGACAGGGAAAGAGGAAATTTAGTCTTGGTCGAGTGATGGCCAAACTACCTGAGACCTCGGAAACGGTAATTGCGATGAACTTTTTGGTAATGAATCTTTCTACTCTACTTCAGAAGACAAAAAGTAAAAAGTTGTAGAGTCGTTTTTCTTGTGAAAAATGGTGTTAATTTTCCTCTCTTTTGTGAGGAGTGATTTGTGTTGACCTTTTTAGACAGAAAGGAACAATAGATTAAACAAAATCTGTATTTTGATTTGTTTCCATAAGGATAAGTTATCTATGCTTTTTCAGTCCATACTTCCCTAACCCACATTTCTTTCGTTTTTTGACTTTTTCAGCAAGGGTGTGACCTTTAGTTGATGAAGGAAAAGAAAAGTGTTAACATGAGATGAAAAGTGACAAAGAGGAAACAATGATGACAGCAAAACTAATTAATGTAGAGGGTTCAAAGATAAAAATAGAACTAACATTAGAACTAAGTCGTTCAATATTGGATACAGAAATAAATATTCAAAAAGGCTTAAACGAAGTAGGTTGCATCGCCAGCAAAGAAGCCTTGAAATATTTAGATACAGATGGTTCACCCTTAAAAATCGGTGAAGAAATCTGGAAGAGTAAGGGAGAGCAACCGAAAGAATATCAAACACCTTATGGTGAGGTTATAGTGAATCGTCATGTATATCAGCGTTCACCTTTGAGGAAAAACGTATTGCCCCTTAGAAAGAGAAGCAAGGATAATCATAACATCAACGCCATTATTGGCAAAACAGGTATCCTCAAAAATGTCAGGGATGGCAGGCAAAGAGGTGAAAAATGATTTATTAGAAAATCATGGTAGAAAAGTAGCGCTATCCTATATCCAAAGATTGAGTGAAGCAGTAGGAAGTGTGGTACAGGCAAAAGAAGAAGCGTGGAGTTATGCCCCGCCCAAGGAGGATAGCCAAATTGCAACAGTGGGAATAGGATTAGATGGAACCTGTATGCTGATGTGTGAGGATGGCTACCGTGAAGCAATGGTGGGAACCGTTTCCCTATACGATAGTGAAGGCGAACGTCAACCTACAATCTATCTAGGTGCGGCACCAGAGTATGGAAAAAAGAGTTTTCTAGAAAGATTAGAAAGAGAAATTGAGCGAGCGAAAAACCGTTATCCAGAGGCAACATTGGTCGGGATAGCAGACGGGGCAGAATCAAATTGGAAGTTTTTAGAAAAGCAAACGGAAGAACAGATATTAGATTTCTATCATGCCTCTGGTTACTTAGGTGCCTTGGCAGAAGCGTTGCATCCGAATACCGTGTCAAAACAAAAAGAATGGTTGACTGAAAATTGTCGAGAACTCAAGCATGAAAAAGGAAAAGCAGGAGAACTGCTAAATCTGATGAAAGAAGTCAAAGAAGAAAAAAGTCATTCTAAGAATCTTACCGAGAAACTACAAGCGGCGATTACTTATTACGAGAATCATCAGCATCAAATGGATTATGCTGAATACATAGAGAAAAAGTATCCGATTGGTTCAGGTGTTACGGAAGCAGCTTGTAAGACGTTGGTCAAACAACGATTATGTTGTTCAGGGATGCGATGGAAGGAAAAAGGAGCAGGAATTATTTTGAGCCTACGAGCTTTGGTATTGACCAAGGAACGATGGAGTCAATTTTGGGCAAAACTTGATCAATATGGGTTCCCTGTAGAACCCTGATTACAACAGCTTTTATCAACTAAAGGTCGCACCCTTCAGCAAGCCCTATGTATTTTTTTTTAGCCATGATTTCTCTTGAATGTTTAGGTCTTCCCCATTCTCACACTTTTTACCCATCAAATCAAGGATGACTGACTACTAGCAGCAATTCCAAATTCAGAATGTAGTCAAAGATACAAAAGGCTCGATGTATTTACTGGCAAGGGTTTTGCTATGAAAATTGCCAATTAATCAACTAGGAAGAATTCGAGACAGCGAGAGAAACTGAGTCATCAAGCATAAAATCTAAAAGATGATGCCAGCTTTCAAAGAACAGATATTTGGTCAAAGAGAGAATATCTTGAAAGAATCCCTTACGAGTGCCGCGTTGGACGCGAATTCTCTGGTAACGTTCATCAACCAAACCTAAAACCGTGTGCAAGAGAAAAGCCAGCAAATTCAGGGTAAGCAAAACAGAGGCGAGGTGTTGTTTACCATGCCCAAAATTATGCTCTAAGTGATAGCCTCGATTTTTGAGAATATTGTGATTCTCGTTCTCAGTACGCCAACGAGTCCGTCCAGCACGACAGACATCAAGAACGATGTAAGGGGTGAGAAAATGATTGGTAATCCAACAGCAATTCTAAATTTAAGGCGAGGTAAGGGTTGTAGAAAACAGGGATAATGGGAAAGGACAACAAGGTAGCCAGAGAGGAAGAAAAGATGCAAGGAATAATCAGTATGACTGGTCTGATAGCGTACTTGGTAGCAAGTATAGAGAAAATGAAAGACCCTCGCCAACCCAGTCCAAATACAACCTACAGCCTAAAAGATGCGGTACTAGGTGGTTTCAGCCTGTTTCTAATGCAATGTGAATCATTCCTAGAACATCAGAGACAACTGCATAGTCGCAACGGTAGGGATAATCTTCAAACTCTATTCGGTGCCATCAAAATATACTTCAAACGTTCATAATCTGAGATTTATCAAAGCGTTGAAATCGTAAGGTGAGCAAAGAATCAAGCTCCTCCTTATATTTTACGTTAGCATCTTCAAGACATCCTGAAATTGCTGCAGAAAACTGCGTAAAATCTTCATAATATTTTGCATATAAACACTTCTTCTTCACAAACTTCCACAGTCTTTCAATTAAATTCAAGTTAGGAGAATAAGGAGGTAAGTACAGTAACTCTATTCCTAATAATTCTGCCAACTCCTGCACAATTCGGCATTTTTGATAACGAGCATTGTCTAATACCAACGTAATCGGTATTAATAGTCCTAATTCTGCTATCTTTTCTAGGAGTTCACAAACCTGAGTTCCCGTAATATAAGAACTGTTCGTTACCATAATTACTTCATGGGTAATTGCATTTAATGCTCCTAACACATTAAAACGTTTTCTCCCTGATGGTGACTTAATAAAAATCCTCTTGAAGCACCATATAAAATTTACAAATGCTCCCATTACAAAATGAGAGGCATCTACAAAGAAAACTGCCCTTTTTCCTGCTTTTGCCTCTTCTAGCCTTGGTTCTAGCTCTTTTTCTCTATAGCTATCCTGAGCTTCTACATCTGCTTTTGATGGAATTGTTCCCACCTTTAGACACCTCATTCCTATTGACTTTAAAAATTTTCTGACTTGCGTTGGACTTCTTTTTATTCCCGTTAATTCTTCTATTCTTTTTACTGCTTCATTTATTGTTGCTGGTGGATTTGACTCAAAATATGCCTCAATTGTCCCTTGATGCTCTGTTAACTCACTTTTCGGGCGATTAAATTTTATTTCTTTTAGTTTTTCTATCCCGCCCTCTTGATAATCACGGATATAGCTTGTCACCGTATTTACTGAAACTCCTGCGAATTGAGCAATTTTTTGATGAGATAATCCCTGACTTTTTAACCATAAAACTTCCATCTTTAGCTGTACTCTAGGATGCGGGTGATTAAACCGACCGTAAGACAACAGTCTTTTGTCTTCTTCCGTAAATTCTAACTTAATCATTTCTCAGCCTCTTGACTACTTTTTCTATTTTTACTATATTATCTCTTATTTTTAAAATTCGCAACTTGTGACCGTGTTCAGTATATCTAGTGACAATCAAATCCGCAATATCCTGGATAAAATCAAAGCCAATTCGTTATTTGTGGTGTTTAGTGACATTTATCAACTACTAAAGACCAGAGGAATATTGACTCGGTATGAGGTGTTAGACAAGCAATTACTAATTCCGCTAGATGGCACAGAGTATTTCTCCTCCCAAAATATCCACTGTGAGCAATGTTCCCATCGAACCCATAAAAACGGGACAGTGACTTACTTTCATTCGGCAATTTTACCTGTAATTGTCTCACCTCAGCAAAAAGCAGTGATTAGTCTCAGCAATTCCAAATTCAAATGGTATAAATAGAGACAGAAAAACTTTGACCTATAGGAAGTTATGAATAAAGAGAAAAGTGTCTACTGATTTTGCAGAGAGAAAGATGGAAGTAAACGACCTAAGTTTTGACGGAATCGTTCACTGTTTAAACGAGGTCATTGGGAAGATAGATGACCCCCGTTCGGTTAGTAATGCAACGAAATATAGTCTAAGAGAGGCGATACTGGGGGCATTTGCCGCCTTTTTTATGCAAAATGAGTCATTTTTAGAGTACCAACGTCAGCTTAACAGCCGTTGTGGGCGAGATAATGCTCAGAGCTTGTTTGGACTAGAAAAAATACCAACAGTAGAACAGATTCGCAACATTGTGGATGGGGTAGCAGCGAGTAGTCTATTCCCTTTGTTTGGGTTAATTTACCAAGCATTGAGGAGCATGGGATTCTTGAAAGCCTATGAAATATTGAGGGGAAATCTTCTAGTAGCAATGGATGGGACAAATTACTACAGTTCGGAAAAAGTAAATTGTCCATGCTGTTCAACCAAAACGTCAAAACAGGGAAAAGTCACCTACTTCCATCAGGCATTATTGCCCGTGATTGTTTCCCCAGACCATGAATCAGTTTTTTCCTTACCCCCTGAATTTATTACCCCTCAAGACGGTTCTGAAAAGCAAGATTGTGAGCAAAATGCGGCGAAACGTTGGATAAGTAACCATGCTAGTTTGTTTGCGGGACAGAAGATAACTCTGCTAGGGGATGACTTGTACAGTCGTCAGCCCACTTGTCAGCACTGTCTCGACCACGATTTCAACTTTATCTTCGTCTGTTTACCGACTTCTCATCCCACACTCTATGAATGGTTAAACTATTTAGAAGCTAATGGAGAAGTCAAAACCACTCAACACCGACGTTGGAATGGGAAGTATTTCGAGATTTGGCACTGCCGTTATCTCAATCAGATTCCCCTGCGAGACCAACAGCCTGCTTTGTTGGTTAACTGGTGTGAGCTAAAAATCCACCGCGAATCCGATGCTCAACTTCTTTATCACAATAGTTGGATTACCAATCATTTTCTCACCCCTCACATCGTTCTTGATGTCTGTCGTGCTGGACGGACTCGTTGGCGTACTGAGAACGAGAATCACAATATTCTCAAAAATCGAGGCTATCACTTAGAGCATAATTTTGGGCATGGTAAACAACACCTCGCCTCTGTTTTGCTTACCCTGAATTTGCTGGCTTTTCTCTTGCACACGGTTTTAGGTTTGGTTGATGAACGTTACCAGAGAATTCGCGTCCAACGCGGCACTCGTAAGGGATTCTTTCAAGATATTCTCTCTTTGACCAAATATCTGTTCTTTGAAAGCTGGCATCATCTTTTAGATTTTATGCTTGATGACTCAGTTTCTCTCGCTGTCTCGAATTCTTCCTAGTTGATTAATTGGCAATTTTCATAGCAAAACCCTTGCCAGTAAATACATCGAGCCTTTTGTATCTTTGACTACATTCTGAATTTGGAATTGCTGGATTAGTCTTGACCCTGAATTTATTACTCCTCAAGATGGTCACGAGAAACAGGACTGTGAGGTAGCGGCGGCAAAACGTTGGCTCCACAGACATCGAGAATTCTTTGACCCGTTTAGCGTTACTATGATTGGGGGATGACCTCTATAGTCGTCAACCGATGTGCGAAGAGGCTCTTCAAAACCACTTTCACTATCTCTTTGTCTGTTTGCCTGAATCTCACCCTACTCTCTATGAGTTTTTGGACTATGCCGAGAAGATTGGGGAAGTTTACTCTTTCCATGAGCGTCGTCGTCATGGTCGCGATTGGCATGACTATCATTATCGTTGGACTTATCACTTGCCCCTAAGAGATGGTTCCGCCGCCCTCAATACTCATTGGTTTGAGGTCACTGTTACTCGCCGTTCTGACGGTCAGGTTCTCTTTCACAACGATTGGATTACCGACCATTTTCCCCAAGCCGATAACATTGTTGAGTTAGTCAGTGTCGCTCGCTCTCGTTGGAAAACCGAAAATGAGAACCATAATACTCTTAAGACTCAGGGCTACCATCTAGAACACAATTTTGGACATGGTGACCACCATCTTGCTACCTTTTTGCTCACCTTAAATTTACTGGCTTTCTTGTTTCACACCGTTTTACAGCTTTTAGATGAGTCCTACCAACGTATCCGACTACTTTTAGGGGCTCGAAGATGCTTTTTTTCCCATTTACGCACTCTTACTATCTATTTTGTCTTTGATAGCTGGCAACACCCAGCAATTCTCAGTTTTAGACACAGCAAGCCTTTTAGGGATTTAAAGAACATTTTAAAGGGGTTTTTGGGGCAATCCTAGATGTACTATTGTGCCTAAAAGCTTGAAGACTCGTAAAATGAACTTGTTAATCCCGTTGAATTTTCCCCCGTATTACGCGAACTAAAACCTGAAACCCTTGCTACAGCGCAAATTTAGAATTGCTGAGAGTGGATAAGGGGTCATTACTTCAATGCCTTGAGTATTTTGGTGGGAGTAGGGAAAGCCTGCTTTGCCTTGCCCTTAGTGTTGCGGCTAGACGATGGCATCAAGTCCAAAGCAACCGAGAAGGGGGAGGGAAAAGGCAAAAAAAAGGTGAAGACGAGCCTGGTGACAAAAATGGCTGACCTTTGTGTTACTTACGCAGAGGCAGGGAGTTATGTAGGGCTTGCTGAAAAAAGCTGAAACCTTTACGGAGAAAAATAGTAGGCGAATTAAGAACCGCTAGAATGCACGAAAATAGGGTAGAATGCCTCAAAACCATTGCATTAAGAAGAGAGAAAGCAGATGTACCGAAAGCAACAGTACTCAATTGAAACACCAGAAAACTTGAAAAATCTGTTCGGCGGGCAGTTAGACGAAGAAAATCGTTGGATAGAAATGTCAAAAATGATTCCCTGGGAAGAATATGAGGAAGAATATGCAAAAAACTTCACAGAAAAAAAAGGAGCCCCCTTTTGTTCCGTGCCGACGCTGACGGGGAGAGGACGACCACGGATTTGGGGGAGTTCGATAAAACTAGAAAAGCTGTTCGCTCTGGCGGCGGACTTTCCGACAGCTAAAGTCTGGCTCTATGGTCAACAAGTCACGGTTTCTTATCAGTGCTTTGAGTTCCACTGGGATAGTCCCCATCAGCTCGTCAAGTTTGTTCTGACCCAATTGCCTAACGGACGACGACTGATTCTGCTTTCTACTGATCTCTGTTTGACTGGACCTGAGATTATTGCCGCCTACGGTCTCCGATTGAAGATTGAAGTCACTTTTCGTCAATTAGTCCATCTTTTGGGCAGCTTTGCCTATCGTTTTTGGCTTAAGAGTCTTCCTACTTTACCTACCTGGCCCAGCAATCTTATCCTCAGTGACTATCCACAAGCTGTTCAGACTCAGATTTTAAACAAGGTAGAAGCCTTTGAGCCCACATTCCGTACATAAAAAAAGAACAAAGAAAATAAGAAAAGTCATTATGACAAAAGATAATACTGACAAGTAGTAGCCCCAAAAAAGCGCAAAATCCTCTCTCGCTCAAGCGTTAGATTGATTATTTGGGGACAATTATCCAGTACAACCCAATGAACTCCTCTCAACATCTGAAAAATCCAACGCAGTGTCGGACGCTGAGTCGGCTTTCCCAACTGATTAGGCACAGTCTCCTCCTGCTCTGCCAGAGCCAGTCTCAGTTTACGTTGTCCCAAGCTGTACACCAGTAAACACAACACCATGATGAAACTCAATGCCATAATCCGCTCAGGGGTTTTGAGAAAAACACTGGACGCCAAAAACAGAGGGTCTTTAAGGAAGCGAAAACCTCGCTCTACCCCTTGCTGTTGCTTGTAGTGGACAAGCAGTTGCTCATCGCTCAAAGAGTCTCCATCTAGCTGATTCGTCGCCAAGACAAAACGTCCTGCTGCCCGCTCTGAAGCTTGAACTTTCGCACTATTGAGGCTGAAAGTGGCTTGGGCATGATAGCTACGACGAATGGGCTGTTCATGGGGACGGGGTTTACCTCGATGACCGTAATGACATTTTTCGACGACAGTTAGGTCTTGAAGAAGATGCCATTCTAAACTCTTCTCCCATCGGCTCAGGGCGGTTAAAGCATCCTCCCGACAAGCAAATTCCTGACGCTGTAATTGTTCTAATTGTCTTTGAGCTTGAGCCGTTGCTTTCTCTGTCTTCTTCGTCAGTTGTTTGAGGTCTAAAGCTTTTTTTTGCTCGCTATCTACCACTATCCAACGTTGTTTGACTCCCCCATATTCACTTTCTAAGGAGGTAAGACGATAGCCCTCTAAATCAGTTGTGATGAATTGCTCCGAGGCTAATTGACTGACCGCATCCTGCACTTCTCTAATCGTTTTCGGCACAGAACATAACCAGTATATGCCGGTTAACTTTTGCAAGTTATCGGCACTGTATAAGGCTGAATCTGCTATATACAAACCATCGAATTGCCACTGCTCATTGAACTTTTTCAAGAGTTTAGCAAACTCTTTTTTATCACTTTGATTGCCATCTCCTAATTCGAGAAAAGCGGGAATGTCGCCATCGGGAGCATCTCACCTTTGCAATAAGTAGAAATACTTAACGAGGTAAATGAAAGAGTCAAAAAAGGTAATCATTTAAATAGGAACAGCGATGACGAAGGACTTGTGGTACATTGTCAGAATTCCAACTCGCACCAGTAATTTTAAGACGATGACCAATTTGTTTAACTTGAGATTCGACAGAGCCAGAGCCAATAGAAATGCCCTCTGCCTGCAAATAACCATAATTGACAATCCGATGTTTATGCTTGTTTAAATAAATGATAAAATTCTCAGCTTGAGGCTCTGACCATCCCTCAAAACAGGAGATAGCGGCATCCACTTCACCCGTCCAAAGAAAAGACTTGACCTCCTCAATTCGCTGGAATGACCCCCCAACTTTATAGAGGTTTTCAATTAAGTGATACCAGTCCAAAATTTCAATTCGCTCATGTTTCTGTCCTATCTCACGAAATAAGTTCCAGATACCATCATGTCCATCTCCCAAACAAATTAAAGGCTTAGCCAAAATTTGAGAATTAACCAAATCTAATAAAGCCGAGTTATCTTGAAAAAAGGCAGCTACCCCCAATTGATGAAAACTGACTCCTTTATAATCACGCCAAATTAAGGGTTCTCCCTTGGGAGTTCTGAGTCGTACCTTCCCACCATCTATGCTAATTTCTTCGACTTCTGTGTTAGAGGGTAATTCTTCAAAATGATAGCGATGTACAAGGCGTTGTTGCGTACTGTGAGAAACAGCAATTCCCGTCAATGATTGGATTTTCTTAGCTGCTTTTTCATAAGACTCATCGCCACTCAGTAGCAAACAGTTCTTCTCTAACATTGGACTCATCTGAGTTCGAGGCTTTAGTTCTAATTTCTTCGCTTGTTTTTCTGTAATGGGCAATTCCCCCAAAATACTTTTTACTGTTCGTATCCGACCTGTGGTTTCCTCGGTACTTGTTTTGACAAAAAAATACCTATTTCTGGGTTGACATACTGAATCATTAAGTCTCTGACAGTCTCCTCTATTTCTCCCAAATTATTAAATGTTTTAACTTGAGATTGTTGATAGAGACATTCTCCCAACTCTTGACATAACTCTTGAATCCTTTTTTCATTTTCTGATAACACTGATAACATGAGATTGTTCCTCAATTGGGATAGATTTTGGAAAGTGGGTCTCGACTAAGCTGTCATCAGTTTAACTTGCAATAATACTTGAGCCCTTGTTTTTGATTTTACGTCCCCAACATATTGTCAATCCACCTTCATTAAGAAGTTTATGGATGAGAGATTCTAATTCTTCAATTGATTTGAATAATTTATTTGCAATATATTCTTTTGCTGAATGCCATACCAATTCCATTAAATTATAATCGGGACTATAGGGGGGTAAAAACTCCAAAATAATGTTTGGCATTTCTTCCGTGCTCTCGTCTAGAATTTCTTGCTTTTTGTGGAAGCTCGCATTATCTAAAATAATCACAATCTTCAGACCATTCTTTTCAAAGTCTTCTTTTTTATTTCCTTGTTCTATCCATTCTCTTTGTATGTCTTTGTAAAATTTTAATAATACACTCTTGAAGTTCTGAGAGTTACCAGTGGGAATCAAATCAACCCACCGTTTTTTGTCAGTATATCTAATACCACCCATTACATTGACTCTTCCTTTTCTTCTATCTCCCCTCACTTTTTTACGCTTTCCTTTTTTTGTCCAATGTTTTCTCCGTATTACTCTTAAGCTGAAGCCACTTTCATCCCAAAACCATATCTGGATTGATTCTGGCTTTTCTTTCAAAAGCTTCTTGTACTCTTCAACTTTCTTTCTAAATTCCTCTCTTTTTTGCTCATCTTTTTTATCTTCTAGACTATATTTTGCCCAAATATAGACAAATCGCTTTTTTTTAAGCATATTTCTAAGTTGTGTATTTCCTAACAATATACCCGTTTCTTTTTCCATATGAGTTGATAGTCTTGCTACTGTCCAACGTCCAAATTCATATCCAAACTCTTCAGGCTCTTTGATTATTATCTCCGTCAATTTCTCTATGTATTCTTCTGTTACTTTCCTGTGATTTCCTTTTTTTCTTTTGTCTCTTAAGCTTTCTATCTCTTTCGGATTTCCATTATTGCACCAGTACCACACTTGTCGTTTGCAACATCCTAATAATCCTGATATTTCATCATACGTTTTTCCTTCATTTCTCAGTAACATAATCAATATTCTCTCTCTTGTAACTGCGTGCTCTTCCGTTTTAAGGGCTTTTTGTAGCTCTTTCTTGGTCTTTTGGTCTAAGAAGTTTAACGTCAGCATAGTCATACAAAAAAGTAAGTCTATATATTCTACCTTATATCCACTTAGAGTGATGACAGCTTATTATACTCTCATTTCTTTTTTTGATAAAGTTCGATAAAGTTCAAAGTCTTATTTTTCTGCCCATAAGTATTAATACTTATGGCATAAGTGAGATGCTCCCTTTTCATCTCCATATTGAACTGTAATACTTTGATTAATAGCATCACACTTATTTTCAAAATCGTTTATACTGGGTCTTGTTCCCTGAGCTTGATTTTCAGAGTAAAGAGGGATATTACGATATTTTTTATTCTCATTTTTTTTATTCTCATTTTTTAACCCACTAATAAACCAAGATAAAAGAATAGCTAAGGCATCTAAAATACTTGATTTACCAACACCATTAACCCCAATAAAAACCGTTGGCCTTTGGGGACTCGTATCAAAATCTAGGACGATTTCATCAAATCCCCGAAAACCTTTTAACTCTAAGCGTTTGACTTTCATAACAGCTAAAAACCTTAACTTGCTTTTGTAAATAACCGAAAATACCAGGATACAAAAAACTCTTTAATGGGGAAGGCAATAAAAGTTATAGGATTAATCGTCACGATAATATTGCGACTATCCCGTTGTGCGGCCTTAACAACCTGTTTGGCGACCCAATCTGCCGATAAAATCCCCACTGGATTGAGATTACTTTTAAAGGGGCCGAGAATTAATTTACGAATCACACAGGGAGAATCTAAACGACGCAGGGTAATCAGTTCACCGATCGCCCGTTTGCTTAACTCGTAGAGAGGGCTAAAGGCGGGATTCACTTCAGCTTCTGAGGTATTGATCCAAACTTCTTTAGTGGCAATCTGTTGATTAGTGCGAACCGTCTTTAAAAATAATTCCATCAATCGTAAAACTGAGAAGGTATTCACCTCATAGGCTTCACGAATGGCTGCTGCGGAGCGTTGCTGATGAACGTTGACCCCATGATTAATAATTAAAATATCAATTTTTTCTAGGGCTTCTGTTAAAGCGTCTTCCTCTCCAATTTTCCAGGTTAGGGTTTTAATCGGAACATTTTCTCCCTTCATATTGAGCATTAAGGAACGCTCTTGAGAAGTCAGAGCAACGACTTTCGCTCCTTTTAACTGTAATTCTTTTAACAAAGCTAGACCTAAACTACCCGATGCTCCGGTGACAGCGATCGTTTTTCCTTTTAAAGACAAGGCCGTTCCCAAAATCTTATCCACCAACGTTAATGTGCCACAATAATATGCTTTTTGATCATCAAAATGATGTCGCCAGTGGTAGGTACGATTCACGCGCCAAGGGTTCGGGGTTTCAGTAAAGGGGCCAGGGCGGTGGGTTAAATCCGTTAATTCATCCATTTGAGGAATGCCTGCTCCCCTGGCGATCGCGGTAGCTAAAAAACTAAGCGTATAAAGCGAGCCCATTCCCGTCGCCCAGATCCAACTTTGAGGCAGGTTCCAAATCAGTAGCAACAACCCAGGCAGCAGACTAAAAACCATCATCACCAAAGCTTCTGGCACGTCGTTATACCAATGGGCTTTACGATAAATCTCCTCGCTTATGACGGAAAGATCAGGACGAAAAACGCGATGATGCCAAGCATGAAGTCGATATAAGGGTTGCCACACATGGGCTAGAGCATGGTAACTATCACGGATAATCTCAACCCAAACAATTGAGCCAAGAGATACCACGACAGGCATACTGATATTACCGAGGAAGGCCAATGAGAACTCACGAATCATAAATAAAAATTAAAGATTTGTATTGGTAAAACTCATTATTGAGCGAGCTTCTGTTCGGGATAGGCAAAAAAAGATTGGGGAGAGAAAAGGTCATTCAGGTTTAGAGCCTTGACTTTTGCCATACCAACCTCTTGGAATTGTTTCAGAGATCACTAAATCACCTTGCAGTATAGAGGATTGGGCTAAAATCTTACTAACCTCAGAAAAGCAATATTTAGTCTATACTTTGTTAAAAAAATTAACAAATATGGCTAGAATGTATCCATTATCACCAATGTTTGCTGAATTAGCCTAGTCTAATCTTTTTAACCCCCTCCTTAAAAATCCTATGTCCCAAAACCGTTGGCCAGAGAACGAACCAGACGCACCGCTAGATCCTTTAGCCTCTTTATTTTCAGACTGGACTGATCCTGAAATGGAAGAGGAGGAATTTCGCAGCGATTTCTTTCAAGGTTTGGAAGGTCGTCGTAAAAAAGCGGCCTTTGTCTTGATGGCCATTTGGGGCTTGGTGATTACTTTACACTCAGTGTCCTGGGGCGCGATCTTGGTTTTACTCCTGACAGTCCTATTGTTCCTGCAAGCTCTACGGTTAATTTTGGCCAAGCCCGATCCAGTGCCTCCCAGGTTAACGGAGAACAATTTAAGCCAGGCGAGATCAGTCTCTCTTTTAGTTGCCGCTAAAAATGAAGAGTCCGTCATTCGCAATTTGGTTGACCAACTTTGCCATTTAGACTATCCCGCCGAGAAATACGACGTTTGGATTATTGACGATCATAGTACAGATAAAACACCTCAAATTTTAGATGAATTAGTAAATCAATATGCTCATTTACAGGTGATTCATCGTCCGGCGGGGGCTGGCGGAGGCAAGTCTGGTGCTCTAAACGAGGTTTTACCCTTATGTCGAGGCGATATTATCGGTGTGTTTGATGCGGATGCTCAGATTCCGGCGGATCTGCTTCGTCAGGTGGTTCCCTACTTTGACCAGGAAAAAGTGGGTGCAGTACAGGTCAGAAAAGCGATCGCCAATAGCGATGATAATTTTTGGACAAGGGGACAGACCGCAGAAATGGCCCTAGACATCTATTTTCAGCAACAGCGCATTGTGACGGGGGGCATGGGAGAATTACGAGGTAATGGTCAATTTGTTTCTCGTCAGGCGTTAGCCAGTTGTGGCGGCTGGAACGAACAAACTATCACCGATGATCTCGATCTCACCATTCGGCTTCATTTGGATGATTGGAAAATTGCCGTACTTGTTAATCCACCGGTACAGGAAGAAGGAGTAACAACAGCGATCGCCCTTTGGCATCAACGCAATCGCTGGGCAGAAGGCGGTTATCAACGATATTTAGATTATTGGCGTTGGATTATGGGACAACCGATGGGCTGGCCGAAAAAGCTCGATCTCTTTTCCTTTATGCTGATGCAATATTTACTGCCAACGGCAGCCATTCCAGATTTTCTAATGGCCCTAACTCGTCACCATTTACCCCTCCTTACCCCCCTGACCTACGTGGTTATCTCCCTTTCTGGCTGGGGAATGTATCAGGGCTTAAACCGTCTAGAGCTTCAATCATCGCAACCCCGTCCTTCCCTTCTCTCCCGACTGGGACAAACTATTTTCGGTACTATCTATATGCTGCACTGGCTAGTGATTATGCCCTGTGTGACTGCTCGTATGGCCATTCGACCTAAACGCCTCAAGTGGGTAAAAACAGTTCATGCAGGCAATCAGGATGAATCTCTAGCCTTGAAAGGTAGTGAGAGCTAAGGTTAGAGAGATGGAGACAATGGCACAACATTTTTCCTTGAAGGGATTGACAAATGCTATTGTCTTCGTTAGACTTATAAAAGTCTGAAAAATTTGGGTCTGTAGTTCAATTGGTTAGAGCACCGCCCTGTCACGGCGGAAGTTGCGGGTTCGAGCCCCGTCAGACCCGTTAAATTTGCGAAAATATTTACAAAGTGTTCCTAGCCTTTGCGCTCGGAAAATTTACCTAACTCTTTATTCCCTGGGGCGATCGCCGATCGCTCTAAATTCATTGGCAGCAAAGATCGCTTCAAAATGGCGATAAAACTTAAATTCCAACAGATTATAAAAGGGATCTTCCAGAAAGAAAGTGCTATGTTCTGTGATTTCACCAATGAAACGCCATTTGGGGGGAATATGAAAAGGGATGTCTTGGCTTTCAATTCTGTCTATCAGGTCTTGCCAGGCCGATTGGGTGGGGAAAATAAGACCAAAGTGACGCGGATAAATACTTTTAGGACGAATTAGCAATTCCTCCGTATGGTGGGCAACCACTTGATGACCATAGAAATTCAGAATGAGGGCGATCGCGGTTTCCCGACCCGCCAGACAGCCTAATTTTCTGCAATAAAATTCTTTGGTTAGAGCAATATCGTTAACAGGAATAGCCAAGTGAAAGATTGTTGTCGTTGTCATTTTTCCAATTTATTGAGCAATTAAACAGTGCTAATGACCAAAAAAGAGCATTTTTTGATTTGATTAACGGTCAGATTATTTAGACTAAAATGTTAGAGACTTTTAAGAATATCAGAAAATATCTAGAGCCTGGTGAATAGATCTATTGTCAAGAATAGTAGCGTAAAAAGTGCCAGACGGCTTGACTGGTAGCAGTATAACCAACTTCTCCTAGTGGTGAGTTTCTGGATTCGCAACAGTTTTGTATTGCAAGCTACATTCTGAAGAGAGAGTGGCGGAAACCATCTTTAGAAGGAGTGTGATTTTTTCTGAATATGATAAAATCGGAAATGTAGTATTACGAGTTCAGTTCGGTTTCAGCATTGGTTTTAAATATGGACAGGCCCTCCCCTGAATGTATTGGCTGGCGTGTTTCCGAAATTTTCTCTCAACCTTAAATTTTGGAGACATTTCATGGCAATTTATGTTGGCAATTTATTTTATGAAGTTACTCAGGATGATCTTAAAGAGGTTTTTGCTGAGTATGGTACGGTAAAACGGGTCTATCTACCGACGGATCGAGAAACTGGAAAAATGCGGGGTTTCGGTTTTGTTGAGATGGCCACCGATGAACAAGAAAATACGGCGATTGAAACTTTAGATGGTGCTCAGTGGATGGGACGGAATCTAAAAGTGAATAAAGCCAAGCCTCGTGAGAATGATCGTGGTGGTGAAGGTGGTGGAAATTTTCGTAAAAAATTTTCGTAAAAACAGTAATTTTGCCCGTCAATAATTTTCTCAATCCTTAATCCCTTCTTATATTCCGTTTTGCCATCTTAATCGGTTGATCTCCCTTGCTCCAGTTCTGTTTAATTCAGTTTTAGCTAGGGAGATCTGATCAACAATAATGACCGTTCTTAAACCTTAATCTCAGAACTCCATTAAGCTCATTTGAGCGATCACGATTATTGTTTAGCGTAGGATTACTCGGTGAGGCGAACCTTTGAATTAATATTTTTAGAAGAGGCGAGAGAGGTAATAATATCCGAAGGGATCATCACAATGGTAGAAGTATTATTTTCCACCCCAATTTCCGTTAACATCTGTAGCCGTCGTAGTTCCAACGCAGCCGGATTTTCGGCAATTTTGAGAGCCGCTTCAGCTAATTTAATGGAGGCTTCCTGTTCGGCCGCCGCTTTAATGATTCTGGCTCGTTTTTCTCGTACTGCTTCCGCTTCCTTAGCCATTGCCCGTTGCATAGAGGTAGGAATTTCCACATCCTTCATCTCAACTCGCTCAATTTCAATACCCCAAGGTTCGGTAATTTCATCGACGATTTGTTGAACGGTAATATTAATTTTGTCGCGGTTTTGTAGGACATCATCAGAAAAATGGGTAGAAACCTCGTCCTTTAGCGATAGCGGAGGACGACTTTATATGGGGTGGGTTGACGCTTTCAACGAAGAGTCGCTAGAATGTGAAATATGGAAAAGGCTTTTCGACTTAGATTTTACCCAACCCCTGAGCAAGAGTCGCTATTGCGACGCACTTTGGTGTGAAATATGGAAAAGGCTTTTCGACTTAGATTTTACCCAACCCCTGAGCAAGAGTCGCTATTGCGACGCACTTTGGGTTGCGTAAGACTGGTCTATAATAAGGCTCTCCACGAAAGAACTCAGGCATGGTATGAGAGGCAGGAAAGAGTCGGGTATTCCGAAACTTCTAGTCTGCTTACTCAATGGAAGAAGGAAGAAGACCTTGACTTCCTCAATGAAGTTAGTTGTGTTCCTTTGCAGCAAGGACTTCGACATCTCCAAACAGCCTTTACAAATTTCTTCTCAGGAAGAACAGCATATCCAAACTTCAAGAAAAAGAGGAATGGCGGTAGTGCTGAGTTTACCAAGTCGGCCTTTAAATTCAGAGACAAAGAGATTTACCTCGCCAAATGCTCTGAACCATTACCGATTAGATGGTCTAGGCATATTCCAAAAGGATGTGAGCCAAGCACCGTTACAGTGAGTCTTCACCCCTCTGGACGCTGGCATATCTCTATCAGGTTTGATGATCCAACAATCAAGCCTCTCCCTGTCAACGAAAATGCGATAGGGATAGATTTGGGGGTAACAAGTCTAATTGCAGATAGCAATGGAAAAAAGATTACTAATCCCAAGCATTTCAAAAAGCACCACAAACGCTTAAAGAAAGCACAAAAGAATCTTGCTCGTAAGCAAAAAGGTTCTAAAAACAGAGAAAAGGCGAGAATCAAGGTAGCTAAAATTCACCTTGAAATATCCGATGCTCGAAAAGATTTCTTGCATAAATTGACGACTCGTTTGGTACGCGAAAATCAAGTGATTGCCGTTGAGTCGTTAGCGGTTAAGAATATGGTTAAAAACCACAAACTCGCCCTTGCTATTTCAGATAGTGGGTGGAGTGAACTGATTCGACAACTGGATTACAAGTGTCGTTGGTATGGAAGAAAATTGGTCGAGATTGACCGATGGTTTCCTAGTTCAAAACGATGCAATTCTTGTGGGCATATTGTCGAAAAGATGCCTCTGAATATCCGTGAATGGCAATGTCCTAGTTGTCGAGCAAACCATGATCGAGATGTTAACGCATCCAAAAATATTTTGGCCGCAGGGCTTGCGGTGTCAGTCTGTGGAGCGACTGTAAGACCAGAACAGAGTAAATCTGTTAAGGCAGGTGCTAAGAAGCAGAAACCTAAATCGTGAGGTTTGGGAATCCTCGTGCGTTCACGCCGAGGAGGATGTCAACTAAGCCATTTTGGCCCACCACATTACGCAAAGTCGTCATAGCAGTTTGATAGACAGCCGAACGATAATCCTCAACCCGATTAATGGCTTTAGCGGCATCTAGAATACGGTAATAGAGAACGGCATTCACCTTGAGCGTCACACTGTCGGCAGTAACTGTTTCCTTGGGCGCAATATCGACGGTTTTAGTGCGAATATCCATCTTCATTTTTTGATCCACAACCGGCATAATCCAATACATTCCCGGCCCCTTAATACTGCTCAAACGCCCTAGCCGAAAAATAACGCCTCTTTCGTATTCCCGATCTACTTTGACCCCTTTTATTAGTACTGCTAGAAAAAAATAATCAATGGCCCGAATAGTGCTTCCATAATTATCCTGCTGCGTGAAACGCACCTCTCTATTGTAGTAATTTTTCTTCAACCAGAAGGTTTACCTGAAAAACCTGGGCGAACGTTTGCATTAAATCCTGCTGCACCTGGGCCAAGGTCACATTGGGTAAAAATTGGCTTAAAGAACCAACGGGCTTGTCGGCAATACCACAGGGAACAATGCGTTGAAATCCGGTTAGATCGGGATCAATATTGAGAGAAAAGCCGTGCATGGTAATCCAACGACTAACTTTAATGCCGATCGCCGCTACTTTGTAACTCTCAACCCAAACCCCCGTTAGGCCCGATAACCGTTCTGCGGGTAAACCGTAACTTTGTAATAACTGTAAAATGACCTCTTCCAACTGTCGCAGATACCAGTGCAAATCCGGTTGATAGTAGCGTAAATTGAGAATCGGATAACCCACCAATTGCCCCAGACAGTGATAGGTCACTTCTCCTCCCCGTTCAATGCGATGTAATTCGTAATCAGTGGTTTGGGGATCAAATTTCAAAAATTCGGTTTTGGCCCCTGTTCCTAGGGTATAAACGGACGGGTGTTCTAGTAGTAATAATTTATCTTCTAGGGTGGGATCCCTTAATCTTGCTTGCACTAAAGATTGCTGATAATGCCAGGCGATCGCGTAGGGAACTTGGCCAAGCCACTCTACACGACAATCTCTGCGGGAAGGGACAGACTCATATACCATAACATTGCCTTAATTCTATCTTAAGATATGTGAAGAGATGCAAAGGAAAATCAAAATGATCGCTAGGATCATGTTTTGAGAAATACATAGTGCTAATCTAAAGGTAGCAAAACACCATTAAATAGAAGTTGAGGGAAAAAGCTGCACCGAGGAACACCTCACATTCGCAACACCTTTTGCTAGTTCGTATTCCTGGGACAACATGACAATTGCCTTTTTTCGTTTTTTCACCCCACGAGTGGTGCTAGTTCGCTTTACAAGAGGTCATCCGTTAATATGACACCCCCTAATTATTTAGTGTAGAATACATTAATTTGTATTCATGATGGTCTTACACAAAAGAGAGTAATTTCAGCTACCTTTGGGGGATTAACCTCAAGGTATAAAACTTGAGATCTTTCTTTATCTTTTACATTATCCAGTCTTTACATTTACTGAGCAGGGAGAATTCAGTATGAAACTGTTAATTCAAGGCAATAATATTACTGTTACCGATGCAATTCATGATTACGTTGAAGAAAAGCTAGAAAAGGCTGTCAAGCATTTCCAGGGAATTACGACGAAAGTAGATGTTCATTTATCGGTGGCTCGTAATGCTCGAATTACCGATAAGCATAAAGCGGAAGTGACGGTCTATGCCAATGGGGCTGTGATTCGGGCCCAGGAAGGTAGCGAAAATTTGTATGCCAGTATTGACTTAGTTTCGGACAAAATTTCTCGTCAACTGCGCAAATACAAAGAGCGTCTCGTCGATAAAAGCCAGAGCCATATCAAAACCAGCGAGATTGTTGAGGATAAACCGGTTAGCCCAGACTTGATCGGCGATCGCACCCCTGAATTGCCTTCGGAAGTGGTACGGATGAAGTATTTTGCCATGCCACCGATGACCATTGATGAGGCCTTAAATCAACTGCAATTAGTCGATCACGATTTTTATATGTTTCGCAACCAAGAAACTGATGAAATCAATGTGATCTATATGCGTAATCATGGCGGTTATGGTGTGATTCAGCCGCGCAAAAATGGTGAAGATTCTGATTAAGGGAAATCTCACCAATTCCTTTTTTTAGGAAGACTTCTTGCTGTAAATTTTTCGTTGATGATGCCTGATGTTATCACAGAAGTCTTATCATCCCTTTTCACAGGAAAAGCTATCAACGAATTATTTACAGGTAGATACTTTCTTGCTGTAAATTTTTCGTTGATGATATCTTCATGATCCAATGGCGGAAGTCTTACCGTGCCATGACCAAGGATAAGCTATCAATGAATTATTTATAGGTAGAATTGCTTGATGACCTACATATTGATCAATGTCTGATTTGTCCGATTCTCTGGCTCAATCCTGGCGTTTAATTCCCTATTGGGATGGCCCTGGACATATCCAAATGACCATGGATGATTGGTTGCTCCGGCAATTTGTACAAGGTCTGGGAAAACCCACTTTACGTTTCTATGGTTGGCAGCCAGCAGCAATTTCTTTAGGCTATTTTCAAAAATCCTATCCTGAGCATTGGCCAACTTTAACTTGGGAAGACCAATTATTGTCGATAGTACGTCGTCCCAGTGGTGGTCGGGCCGTTCTTCATCAAGGTTCTCTAACCTATGCTGTTATTTGCGATCAGGGTCAGGGCAAACGGTGGCAAGCCTATGAGCGTATTTGTCAATTTCTAATCGCAGGCTGGCAGCAGCTAGGGATTCCGCTACAATATGGTACAGCCCAACGAGGTTATATTCATAATGCCAGTTGTTTTAATACGGCAACGGCGGCGGATTTAGTGGCTCTAGATGGGAGTAAATTAATTGGGAGTGCCCAACGTCAATGCGGTCACGCGATTTTACAACATGGTTCAATGGTTTTGAATAGCGATCACCTTTTATTTGAACAAGTCTTTCAGCAACTTGCTCCCTGGAAAAAAACGTTAAGCGATCGCCTGGGTGAGATTTCGCTACCAGAAATTCTGACAGTCTTAACAGAGAAAGCTTGCCAGTGTTTTGACATTAATCTTATTACCCAACCTTTAACCCCAGAGGAATGGCAAAGTATTTATCAACATCAAAACTGTTTGGAGCTTCCTCCATCAAAGTCTTCCTACCTGTAAAGAATTCGTTGATAGCTTTTCCTGTGAAAAGGGATGATAAGACTTCTGTGATAACATCAGGCATCATCAACGAAAAATTTACAGCAAGGAAAAATAGGACATTTACCAACTTTCCCAAAAATTCTGAAACCGCGATCGCCCTACCCTCATGAGATTTTGATTTGACCAATGACCGAAGACGATAAGTAAGATTACCCATCATCAGAAAACTTAATCAGAGAAGCCAAGAATTGTAATTGAAAAAACCATCAATAGACAGCATAGGGTGTAATAAAGGTTTCCACACCGTGATAGGATGATTCTCAGAAAACAGATAGTTGCTGGGTTGTCGCAGAAATTTCTCGTAACCGAATAACTAAACTAAACGACTGCTCTCGATCAGAGTTGGGGCTTTTTGCGCCCTAATGACTGGTGATCCGAGAAAAGTATGCCATCAATGTTTATGGAGGAATTAACCTAAATGGTACAAGCCAAAACCAAAGCAGGGTTTGAGGCGGGCGTAAAAGACTATCGCCTCACCTACTATACCCCTGACTATACCCCGAAAGATACAGACTTACTGGCCTGCTTCCGTATGACACCCCAACCCGGTGTTCCTCCTGAAGAGGCAGGTGCTGCGGTTGCTGCGGAGTCCTCGACTGGAACCTGGACAACTGTTTGGACAGATAATTTAACTGACCTCGACCGTTACAAAGGTCGTTGCTATGATATTGAACCCGTTCCCAACGAAGATAATCAGTATTTTGCTTTTATTGCCTATCCTTTAGATCTATTTGAAGAAGGTTCCGTCACCAACGTTTTAACCTCTTTAGTGGGTAACGTTTTCGGATTTAAAGCTCTACGTGCTCTCCGTTTAGAAGATATTCGTTTTCCTGTTGCCTTAATTAAAACCTTCCAAGGCCCCCCTCACGGTATCACTGTTGAACGGGACAAGTTAAACAAATATGGTCGTCCTTTACTGGGTTGTACCATCAAGCCTAAATTAGGGTTATCTGCTAAAAACTACGGTCGTGCCGTTTATGAGTGCTTACGCGGTGGTCTAGATTTCACTAAAGACGACGAAAACATTAACTCTCAGCCCTTCATGCGTTGGCGCGATCGCTTCCTGTTTGTCCAAGAAGCCATTGAAAAAGCCCAAGCTGAAACCAATGAGATGAAAGGTCACTACCTCAACGTGACCGCCGGAACCTGCGAAGAAATGATGAAACGGGCTGAATTCGCCAAAGAAATCAAAACCCCGATCATCATGCACGACTTCTTCACCGGTGGTTTTACCGCTAACACAACCTTAGCGAAATACTGCCGCGATAACGGTCTGTTGTTGCACATTCACCGCGCCATGCACGCCGTTGTTGACCGTCAAAAAAATCACGGCATTCACTTCCGCGTTTTAGCAAAATGCTTGCGTCTGTCGGGTGGTGATCACCTACACTCTGGAACCGTTGTTGGTAAATTAGAAGGCGAACGCGGTATCACCATGGGCTTTGTTGACCTAATGCGTGAAGACTACGTGGAAGAAGATCGTTCACGCGGTATTTTCTTCACCCAGGATTACGCTTCCTTACCTGGTGTCATGCCCGTTGCTTCGGGTGGTATCCACGTATGGCATATGCCCGCTCTGGTGGAAATCTTTGGTGATGACTCCTGCTTACAATTTGGTGGTGGAACCCTCGGACACCCCTGGGGCAACGCACCTGGAGCAACCGCTAACCGTGTCGCCCTGGAAGCTTGTATCCAAGCCCGTAACGAAGGTCGTAACTTGGCCCGTGAAGGCAATGATGTTATCCGTGAAGCTTGCCGTTGGTCGCCTGAATTGGCTGCTGCCTGCGAACTATGGAAAGAAATCAAGTTTGAGTTCGAGGCAATGGACACCCTGTAATAGTTGATAGGGAATAGTCGATCAGGAATAGTTGATAGTGAACAGTTAACCACGTTGAGTTGTTATTTAGTAAATCCTAATAGATTTGCTATAACAAGAAAACTTCAGCAAATGTTAAACAAATTCCTCACTATCCTCTATTCATTAATCACTATTAACTAACCACTATTCACTTTGGGAGTTGTTCATGCAGACCAAGCAAGTTGCCCAAGCGACAGCCAAGGTATTACAGAGTTATCTCACCTATCAAGCAGTCCGCACTATCCAAAGTGAACTGTCAGAAACTAACCCTCCTCAAGCCATCTGGCTAGGTCAATACGCATCTACTCATGACATTCAGGATGGTGAGGTGTTTATTGATGGTTTGTTAGCGGTCAACAAGGAACTAGTTTTAAGGATTTTGACAGTTCGGGAATATCTCGCAGACAATGTTCTCGATTTTCTTCCAGAGATGGTTCGTACTGGCATAGGCCAGGCTAACATGGAACACCGTCGTCATTTGCTAGAACGACTTACCCAATCCAGGCCAGAAGACTTGCTGCCCTCTGAAATGGCGGATACTGAATCGGACGTTAACGATTCATCCCCTTCTTAAAAATTGTAATCAGACAGGAACAATACCCATGAAAACCCTATCGAAAGAGCGTCGTTACGAAACCCTTTCCTATTTACCTCCTTTAACCGATCAACAAATTCTTAAGCAAGTTCAATACTTGATTGATCAAGGCATGATCGCGGGTGTGGAATTTGAAGAAAATCCTCTGCCTGAAACTCACTTTTGGACAATGTGGAAACTGCCTTTCTTTGGTGGTGCCTCTGCTCAAGAACTTTTGGCAGAAGTTCGGGAATGCCGTTCTGAGTATCCCAACGCTTATATCCGCGTGATCGGTTTTGACAATATCAAACAGTGTCAAACCATCAGTTTTATTGTTCACAAGCCTAGCCAAGGCCAAGGTCGTTATTAAGATTTGTGTTTAAATAATCTCGTTTAAACCGTTTCAGTGAACTGATGTGTAAGGCCCGCTTCGGCGGGTTTTTTGCTTAACTCATCGGTGCAATTATTGCTGAATTTGTGGCAGGAACCCACATTCCGCAAACGCTACAGATAGCGTATAAATACAAATAGATGCTCTTTCTACATGGCGTTAATTTGTTTTAATGCACCATGAATAGAGTAGTTTAAATTTATTGCCGCATAGGTGGCGGCAACCTGCGGAATGTCGGCAGGAAGTGCAGGGCGAACGCATCTTATTTTTGAAAGGTAGGCTGGATAAGGGTTTCCGAGAGCATGATTGATTTTTTATGAAACGCTGAAAGTCTTATCAGATAAGGAGTCTAGAATTTAGATGCGTTTGCCTTGGCAGGAAGTGGTGGCTCTAATTCCGGTATTGCCTATCAAATTCTGATGGCGGGCTATAAGCCTCGAAATTCCCCGTATATTTGTTGCTTTGAGCTTGATAACACCTTGCCGGATAATGCTTTCAAGCATTTTAAAAACGATTAGGTGCAAGGTTATGGACTTTGGAGGCTCAAAGCCCATGCACGTCGTTGGAAAACTGGGGGTTGAAATTGGAAACAACTCTCTGAAGTCACCATTTTTCGCGTCCTGTGGCATCTAGGTTCGTTTTGTTGACTTTTTCAGCAGACCCTATATAAAATTGGACGAAATAATCATGAAAACATGGGTTTAATTGATTCCTTGTCAACAATTCTGGCTCTTCCCTCAGGGCAAACGCATCTAAATTCTAGACTCCTTATCTGATAAGACTTTCAGCGTTTCATAAAAAATCAATCATGCTCTCGGAAACCCTTATCCAGCCTACCTTTCAAAAATAAGATGCGTTCGCCCTGGCTCTTCCCTTGACTGTGTGGAAAATGGGCTCATAAGAGTTACTAATCCACAAATGATAAGGGTAAAAAACTTGCTATGTAGGGCTTGCTGAAAAAGTCAACAAAACGAACCTAGATGCCACAGGGCGCGAAAAATGGTGACTTCAGAGATCAGCTTCCAGTTTTACCCCACATTTTTCCAGCAAAGTGCATGGATTTTGAGCCTCCAAATGCCATAACCTTGCATCTAATCGTTTGTAAAATGCCTGAAAGTATTGTCTAGCAAGGATTTTATCCTTATTCAGCAAGCCCTATGTAAGGATTCCATGAATCCATAAGCCTGAGTTATCACACACAATAGTGGATAGCCAATCTGCTTTGTTTGAATGCCATTCAAACTGCATTTAATTGATACTTATCGCTAGGCTTTAATCCTCAATCTTATCATCTAATCTAAAGGTTTATATTGATAAATAATACTTTTTTCTTTCGCTAAACCAACCTACAGATTGACGATCGCACTAGGAAATTGGTATCAGCGATCGTAGAGCCGCATTAACGGATTCACTGGTCGGGAAAGCTTGAGCAACATCAGGATCTAGGAAGACTACGTTAGTTCCTGCCCGATAACGCTCTACATATTTACCCTGAATCCCCCCTTCCATTTTGCTAAAATCATATTCAGGACGTAATTCATCCTCTAATTCGTGGCTATTCTCCTGTTTCATAAAACCTCCGTTCATGTTGATTTGCCTCCCGTGCGCTGATGAGCCTAACTCGATCCCCTCGATCTGTATGAGAAACGATTAGGAGGCGATGGGTATGGGATAAACCAATGATAACGTAACGTTCTTCTCCATAAGAGTGATCTGGATCGGGGAATGTCACGGATAAAAGATCATTGAAAACAGTTGATGCTTCGTTGAACGATACGCCATGTTTTTTCAAGTTTAAATCTGCTTTGTCTGGATTCCATTCAAACTGCATTTAATTAATACTTGTCGCTAGGCTTTAGTCCTCGATTTTATCATCTAATCTAAAGGTTTATATTGGTTAATAATGCTTGTTTTTCTTTTGTTAATTCAACCTACAGATCGGCGATCGCAGGATCATCACCTCATAATCGCGCCATATTTAAAGCAACAGCCTCGGCAACTTTAATCCCATCAATCCCCGCAGAAAGAATACCGCCTGCATAACCGGCCCCTTCCCCCGCCGGATAAAGCCCTTCAGTATTAATACTTTGATAACTTTCATCGCGTTTAATACGAATAGGAGAAGAAGTGCGCGTTTCTACCCCCGTCAGCATGGCATCGGGCATGGCAAACCCCTTAATCTGTTTATCAAAGGCTGGTAAAGCTTCACGAATTGCCGCGATCGCATAGTCTGGCAAGCTTGTACTTAAGTCAGTAAGATGCACACCCGGAGTATAGGAAGGATGTACCGTCCCCAAATTTTGAGAAGGACGATTGGCCAGAAAATCCCCCACCCGTTGCCCTGGTGCGTCATAATTGCGGCCGCCTAGCTCAAAAGCCTGGGATTCTAAACGACGTTGCAAATCCACCCCAGCCAAAGGATGCCCTGGATAATCTTCGGGAGTAATGCCCACTACGATCCCACTATTGGCATTGCGTTCATTGCGAGAATATTGGCTCATACCGTTGGTGACAACCCTTCCCAGTTCTGAGGTCGCAGCCACTACTAACCCCCCAGGACACATACAAAAACTATAGACAGAACGGCCATTCTGACAGTGATGAACCAGCTTATAGTCGGCGGCTCCTAACAATTTATGACCGGCTTGTTCTCCAAAACGACAGCGATCAATCAGGGGTTGGGGATGTTCAATGCGAAAACCGATGGAAAAGGGTTTGGGTTCGATGTAAACGCCCCGCTCAAATAACATTTGGAAGGTATCCCGTGCACTATGGCCGATCGCCAAAACAACATGATGACTGGCGATCATTTCCCCACCGGCTAGGGTCACACCCTGTACTTGTCCTTTTTCGATCTGAATATCAGTGACACGACTTTGAAAACGGATTTCCCCCCCTAGGGCTTCAATGCGAGCGCGTAAACTTTGGACAATACCCACTAACTTAAAAGTACCAATGTGAGGTTTATTAATGTAGAGAATTTCAGGGGAAGCCCCAGCGTTAACCAATTCATTCAATACTTTGCGCCCGTAATGGTTGGAATCTCGGACTTGACTGTAGAGTTTGCCATCAGAAAAGGTTCCCGCCCCGCCTTCCCCAAATTGGGCGTTGGATTCTGGGTTTAAGGTTTCTTTTCCCTTCCAAAAGGCAAAGGTATCAGCCGTGCGATCGCGGACAGGTTTACCTCGTTCTAGGATCAAAGGACAAAAACCCATTTGAGCCAGCAACAAGCCAGCAAACATCCCACAGGGGCCAGTCCCAATGATGATCGGACGTTGGCTTAAATTCGGGGGAGCCTGGGTGACAAAATGGTAACTCATGTCAGGGGTAGGCATCACATGAGGGTCTTTTTGGAAACGTTTGAGAAGGGCTTGATCCTGGGTCGTTTCCACGTCCACAATGTAAACCAAAGCAATTGCGCCTTTTTTACGGGCATCATGACTGCGTTTGAAAATGGTGTAGCGAATTAATTCCTCTGGGGCGATCTGTAATTTCTTGAGGATAGCCACAGCGATGCCGTAGGCACACTTTGTGACCGCATCTTCGGGATGGTCAAGGGGCAGCTTAATTTCAGTTAATCGCAACATATCAAAACAGCCAAAATCAGGATAAAAAAATGCTTAAGTTGTTCGGAAAGTCCGAAATAATAAGCTAAATACTCAGCAAAAAATCTTTGGTATTAATCTCCCCAAACCACCCACAAATCCAACACAAATTCCAACAAAACATCTTCTCCCGACAAATAACGGGGATTATTAAACAATTCTGGTAACTGTTGGGGACGATAGCAAAAAACTTGACGATTTTCAGGATCAATTAACCAACCTAATCTGGCCCCATTCTCTATATACTCTGTTAATTTTGCTTGTAATATCGACAAATCATCACTAGGCGATTTTAACTCAATCACAAAATCAGGACAAATAGGTGCAAATTTACGACGTTGTTGAGGAGGAATTGCTTGCCAACGAGATATTTCAATCCAAGCTGCATCAGGTGAACGAATCGCGCCATTCGGTAACGTAAATCCGGCTGAAGAATCAAAAGCTTCACCTCGTCGAGTTGCCTGGTTCCAAATCCAAAGTTGAGCACCCAGCCCCAAATTTTGACGACCAGTTTCACTACCAGAAGGGGCCATAGCGATTAATTCTCCTTGAGCATTGCGTTCCAGTTGCAAATCAGGGTTACTGCGACAAAGTTGATCAAAGGCTTGATCCGTTAGTTGTAAATTAGGGCGAAGATCGAGGGTGATCATGAAAAATTAGCCTTGAGGATGAGGTAAAAGAGACACTTGTGCGGTGATTTATAAATCTGTGGATCGATTTTCTAAATCCTAGTCAGTTTGCCCGTTAGAGAGCTATCTATCTACAGATTCAGAACACTATCAATCTCCCCAAACCACCAGCAAATCTAACACAAATTCCAACAAAACATCTTCTCCCGACAAATGACGGGGATTATTGAACAATTCGGGTAACTGTTGGGGACGATAACAAAAAACTTGACGATTTTCAGGATCAATTAACCAACCTAATCTGGCTTCATTCTCTATATACTCCGTTAACTTTGCTTGTAATATCGACAAATCATCACTAGGCGATTTTAACTCAATCACAAAATCAGGACAAATGGGTGCAAATTTACGACGTTGTTGAGGAGGAATCGCTTGCCAACGAGATTTTTCAATCCAAGCTGCATCAGGTGAACGAATCGCGCCATTCGGTAGCGTAAATCCGGCTGAAGAATCAAAGGTTATCCCCCCTTGTCGTTTTCGATTCCATTGCCATAGTTGACCACTAATATCCGCGTTGTAATATCCCGTTTCACTACCAGAAGGGGCCATTGCAATTAATTCTCCTTGAGCGGTTCGTTCCAGTTGCAAATCAGGGTTACTGCGACAAAGTTGATCAAAGGCTTGATCCGTTAGTTGTAAGTTAGGGCGAAGATCGAGGGTGATCATGAAAAATTAGCCTAGTGGTCTGTCAATTTTCTATTTGTGGATAAAGACGCTTGAGACGGATACGAGCCTCAGCCGTCGTGAATTGCCAATCTACCGACTTTTGGGAATGATTGCGCTGAGTGTACCAAGCCGTTGTTTCTTGCTCTAAAGTTTCCCGATCTGGAATTCGACGAGCTAGGCATTGCCGAGTCATTGCGGACAGCTCGTTTTCAGCAATATTAAGCCAACTGCCATGTTTTGGGGTATGGTGAATTTCCAACCGTTCGACTAGACGACGAGCCGTGGAAGGCTCAAATGCTTCATATAGTGAGGCAAGTTTGTGAGTATTTAGCTGATCACATACTAAAATGACTTTGTCGTTATCAGCATAGTCGTTATCGAGTAAATTCTTAATTTCTGTTGCCCAGTCAACCGATGTTCTACGTTCACTGACAACTGTCTTTCGCCACCCAGACAAGGGTTCTGTAAACATAAAGATATTGGCTGTTCCATTGCGTTCATATTCGTAATCATGCGCCTCTGGCTGTCCAGGTTTGGCTGGTAGAGGAAGGCGGGTTTCTTTGACCAATTGTATAGGTTGCTCATCCATGCAAATCACTGGACAATTGGGGTCATAGGGTCGGTGATAAATTTCTAGAACATCTTCCATGTTAGACACAAATTCGGCACTCTTTTCTGGTGGAATCACGTACATCTGTCGCAGATGAGGTTTTAGTTCATTTTTTTAACACTTGACGCACGGTTTCGTGACTAATTGCTGGCACAATTTCTAACTCGACCGCCTTGTCGGCTAGTAACCTCAATGTCCAACGGGCTTGACCAGCAGGCGGTTCTCCACAACGTAAGGCGATTAGTTTTGCTTCTACCTCTCCATCAATAATCGGTTGACGAGGCGGCGTTTTGCGGGGCTTGCGGCTTAATGCTGACTCCACACCTTCATTGACCAATCGCTCCCTGAGATTGGCGACTGTGTTACGGTGACAACTAAAGGCGGCGGCAGCTTCCTCATCCGTCCATCCTTGTCCATTCACATCAATGTTTATACCTCGCACGGTGATAATTTGCGTTTTTTAGTTCAGCCCCCCTAGCCCCCCAAGTTTTGGGGGAACCATTCTCTATTTATCGGTTTCAAAGTCCCCCAGCATTGGGGGATTCAGGGGGCGAAAATCTCAATCCATGACCGTGCCAAGTATAACAGAATATTGGCGTGCTTAATTTTGTAAGCCGCTCCTTTGCCAGGGCGAACGCATCTAAAAATGATACAGATACAAGAACATTATAGAGGGATGGATAAGGGAAAATAAGGGAAAGTGCATAGAAAACAAAAGCGATGAAACTCCGACCCAAATATAGACTGGTAGAACACTTTGCCGAAATAGATGACCCTCGCATCGAACGAACAAAACGGCATAAACTCATTGATATTCTAACGATTGCCATCTTAGCCGTCATTTGTGGAGCAGAAGGTTGGGTAGCCATGGAAAGTTTCGGCAAGGCTAAACATCAATGGCTAAAAAAAATTTTGGAATTGCCGAATGGCATCCCCTCCGACGATACGTTTGCGCGTGTATTTGCTAGTCTGAATCCAGAGCAATTTCAAGACTGTTTTCTGCATTGGGTCAAAAGTATAGCGGAGGTAAGTGAAGGAGAAGTGATAGCGATTGACGGCAAAACCCTTCGCCACTCCTATGACAATGCCAACGGAAAGGGCGCAATTCAGATGGTAAGTGCATGGGCAACAGCAAATCGTCTAGTACTAGGACAGTGCAAGGTGGAAAGCAAATCGAATGAAATCACGGCGATTCCTAAACTCCTGAAAATGCTAGAGGTCAAAGGTTGTATCGTAACGATTGATGCCATGGGAACTCAGACAAAGATTGCCCAACAGATAGTAGGGCGAGGGGGAGATTATGTTTTGGCATTGAAAGGCAATCAAGGTAATTTATGTGAGGATGTTGAACAATTATTTGCTCATGCTCAATCGGTTAATTTTGTGGGAATTAAGCATGATTTTCATCAAACAATAGACAAGGGACATGGACGGATTGAAATTCGCCGTTGCTGGACGATGGAACAAACAGAATTTTTGCTGGGTGGGGAGAAATGGGCAAAGTTGACGAGCATCTGTATGATTAAAGCGGAGAGACGATTGAAAGACAAAACAGAGTATGAGACTCGCTACTATATCAGTAGCCTGCCGAGTAATGCTCAAAAATTATCCCAATCTGTTCGTAGTCATTGGTTGATAGAAAACTCTTTACATTGGGTTCTAGACTTGGCCTTCAACGAGGATGCTTGTCGCATTCGTAAGGATTTTGCTCCTGAGAATTTAGCCGTCTTACGCCATATCGCTCTTAACTTGCTCACAAAGGAAAATACTCTGAAACTTGGTATCAAGAATAAACGGCTACGCGCTGGTTGGGACGAGGACTATCTCCTTAAGGTTTTACTCGGATAAGATGCGTTTGCCCTGGCTCCTTTGCCGATGGATACCAAATCTTTTAGGGTCTGACGTTCTTCTTGACTTAATCGGACAATATAGGTCTTGAGCATGGTTACTTAGGGCTTGCTGAAAAAAGCTGAAACCTTTACGGAGAAAAATAGTAGGCGAATTAAGAACCGCTAGAATGCACGAAAATAGGGTAGAATGCCTCAAAACCATTGCATTAAGAAGAGAGAAAGCAGATGTACCGAAAGCAACAGTACTCAATTGAAACACCAGAAAACTTGAAAAATCTGTTCGGCGGGCAGTTAGACGAAGAAAATCGTTGGATAGAAATGTCAAAAATGATTCCCTGGGAAGAATATGAGGAAGAATATGCAAAAAACTTCACAGAAAAAAAAGGAGCCCCAGCCAAATCATTTAGAATGGCATTAGGAGCATTAATTATCAAAGAAATTTCAGGAAAAAGTGACAGAGAAACAGTAGAACAAATAAAAGAGAACCCTTATTTACAGTACTTTATAGGAATGGAAAGCTATAGTAGCAAAGAAGCATTTAATGCGTCAATGATGGTTCATTTTCGTAAAAAAATAGGAATGGAATTAATAAATAAAATTAATAAAGAAATAGAAAAAAAGCGACGGGTGTAGCGTCAGAAAAAAAAGAAAATGAAGGAAAGTTATTGTTAGATGCGACTTGTACACCAGCAGATATAAAATATCCAACGGATATAGGAATATTGAATGATGCCAGAGAAAAAACAGAAAAAATAATAGATAAGCTGTATGAAGAAATAAAAGAGAAAAGGAAAGAAAAGCCGAGGACTTATAGGGAAGTGGCAAGAAAAGAGTACTTAGCCATAGCAAAAAAACGTCGTGTGTCAAAAAAAGAAAGAAGAAAAGGAACAAAAAAACAACTAGGATATATAAAAAGAAACTTGTCTCATATAGAAAAAATGATAGAAGAGGGAGCAAAGTTAGAAAAACTAACGAAAAAAGAGCAAGAAGAGCTTGTAACGATAGGAAAAGTGTATGAGCAACAGTTAGAAATGTATGAAAAAAAGACAAATAAAGTAGAAAACAGAATTGTGAGTGTAAGCCAACCTCACGTGCGTCCAATAGTGCGTGGAAAAGCGGGAAAAGCAGTAGAGTTTGGAGCTAAAATATCGGCAAGTAATGTGAATGGCTTTGTCTTCTTAGACAAATTAAGTTGGGATAATTACAACGAATCGGGAGATTTACAAGCGCGAATAGAAGAATATAAAAGGGAAACAGGATGTTATCCGGAATCGGTTCATGTGAATAAAATCTATCGAACAAAAGCGAATCGAGCTTATTGTAAAGAAAGGGATATAAGAATGAGTGGTCCCCGATTGGGAAGACCGCCGAAAGAGGTGAGCAAAGAAAAAAAGAAAGAGGCACGCTCAGATGAAAGAGTGCGTAATGCCATTGAGGGTAAATTCGGACAGGGAAAGAGGAAATTTAGTCTTGGTCGAGTGATGGCCAAACTACCTGAGACCTCGGAAACGGTAATTGCGATGAACTTTTTGGTAATGAATCTTTCTACTCTACTTCAGAAGACAAAAAGTAAAAAGTTGTAGAGTCGTTTTTCTTGTGAAAAATGGTGTTAATTTTCCTCTCTTTTGTGAGGAGTGATTTGTGTTGACCTTTTTAGACAGAAAGGAACAATAGATTAAACAAAATCTGTATTTTGATTTGTTTCCATAAGGATAAGTTATCTATGCTTTTTCAGTCCATACTTCCCTAACCCACATTTCTTTCGCTTTTTGACTTTTTCAGCAAGCCCTACTTATTACGATATACTTGGCACGGTCATGGATTGAGATTTTCGCCCCCTGAATCCCCCAATGCTGGGGGACTTTGAAACCGATAAATAGAGAATGGTTCCCCCAAAACTTGGGGGGCTAGGGGGGCTGAACTAAAAAACGCAAATTATCACCGTGCGAGGTATATCTGTTGAGGTAATGAATAGCCTCTCCATTTTCCCTCAAATTCACAATCTTTAGCTTGACAGACCACTAGGGGATGAGGTAAAAGAGACGCTTGTGCTTGACGATGGATTCTATCGCTGATTTAGAACAGGGGTTTTAATAAACAGGTGGCTTAATCAATTTTAGAGTAGTGTTAAGCAGTTTGCCCTCTAAAACACCGACAGGTAAGGAGTTTAACCCCCTTGATCGTCAAGCTTGCAGAATAGGACACGATGCCATATAAAGGCAATCTAAACCCAGTAATTCCAAATTCAAACGGCAACATGGAATACAGATATAATCTCACTTTTATGAAGGCAAGAGAGATTAAGCTAATTTCTGAGATTTTCTGCATTCTCTCCTCGAATCTTTGCCTCTTGGGGAGTCAGTAACCGGCAAATAAACTTGATCAATCACTAAATAGGGCTTGCTGAAAAAAGCTGAAACCTTTACGGAGAAAAATAGTAGGCGAATTAAGAACCGCTAGAATGCACGAAAATAGGGTAGAATGCCTCAAAACCATTGTATTAAGAAGAGAGAAAGCAGATGTACCGAAAGCAACAGTACTCAATTGAAACACCAGAAAACTTGAAAAATCTGTTCGGCGGGCAGTTAGACGAAGAAAATCGTTGGATAGAAATGTCAAAAATGATTCCCTGGGAAGAATATGAGGAAGAATATGCAAAAAACTTCACAGAAAAAAAAGGAGCCCCAGCCAAATCATTTAGAATGGCATTAGGAGCATTAATTATCAAAGAAATTTCAGGAAAAAGTGACAGAGAAACAGTAGAACAAATAAAAGAGAACCCTTATTTACAGTACTTTATAGGAATGGAAAGCTATAGTAGCAAAGAAGCATTTAATGCGTCAATGATGGTTCATTTTCGTAAAAAAATAGGAATGGAATTAATAAATAAAATTAATAAAGAAATAGAAAAAAAGCGACGGGTGTAGCGTCAGAAAAAAAAGAAAATGAAGGAAAGTTATTGTTAGATGCGACTTGTACACCAGCAGATATAAAATATCCAACGGATATAGGAATATTGAATGATGCAAGAAAAAAAACAGAAAAAATAATAGATAAGCGATATGAAGAAATAAAAGAGAAAAGGAAAGAAAAGCCGAGGACTTATAGGGAAGTGGCAAGAAAAGAGTACTTAGCCATAGCAAAAAAACGTCGTGTGTCAAAAAAAGAAAGAAGAAAAGGAACCAAAAAACAACTAGGATATATAAAAAGAAACTTGTCTCATATAGCTGGACAGTGGGAAGTTCTCGAGCAGGGTAAGTGAGAAAAGAAAATCGGACATGCGATACCCAAGAGTGCCGTTATGTCCGAAACTGGCTGATATAGAAAATCGATAGCCAGTGCTATCTATCAATTATGCAACTATGTCAGCGACTAGAGCAAATCCTAGAGAATCTCCGTCCCGCCTTTAGCCGAGAAGCAACGTACCAATGGTTTATCCTATTAGCCTGGGGAGTAGTGCTCAACAGCCAACCGAGCGCAATAACAAGCTATGTCAATGCCTTAGGGTTAACAGAGAGCTACTACCATCAGGCACTACATTGGTTTGAATCCAAGGCATTTAACGTCAAAGGACTGACCTTGGGATGGTCGAAGTGGGTAAGTCAGCATGAAAATCTATATCGAATCAAGGAAAAACGAGTGTATGTGGGGGATGGAATCAAAGTGGGGAAAGAAGGGCGCAAGATGCCAGGGGTAAAACGACTACACCAAGAATCCGGAAATGTGGCGAAGCCAGAATGGATAAGGGGGCATTACTTCAATGCCTTGAGTGTTTTGGTGGGAGCAGGAAAAGCCTGCTTTGCCTTGCCCTTAGTGTTGCGGCTAGACGATGGCATCAAGTCCAAAGCAACGGCAAAGGAAGGGAAAAAAGGCAGCAAAAAAGAGAAGACTACTCTAGTCACGAAAATGGGGGAGCTTTGCACTACCTACGCAGAGGCGGGAAGCTATGTGATTTTGGATGCTTACTTCGCTTGTGGAGCAGTGCTCAAAAGTTTTCGCCAAAATGCCTTGCATCTCATCACCCGAGTGCGTTGCTCTACAGTGGCATATGCTCCCTTTTCTTCCGTTCCGACCTTGAGGGGGAAAGGACGACCACGGCTTTGGGGGAGTTCAATAAAACTAGAAAGCCTGTTTGCTCTTGTGGAGGATTTTCCCACCGCTAAAGTCTGGCTCTATGGTCAACAAGTCTCCGTTTCTTATCAGTGCTTTGAGTTCCACTGGGATAGTCCCCATCAGCTCGTTAAGTTTGTCCTCACCCAATTGCCCAACGGACAAAGACTGATTCTGCTTTCTACTGACCTCTGTTTGACTGGACCTGAGATTATTGCCGCTTACGGTCTCCGATTTAAGATTGAAGTCACTTTTCGTCAATTAATCCATCTTTTGGGCGGCTTTGCCTATCGTTTTTGGCTTAAGGCTCTTCCTACTTTACCGACCTGGCCTAGCAATCTTATCCTCCCTGACTATCCCCAAACTGTTCAGACTCAGATTTTAAACAAAGTAGAAGCCTTTGAGCGTTTTGTTAATCTTCATGTCATTGTTCTCGGCTTACTTCAAATTCTTTCCTTAGAGTTACCCCAGGGGATTTGGGCTAATTTCCCTCGCTGGTTTCGGACTCTACCCTCCCATGGCTATCCTAGTGAACGCATTGCTCAACTAGCCATCCAACATCAAGCCCCAATGATTTTTCCTCAAAGTCCACCTAGTGGCACGTCAACTTTATTTTGATGGGTTGCTAGATTCTCAAAGCCTTGCCAAAATAGACTTACGGGTTCTTGTAGCCCCTCATTTCAAGATTGACAGACCACTAGTCTGCTTTTGCCTAAATTCCTTGCCGCTAAACTTGACCCTTTTCCAAGTCCTGATAGACTTACTTTGGCCGCATAGTCATTACCTTCTCTGCCATCCATAAACTTCCCACTGTCCAGTCATACAGAAAAAATGATAGAAGAGGGAGCAAAGTTAGAAAAACTAACGAAAAAAGAGCAAGAAGAGCTTGTAACGATAGGAAAAGTGTATGAGCAACAGTTAGAAATGTATGAAAAAAAGACAAATAAAGTAGAAAACAGAATCGTGAGTGTAAGCCAACCTCACGTGCGTCCAATAGTGCGTGGAAAAGCGGGAAAAGCAGTAGAGTTTGGAGCTAAAATATCGGCAAGTAATGTGAATGGCTTTGTCTTCTTAGACAAATTAAGTTGGGATAATTACAACGAATCGGGAGATTTACAAGCGCGAATAGAAGAATATAAAAGGGAAACAGGATGTTATCCGGAATCGGTTCATGTGGATAAAATCTATCGAACAAAAGCGAATCGAGCTTATTGTAAAGAAAGGGATATAAGAATGAGTGGTCCCCGATTGGGAAGACCGCCGAAAGAGGTGAGCAAAGAAAAAAAGAAAGAGGCACGCTCAGATGAAAGAGTGCGTAATGCCATTGAGGGTAAATTCGGACAGGGAAAGAGGAAATTTAGTCTTGGTCGAGTGATGGCCAAACTACCTGAGACCTCGGAAACGGTAATTGCGATGAACTTTTTGGTAATGAATCTTTCTACTCTACTTCAGAAGACAAAAAGTAAAAAGTTGTAGAGTCGTTTTTCTTGTGAAAAATGGTGTTAATTTTCCTCTCTTTTGTGAGGAGTGATTTGTGTTGACCTTTTTAGACAGAAAGGAACAATAGATTAAACAAAATCTGTATTTTGATTTGTTTCCATAAGGATAAGTTATCTATGCTTTTTCAGTCCATACCTCCCTAACCCACATTTCTTTCGTTTTTTGACTTTTTCAGCAAGCCCTAAATAGAGCATTACGTTGATTCTAAATATTGGCATGAAACCCCTTGACCGTAAGCACTTCAGATCTTTTGTATCTTTGGCTACATTCTAAATTTGGAATTGCTGATTCCAGATGCCCAAACTTGGGTTGTTCGTATCGGCTACCGTGCCGTTCATCGCTTCGGTTCGAGGAGTCTGAAAGATAATTTATGATACAGGGATACGTCAACACAAATTATGAAGCTGTGATTTCTATTACCTTCAAAAATGGATGCAGACTTAAATCTGTTAAGGCGGTAATTGATAATTAAAACTCGCATTCCGTACTTATCGAACTATACTACGCTAGCCGCAAGGTATTTTTTAATCGTTGAGGCCTGTTCTTTGTACAAGACAGGATTTTCATAGACTCCTATATGTATATGGTAAAATTACCATGTAACCTGTATTTCCCCGCTAACCGATGTTTAACAGTCGTTATACTCTCCCCGTTGCGCTGATTGGTATGACTGCCACTATTACTGTCGTTCAAACCCCAGGGCGAACGCATCTAAAAATAATACAGATACAAGAACATTATAGAGGGATGGATAAGGGAAAATAAGGGAAAGTGCATAGAAAATAAAAGCGATGAAACTCCGACCCAAATATAGACTGGTAGAACACTTTGCCGAAATAGATGACCCTCGCATCGAACGAACAAAACGGCATAAACTCATTGATATTCTAACGATTGCCATCTTAGCCGTCATTTGTGGAGCAGAAGGTTGGGTAGGGAACTGGTATCGTCTGATCAAAGTTGGAAAAAGTTATGGTGTAAGGCTTTGAGAAAATAGAAAAATAGTTTAAGACTAGACATCGGCCCGTTTTTATTATACTATTATTATTATCATTATATCAAAGAAGAAGGCACTGGTATCGTCTAGCTAGACGATACCAGTGCCCAAAGCCTTACACCATAACTTTTTCCAACTTTGATCAGACAATACTAGTGCCGAGGTCTCCTGTAGAACCCTGATTACAACAGCTTTTATCAAGAAAAGGTCGCACCCGTTCTAGACTTGGCTTTCAATGAGGATGCTTGTCGCATTCGCAAGGATTTCGCGCCTGAGAATTTAGCCGTCTTACGTCATATCGCTCTTAACTTGCTCACAAGGGAAAATACCCTGAAACTTGGTATCAGGAATAAACGGCTACGCGCTGGTTGGGACGAGGACTATCTCCTTAAGGTTTTACTCGGATCTCGGATAAGATGCGTTTGCCCTGACGAAAACCTCAGGGCAAACGCATCTAAATTCTAGACTCCTTATCTGATAAGACTTTCAGCGTTTCATAAAAAATCAATCATGATCTCGAAAACCCTTATCCAGCCTACCTTTCAAAAATAAGATGCGTTTGCCCTGACGAAAACCTGATAAGTCTCGAAAAAGTCAAATAGTTTGGAGAATCCCTCTTTACCTAGGGTTTGCCGAATAAAGGCAGAACCTTTATCAGATAAGCTTTTCAGCCATTTTGAACACGATTAGGTGCAAGCTTATGGCATTTGAAGGCTCAAAATCCATGCACTTTGCTAGAAAATTGTGGGTTAAAATCGGAAACTGATTTCTGAAGTCACCATTTTTCGCGCCCTGTGGCATCTAGGTTCGATTTGCAGACTTATTCAGCAAGCCCTACCTATAATGCCTTTAGCTTCCTTGATGTGCAGAGATTCCCCCGATGTCAGACTTGCCCCCTTCCCTTGCCAGTTACTACCACGAGCAAACTAAATATCATCCGCAAACCCTGGCCCAGAAAAGTCGGGGACTGGATTGGGAGAGCCAACCGGCTGTCTTTAAAGAGTATAAAATTGGCACGGTCTATGATCTTAAGCCCTATCTTTCGGAGCCGATCGCGCCTGGAACGGAAGAGGAGCAATGGGCCCGTTTGTCCCGTTTGTTGGCTTGTAGTTATGGATTAACAGCAACCGTTGCCACCATCGGACAACCCATGTATCTCAGGGCGGCTCCATCGGCAGGGGGACTCTATCCAGCAGAGATTTACTTGTTATCGAGGGGAACAAAATCGCTCCCTTCTGGTTTGTACAGTTACCAACCCCAAACCCATTCCCTGGTGCATTTTTGGCAAGATACGGTTTGGTCAAAGTTACAGGAAGCTTGTTTTTATCCGGCGGTTTTGAGCAAGGTGAGTTTGGCCTTAGTGACAACTGCTATTTTTTATCGCTCTGTTTGGCGTTATGAGGATCGGGCCTATCGACGTATTTTTCTGGACACAGGCCATTTACTGGGCAATATTGAATTAGCCAGTGCGATTAATGAGTATCGACCCTATCTGCTGGGCGGTTTTCAGGATCAGGCGATCGCGGCCTTACTGTATCTGGAACCTCAACAGGAAGCAGTAATGACGGTGATTGGACTTCAGGATTACCAACAAAATCCAGCCCCTTTGGAAAGGCCAGCCCCGGCCTTACCTTCCACCATTCATCGGGATTATCCAAACCTAAAGGATGGAGAATTGCTGCCCTATTTTCATCAAACCACGGAAATTCAAACCCAGATTGCTATCCCCGCCGAAAATAAACCTCTAGAAGATAAATATAATTTTCCCTTCTGTTTGAAAATCCCCACCCAAACAAACCCGATTGATTGGCAACCAGGGTTAACTGGTTTAGAGAAAGCAATTTTACGGCGGCGATCTACCCGTGCCTATAGTGGCGCGAATCTCAGTATTGAAGAACTCAAGGCTCTATTAGACTTTACCTATCAGCCGCACCATTACCAATATCAGGAACTTGATCCCCAACCGGATTATTTTGATCTGAGTTTGATTCAAAGCTTTGTGGCCGTATCGGGGGTAAATGGACTGGAAGAAGGCTGTTATTACTATGCTCCGTTGGCTCAGGAGTTACGACAAATTCGCTTTAAAAATTTCCGACAGGAGCTTTACTATCTCTGTCTTGGCCAAGCCTTGGGACGAGATGCGGCAGCAGTGATTTTTCATACCGCAGATTTAGAGCAGGCCGTTAAGCTTTACGGCGATCGCGCTTATCGTTACCTACACATGGATGCGGGTCACTTAGGACAACGGTTAAATCTCGCGGCCATTTATCTGGAGTTAGGAGTAAGCGGCATAGGCGGTTTTTTTGATGATCAGGTGAATGAAGTACTGGGGATTCCGGCAGATGAGGCGGTGCTGTACATTACTACCCTGGGTCGTCCCCGTTATGCGAATTAGACGCTGGAAATCCATAAACTAGGCGTAATTCTTCTAACGACTCAACGGTCTTAAGGCTCGTTAAAACTGCCTCTAGAAGTTCAACTTGATCCAAGGTTTGAATTTCTGCCATTAACTGTAAACCATTGACTCCGAACTTTAACTCCAGAATGGTCGCAATGCCCGATAACAATCCAGCTTTTTTTCCTTGTTCCTCACCTCTTTTTTCACCTCTTTTTTCTCCCTCCTGCAAAATCTGACGATACCAGGGTGATTCCAGTAACACGGCCATATCCCACCTCATAATTTGTTGAACTAATTCGCTGTCTAAAACAAATGTAGCGAAAAAAGCCAGCAATGGCTCTAGCTCCTCTAAACTTTTGGTCTGTCTCAATTGTCTGAGTGCTTGCCTTACTTGAGATTCATTCCCACCTCCCTTGAGAATAGGAACAAAAGGGAGTAAAGAGGGAATCGGTTGCTCAAACACCAGTTCCACTTCTACTTCCCAAAGATTAATAACTCGATAATCCTGTCTTGCAGTTAGACCATAACAGGTTGATTGATAAAAATTGACAATTTCTACAGAAGCATGAGGAGAAGAGTTCGGCGGCAAAATGTTCACCAGCACAGGATAGGTGGGTAAGTGGTACTTTTCTTCCGCCAGGGCGGCATAGGCTCGCATCCGTCGCGGCATCTTTTCGCTGTAGCGTAGTTGTAGCTCGTTGAGGACTAAAAAGGTTTGCTGATCCTGGGGAGAATAGGTACGAATTAAAATATCGTTTTCTCGACCAATCCATTGAAAATCAGAACCCATAATTTCTTGGGCTTGTAGTTCATCGCGCTCTGTTACCCATTTTACCCAGTTGTTCGGATCGAGGCTAATTAAACGCTTGCCACCAATATCTGCTTTTTTGACCATTTCTGATTGCCACTATTTTTAACCCGGTGGCCATCCCAGGGCGCGATCGCCGAGTAAATGAAGATGAAGATGATAGACCGTTTGTCCGCCATTTTCGCCGTTATTGATGACAAGACGATAACCCTTGTCCAGTCCCAGGGTCACTGCCAAATCCTTCGCCGTTAACAAAAGATGCCCTAGTAGCATTTGATCTTCTGAGGTGGCAGCAGCCAATTGGGGTAGAGGTTTCTTGGGAATAATCAGAACATGAACCGGAGCCTGGGGATTGACATCCTTAAAAGCAAGACAAAGATCATCCTCATAGACGATCGCCGCCGGAATTTCCCGTCTAATAATTTTGCCGAAAATAGTATCACTACTCATACCAGTTATGACTCTTAAGGGTAACTTTTTAGTTTATCAGTCTTGCTGTGGGAGATAACTAGGACAAAAATTAAGAAAATGTTACAATTCGCAACGTATAATATTCAACATTGTTCATCCTACGGAGAAACGGGAAACTATCAATGCGTGTTGCGATCGCCGGAGCAGGTTTAGCAGGATTGTCTTGTGCCAAATACCTTGTCGATGCAGGGTTTACCCCCATTGTCCTAGAACGACGGGATGTATTAGGCGGCAAAGTCGCAGCGTGGAAAGATGAGGATGGAGACTGGTACGAAACCGGACTGCATATTTTTTTTGGGGCCTATCCCAATATGCTGCAATTATTTAAGGAATTAGGGATTGAAGATCGGCTTCAGTGGAAAGAACACACGATGATCTTTAACCAACCAGAAAAGCCTGGCACCTATTCCCGTTTTGATTTTCCCGATCTGCCGGCTCCCTTGAATGGAGTGGTAGCAATTCTCCGCAATAATGATTTGCTGACCTGGCCCGAAAAAATTAAATTTGGTCTAGGGTTACTACCCGCCATGATCCAGGGTCAGAGCTATGTGGAAGACATGGATTGCTATACCTGGTCAGAGTGGATGCAAAAACAAAACATTCCTCCTCGTGTGGAAAAAGAAGTGTTTATTGCGATGTCAAAGGCGTTAAATTTTATTAACCCCGATGAAATCTCGGCCACCATTTTATTAACGGCTCTGAATCGTTTTCTTCAGGAAAAAGAAGGCTCTAAAATGGCCTTTTTAGATGGTTCACCTACGGAGCGTCTCTGTCAGCCCATAGTGGATTACATCACCGAACGGGGTGGAGAAGTGCGTCTTAATGCGCCCCTAAAGGAAATTTTATTGAAGGAAGACGGAACGGTTCAAGGTTTTTTATTGCGTGGTGTAGAAGGTCAGCCGGATGAGATTTTCACTGCCGATCTTTATGTGTCTGCGATGCCCGTTGATCCCTTAAAAGTCATGGTACCGCAAGCCTGGCGCGATCGCCCTGAATTCAAAATGATTGAGGGTTTAGAGGGTGTTCCAGTCATTAATTTACACCTTTGGTTTGATCGCAAATTGACGGATATTGATCATCTCCTCTTCTCCCGCTCCCCTTTGCTCAGTGTCTATGCGGATATGAGTAATACTTGCAAAGAATACAGCAATCCTGACCGCTCAATGTTGGAATTGGTTTTAGCCCCTGCCCAGGATTGGATTAATAAGTCCAATCAGGAAATTATTGCCGCGACGATCGCCGAATTAGAGAAGCTTTTCCCCCAGCATTTTACCGGTGAGCAGCCCGCCCAGTTACTCAAATTCCATGTGGTTAAGACCCCTCGTTCTGTCTATAAAGCTACTCCCGGACGGCAAGCCTGTCGCCCCGATCAACGCACCTCGATCGCTAATTTTTATTTGGCGGGGGATTTTACTATGCAAAAATATTTGGGCAGTATGGAGGGAGCCGTGCTTTCAGGGAAACAATGTGCAGAGGTGATCTCGACGGATAATCAGCCTGTTTCAGTCAAGCCAATTCCTCAAACTGTCGGTGTTGCCTGATTTTCTCTGGCTGACAATGCTGCGGCTCTCAAAGTTCAGAACCCCGGCTTTGATGAGTGTTAATAACGCTTAAAGACAACTTTTCTGGCTTCTGACGGAAGAGAATGTCAAAAAAGACAATTTGAATGCGACAATGCTAAATGGTTAACGGTCAAATCTCTCCTAAACATCTAGTTACCAACGATCACGACTGGTCACTGGCTTCTGCCCATCGTCCGTCCTTAATGCTACAACTGCCGAAACCCTCTACCGCTACGAAACCTTTGGCCTCCATTGATGAGGCTTACGAACTTTGTCGTCAGGTAACGGCTCAGTACGCTAAAACGTTTTATTTAGGCACACTTTTAATGCCACCCCAAAAACGGAAGGCGATTTGGGCGATCTATTTTTGGTGTCGTCGCACTGATGAGTTGGTGGATGGCCCCCAGGCGGCCTCGACTACGCCGGAAACCTTGGATCAGTGGGAACAACATTTGGAAGGGGTCTTTGCCGGTCATCCAATGGATGATGCTGATGTGGCGTTAATTGATACTTTAGAGCGTTTTCCGATGGATATTCAGCCCTTTCGCGATATGATCGCGGGTCAAAGGATGGATCTCTATCGCAGTCGTTATGAAACCTTTGAGGATTTAGATCTTTACTGTTATCGAGTCGCTGGAACGGTGGGTTTGATGTCAAGTTCTGTCCTGGGTGTGGATACGAGTTGTAGTCCGGCTCCCTGGCAGTCAGATGCGGTTTATATTCCTCAGGAAGAGGCGATCGCGTTAGGAATTGCCAATCAATTGACGAATATCTTGCGGGATGTGGGCGAGGATGTGCAACGGGGACGAATTTATTTACCGTTGGAAGATTTGGCGTTGTTTGATTACACGGAAGAGGATTTGTTAAAGGGTGTCAATGATGAGCGTTGGCAGGGTTTAATGAAGTTCCAAATTCAAAGGGCCAGAAAGTATTACGAGTCTGCGGAAAGAGGGATTCGGGCTTTAAATCGGGATTCTCGTTGGCCGGTGTGGACGGCTTTGATGTTATATCAGGGAATTTTGGATGTGATTGAGGCGAATAATTATAATGTTTTTGATCAACGGGCCTATGTGCCAACGCCTAAGAAGATGCTCTATTTACCGATTGCCTGGTTGCGATCGCAAGCTTTGTAAGCATTGTTATATTAATTTGACACCATCATTGTAGCGTTCTTGAAATGATGAATTACAGACAGTGGCCAGAATATTTTCCTGAAAATTGTCCACCACTCACAGCATCAAGTCCATCTGGAAAATTTTATCGATTTGTTGAAAAAGATCACGAGTCACCCCAATCACAAGATTTTTTATCATGGAGAGAAAATAATCAAGGAAAACCATGTCCTGAAAATATAACAGAATGTCAGGCTTGCGGACTATCAATTTATGCGTCTTTAGAAGAAATTAGTCGGATGGCAAAAGTAATTCCTCGACTAAGAAAAATGAAAATAGCGGAGGGAAATCTTGATGAAAATTCAGGAAAAATTCAAAATACGCCATCTCGAAATAGTCGCTATCATTATACTTGGTGGGTTCCAGACGGTGGAACGCCTTGGAAAATATTTATTATCATTTAATCAACGTTGAGTTAAATTTTATTGTTCATGATGGAGAAAAGCAATGAAAACTTATTTACCAGAATCTACAATATTAGGTATTTTAAAGCTGATCGAAGTTTACGAATTTTATGATCAGCCCTGTTTATTTTCCTGCCAAAATTTATCGGGACAGGTTTATATTGCTCTTTGGGTAGATAGCTCTGAGGTAGAAGATGTTTGGCTTTATGCTCCTGTATCATTAGAAAGATTTGATAATATCAAAAATGGAAAGGTTGACCTTAAAACTGTTTTTACCCATTCAGAGGATGCTTTTGTTTTTGAAGTAAGTATTCCTTGTGATGATCATAAACAAGCAATTGTAAAAGCTCTTGCGTGTAAGGATTTGACTGAAGATCAGCTTCCAGAGACAAATCAATTTATTCAAAATAAGATTCTCATATAAAAATCAGAAGCTCTCTCAAAATCATTCTTATTTGATTGATTAAACTAATAAAAATTATTACTTTTAATAAAAATTATTACTTTATTACGATTGCAAGCATTTTAACTTTTTTTTAGCGTATGGTTCATAAAAAAAATTGGAAAGAATTTGAACGTATAGTAGCGGCAATTCATATTGCTGAAACAAAGGGAGCTACTGTTATTTGGAATGAGCAGATTAAAGGCCGTCAATTTGATGTCACAATTCGATTTAAACAGGGTTTATATAGCTATTTAACGATTATTGAATGCAAAAAATATACAAGCCGAGTATCGGTTGATAAAGTAGAAGCATTCGTCACTAAAAGTAGAGATGCAAATGCAAATAAATCTATTATGATATCTTCTTCTGAATTTCAATCTGGATGTATAGAGGTTGCAGAAAGACATAATATTGAGCTTTTTACTTTAACAAAAAAAATTCAAATACCAGAAGATTTAATTGGAAATACACAAGAACCCGCTTTAGATATTCGGAATATTATATTGAAATTAGATGGTAATAAAACCCATACTCTATCAGAGGAAAACGGCATACTTGAGTACCTAGTAATTCATTCACGTTTATTTAATTCAAATAAAATCTATAGGCTAGGTGATATTATTGCACAAAATATATATGACAATTTTCCAGATGAATTTAATTTACCCAAAAAACAAATAATTGATTTAGAAGGTGATGACAAATGGTTTATTGATGTACCAAACGAATTCAATAAAAAAAGAATTTATTCCATTCAATTTTCTTATGAAAAAATACTTACAAGAAGTTATGGTGGCCCTCCCTTTGATCCACATCAAATACATAAAATACATACAATCTACGAATTATTTGATGTAGTTAGAAACAAAGTAACTACAATAGATTCTTTGGGACTTCCTCTAGGTTTTGACACTATTTTTGAGACGGGTAAATTTTATGTAAGCCCTAATTTAGGAGGAAATTATTTCTGTAAAAGAATAGATAACAATATTGCACATCTTTTTCTTGTTGAGTCATATGCCTTCGGTATTCTTATTCAAGTCGAGTTTACTCAAGAGATAAAATATCAAAGTCGGTATGTTGAAATTTTAGATCCGAAAGAAATAAAAAGACTTACCAAAATGTATAAAAAAATCAAATAAACAGCAAAAATCGCGTCGCACCCATAATTCAGATTAGAAATGCGATCGCGGCTAATCTAGACACAGGAAACGGAATAAATCTTTATCTAAACCTAACGTTTCTTCTCTAGAGCATCAAAAACCAACATCAAATTATCGGTAGTGTTCTGAATCTATGGATAAGACAAATCAGAATGAATAAACTGACTACGTTCTAGAAGTACCATCCACAGGTCTAGAACATTACCGATAGCATCACCCTTATTCTTTAGAATGAGTAGAAGTTCCAGCACCTTGGGAACTATCCGATAAAATGCGGCCAATGGTACGATTTTCTGGTGTAAAAGTCTGTTGGGCTACCCGTTGAATATCTGCTGGCGTAACAGCCGCGATCGCTGATGTTCTAAGATGCTCCCCAATGTCAAGACAGAAAAAGCACTAGCTCAAGGGATACCCGAAATTCTCAACACTGATCAAGGGGGTGCGACCTTTAGTTGATAAAAGCTGTTGTAATCAGGGTTCTACAGGGAACCCATATTGATCAAGTTTTGCCCAAAATTGACTCCATCGTTCCTTGGTCAATACCAAAGCTCGTAGGCTCAAAATAATTCCTGCTCCTTTTTCCTTCCATCGCATCCCTGAACAACATAATCGTTGTTTGACCAACGTCTTACAAGCTGCTTCCGTAACACCTGAACCAATCGGATACTTTTTCTCTAAGTATTCAGCATAATCCATTTGATGCTGATGATTCTCGTAATAAGTAATCGCCGCTTGTAGTTTCTCGGTAAGATTCTTAGAATGACTTTTTTCTTCTTTGACTTCTTTCATCAGATTTAGCAGTTCTCCTGCTTTTCCTTTTTCATGCTTGAGTTCTCGACAATTTTCAGTCAACCATTCTTTTTGTTTTGACACGGTATTCGGATGCAACGCTTCTGCCAAGGCACCTAAGTAACCAGAGGCATGATAGAAATCTAATATCTGTTCTTCCGTTTGCTTTTCTAAAAACTTCCAATTTGATTCTGCCCCGTCTGCTATCCCGACCAATGTTGCCTCTGGATAACGTTTTTTCGCTCGCTCAATTTCTCTTTCTAATCTTTCTAGAAAACTCTTTTTTCCATACTCTGGTGCCGCACCTAGATAGATTGTAGGTTGACGTTCGCCTTCACTATCGTATAGGGAAACGGTTCCCACCATTGCTTCACGGTAGCCATCCTCACACATCAGCATACAGGTTCCATCTAATCCTATTCCCACTGTTGCAATTTGGCTATCCTCCTTGGGCGGGGCATAACTCCACGCTTCTTCTTTTGCCTGTACCACACTTCCTACTGCTTCACTCAATCTTTGGATATAGGATAGCGCTACTTTTCTACCATGATTTTCTAATAAATCATTTTTCACCTCTTTGCCTGCCATCCCTGACATTTTTGAGGATACCTGTTTTGCCAATAATGGCGTTGATGTTATGATTATCCTTGCTTCTCTTTCTAAGGGGCAATACGTTTTTCCTCAAAGGTGAACGCTGATATACATGACGATTCACTATAACCTCACCATAAGGTGTTTGATATTCTTTCGGTTGCTCTCCCTTACTCTTCCAGATTTCTTCACCGATTTTTAAGGGTGAACCATCTGTATCTAAATATTTCAAGGCTTCTTTGCTGGCGATGCAACCTACTTCGTTTAAGCCTTTTTGAATATTTATTTCTGTATCCAACATTGAACGACTTAGTTCTAATGTTAGTTCTATTTTTATCTTTGAACCCTCTACATTAATTAGTTTTGCTGTCATCATTGTTTCCTCTTTGTCACTTTTCATCTCATGTTAACACTTTTCTTTTCCTTCATCAACTAAAGGTCACACCCGATCAAGGTAGCCAATTTACCAGTCATGCTTTTACTGAGCATTTGGAAGAAAAAGGAATTCGTATTAGCCAAGATGATCGGGGACGAGCCTTGGATAACATCTTTGTAGAGCAATTATGGCGTTCTCTCAAATACGAGGAGGTGTATTTAGGGCTTGCTGAAAAAAACTGAAACTCTTATAGAGAAAAGATAATAGTCGAATGAAGAACAGCTATAATACAGTAAAATAGGTTAAAATGGCTCAAAAGCCTTGCAGCCAAAAGAGAAGAAACAGATATATCGGAAACAGCAGAACTCAATTGAAACACCAGAAAACTTGAAAAATCTGTTCGGCGGGCAGTTAGACGAAGAAAATCGTTGGATAGAAATGTCAAAAATGATTCCCTGGGAAGAATATGAGGAAGAATATGCAAAAAACTTCACAGAAAACCCTCTATTTGAGATTTAGACAAAAATAGCTAGGGTCTGCTGAAAAAGTCCACAAAACGAACCTAGATGCCACAGGAGGCGAAAAATGGTGACTTCAGAGAGTAGTTTCCAATTTCAACCCCCAGTTTTCCAACGACGTGCATGGGCTTTGAGCCTCCAAAGGCCATAACCTTGCACCTGATCGTTTTTAAAATGCTTGAAAGCATTATCTGGCAAGGGTTCTATACTTATTCAGCAAGCCCTAGCTAAATTGCTGTAAGTCGCTCATGAATGGGTTGTAAAAAATATGCAAAATAGCCTGCTGAAGGTGGGATACACGACTTGGAAGGTTAGCACTCAATCACAGGGCTGAAACCCAGCATCCTCGTTGAAAGGGCTAAAATGCTCATCCTCTGAAACCCTTATTAGGCAAGATTTTTAAAATAACCTTCCAAGTCCTGTGGGATACAAATTTTCAAAAATTCATCATTTTTTAACTAAATGGTTTCATTCCTAATCGCTCCTATGCTGATCTGATGACATTCACTGGGGGTGCGACCTTTAGTTGATAAAAGCTGTTGTAATCAGGGTTCTACAGGGAACCCATATTGATCAAGTTTTGCCCAAAATTGACTCCATCGTTCCTTGGTCAATACCAAAGCTCGTAGGCTCAAAATAATTCCTGCTCCTTTTTCCTTCCATCGCATCCCTGAACAACATAATCGTTGTTTGACCAACGTCTTACAAGCTGCTTCCGTAACACCTGAACCAATCGGATACTTTTTCTCTAAGTATTCAGCATAATCCATTTGATGCTGATGATTCTCGTAATAAGTAATCGCCGCTTGTAGTTTCTCGGTAAGATTCTTAGAATGACTTTTTTCTTCTTTGACTTCTTTCATCAGATTTAGCAGTTCTCCTGCTTTTCCTTTTTCATGCTTGAGTTCTCGACAATTTTCAGTCAACCATTCTTTTTGTTTTGACACTGTATTCGGATGCAACGCTTCTGCCAAGGCACCTAAGTAACCAGAGGCATGATAGAAATCTAATATCTGTTCTTCCGTTTGCTTTTCTAAAAACTTCCAATTTGATTCTGCCCCGTCTGCTATCCCGACCAATGTTGCCTCTGGATAACGTTTTTTCGCTCGCTCAATTTCTCTTTCTAATCTTTCTAGAAAACTCTTTTTTCCATACTCTGGTGCCGCACCTAGATAGATTGTATGTTGACGTTCTCCCTCACTATCGTATAGGGAAACGGTTCCCACCATTGCTTCACGGTAGCCATCCTCACACATCAGCATACAGGTTCCATCTAATCCTATTCCCACTGTTGCAATTTGGCTATCCTCCTTGGGCGGGGCATAACTCCACGCTTCTTCTTTTGCCTGTACCACACTTCCTACTGCTTCACTCAATCTTTGGATATAGGATAGCGCTACTTTTCTACCATGATTTTCTAATAAATCATTTTTCACCTCTTTGCCTGCCATCCCTGACATTTTTGAGGATACCTGTTTTGCCAATAATGGCGTTGATGTTATGATTATCCTTGCTTCTCTTTCTAAGGGGCAATACGTTTTTCCTCCTACTGAACGCTGATATACATGACGATTCACTATAACCTCACCATAAGGTGTTTGATATTCTTTCGGTTGCTCTCCCTTACTCTTCCAGATTTCTTCACCGATTTTTAAGGGTGAACCATCTGTATCTAAATATTTCAAGGCTTCTTTGCTGGCGATGCAACCTACTTCGTTTAAGCCTTTTTGAATATTTATTTCTGTATCCAACATTGAACGACTGAGTTCTAATGTTAGTTCTATTTTTATCTTTGAACCCTCTACATTAATTAGTTTTGCTGTCATCATTGTTTCCTCTTTGTCACTTTTCATCTCATGTTAACACTTTTCTTTTCCTTCATCAACTAAAAGTCGCACCCTTCACTGGGAGCTTTGGAAACAGATTTCTACTCAATGCCCGCGATCGCCGCCTGACCCTGGGGAGAAGTCGCAAACCCCAAAAAGGCCTTAACCTGGGGAGTAGGAGGGTTTTTATAGGCGTAATAGAGTTCCCGAACATAGGGATAATTGGCTGCTTCGGGGGTCAAACCATCAATGGGCACAGTTCGTACCGTTTGCTGATTGGCAATTTGACGATAGGTTGCATAACTAATACCATCCTTACCAAGAGCCTGGAGAATCGGAGTGGTAGCATCCCGTTCCAGAGTTTTAAAATTTGCTCCCTGACCAAAAGGCTGATCCTGAAGTACTAACTTTTGAAAAGCCTGATAGGTTCCACTGATAGGAGGACGATTAATCACCCGAATAGAGCTGGGTTTACCACCGATCACCGACCAATTGGTAATCTTACCTTGGAAAATTTCCCTGACTTGTTGCTGGCTTAACCCCTGCCGAAAAGGATTTTCTAAACTTACCACCACCGCGATCGCATCTCTGCCCATTGGAACGGCTGCTAATCCTTGGGCTTGTTCCTGGCTGGACAAAGGGCGGGAAATACCCGCCACATCAATCACCCCCGTCATCAATTCTAAAATGCCCTTATCCGATCCCTGGGCATTAGTAAGCACTTGAGTACCCGGAAAAGTCGTTTGAAACAGTTTTTTGAGAGTCTCATTGATGCCAACCATACTGGTAGAGCCATTAATTTTGACCACAGTGCCCTGGGGCACCTGGGTCGGAGCAGGTAAAGCACTAACATCCATCGGAGCGGGGGGAGGCGGCAGCAGTGATGGGGAAGCATTGGAAGCCGGATTGGTGCTTTGATTGGGGGTAATCGGTTGAGATTGCCGACTAAACAGCCAAAAACCGCCTCCTAGGATTCCCCCAGTCACCAACAGAGCCATTAACAAAATAGTTGTTTCTTTCTTTTGAGTCATAATTCTTTCTCAATTTTTATCCACTAACGAATTTTGACAAATCCGGCTTTACTAATTAATGTTTGACCTTGATCCGTTAAAAGTAACTGGGCATAGGCATTTCCAGCTTGTTCATCTAATTGACCATTTTCTTTAATAATGACAAAAAGACGACGGGTAATTGGGTATTGACCTGTTTTAATCACTTCTCGATTAATTTCATTGCGTTTATTGGGGCAATCGGTGACAGGAACCAATGGTTCTAGATAGGGAGCCACTAGGGTTTTGGTATTGCGACCAATGGGTAGGGTTTTCACCGTACATTGATTAATTACCGTTGAAGCAGAAGCATAGTAAAGACCGCCAGGTTGGTTAGAAACGGCTCGTATTCCCTGGGTCGTATCCCTTACCCACTGTAGATTTTTGCCAAACGCTTTATTTTGTAAGATATTTTCGCGGAAATAGTCCACTGTCCCACCGGAGTTGAGGGGACGAGAGTAGGGAACGATCCCCAAATTGGGGCCACCCACCTGCTGCCAGTTCATAATTTGCCCTGTGTACATATCCTGTAACTGTTTAAGCGTCAGTCCTTTCAAGTTCAGATCAGGGTGGACAGCGATCACAATGCCATCTAGTGCGATCGGAATTTGTTTGAGTTTAAAACCGCGTTCTGTTGCCTGTTGGTATTCTTCTGTCGTTAAAGACCGAGACGATTGAGCAAAAGCTAACTCATCATTGAGTAACATTTTGATCCCCATTCCCGATCCGGGTGCGCTGCCGATGGGGTCTGTATAACGTAACTGAAAATTCGGCCAGGCTTTTTGAATAGAGCGATCAACTTTTTCTCGAATGGGAGACCAGGTAGTGCTTCCTCCATAGCTGAAAAGTCCGACTGGGATGTTGGCAACTTCGCTAAAACTTTTGGCAAAGCCTGAACCAATCGTCATTCCCACGTTTAGCGGTGTGGTAGGGTTTCTGAGCTTTGTTTCTGAATTAACCGGTCGGGTTTCTCCTCCGAGTAGCTGGAGTATCCACCAGGACAGACCACCGAGGATGCCGATACCTAGGACAACCAGCAACAAGAGACTAACGGTATTATTTTTTTGCTTCATAAACAAGCTAGAAATGAAATCGCACTAAGGCTAGTGTATCGAAAATGTTGCGAAATACTCTATTTTTCCCAAAGGGTCGGATATAGCGATAATTAGAAGATCTATCAGACATTTAATTTAAGATACCGAGTCAAGAAAGCGATTGAATTTACCATTCTGTTAATTAGCCCTCTGCCCGAATCTCCCCATCCAAGCCGATTGTATAATACCAATCTAAGCATTCAGCCATTTAAGGAATAAATATTTGAGTAAGAATCGACCGATCGCTGTTGATCTATTTGCTGGGGTTGGGGGCCTCAGTTTGGGATTTGAGCAGGCAGGATTTGATGTCCAAGTCGCTGTTGAAGTAGATCCGATTCATGCGGCTGTTCATCAGGTAAACTTTCCTGACGCTGTGGTCATTCCCCAGTCTGTTACTTTTCTTAATGGTAGCTATCTTCGTAAACGGGCCAAGATTGGCGATCGCGCCATTGCAGTCGTTTTCGGGGGTGCGCCCTGTCAGGGATTTTCTTTAATCGGCCAACGGGCCTTGGATGATCCCCGTAATGGTTTGGTTAAAGAGTTTGTACGGTTGGTGGGAGAACTGGAGCCAGCCTATTTTGTCTTTGAAAATGTTAAGGGCTTAACGGTTGGTGTTCATCGCCAATTTTTAGAGGAGTTAATTGCCGCCTTTATCACCATTGGTTATCAGGTTCGTTGGCCCTGGCAAGTTTTAAATGCCGCCCACTATGGTGTTCCCCAGGAACGGGAGCGATTAATCTTAATGGGAGCTAAACAGGGGTTAGAATTGCCGACTTATCCGATCGCCATTAGTCGGGCAGCCTTGAAAGGAAAAGGCGAGTTACCGGTAGGCCCAACCTGTTACGAGGCCCTGGGAGATTTACCCGAAGCAGAGGATTATGAAGTATTGCTAACTCAAGATCGGGTCTTAACGGATGCCTGGGGCCAGCCCAGTCCCTATGGGCAACAAATGCGTTGTCTAGAGATGAAGGACTGGTTTTTTGGCTATCCTCGCCGTTGGAATCCCCGACTGCTGACAGCTAGTATGCGAACCGATCACTCTGCCATTTCCCGTCGTCGCTTTGGTTCAACTCAGCCCGGTACAGTTGAGCCGATCTCACGCTTTTTCCGTTTACCGGCTAACGGAGCTTGTCATACGCTACGGGCTGGCACGGATTCGGCGAGGGGAGCTTTTACCAGTCCTCGGCCTATTCACTACGCAAAGGCTCGTTGTATCACAGTGCGAGAAATGGCGCGTCTGCATGGTTTTCCAGACTGGTTTCAATTTCATGTAACTAAATGGCATGGTGCGCGGGAAATTGGTAATGCAGTTCCACCGCCCTTAGCTAGGGCGATCGCCTTGGAAATTATCAAGGTTTTAGGGATCAAACCCACTAAACCAAAAAAAGTGCTGACTTTAGGAGATGAGCATCTGCTGGAAATGGATATGTCCGCCGCTTGTCGATACTGGGATATTCCGAATCCAATTGCCAAACGCGATCGCAAAAGTGGGGCCAAGAAACGCAAACAAATTGAGATTGAACGCCAAAGTTTAACTGTCGAGAATCATGTATAGCAAATATCTAATTGTCGTGATTTTCATCGTCAAACGGTAAGAGGCGCGATCGCCCTTTTGAGGAAGCAAAAATAGCCGTTAAAAAACCCCCTTTGATGAGGAGGTATGAATCTACAGGCAAAATCTAATTCAGAAAATTAATTAAGCTGAAGGACTAGAAACTTTGTTAACAGGAGCCAATTTAATATCTTTTGCTAATCCGAGAAACGCTAACAAACGAATTGTCATCCAAGTCAGATCAATCTCCCACCATTGCAAGCCATGACGAGCCGAATATTGATAAGCATGGTGATTATTGTGCCAGCCTTCCCCAAAAGTTAATAAAGCAACCCACCAACAATTGCGAGAATGGTCGTGGGATTCATGGCTAACATAACCAAATTTATGCGTCGCACTATTGACAAACCAGGTACAGTGAAAAACGAATACCAGACGAACAAAAATGCCCCAAACCACAAAAGACCAACCACCCCAAAGATAGAGCAATAGGCCTAAGACCAGTTGCATCAGGATTAAATACTTTTGACAAAACAAATAAAACGGATCATCTTTAATATCTTGGGTATAACGAGGAATATCTTTATCAGCAGGAATATTAAATAGCATCCACCCCATGTGACTCCACCAAAAACCGCGATTGGAATCGTGGGGATCGGGGGCAGTGTCAGAAAATTTATGGTGCATCCGATGTAAGCCTACCCAGTCAATGGGGCCACCCTGACAGGACAAGGTTCCACAGAAGAGAAGAATATATTCTAACCATTTGGGAGCTGTAAAACTACGATGGGAAATCAGGCGATGAAAACCCAAGGTGACACCAACCCCACCCGTTAAACAGTAGAGCACGAAGGACACCGCGATCGCCTTCCAGCTAAAGAACTGAGGCAAAAATGCTAACAGTGCCACTACATGGATAATAGCGAAGTAAATGATAATGTGCCAAGCGGGGGTCAACTTATCATTATTATTGCTAGATAACGAGGCAGTCATGAAGTACCTAAAGAGAATATGAGATCGGAATAGTAGCTAAGAGCCAGCCCTAAGGAAAAGTCACTTTTTTCAGTAATGTTGAAGATCAAGCCTGAGTATCAATTTAAAAATTTGAATGATTTAAAACTTTGGCATAACTGTTTGACATAACTGAAATCAGACAGATGGTAAAAAAAGGGGAAAATTGAGATCAGTTGACATTAAGGAGCTTTAAGCTTTGAATCAAATAGGACTCAAAATGATTAGGATGATCCTATGAATAAGTTGCTACTCCTCAAGCAGGCAGAACAGATACTATCTCCAATCTTTTCGGATATTGACGCAAAGGTCAAGCAAAATCTGCAAAAAGTGATAGAAGCCTTTCGTCATCATCGGGTTGGTGTTCATCACTTTTCTAGTGTGAGTGGCTATGGTCATGATGATTTGGGACGGGAAACTTTAGATCAAGTTTTTGCAACCGTAATGGGGGCCGAGTCTGCCATTGTTCGTGTACAGCTTGTGTCTGGAACCCATGCGATCGCCTGTGCCTTGTATGGAGTCTTGCGCCCAGGGGATGAATTATTGGCCGTCGCCGGTGCCCCCTACGATACCCTCGAAGAAGTGATTGGGCTACGGGGTAAAAGTCAAGGCTCCTTAACAGAGTTTAACATTTCCTATCGAGAGTTGGCGTTAACTGTCCAGGGTGAGATCGATTGGGATGGGTTAAAAACTGCAATTAAACCCCATACCCGAATGGCTTTGATTCAACGCTCCTGTGGTTATTCCTGGCGGCAAAGTCTTTCCATTCCAGAGATTGAACGCATTATCCAAATAATCAAGGCTCAGAATCCCCATACTGTTTGTTTTATAGATAACTGCTACGGCGAATTTATTGAAATCCTTGAACCGACGGCTGTTGGGGCCGATCTCATGGCGGGATCATTGATTAAAAATCCAGGGGGAACTATTGTCACGGCGGGAGGATATTTAGCCGGAAAAGCAGAATGGGTAGAAGCTGCCGCTTGTCGGTTAACAGCCCCCGGTATTGGTTCAGAGGGGGGAGCAACTTTTGATCAAAACCGTTTATTGTTTCAGGGGTTATTTCTTGCCCCCCAGATGGTGGCAGAAGCGGTTAAGGGTAGCCATTTATTGGCCTATGTCTTTGATCAGTTAGGTTATCCCGTCAATCCGGCTCCTCTGGTTCCCCGCCGTGATGTGATTCAAGCAATTAAATTAGGCTCTCCCGAAAAGTTACTGGCTTTTTGTAAAGCGTTACAATCCGTTTCTCCCATCGGTTCCTATCTCGATCCGGTTCCGGCGGCCATGCCAGGTTATGCCAGTCAGGTGGTGATGGCCGGTGGCACTTTTATTGATGGCAGCACTTCAGAACTGTCGGCGGACGGCCCTTTGCGAGAACCCTATACGGTTTTTTGCCAGGGGGGAACCCATTGGACTCATACCGCGATCGCCTTGGAATTGATACTAGCTGATTGGGAAAAGTAGAATTTCTCATAAAAAAGTACGTACGGGCGAGTTTTTAGGCTATTCTTGCTAGATGGAGATACAACTCCAAAACCTGGAGACTAACAATACTCTTGCTCTGTAACCCACATTCCGCAAACGCTACAGATAGCGCATAAATACAAATAGATGCTCTTTCTACATGGCGTTAATTTGTTTTAATGCACCATGAATAGAGTAGTTTAAATTTATTGCCGCATAGGTGGCGGCAACCTGCGGAATGTCGGCTGTAATGCTTTTGGCTTTAGGTTAGTTTTTAAAAAGAGTATTCGCTAAATTAACGATGAGTTCTGACAAGTCCCCAATTTTGGTCGTGTTTGTCCCAGGTATTTTGGGATCAAGTTTGCATTTAAAACAGACAAAAGAAGAGATATGGAGCGAAAATACCTTCATTACTCTTCGTTCACTTCGCAAACATCCCGAAAAGCTGAATGCTAATGATACATATGCGGGAGAGGTTATTCGTTCGATGAATTTCTTGAATACTTTTGAGACTCAAGAAGTGTACGCTCCCCTAATGGATTTTTGTAGAAATAATTTGGGTTTAAGAGTAAAAGATAAATTCAGTCCTTTTGCCTACAATTGGTTAGCAGATAATATGCTAACAGCTAAAGCATTAGCAGAAGATATTAAAAGGCTTGACCGTGAAAACAATTATCGCTTATGTTTAATTGCTCACAGTATGGGCGGTATTGTTAGTCGTTTAATGTTATTAGAAAATCCAGAAATTGCCAAAAGAACGAAACTTTTCTTTCAAATTGCGACCCCTGTTAAAGGAGCGGCCAAAGCCTATGATGCAATCAAACGTTCTCCATTACTTCTTGAACCTCGTTTTGATAACTTTCGTCGGTTATTAGAAGATGCTCTGAGGGGTAACATTGAAAAACTCAAAAAATCTTTAGAAAGATGTCATTCTCTCTATCAATTATTGCCCCCCCAAGATGTAATTTCTCTTTATGATGTCTATGGTACAGGATATTCGGCTCTCGATCCGATGGTTTGGCGTGAAGATTTACGAGAGTATGTTGAAACTGCTCAACAAGTTCATAATAAGTTGCAGTCTCAAGCTTTATCTATTAGCATCAAGTGTATTTATTCTGATCATGATAAAACCCCGATTCATTATCTTGTTAAAGCTTCAACCGATCCCCAAAAATTTGAGGTTATTCAGCAAATGCCAAGTCTCATCCTAGGGGACAATACTGTCACCTGTGCCAGCGCGATCGCCTATAGTGAAAAACCTGAGTTAGTCCACAACTCACCCGCAGATCATTTGGGATTATGTCATAATCCAGAAGTTCATGCTAAACTCAAAACAGAATTTGGGAAGTTACTATGATGGAAAGTACAGATTCTTCCTCCCGAAAACAAGCAACGTTGTCCGTGCCAAAAATAATGCCACGAGTATCTCTCTACTATTGGCCGCCTTTTGTTCTGCCAGGAGATGAGTTAAAGGTTAGCCTCTCTGTAGATGGTAAATTGCCTGAAGATATGAAGCTCAGGGTAGAACTGATTTCAGAGTTAGGTGAAATTGCCAAATTAGATGAGATTACTTTGCCATTAAAATCTGCTAATGAGCAAGGTAAAAATCCTCTTTCTGTAAAATTTGTGATTCCTGCGGAATTATCCAAAGGCACTTATATTCTTCAGGTTCGTAACAATAATAATGTTTTGGATACGGCTCGCTTAGATATTTCGGAAAATGAAAATTTTGTGAAGGCGGTGGTTTCCAAATCTGAAAGTTTTAGGAAAGCCTTAGAACAAGAAGATTTCGTTTCTGAAGCGATGGATTTTTGCAGTTACGATAATGCCTTTAAGTCTCAGCGTAAAGCAGCCGAGTTATACGAACAAGCTGGCGAGGTTAAAATTGCGGCTCGTTCTTGGCAAGAGTTGGGTGAAACTTTACTTAAGAATAACGAATTTTCTTTATCAAAAGAAGCGTTACAAGCGTCTTTAAGCTTATGGTCAAAAATTGAAGATTCTGAAGAAAAACAAATTGCTGTTGAACAGCTTAATCAAGAAATAGAAATTATCGAGGAGGAGCTTTCTTACTGCCTAGACCAGTTTCCATTAACGATTAAAAATTTTGCCTTAAAGATAAAGGCTTTTCGAGAAGAACTTAATTTATCGGAAGATGAAGCTGCATTGCTATTGCCTGGCTGTACTAGCTCTATGATCAGGAACTATGAAACTGAAGACAAACTGAAAAAACTAGAAAAATATATGCAGCTTGCAGAAGTTCTCGGTTGTCCAATCTATCGGTTGATAGAATACCCTGTGAAGACGCAGCATATTAATTCAAGGCTTTCTATTCTTAGAGAAAGGAAACAACATAGCGTGGATGAATTACACATAAAATCAGGTGTTAGTCTTACCAACCTCAAAAAATGGGAGCAAGGAGATGACTTACTTTCTCTCAAAAAATATCTAGACGTGTATTATTCTATATTAAAATTACTTGCGGAACGTAGTGGACATCTGTATCCTCGATTACCTAGTTCACCCAAAGAATTACAGAACCCTCAGCAAAACCCCAAGGAAAAGAGCGAATAAGTCAAGTCAATCTAAAGAATCACAGCTTTATCTATTTGTGCTATGCCGTTTAAAGTTTTGCATTAGGATGGTTACATTTGAAATTTTGAGTATGGTTAAGAAAAGTTACTATAATCATCTGAAAGTTTTTTCTGCTATTTTATCTTTTTTATAAAACCAACTTTAAATAAACTGTTTTTATGGATAACCGACAATTTTTAATCAATGCTTCCTTGCTAGTTAATGAAACACAACGCAACGATATTTTTTCCTTGTTAAATGATGACAATGCTTCTGAAATAACAATAATAGTTCTAGAAACATTACTAGAAGAAATTCTGGGTGATAACCAACAAGAGTTTAGTAAAATAAAAGCTTTGCTAGAAAAACAAGAAAGGGTTACTATTAAAGATTATCATGGTGTACAAGGCAATGGTATCGTAATTTCTCATATAAATCAGATTAGAGAAATATTAAGCTATCACACACATCCTGATCAGTTTCATCTATTAGTCTATTTTGCATTGGCACAAAACATTCCAGATATTATTACAGACGATCCAAATTTAATTTTGCGAACAAAAAGCGATAATTTTCTAAAAATTTCTCTGCCACTACCTGGCGGAGAAGAAAAAACTTACAGGCTTAAAATTCTTTCGTTAGATGAATTTAAAAACTCTTTAAACTCTAATCCATGTCAAAAATCAATGCCTGTCGAATCTAGTTCTTCACAAACACCTCCAGTTACACCTCCTAATGTTTCAGGCAGTATTTGGAAAAATTGGGAAAATAAGATAAACATACTTTTATTAATAATGATTTTATTGAAAATTGGCATCATTGTTTTTGCGATTATTAAGGTAATGAATATAGCTCAAGCCAAGCCTCAATTTTTTGTGGGCGATGATATGAGTCGTGGTGAAGAATTTTTGTCACCACCGAAAATTTCAGAGGAAAAATGTAAATTTCAACGGACATTTGATACAGAGAGCGAATTGAATACAAAGACTCAAAAAGATCAATTGGATAACCTCAAAAAAGCAGAGGAGGATTTCGGTAGCAAAAAGTACTTAAATGCTACACAAAAACTTGAATCAGTAATAGAAATACTAAGAAAAAATAAAAAAGAGAATCCTATGGATATGAAGCTCAAAAAAGCAACTGAGGAGTATTTTCAAAAGGAAAAGTATGCTGATTCTGAACGAGAATTTGAGTCAGTGATAATGAAAAACAAGGAGAATCGTCCTAACTTACGTATTGGTAATGATCCTGAGCTACAGATTTATCAAGAAAATGCTAAGGCTCGCAGGAGCAAAAATTTTCTTTCTATTGCGGTTGTCGTTCCCCTTCATAAAAAAAACATTGATGGTTCTACTGATTATACCAGTACCTACTGCAATCGTGGACGGCCTATTCTTTTTGGTGTGGCAATGGCACAGAAAAAGATTAATATAACAGGAATTTTAATCAAGGGTCAGAAATACCATCTTGAAGTTGTCATTGCCAATGATAGAAATGATAAAGGCTACAAATCAAAAGAGATTGCACGGAAAATAGTTCAAGATAAAAGTATCTTGGGGGTGATTGGCCATAATTCAAGTTCTGCAACTAAAGCCGCTCTTGATGAATACAGGGGAAACATTGTTGTTGTTACATCAACCAGTACCGCTTCTGATTTGGAAAAAGAGATGACAGGGATGTTTTATCGAACAGTAACATCTAATCAGAAGTTGTCAGAGCGGCTTGCGGATTACTTGGCAGACAAAAATATTAAAAATGTAGCGGTTGTCTATGAAAAAGGAGATGTTTCCAGCGAAGATTATCTAAAATCTTTAAAGGATTATTCTGATAAAAAAGAAAAGGGTATTAAGTTAATAAGAGAAATTGAATTTAAACAATCAAAAAATCGCTCTCCAACTGACATTATTAAGGAGAATGTAAACTTTAGTGTAGGAGCAATTTTACATTTTACTCAAACTGAAGATGCACAAAAATTTTCGTTAAAACTTATCGAAGAAAACGCAAAACAAGCTAAACTGCCAATGCTAGGTGGTGATTCTTTATATGAATGTGATAAATTGAGTAAATATTCTTCTGGCTTAATATTGAGTGTTCCCTGGTTCAATGGCGCAAATGAAGCATCGAAACGTTTTAATAAAGATGTTAGTGAACTTGCTGGCGGAGATGTGAATTGGAGAACAGCGACTAGCTATGATGCAACTATTGCTTTTAATAAAGCTTTCTCCAAATACGACACCGATATTATAACAAGTATAACAAGGGACAGTTTGGGTGGTAAAATGCAACACGTTCAACTGTCGGAAGATGAAACATCGGGTGCAGCTTTCAAATTGTCTGATAAAGATACAATGCCCAGTCCTCAGCTTGTGGAAGTTGTTCCAAAGAAGATTGTTCAGAAGAATGACAACAAAATTTGTGACAATTATGAATTTGAAAAATTTGATGATTAGACTGTTTCAAATTCTCCTTAAATGGTAAATTTTTTATACTGTTTTTTGCCAGGGTGGAACCCATTGGACTCATGCCGCGATCGCCTTGGAATTGATACTAGCTGATTGGGAAAAGTAGAATTTCTCATAAAAAAAGTACATAGGGCTTGCTGAAAAAAGCTGAAACCTTTACGGAGAAAAATAGTAGGCGAATTAAGAACCGCTAGAATGCACGAAAATAGGGTAGAATGCCTCAAAACCATTGCATTAAGAAGAGAGAAAGCAGATGTACCGAAAGCAACAGTACTCAATTGAAACACCAGAAAACTTGAAAAATCTGTTCGGCGGGCAGTTAGACGAAGAAAATCGTTGGATAGAAATGTCAAAAATGATTCCCTGGGAAGAATATGAGGAAGAATATGCAAAAAACTTCACAGAAAAAAAAGGAGCCCCAGCCAAATCATTTAGAATGGCATTAGGAGCATTAATTATCAAAGAAATTTCAGGAAAAAGTGACAGAGAAACAGTAGAACAAATAAAAGAGAACCCTTATTTACAGTACTTTATAGGAATGGAAAGCTATAGTAGCAAAGAAGCATTTAATGCGTCAATGATGGTTCATTTTCGTAAAAAAATAGGAATGGAATTAATAAATAAAATTAATAAAGAAATAGAAAAAAAAGCGACGGGTGTAGCGTCAGAAAAAAAAGAAAATGAAGGAAAGTTATTGTTAGATGCGACTTGTACACCAGCAGATATAAAATATCCAACGGATATAGGAATATTGAATGATGCCAGAGAAAAAACAGAAAAAATAATAGATAAGCTGTATGAAGAAATAAAAGAGAAAAGGAAAGAAAAGCCGAGGACTTATAGGGAAGTGGCAAGAAAAGAGTACTTAGCCATAGCAAAAAAACGTCGTGTGTCAAAAAAAGAAAGAAGAAAAGGAACAAAAAAACAACTAGGATATATAAAAAGAAACTTGTCTGATATAGAAAAAATGATAGAAGAGGGAGCAAAGTTAGAAAAACTAACGAAAAAAGAGCAAGAAGAGCTTGTAACGATAGGAAAAGTGTATGAGCAACAGTTAGAAATGTATGAAAAAAAGACAAATAAAGTAGAAAACAGAATTGTGAGTGTAAGCCAACCTCACGTGCGTCCAATAGTGCGTGGAAAAGCGGGAAAAGCAGTAGAGTTTGGAGCTAAAATATCGGCAAGTAATGTGAATGGCTTTGTCTTCTTAGACAAATTAAGTTGGGATAATTACAACGAATCGGGAGATTTACAAGCGCGAATAGAAGAATATAAAAGGGAAACAGGATGTTATCCGGAATCGGTTCATGTGGATAAAATCTATCGAACAAAAGCGAATCGAGCTTATTGTAAAGAAAGGGATATAAGAATGAGTGGTCCCCGATTGGGAAGACCGCCGAAAGAGGTGAGCAAAGAAAAAAAGAAAGAGGCACGCTCAGATGAAAGAGTGCGTAATGCCATTGAGGGTAAATTCGGACAGGGAAAGAGGAAATTTAGTCTTGGTCGAGTGATGGCCAAACTACCTGAGACCTCGGAAACGGTAATTGCGATGAACTTTTTGGTAATGAATCTTTCTACTCTACTTCAGAAGACAAAAAGTAAAAAGTTGTAGAGTCGTTTTTCTTGTGAAAAATGGTGTTAATTTTCCTCTCTTTTGTGAGGAGTGATTTGTGTTGACCTTTTTAGACAGAAAGGAACAATAGATTAAACAAAATCTGTATTTTGATTTGTTTCCATAAGGATAAGTTATCTATGCTTTTTCAGTCCATACTTCCCTAACCCACATTTCTTTCGTTTTTTGACTTTTTCAGCAAGCCCTACATACAGGTGAGTTTTTAGGCTATTCTTTTTGGAGGAGATACAACTAAAAAGCCTAGAGACTCACAATTCGTTTGATCTTCTGTGTCTGTGTTTTGAGGTCAGTTTTTAAAAAGAGTTTTAGCTGAATATTAGGTATGAGTTCTGACAAGTCCCCCATCTTGGTAGTGTTTATCCCAGGCATTATGGGATCGAGTTTGTCTTTTACAAGTAAAGATGGTTATGGTTTCCCTGAAGAAATATGGGGGAAAGATGGCCAAGCAAATCTTAATTCATTTCATAATTATCCGCATAGACTAAATCCTCGTCATGGTGATGAAATCAAAGAAGGTGAAGTAATTCCCTATTTTGAAAATATACTTGGCACGGTCATGGATTGAGATTTTCGCCCCCTGAATCCCCCAATGCTGGGGGACTTTGAAACCGATAAATAGAGAATGGTTCCCCCAAAACTTGGGGGGCTAGGGGGGCTGAACTAAAAAACGCAAATTATCACCGTGCGAGGTATATAAGATTGCCTCAATCAGGATTGAAACGTATTTCTATACCTGGCCAATATGAGGCACTGGTATCGTCTAGCTAGAAGCTACAAACGTTGCAATACGGGAGGTTCAAGAAATCAGGCGAATTTGGAGTAAGTCCTCCCAAGTTAACCCTTTTTCAATTATACCGAGAGCTACAGCAGGAACTTCTCTAGTCGTAAAATGGCTGCGAACAAAGTTATGAACCATCCAGAAAATATCTAGGACTCGCTGTAATCCCACAACAGATTTAGCATAAGTATTTGTACGACGACGAAAGGCGGCTAAATAGCGTCGGATAGCACTATTAAATGCCTCAACGTGGTTGGCATGGACGTCCTTTTCTTCTGGTTTTTCTGTTGTCTCTTGATGTTCTGGTTTCGGAGTTTCTACTTTCTTTAGTTTACCCTCAGAATCTCGACGTTTACTACTCTTATTTTTTAGTCTTACCACAAGACCCTTCGGTAATACTTTGGTGGGACGACCTCGCTTTCCAGTCTTCAATACTTCGTGACAAATATTAAATAGCAGTTGACTATATCGCTTTTCTCCATCTGTAAATAACTGGAGAGATTCTGCACTCCTTTCAAATAATTCCGCTACCGTCATCATTGCTTCTAGAAATAATTTCTGCTCTTTTTTACCACATTTTAAATGCCAAATAAAGCGGCTAGCCCTGTCCATGAGCACGATTGTCCACCCCTCAGAGGCACTTGCTTCTTTATTTTTTCCAACTTTTGTGTATAGTTCATCCCCTTCTATTACTAGTTTAACAAATTCATTCACTAAGGCGTATAAAAATAATGTCTCTTGTAATCCTGATAATTTCTTTTCCCAATTCAATATTGTTGTTTTTGCGTAGCCGAATACTCGGACTGCGGCATTTAATCCTATTCCTTCCATTCTGGCTTTTAATACTTTTACAATTTCACTTAATGGGGTTTCTAAGCCAGCGATTACGCTACCATAAGTCTCAGCAAAACAAGAACTACATTCTTGACAAATGAACATTTTACGTTCCCCGTTACCTTTCGTTTGATAATAAGAATGTATTTTTACTTTTTCACTATAGTAATGAGGACAGTTTTTCTTGAATAAGGCATCCTCTTTCTCTTGGCACAAGCCAACATCATTCAGGATTTCCATAGAGCTTTTCTTTAATATTGACATTGTTTTCTGTTTCCTTCTTCTTTGATATAATGACAATAATAATAGTATAATAAAAACGGGCCGATGTCTAGTCTTAAACTATTTTTCTATTTTCTCAAAGCCTTACACCATAACTTTTTCCAACTTTGATCAGACGATACTAGTGCCAAGGAAATCTCCCCCAGTTATCAACCGTTAACGGTGACAACGGATGGTTGGGAAGCAACCCGAAGTGCATGGAAAAGCCTATTTGAAGGTATCACCCTGATTCTCTGTTTTCTCCATGAAGTCCTCAAAATCCGCTCTGTCTGTCGCTCTAAACCTCAACAGTGTCAGAGACTGTGCCAAAAACTCTGGGAGGTTTATCAAGGTACAACCAAAAGACAATTCGCTCAACGTCTGAGACGTTTTCTCGAATGGGTGAAAAAGCAAAAACTATCGGAAGTGATTACGGCCAAGGTCAGACGCATTCACCTTAAATCTCATCTTTTCCAAAGTGCCCTCGACTTTCCCAATGCTTACCGTACGAGTAATCAAGTTGACCGACCGATGAATTACTTTGACCGTGTGCTTTATTCTATGCAATATTTTCACGGCAATCTAACATCGGCGAGATTAACTGTTCGCTCTCTTGCCTTATTGTGGAATTTTCGTCCTTACTCTCGTAAAACTTGTGTTCGGAAGCAGGGACAACTTTCTCCCTTTGAGAGTCTTAATGGTTTTCGTTATCATGACCATTGGCTTCGGAATCTCTTGATTGCTTCCTCTCTCAATGGTCGTCGTCCCCTCTCTTCTCATAGACACAAACCCCTGCGGAACTAGGGATAATTATCAACTATTCACTATCAACTATCAATTAATCGGCGATCGCTTTTTTAAATCGGTAAGGGGTGATCGCTCTTCTACTCACCATATTCCGACAAAAATACAAGAAAATCCCTCAAGGCTGCTCTGGTGTCTGGTGAACTTTCGAGTTGATGTTGTATTTGGAGAATAATCCATCTATTTTGGATTCGAGTATGGCGAGTTCCTCGTTCTCTTTCCTCGTTTGCAAGATTATCCCGTCTAGCCTCTCGTTCTCTTGCTGCAAGATTTTCATTCTCAATTCGTGTTCTTGCTGCAAGGTTTTCATTCTCAATTCGTGTTCTTGCTGCTGTCGTTTCCCTTCTGCTTTGATTTCCAGCGTGCCACTCAAGGCCGAGATTAGCCACCAGAGACCCTGACCCCAGACCAAAGACCAGAAAGCGACCTTCGATGGTGGTGAAGGGGAAGAATGAGAAGAGGATGGTGTCTGAGTTTCCATAAAATCTTAATAAAGCCGCCACTGCATACAAAAATGTCGTCAGTGACTTTGGTAACAGTTTAAGTAACTCTATCATAAAGGTATTTTATAGGCGATCGCGTTTTTTATTAATTGGGAAGAGGCGATTGCTTTTTCTGAGAGTTGAGATAGCGATCACTTTTTAAAACTATCAATTAATCTGCGATCGCTTTTTAAATTTGAGGTTTAGAGTGCGATCTCTGTTTTGATGGGGAACAATAAATTTTCGTTAAGGGGCATGCTTTTTTCAAAAAAAATAAATTAAGGTTACACACAAACAAGTGGGGAGCCAAAAACTCTTGTAGTGAAAAAATATTAAGAATGAATAGTAGAAAACTTAACGAAAACCTTTATCTATTCTTTTGCAGAAAACCTTTTTTAATGGTTAGCCATTCACAAAGTGTTTAATAATTACCCAATCAGGATCAGAATAGATTTTAGGAATTTCTGCTTTAATAGGGCCAATATATTTGCCTACATAGCCTTGTTGAGCAGGGGAAGCAACAGAAATTAAGCATAATTGAGCGATTCTAGTACCAACAGTTAATGGTAGAGGACTTTCACCAAGATTCCTTAATTCTAACGTCAAACACCCTTTGTAACCTGATTGAACGGTGGTTGCGGTGGCAATATTTAATCCTAATCTCCCCCAAGTAGATCTTCCCAAAACCAAAGCATAATGATCGTTTGGTAAGCAGATATATTCCAGAATTGTTGCAAGCACAAATTGGTGAGGATGTAAGATAAATTCCTGCCCTACAGGGATATGAATTTCTTGATAGTAAGCTGATAGGTGATTATCCTTAGAAGCAGGATCAATATGAGTATAGCGAGAAGGCACATTGACTAGAAATGAACAGCCTAGTCGCAAATCTACCGTGCTCTGTCCATATTGGTTATTAGGATCTATGGTGGGTGTCACAATCAATTTATCTGTATCTTGTTTCCCTCCACGCCAATTCCATAAGCTATTGCTTTGCTTCAGTGTCTCAAAATCTTCCTCTTGATGTTGAGCAAACTTAACAAAACGATGGAGACTGATAGCGTATCTGAGGTGTTCACTGAGTTTTTCAAACAATATACGACGTTTTTCTGACTCTGGTTTTGAACTATTAAGATAAAAAACATTGCTAGTTAGATAAGCTTCGCCATGATAGTAAAGCGTTGCAGCAATAATCGCGTCAGTTGGGTTTATGTATTCGGGTTTATTAATTGTGACTGTTTCAAAAGGAGGTCTGAAACCATCCAATTCTGGCTTAACCATTCTCCAAATTTGTTCAAACTTCTCAGGAGAAAGCCGCTTTTCAATAATTAAATTACTGGCTTGATAAATTTCTTTGGCTACTTTTTCTGCGATCTCATCATAGCGACTTGACTTAAGTTCTGATTTAAAATCATGCAATTTATCGTAGATAGCGTCAATTAATTGAGACATCTTATTCATTAATTGATAGCAGTTATTGCTCGGAGAATCCACATAACATTTAATAATATCCTTAGAACGGAGAATACGATTTTCTTGAGGGGGATGGGTACGACTACTACCACTGCTCGGTAAAAATAGAAAAAGTTTTAGTAGCGCAAAATCAAAAGCAGGGCCAAGTAAGTAGCGTCCTACTTGGTCACAAAGATACTCCTCAATGCGTAGTGCTACTTGTTGTGGTTTGTGCTGTAACTCCCACTGTTCCCCTCTATCTTGAGGTAGGGGAATTTTTTGAAATGCTTCCTTAACTTTTTCATCAAGTACGTTTTGATGTATTTGCCAGTAGATATGGCCAACTTCATGGCCAATCAATGCCATACAAGAAATATCAAACTTTACTTCTGCGGGAATAAAAAAAATATCTAATGGTTTAACTGGTGTATTATGTTGAGAGGAATAGTTTAGTCCAAAAGTAAAAGTAGCGTTGGGATAAACACTAAAATCTTCCAAGTTAGTATCTTGGGAATGTACAATAATTATCTCTCTCTCACTTATTTTGCATAGGCTATAACACTCATAAATCAGGGACTCTGCCCACCATGAAGAACGTTCAGGACTCGCTTTAAGAAGTAAGCTGATAAAAAAAGAGACTGTGTATAGATATTGTCTCAACACAGTCAGGTCTTGTATATCCTGAACATTATTTGCCTGATACTCTAAATCGTTTTGAATTTGATTACAGACGTCTTTAATGCTATCGGGGATATTTTGTTGGACAACGATTCCAATTTTTTCTAACTCAGGGGCAATGGCCGTTAGAGCAATTTGCCTCAGCATATCCACTTCAGGATGCTCCATCATATCTTTCATCGAAAAAAATGGGTCTGAAACCCCGTCCTTCTAGGACGGCTTTACAAGGTGTTAGAATCGAGGTGCTGAATACGAAAACCAAGTGGTCGGCATCGCACCTTGAAAACTAGGCTTAGGGGGTTCTTGCTAGAAAGGCTTGGCAAGGTAAAAAGTCTAAGCAACAAGTACAAAAAGCATTTTGCTGAAACCGTACCGTGGGACACACGGAATCGGGCTTCTGAAATGTAGGGCTGATTCATTCTCTGGTTTGATTCCTTTTTTGTCTCTCTTCAATCGCTTATGGGGTAAGCAAAGTAAGGTATTTTTAAAAATTTTCAGATATTTATTCTGAGAAATCGCCTTAAAACCTTGCCAGATAAGGATTTGATTGATTGAGATTTGTTAGAATGAATCAGCCCTAGGCTTCTGAAATGGGGTAAAAGTCTGTGGACTCTGTGTAAGACAGTACATAATTTTTAAAACTGTGGTATGCGACGGTGAGTGAAGCAGAAACCTAAATCGTGAGGTTTAGGTTTCTTCGCCGTTCTACGGCGGAGAGGATGTCAAAGACTAAAGACCTTTATATGGCATTTTGTGAGAGTGAGAATTTACTCCAATCTCAAAGTCTCCAATTGCTTGAATAGCTTGATTAAGCAAGTTGATGCAATTTTCTCTTGTTGCTTGATCCTCTGGTAACTGATTGGAGTCCAGTAATTGCTTCAAATGGCTGCGTTGGCAACCGTCTTCGTCTTGTCCATTAGCATTGTGCAATGCCATAGATATGGATAAAACAGAAGCGTTCAGGGGGTTCTCGATCCCTCGAAAGCTATGGATGATCATTTGATCAAATTGCCTGGACTCCAACACATCCAAAGATTCTAAGAGAACTTGCCGCTCATCAGAAGACAATCCATCTGCTTGCCTTCCCTGTAACCAATGTCTCATTTTGTTAAGCAATGAGGCGGCCGCTGTGTTTCGAGCCGATTTTTCCAATAAACTCATGTAAGACATTTTAGAATTTTTTACCAAAATTAAATACTTTTTTCAATGGAAAAGCTTTTAACCCCCCATTATAACAGCATACTACATGACTTGATGTAAGGTAAATAAAGAGACAGCAATTCTAAATTTGAAAAATCAGGAGGAATTAGTGGCGGGCAGAGAGTCAAATGGCTCAAGCATAAAATCAAGAAGGTGTTGCCAGCTATCAAAGACAAAATAGGTAGTAAGAGTACGTAAATGGGAAAAAAAGCATCTTCGAGTCCCTAAAAGTAGTCGGATACGTTGGTAGGACTCATCTAAAAGCTGTAAAACGGTGTGAAACAAGAAAGCCAGTAAATTTAAGGTGAGCAAAAAGGTAGCAAGATGGTGGTCACCATGTCCAAAATTGTGTTCTAGATGGTAGCCCTGAGTCTTAAGAGTATTATGGTTCTCATTTTCGGTTTTCCAACGAGAGCGAGCGACACTGACTAACTCAACAATGTTATCGGCTTGGGAAAAATGGTCGGTAATCCAATCGTTGTGAAAGAGAACCTGACCATCAGAACGGCGAGTAACAGTGACCTCAAACCAATGAGTATTGAGGGCGGCGGAACCATCTCTTAGGGGCAAGTGATAAGTCCAACGATAATGATAGTCATGCCAATCGCGACCATGACGACGACGCTCATGGAAAGAGTAAACTTCCCCAATCTTCTCGGCATAGTCCAAAAACTCATAAAGAGTAGGGTGAGATTCAGGCAAACAGACAAAAAGATAGTGAAAGTGGTTTTGAAGAGCCTCTTCGCACATCGGTTGACGACCAGCAATTCCAAATTCAAATGGTATAAATAGAGACAGAAAAACTTTGACCTATAGGAAGTTATGAATAAAGAGAAAAGTGTCTACTGATTTTGCAGAGAGAAAGATGGAAGTAAACGACCTAAGTTTTGACGGAATCGTTCACTGTTTAAACGAGGTCATTGGGAAGATAGATGACCCCCGTTCGGTTAGTAATGCAACGAAATATAGTCTAAGAGAGGCGATACTGGGGGCATTTGCCGCCTTTTTTATGCAAAATGAGTCATTTTTAGAGTACCAACGTCAGCTTAACAGCCGTTGTGGGCGAGATAATGCTCAGAGCTTGTTTGGACTAGAAAAAATACCAACAGTAGAACAGATTCGCAACATTGTGGATGGGGTAGCAGCGAGTAGTCTATTCCCTTTGTTTGGGTTAATTTACCAAGCATTGAGGAGCATGGGATTCTTGAAAGCCTATGAAATATTGAGGGGAAATCTTCTAGTAGCAATGGATGGGACAAATTACTACAGTTCGGAAAAAGTAAATTGTCCATGCTGTTCAACCAAAACGTCAAAACAGGGAAAAGTCACCTACTTCCATCAGGCATTATTGCCCGTGATTGTTTCCCCAGACCATGAATCAGTTTTTTCCTTACCCCCTGAATTTATCACCCCTCAAGACGGTTCTGAAAAGCAAGATTGTGAGCAAAATGCGGCGAAACGTTGGATAAGTAACCATGCTAGTTTGTTTGCGGGACAGAAGATAACTCTGCTAGGGGATGACTTGTACAGTCGTCAGCCCACTTGTCAGCACTGTCTCGACCACGATTTCAACTTTATCTTCGTCTGTTTACCGACTTCTCATCCCACACTCTATGAATGGTTAAACTATTTAGAAGCTAATGGAGAAGTCAAAACCACTCAACACCGACGTTGGAATGGGAAGTATTTCGAGATTTGGCACTGCCGTTATCTCAATCAGATTCCCCTGCGAGACCAACAGCCTGCTTTGTTGGTTAACTGGTGTGAGCTAAAAATCCACCGCGAATCCGATGCTCAACTTCTTTATCACAATAGTTGGATTACCAATCATTTTCTCACCCCTCACATCGTTCTTGATGTCTGTCGTGCTGGACGGACTCGTTGGCGTACTGAGAACGAGAATCACAATATTCTCAAAAATCGAGGCTATCACTTAGAGCATAATTTTGGGCATGGTAAACAACACCTCGCCTCTGTTTTGCTTACCCTGAATTTGCTGGCTTTTCTCTTGCACACGGTTTTAGGTTTGGTTGATGAACGTTACCAGAGAATTCGCGTCCAACGCGGCACTCGTAAGGGATTCTTTCAAGATATTCTCTCTTTGACCAAATATCTGTTCTTTGAAAGCTGGCATCATCTTTTAGATTTTATGCTTGATGACTCAGTTTCTCTCGCTGTCTCGAATTCTTCCTAGTTGATTAATTGGCAATTTTCATAGCAAAACCCTTGCCAGTAAATACATCGAGCCTTTTGTATCTTTGACTACATTCTGAATTTGGAATTGCTGGTTGACGACTATAGAGGTCATCCCCCAATCATAGTAACGCTGAACGGGTCAAAAAATTCTCGATGTCTGTGGAGCCAACGTTTTGCCGCTGCTACCTCACAGTCTTGTTTCTCGTGACCATCTTGAGGGGTAATAAATTCAGGGTCAAGACTAATTACCGCTTTTTGCTGAGGTGAGACAATTACGGGTAAGATTGCCGAATGAAAGTAAGTCACTGTCCCGTTTTTATGGGTTCGATGGGAACATTGCTCACAGTGAATATTTTGAGAGGAGAAATACTCTGTGCCATCTAGCGGAATTAGTAATTGCTTGTCTAACACCTCATACTGAGTCAATATTCCTCTGGTCTTCAGGAGTTGGTAAATGTCACTAAACACCCCAAATAACGAATTGGCATTGATTTTGTCTAGAATATTGCGAATTTGATTGTCACTAGGGATTTTAATGGCACCGAATAGAGTTTGAAGATTATCCCTACCGTTGCGGCTATGGAGTTGCCTCTGATGTTCTAAGAACTGACTTTTCCCGTTAAGTCCAAAATCCAGCAATGCAAACTTCTAGAGGCTTTATCTGGCAAGGGTTTGAGTAATGATTCTCTTGACAGGAAAAAAATATTCTGAAGCCATCATCCCGCTTATCGTTCAAATTTCAAAAACAAAGGATGAAGGGAGTATGAGACTGTAAAATGGAGAAAATCTTAAAGGGCAGGTCAAAAAATGTTGGAATGGTGGACAAAAAACTTTGCCAGTTGTGAATTGGGAGACGAGAGGCTAAACAATCGTGCCTTCTCGATTGGGAAAAAGTTAAGTGAGGGGTTTGGAAAAGCCTTATCAGAAGTGTTTAAGGGAGGAAACGAGTTAAAGAGGGCCTATGAATTTTTGGGAATCCGAAAACAGACTTTGTCAAGATAATAGAGCCGCACTGTGAAATGACAACTGCCGCCGTAGAAGAATATAAGATAATGCTATCAGTCGGAGATACGACCTTCTTAGATTATCGCAATATCAAGGAAAAAAGGGAAGGGTATGGGCCGACTGGAAAAGGAGGGAATGGATTAATACTGCATAGTGCTTTAGCAATTGAGCCAGAAAAAGGACAAGTATTAGGTTTATTATGGCAAAAACTGTGGAATAGGGAGGTAAAAGAAAAGCCCCCAACAGATGAAACGGCGAAGCAGAAAAAAGAAAGACAGAAAGAACAAAGAAAAGCAGCTCGTCAAAGACCATTTGAGGAAAAAGAATCCTACAAATGGGTAGAGGCTCTAAACACCTGTGAGAAACAGGTAGAAAGTTCAACGAGGGTAATTCATGTATTTGACAGAGAAGGAGATGTTTCAGAAGTCTTTGACTCAGTGCGTCAACTCAAGCATACAGGAGTGCTGGTCAGAGCGTCTCATAATCGTAGTTTAGACAAAAATAGTGAACGACTTTGGCAACATTTGGAATCAGAACCGATTCGTTTTCATCAAGAAATCGAGATTCCGAGTACAGGAAAAAGAAAAGCACGGAAGGTTAAGCTTGCCGTCCGATTTTGCTCAGTTAATCTACGAACTCCCTATCGTTTTGATAATCGTGACCCGTTGAATGTCTATGCTGTTTATGCGACAGAAATCGATTGTCCCGAAGGCGAAACTCCTTTATCTTGGATGCTTCTGACTACAGAAGTTGTTGAGACTATTGAGATGGCTGTCACTATTCTTCGTTGGTACACCTACCGATGGCGGGTTGAAGAATTTCATAAAGTCCTTAAGTCTGGTTGTCAGAGTGAGCGTTATCGACTTGCCTCTGATGGAATGAAAACTCTTTTGGGTTTTTTAAGTGTCATTGCTGTTGAACTTTTACACGTTACTTATCTTCATCGTACCCAGCCCGATGCTCTCGCGATTGAAATTCTTAATCCTCTTCAACTTCAGGTGTTAAAAGCAGCCGCCTCTCAAAAACTTCCCCCTATTTTGACTGTTGCTTGGGCTGTCGAGTCTGTTGCTTTTCTTGGTGGTTATCTTGAACATCGTCGTAAAACTCCTCTCGGTATCCAAGTCCTTTGGCGCGGTTGGTTGAAGTTGCATGACCTTTGCCAAGGCTGGCAGCTTGCAATCCGCACTTAACGGGAAAAGTCAGGTCAACTGACAGTTTTCGGTGGAGGTGCTATTAAAGTGCGATCTCCGCCTTAACTCTCAGTGAACGGCGATCGCCAATTGTCTTAGGGCAATACGAAGATCGTTGTCATTTCTGTAGGATCGATTAAGAAACGCAACGAATCGTCAAGCTAATCTACAAAAAACAGCGATCATACTATCCCTCTAAGCATTTTTACTTATTCTCTTTTGCACGAACGATAAGTTACTATTACAAGCAACTTTGGCTAGTTGAGATAAATTCCATGCACTTACAACGGGTTCAAGTTCCCGATTTTCGGGTTTTAAAGGATATTGATATTAGCTTTGAGAAGGAGTTTTCTCCTCGTATTTTTCCCCTGGGTAGTTTGAATGGTGGGGGAAAAAGCACCTTATTGCAATTAATTTTTATCTTGTTGCATTGCTCAGCTGATCCTCAGAAGTACCACTTTATCCGAAATTTATTAGAAGATTTCACAATTCCTAAAGGCACTGATCAAAGAACGTTGGCTAAGTTTGAGATTGCGAATAGAGGGGGGATTATTGGACTCGAATATTTGGTATTTTTAGGAAGTTCTTTTTCTGCTTTATATAGCACCATTGAAAACAAGACCTTTTTGATCTCTGAATCAATAGGGAAAGAACAAAGTTTTGCAAGTAAGCCTAAATATATTCTTGACTATAACAACTATATTCTTGCTTATAGAATTATACAGGCTTATCTTACAACAGTTAATGAAGCCCAAGATCAATCTACAAATATAGATTTTGATAAAAGTGATATATTTCTAGATAATTTATCCAAAAAAGTATTTTTAGCTTCACCTTCCACTCAGATTTTTCTTTTTCTTTCTAAAAAATATCGTAAATCACGATTTAAAAGCAATAAAACGTTAGAAAATCAGGAAGAATCTTCAAAAAAACAGGATAGGGGGTGGGAATGGGACGATGCGAAAAATCAACTAACCAATTTTTTCCCCTATGACTTTGTTTCGGTAGATATTCTTATTCAATCCTTTAAACAAGCAAGAGATAAAGATTTTGAGGAAGCAATCGAAACAGGAGGTCACTATGGTAAACATTATCAAAACTTACTCAATGATTTTAATAAATTTTTAAAAGATAAACAAATCAATCTAGACAAAGATTTATCAGGAGTTAATTTTAAAGCAGAAAGGAATGGTGAAACCATAGAACTTTATCCCGAAGATTTGAGTCATGGCGAACTCAAAAGACTCAGTTTATATGTTTGGCTCAAATATAGTAATATTGAAAATGCAATTATTCTGTTTGATGAAATTGAAATTGCACTTCATCCTGACTGGCAATATCAAATTATTCGAGACTTGGAAGAATGGGGGCCAACTAATCAATATATTTTAGCGACCCATTCCTACGAACTTTGCCAAGCTTTAACCCCTGCTCATGTTAAAGAAATTGAACCCAAACTTTTGAATAACGTTAATCATTCGTAATGAGTTTTGATGCCCAACAACTTGAAGAACATTGTCAAACGATCCTCCAATCCCGTCGCATTAAAAATAAAATTGTCATCCTGTGTGAAGGTAGTTTTGCCCCCATTAAAGGTCGGCGATCGCCTCAATCCTATGGACGAATGGAAGATTTTCCAGACGCAAACTTTTATAAAGCCTGTGTTCCGCAAAAACACAATCAATATTTACCTGAATTCTTTAATTGCGGCGATCGCTCAACCTGACTTTTCCCGTTAAGTGCGGATTGCAAGCTGCCAGCCTTGGCAAAGGTCATGCAACTTCAACCAACCGCGCCAAAGGACTTGGATACCGAGAGGAGTTTTACGACGATGTTCAAGATAACCACCAAGAAAAGCAACAGACTCGACAGCCCAAGCAACAGTCAAAATAGGGGGAAGTTTTTGAGAGGCGGCTGCTTTTAACACCTGAAGTTGAAGAGGATTAAGAATTTCAATCGCGAGAGCATCGGGCTGGGTACGATGAAGATAAGTAACGTGTAAAAGTTCAACAGCAATGACACTTAAAAAACCCAAAAGAGTTTTCATTCCATCAGAGGCAAGTCGATAACGCTCACTCTGACAACCAGACTTAAGGACTTTATGAAATTCTTCAACCCGCCATCGGTAGGTGTACCAACGAAGAATAGTGACAGCCATCTCAATAGTCTCAACAACTTCTGTAGTCAGAAGCATCCAAGATAAAGGAGTTTCGCCTTCGGGACAATCGATTTCTGTCGCATAAACAGCATAGACATTCAACGGGTCACGATTATCAAAACGATAGGGAGTTCGTAGATTAACTGAGCAAAATCGGACGGCAAGCTTAACCTTCCGTGCTTTTCTTTTTCCTGTACTCGGAATCTCGATTTCTTGATGAAAACGAATCGGTTCTGATTCCAAATGTTGCCAAAGTCGTTCACTATTTTTGTCTAAACTACGATTATGAGACGCTCTGACCAGCACTCCTGTATGCTTGAGTTGACGCACTGAGTCAAAGACTTCTGAAACATCTCCTTCTCTGTCAAATACATGAATTACCCTCGTTGAACTTTCTACCTGTTTCTCACAGGTGTTTAGAGCCTCTACCCATTTGTAGGATTCTTTTTCCTCAAATGGTCTTTGACGAGCTGCTTTTCTTTGTTCTTTCTGTCTTTCTTTTTTCTGCTTCGCCGTTTCATCTGTTGGGGGCTTTTCTTTTACCTCCCTATTCCACAGTTTTTGCCATAATAAACCTAATACTTGTCCTTTTTCTGGCTCAATTGCTAAAGCACTATGCAGTATTAATCCATTCCCTCCTTTTCCAGTCGGCCCATACCCTTCCCTTTTTTCCTTGATATTGCGATAATCTAAGAAGGTCGTATCTCCGACTGATAGCATTATCTTATATTCTTCTACGGCGGCAGTTGTCATTTCACAGTGCGGCTCTATTATCTTGACAAAGTCTGTTTTCGGATTCCCAAAAATTCATAGGCCCTCTTTAACTCGTTTCCTCCCTTAAACACTTCTGATAAGGCTTTTCCAAACCCCTCACTTAACTTTTTCCCAATCGAGAAGGCACGATTGTTTAGCCTCTCGTCTCCCAATTCACAACTGGCAAAGTTTTTTGTCCACCATTCCAACATTTTTTGACCTGCCCTTTAAGATTTTCTCCATTTTACAGTCTCATACTCCCTTCATCCTTTGTTTTTGAAATTTGAACGATAAGCGGGATGATGGCTTCAGAATATTTTTTTCCTGTCAAGAGAATCATTACTCAAACCCTTGCCAGATAAAGCCTCTAGAAGTTTGCATTGCTGGATTTTGGACTTAACGGGAAAAGTCAGATCGACTTGCCTCTGATGGAATGAAAACTCTTTTGGGTTTTTTAAGTGTCATTGCTGTTGAACTTTTACACGTTACTTAGGGCTTGCTGAATAAGGATAAAATCCTTGCTAGACAATACTTTCAGGCATTTTACAAACGATCAGATGCAAGGTTATGGCATTTGGAGGCTCAAAATCCATGCACTTTGCTGGAAAAATATGAGGTAAAACTGGAAACTGATCTCTGAAGTCACCATTTTTCGCGCCCTGTGGCATCTAGGTTCGTTTTGTGGACTTTTTCAGCAAGCCCTACTTATCTTCATCGTACCCAGCCCGATGCTCTCGCGATTGAAATTCTTAATCCTCTTCAACTTCAGGTGTTAAAAGCAGCCGCCTCTCAAAAACTTCCCCCTATTTTGACTGTTGCTTGGGCTGTCGAGTCTGTTGCTTTTCTTGGTGGTTATCTTGAACATCGTCGTAAAACTCCTCTCGGTATCCAAGTCCTTTGGCGCGGTTGGTTGAAGTTGCATGACCTTTGCCAAGGCTGGCAGCTTGCAATCCGCACTTAACGGGAAAAGTCAGGCTGGTGTACAAGTCGCATCTAACAATAACTTTCCTTCATTTTCTTTTTTTTCTGACGCTACACCCGTCGCTTTTTTTTCTATTTCTTTATTAATTTTATTTATTAATTCCATTCCTATTTTTTTACGAAAATGAACCATCATTGACGCATTAAATGCTTCTTTGCTACTATAGCTTTCCATTCCTATAAAGTACTGTAAATAAGGGTTCTCTTTTATTTGTTCTACTGTTTCTCTGTCACTTTTTCCTGAAATTTCTTTGATAATTAATGCTCCTAATGCCATTCTAAATGATTTGGCTGGGGCTCCTTTTTTTTCTGTGAAGTTTTTTGCATATTCTTCCTCATATTCTTCCCAGGGAATCATTTTTGACATTTCTATCCAACGATTTTCTTCGTCTAACTGCCCGCCGAACAGATTTTTCAAGTTTTCTGGTGTTTCAATTGAGTACTTTTGCTTTCGGTACATCTGCTTTCTCTCTTCTTAATGCAATGGTTTTGAGGCATTCTACCCTATTTTCGTGCATTCTAGCGGTTCTTAATTCGCCTACTATTTTTCTCCGTAAAGGTTTCAGCTTTTTTCAGCAAGCCCTATTTAACATAAACTGTTTTAGGTCTGGTCGTTTATCTCTGGAATAACCAAATTTTATTTTTATGGCTTTTGTCTGCTCGTCTTCCTCATCTTCTATCCTTTCCTTATACTTCCCTTGTACAGACATTGAGGTTGAGTCTAAATGCTTTGACTTTTGTTCTATTCCAAAGATTGCTGCCGCTTTTAGGACTATTTTCGTGAACCGGTTTTTTACCCCCACTCCAAATACCTTATCCAATGACCTTCCTAGCTTGTCATCATTTAAATCTTCTGCTTTTATTCCTTCTCCTAATAGGTGTTCTAATGCTTTTCCTTTAAAAAACTCACGGCTCTTCCCCCAACTGTGTGGAAAGTGTATAATAGTAATACCACAGTAGGAGGTGGAGTATGTGGATAAACTTGGATGAGCTACTAGGTTTGCCAAAGGTAACAGTCGTAAACTATCGAGAAATAGATGGTGCTTTGTTCTTAAAATTAAAAATGAAAAACGAAGTAATGGAATGTCCAAATTGTCATAAAGAATTGGAAGATATAAATCAAATAGAATATAATTTGGTTCGGGATTTATCCCTATTGGGAAAGAAAGTATATCTGGAAGTGCCCCGCCGCCAGTTCCATTGTGAAAAATGTCAGAAATACATAACAGAAAGACTGGACTTTATGCGGCTAAGAAAACATTATACAATTCGTTATGAAGAAAAGATTTATGAGCAAGTAAAAAAGAAAAATGTAGAAGAGGTAAGGCAAGAAGAAGAAATAAGTTGGGGAACATTGGAATCAATATTTGAAGAGTATGCAAAGCAGGCAGAAAAGAAGGAATGGGAATTACCAGAAAAGATAAGTTTAGACGAATTTAGTAATAGAAAAGGAAAAAAAGACTTTATTACAACAGTGATAGATATAAATAAAAAGGAATTGTTAGAAGTAATAAAAGGACACAAAAAAGAAGAGATAATAGAAGCCCTAAAAGTGCAGCCAGCAAGGGTTAGAGAGAATGTAAAGGAAGTAAGTGTGGATATGTGGGAGGGATTTACGTCAGCAATAAAGGAGTTATTTGTAAATGCTAAAATCGTCTATGATAGATTTCATGTAATGAAAAATATAAATGAAGAATTGAATAAATTGAGAAAGAAAATGAATATCCATAAAAAGGGTTTAACATACCTATTATGGAAAAATAAAGAAGAGTTAAAAGAAGAAAAAAGAGAAGAGTTAGAAGAGATATTGAAAATGTATCCTTGTTTAGGAATAGCGTATGAAATGAAGGAAGAGATTAGAGATATTTATGAGCATTCAAGAACGACAAATGGTGCAAGGAGAAAATTTGAAAAATGGATGAGAACAGCGAGCCTATTCTATAAAAAAAGTGTGGGTATGCTGAAAACTCATTTGACAGGCATATGCAATTATTTTGAAAACCATACAACTAATGGATTAACGGAAGGGATGAATACAAAAATTAAATTAATAAAAAGGAAAAGTTATGGATTTGCTAATTTTGAGCATCTACGGCTTAAATTGTTAGCTTGCTTTAACTCTTAACATAACATTACACACAGACAAGGGGAGAGCCAACTCACTCAACAAATATAACGGAGCATTGATACATCCTAAGCAGTTTAATATCATTGCTTTTACTATTGTACCTACACTGAGCTTTTCTTGAGGATGAGTTCCCACTTCCTCATCGATAATTTCTACTAAACCCATTTCATCTATAATTCCCGCTACGATTCCTAAGTGGTCGAGGTCTTTAATATTTAGGTTATTCATTTTTACTGTTGATTCTATCTAAGACAAGACTCCATTTTAGAACTTTATTGACATTTTTTATCCTTGCCCGAAATCAATGCACAAGTACCGATACCAGCTCGCGTGAACTAGTGCTCCTCTTCGACAACCTGCGGAATGTGGGATTCAGGCAAACAGACAAAAAGATAGTGAAAGTGGTTTTGAAGAGCCTCTTCGCACATCGGTTGACGACTATAGAGGTCATCCCCCAATCATAGTAACGCTAAACGGGTCAAAAAATTCTCGATGTCTGTGGAGCCAACGTTTTGCCGCTGCTACCTCACAGTCCTGTTTCTCGTGACCATCTTGAGGGGTAATAAATTCAGGGTCAAGACTAATTACCGCTTTTTGCTGAGGTGAGACAATTACCGGTAAGATTGCCGAATGAAAGTAAGTCACTGTCCCGTTTTTATGGGTTCGATGGGAACATTGCTCACAGTGGATATTTTGGGAGGAGAAATACTCTGTGCCATCTAGCGGAATTAGTAATTGCTTGTCTAACACCTCATACCGAGTCAATATTCCTCTGGTCTTTAGTAGTTGATAAATGTCACTAAACACCACAAATAACGAATTGGCTTTGATTTTATCCAGGATATTGCGGATTTGATTGTCACTAGGTATTTTGATGGCACCGAATAGAGTTTGAAGATTATCCCTACCGTTGCGACTATGCAGTTGTCTTTGATGTTCTAGGAATGATTCACATTGCATTAGAAACAGGCTGAAACCACCTAGTACCGCATCTTTTAGGCTGTAGGTTGTATTTGGACTGGGTTGGCGAGGGTCTTTCATTTTCTCTATACTTGCTACCAAGTACGCTATCAGACCAGTCATACTGATTATTCCTTGCATCTTTTCTTCCTCTCTGGCTACCTTGTTGTCCTTTCCCATTATCCTTTTTTTCTACAACCCTTACCTCGCCTTAAATTTAGAATTGCTGATCTGTATCAGCTCTATGTCCATTTTCTCCGTTAGACTGCTTATCCAGCTCAGAAAACTTTTTTCTAGTTCTTCTGTTTCCAACATTCCAAATACTCTTCCAAAGGTATCGTGAGAGGGAATTCCCTTTGGTAACTCTAGAAACATTTCTAGCCATTCTCGTTTGGCTTTGCCATAGGCTTCAATTGCTACGAAGCCATCTGCCCCTGACAATACTGCCAATATTCCTATGGTGACAATTGCTGTTAAGTTATGGTCTTGCCTTCTCCCTGTTCTCGGTTCTTTTAGGCACTGAAAATGTTTCAGTATGCTTCTTTTGATAATTTTGACTTCTTTTTCTTGTTGTGGGGTTAGAACTCTTGCGCCGAAGCCTTTTGCCATCTTTGACCTCACTCACTTACTTTTTTTAAATAATAGCCTTTTCTTCTCTTAGATGACTGCTTCTTTTTTACACTATATTTCTCTCTTTTTGTCTGTATTTTTTGTAACAAATAAGATGCGATTACCCTGGGTTGGCGAGGGTCTTTCATTTTCTCTATACTTGCTACCACGTAAGCTATCAGACCAGCCATACTGATTATTCCTTGCATCTTTTCGTCCTCTCTGTCTCCCTTGTTGTCCTTTCCCATTATCCCTGTTTTCTACAACCCTTACCTCGCCTTAAATTTAGAATTGCTGATAAAGAGAATTGATTTGTTTTTTTGCTCTCCTGACCTTGTGGATATAATTTTTTCTAATAACTAGTAGTCCAAGGCGTAAGTTTGGGTGCTATAAAATTTAAGCAGCCAAAACCTTCCCCCGATACGTCCATCGAAAGGGCTTCGCCATAGTGCGGTTAAAATAGTCGATGAATTCAAGAATTTGCGTTCTTAAATCATCTTGACTGAGAAAATTTCCTCGTTTCAGTAACTTACGCATTAAAATACCAAACCAAATCTCAATTTGATTGAGCCATGAACAATGCTTCGGTGTGAAGTGAAAAACAATTCGATGATTGGGGTCACTGAGAAAAGTTGCTCTACTCGCCATTGATTGAAGGATGCCACTCTTGCCCTTCTCTCCTAATTCAAGATTAAGTCCCTCAAATTCTGCTACATAGCGAACCAAAGATTCTGACTGATGGGTATTTAGGCAATCCATGCTCAAGTGCCATTTTGCTACATCAGGGCTGGTGGCAATGGTTTTTTGGATATGGCTTAAATAGTCTGCCTCTGTGCGAGTATTTCCGACTGTAGAGCAGATTACTTGACCCTTGGCCACATCAAAACTGGCTATTAACGTTTGAGTGCCGTGACGAATATATTCAAATTCTCGACCTTGAATCTTCCCCTGAGACATCGGAAGGTCTGGTGCTTTCCGCTCTAATGCTTGAATTCCCGTCATTTCATCTAGAGATTTCATCTAGAGAAATAGTCTTTTCTCCCTTTTCCTCTCCTAAAATTGCACTCTCATAGGCTTGGCAGATATCATTCACTTTTTCCCCAAAATTTGGGTCAGGGGGGGGATTCAGCCAGTATCCTGACTGATGGGGTTTAATATCTGCTTCTTCCCATAATCTTCCTACCTGTCGAGGAGATATACTTTCCACTATTCCTTGCTTTACTAATTCCTCGGCTAATTCTCGTCCTGTCCAGTGACTTATCGGACGCTCATAATTCTTTGGGTCATCACAGGCTAATTTGAACAACTTCAAGATTTGTTCGCGTTTAAACTTGGCGGGTGCTCCACTACGTTCAGCATCTTTGATTCTTTCTGTTATTTCTATTTCACTTTTCTGTCCTGCTATCCATCTTTCTCTCCATTGACTTGCCATTTTTCGGCTGATTTTTAATTTTCTAGCAATTTCTCGATTATTTTCTCCCTCATCTGCCAGAAGCACTATTTTTGCCCTTAAGGCAATTTGCTGCTCTGTTGTATGACGATTTATCAGTTTTTCTAGATGTTCTCGTTCTTTTGCTTCCAACTTTAACTCTTTGGGGGCTAATCGGGGCATGACTTTTTCTCCTATATACCTATATTTATCTTTTTATCGGTTGCCTAATAATAGTATCTTAACTTGCGCCTCAGACTACTAGGGCTTGATAGCCATTGGTGTCAAATTAAGTCAAATTAAGTCAAAACCCTTATTAAATAAAGATTGTAGGGTGGGCTAGGCGGTGTTAACACATCATCAATCAACGACTAATCAAGGGTTATGGCTCCGAGTACTTACAAATAAGGCTCAATAAGATTCCCTAAAGTAGTTTCAAAGCCTTAATCAGCAAGAGTTATACGTTGAGTCCAGGGCGAACGCATCTAAAAATAATACAGATACAAGAACATTATAGAGGGATGGATAAGGGAAAATAAGGGAAAGTGCATAGAAAACAAAAGCGATGAAACTCCGACCCAAATATAGACTGGTAGAACACTTTGCCGAAATAGATGACCCTCGCATCGAACGAACAAAACGGCATAAACTCATTGATATTCTAACGATTGCCATCTTAGCCGTCATTTGTGGAGCAGATACTGTGTTAAGTGTCAAGGGGAAGCAGGCAAAAAATCAGTTTCCTCCTCTAAAACAACGTTAGGAAGAGCCAACTTAGTCTGGTCAAACGGTTTCCCTGACTTGAGAACCCCGTAAACAATCCGAATGAGTTTGTGCATTACAACCCCAACGATCTGCATTTTATTTTTTCCTGCCTCTAAAAACCGTTCTCGCAAGTCCTTCATGGGAGAACAATGACGCATAGAACTCAATGCAGGAAAATAAAGAGCCTTACGTAAATGAGGATTACCAATTTTACACAACCGAGTTTTCCCTTTAACAGAGGTTCCCGATTGATGCTCTTGAGGTGTTAAACCCGCAAATGCCGCTAATTGACGAGCAGAAGAAAACTGATTAATATCGCCAATTTCTGCCAGAATGGTCATTGCTGTCGGCTCACCAATTCCTACAATCGAAGTCAATAAATCTGCTTGACTTTTTAGGGAACTATATTCGTTCAACAATTCTTTTTGTCGCTTTTTTACATTGTCAATTTGAGTTTCTAAAAACACAAGATGAGCTTCAATATCTTCTATGAGACTCTCATCAACTGTTGTTTTTAAACGATTTTTTTCTTGAGTTGCCATCTGCTCTAACGCTCTTAATCGACGGCTATAAGACTGTAATTGTGCCATTTCTGGACTTGGAGGTGTCCAAGCTTGTGGTTTAAGGGCTGCACAGAATCGTGCAATCGTTGTGGCATCTGCTTGATCATTTTTTGTTCGACTCAAGCGACTTTGAGCAAATCCCTTAATTCGGGCAGGATTAACAATACTGACAATGTGACCTAAACTGTGTAAATAAGTTGCTACTGAATGGCCGTGCGTACTAGTTGCCTCTAAACAAGCATGAACTCTTTCCAGTTGGTTTTGCTCCAACCATTTTTTGAGTTGCTCGAACCCTTCAAGGTTATTGGCAAATTCTTTAACCTGACTTTTTTTCTCTCCTTTGAGTAAGGCGGCTGAGAATTTTTCTTTACTAATATCTATGCCGAGAATGGCTTCTTTTTCGCTCATGGTTTAACTCCTTGTGAGTCAGAAAAATAGTTGTCACTCTGCCGCGCTATCCTTGCAAATACTAGGTTTTTTGAGAAAAGCCACGTTGATACTGTCCAGTCTGCGGAAGGTGACATTCCGAAGAACAAATAAGAGGCTCTTTATCTACGAAGCAAGCTTTTTGCTTTAGGTTGGGTTCAGAGTCACTCTTTTTCTTGTTCTTCTTGAGATTAGGATAGCTCCTATCCTCCATTCCCAACATACAAGGTTGGGTAGCCATGGAAAGTTTCGGCAAGGCTAAACATCAATGGCTAAAAAAAATTTTGGAATTGCCGAATGGCATCCCCTCCGACGATACGTTTGCGCGTGTATTTGCTAGTCTGAATCCAGAGCAATTTCAAGACTGTTTTCTGCATTGGGTCAAAAGTATAGCGGAGGTAAGTGAAGGGGAAGTGATAGCGATTGACGGCAAAACCCTTCGCCACTCCTATGATAATGCCAACGGAAAGGGCGCAATTCAGATGGTAAGTGCATGGGCAACAGCAAATCGTCTAGTACTAGGACAGTGCAAAGTGGAAAGCAAATCGAATGAAATCACGGCGATTCCTAAACTCCTGAAAATGCTAGAGGTCAAAGGTTGTATTGTAACGATTGATGCCATGGGAACTCAGACAAAGATTGCCCAACAGATAGTAGGGCGAGGGGGAGATTATGTTTTGGCATTGAAAGGCAATCAAGGTAATCTATGTGAGGATGTTGAACAATTATTTGCTCATGCTCAATCGGTTAATTTTGCGGGAATTAAGCATGATTTTCATCAAACAATAGACAAGGGACATGGACGGATTGAAATTCGCCGTTGCTGGACGATGGAACAAACAGAATTTTTGCTGGGTGCGGAGAAATGGGCAAAGTTGACGAGCATCTGTATGATTCAAGCGGAGAGACGATTGAAAGACAAAACAGAGTATGAGACTCGCCTAAGTACAGGACAAAAAATGTAGGGAGTCGAGAAAAAGAGAAAAATTGGGTAGAGAAGGATTAAGAACAAGATGACGAAGATGGTCAAAACCAAGACGAAAAAGACTCTGCGCTAGGCGACCATGTTTCTTGAGGGGAATGGGATGAAGATGATGAATTGCTAGACCAGTTTTGAGAGACCAAGCCAAAGCTAAAGTCAGTAAAGCCAAAAGCTTACGAAGACGCTTGGGGTCAGTAAAGTGAGTAGATTCCAAGCAAAAGCCACGAGTCTTAAAGATGCCAAAAAGGGTTTCAATGCCCCAACGCAGGGCATAATCGTGAATAAGACCTTGGGAATCGGGATGTCCAATGACGATGAGTAGAGAATTATCAGGCAAGCGAAGAGCCTCTACAGAAACAGGATATCCCCAAACCCGACAACTCCCTTGAAGACGTTGAGATTCACTCTTTTGCAAGATGGGCAAAAATGACTTTGGCGGCCAAAAGCTTGCCATTGTGCTCAATCTTGTCCGTAGCCCGAATTCTCAGACAGAAAGCCAGTAGCGGTTCGAGCAGAAGATAGCGAAGCCAAGCCTGACCAATAAACTCACGGTCGCCACATAAACAACGAATCAGGGCGGTGGGAAAAATCTTGAGCATCTCCTCGATAAAACGCATTCGTTCATCACTGTTAGAATTGCCCTTTTTCTTGCTAAGCATCCACCACAAGATGGGAATGGCTACTCCTTCATGGACAATGCCGACAGTGAGGATATTATAACCATGACTGCCAAACTCCCAGGTTGTGCGGTCAATACTTAATACCCAAGGTTGAGGGATATCCAGCCAACTGACTACAATACGGGCAATGTGATGGTAATCCAGCTCAAATCCTGAGAAAAAGCGTTGTAAGCGTTTGTAATGAGAATCCACCAATGCCCGACCTTCAAAACCCAGAGCCAATTCTTTAAGGTTAACCGTTTTCACTTTGAGGAGGGCGAGTAAGAACAAGGCTAGGAAGGAGAGTCTGGCACCATGCCATCCCAAATGGGGTTTTAGGGCTTGTTTCAATGCGTTATATTGGTTCATGGGTTTTCTTACATTACGTTCATCTTCCATGAAACCCCTTTCTCGTATACTTTTCAAGCCTTTTGTCCTGTACTTAGGAGACTCGCTACTATATCAGTAGCCTGCCGAGTAATGCTCAAAAATTATCCCAATCTGTTCGTAGTCATTGGTTGATAGAAAACTCTTTACATTGGGTTCTAGACTTGGCCTTCAATGAGGATGCTTGTCGCATTCGTAAGGATTTTGCTCCTGAGAATTTAGCCGTCTTACGCCATATCGCTCTTAACTTGCTCACAAAGGAAAATACTCTGAAACTTGGTATCAAGAATAAACGGCTACGCGCTGGTTGGGACGAGGACTATCTCCTTAAGGTTTTACTCGGATAAGCTGCGTTTGCCCTGACGTTGAGTCGGCACCAATGTAGGAAGATGGGGTTCCCTGCTCTAAATAGGGGGTAGTGTTCTGAATCTGTGGAAGCACATCTAAATAAGACATCCAAATTCAAAGCGATTGATAAATAATCCAAGGACAATATCGTGCATCACAATAGATTTGGAGAAACAAATCGTTTTTCTCGCTAATCTCTTTATTCGAGTTCTCAATGTCAAGTGCTTTCGTTCGATTTTTTGAGTATTATACTTACCCACCTCATGCAATGCTGGCTCAATATGTCGTTCGTAAGCCCCCCATCCATCTGTATAATATTGAGTAATACCAAAAGGTTCTAACAACTCTTTTAGCCTTAGAAATGCTTCGTCTTTGTGACCAGACAAAACATAAGCTAATATCTCACCTGTCTTATGAGCAATAGCGTGCCATAACCATCTTTGCTCTTTTTTGCTCTTCACAAAACCCCACATTTCGTCGAGTTCTGCTTCCACGTCATTCCATTGGCAGAGCGTTACAATACTCTGACTGGGTTCCAGTTCTGCTAGTTTTTTTTCGTTGACGAATACTAAACTAGACTCTTTTTTTTTAGTTCACTAATCACTGTTGATGGACTAATCCTCAGCACACGGGCTGTATCCCTTATGCCACTACCATTCATTGCCATTTCGGCAATCTTTTCCTTTACTTCTGGCAAATAACCTTTATAAGTATAGTTTAAGATAAATGTGCAACGCTTACATTCTGTATTACGACATCTGTAACGCTCTTTCCCCTCCCCAGAGGGGCCGTGTTTCACAATATCCGTACTTTGACAACTTGGGCAAACAATTGCTTTGAATAGCATGGCACACCAATTTTAAGATTTACATTTATTTATTATTACTCTTTTCCACAGGTTTAGAACACGACCAGACAGGTGAGATATTAGCTTATGTTTTGTCTGGTCACAAAGACGAAGCATTTCTAAGGCTAAAAGAGTTGTTAGAACCTTTTGGTATTACTCAATATTATACAGATGGATGGGGGGCTTACGAACGACATATTGAGCCAGCATTGCATGAGGTGGGTAAGTATAATACTCAAAAAATCGAACGAAAGCACTTGACATTGAGAACTCGAATAAAGAGATTAGCGAGAAAAACGATTTGTTTCTCCAAATCTATTGTGATGCACGATATTGTCCTTGGATTATTTATCAATCGCTTTGAATTTGGATGTCTTATTTAGATGTGCTTCCACAGATTCAGAACACTACCTAAATAGGGCTTGCTGAAAAAGTCAAAAAGCGAAAGAAATGTGGGTTAGGGAAGTATGGACTGAAAAAGCATAGATAACTTATCCTTATGGAAACAAATCAAAATACAGATTTTGTTTAATCTATTGTTCCTTTCTGTCTAAAAAGGTCAACACAAATCACTCCTCACAAAAGAGAGGAAAATTAACACCATTTTTCACAAGAAAAACGACTCTACAACTTTTTACTTTTTGTCTTCTGAAGTAGAGTAGAAAGATTCATTACCAAAAAGTTCATCGCAATTACCGTTTCCGAGGTCTCAGGTAGTTTGGCCATCACTCGACCAAGACTAAATTTCCTCTTTCCCTGTCCGAATTTACCCTCAATGGCATTACGCACTCTTTCATCTGAGCGTGCCTCTTTCTTTTTTTCTTTGCTCACCTCTTTCGGCGGTCTTCCCAATCGGGGACCACTCATTCTTATATCCCTTTCTTTACAATAAGCTCGATTCGCTTTTGTTCGATAGATTTTATTCACATGAACCGATTCCGGATAACATCCTGTTTCCCTTTTATATTCTTCTATTCGCGCTTGTAAATCTCCCGATTCGTTGTAATTATCCCAACTTAATTTGTCTAAGAAGACAAAGCCATTCACATTACTTGCCGATATTTTAGCTCCAAACTCTACTGCTTTTCCCGCTTTTCCACGCACTATTGGACGCACGTGAGGTTGGCTTACACTCACAATTCTGTTTTCTACTTTATTTGTCTTTTTTTCATACATTTCTAACTGTTGCTCATACACTTTTCCTATCGTTACAAGCTCTTCTTGCTCTTTTTTCGTTAGTTTTTCTAACTTTGCTCCCTCTTCTATCATTTTTTCTATATGAGACAAGTTTCTTTTTATATATCCTAGTTGTTTTTTTGTTCCTTTTCTTCTTTCTTTTTTTGACACACGACGTTTTTTTGCTATGGCTAAGTACTCTTTTCTTGCCACTTCCCTATAAGTCCTCGGCTTTTCTTTCCTTTTCTCTTTTATTTCTTCATACAGCTTATCTATTATTTTTTCTGTTTTTTCTCTGGCATCATTCAATATTCCTATATCCGTTGGATATTTTATATCTGCTGGTGTACAAGTCGCATCTAACAATAACTTTCCTTCATTTTCTTTTTTTTCTGACGCTACACCCGTCGCTTTTTTTCTATTTCTTTATTAATTTTATTTATTAATTCCATTCCTATTTTTTTACGAAAATGAACCATCATTGACGCATTAAATGCTTCTTTGCTACTATAGCTTTCCATTCCTATAAAGTACTGTAAATAAGGGTTCTCTTTTATTTGTTCTACTGTTTCTCTGTCACTTTTTCCTGAAATTTCTTTGATAATTAATGCTCCTAATGCCATTCTAAATGATTTGGCTGGGGCTCCTTTTTTTTCTGTGAAGTTTTTTGCATATTCTTCCTCATATTCTTCCCAGGGAATCATTTTTGACATTTCTATCCAACGATTTTCTTCGTCTAACTGCCCGCCGAACAGATTTTTCAAGTTTTCTGGTGTTTCAATTGAGTACTGTTGCTTTCGGTACATCTGCTTTCTCTCTTCTTAATGCAATGGTTTTGAGGCATTCTACCCTATTTTCGTGCATTCTAGCGGTTCTTAATTCGCCTACTATTTTTCTCCGTAAAGGTTTCAGCTTTTTTCAGCAAGCCCTAAGTAACCATGCTCAAGACCTATATTGTCCGATTAAGTCAAGAAGAACGTCAGACCCTAAAAGATTTGGTATCCATCGGCAAAGGAGCGGCTTACAAAATTAAGCACGCCAATATTCTGTTAAACATTGATGTGAATGGACAAGGATGGACGGATGAGGAAGCTGCCGCCGCCTTTAGTTGTCACCGTAACACAGTCGCCAATCTCAGGGAGCGATTGGTCAATGAAGGTGTGGAGTCAGCATTAAGCCGCAAGCCCCGCAAAACGCCGCCTCGTCAACCGATTATTGATGGAGAGGTAGAAGCAAAACTAATCGCCTTACGTTGTGGAGAACCGCCTGCTGGTCAAGCCCGTTGGACATTGAGGTTACTAGCCGACAAGGCGGTCGAGTTAGAAATTGTGCCAGCAATTAGTCACGAAACCGTGCGTCAAGTGTTAAAAAAAACGAACTAAAACCTCATCTGCGACAGATGTACGTGATTCCACCAGAAAAGAGTGCCGAATTTGTGTCTAACATGGAAGATGTTCTAGAAATTTATCACCGACCCTATGACCCCAATTGTCCAGTGATTTGCATGGATGAGCAACCTATACAATTGGTCAAAGAAACCCGCCTTCCTCTACCAGCCAAACCTGGACAGCCAGAGGCGCATGATTACGAATATGAACGCAATGGAACAGCCAATATCTTTATGTTTACAGAACCCTTGTCTGGGTGGCGAAAGACAGTTGTCAGTGAACGTAGAACATCGGTTGACTGGGCAACAGAAATTAAGAATTTACTCGATAACGACTATGCTGATAACGACAAAGTCATTTTAGTATGTGATCAGCTAAATACTCACAAACTTGCCTCACTATATGAAGCATTTGAGCAGGGCGAACGCATCTAAAAATGATACAGATACAAGAACATTATAGAGGGATGGATAAGGGAAAATAAGGGAAAGTGCATAGAAAACAAAAGCGATGAAACTCCGACCCAAATATAGACTGGTAGAACACTTTGCCGAAATAGATGACCCTCGCATCGAACGAACAAAACGGCATAAACTCATTGATATTCTAACGATTGCCATCTTAGCCGTCATTTGTGGAGCAGAAGGTTGGGTAGCCATGGAAAGTTTCGGCAAGGCTAAACATCAATGGCTAAAAAAAATTTTGGAATTGCCGAATGGCATCCCCTCCGACGATACGTTTGCGCGTGTATTTGCTAGTCTGAATCCAGAGCAATTTCAAGACTGTTTTCTGCATTGGGTCAAAAGTATAGCGGAGGTAAGTGAAGGAGAAGTGATAGCGATTGACGGCAAAACCCTTCGCCACTTCTATGACAATGCCAACGGAAAGGGCGCAATTCAGATGGTAAGTGCATGGGCAACAGCAAATCGTCTAGTACTAGGACAGTGCAAGGTGGAAAGCAAATCGAATGAAATCACGGCGATTCCTAAACTCCTGAAAATGCTAGAGGTCAAAGGTTGTATCGTAACGATTGATGCCATGGGAACTCAGACAAAGATTGCCCAACAGATAGTAGGGCGAGGGGGAGATTATGTTTTGGCATTGAAAGGCAATCAAGGTAATTTATGTGAGGATGTTGAACAATTATTTGCTCATGCTCAATCGGTTAATTTTGTGGGAATTAAGCATGATTTTCATCAAACAATAGACAAGGGACATGGACGGATTGAAATTCGCCGTTGCTGGACGATGGAACAAACAGAATTTTTGCTGGGTGGGGAGAAATGGGCAAAGTTGACGAGCATCTGTATGATTAAAGCGGAGAGACGATTGAAAGACAAAACAGAGTATGAGACTCGCTACTATATCAGTAGCCTGCCGAGTAATGCTCAAAAATTATCCCAATCTGTTCGTAGTCATTGGTTGATAGAAAACTCTTTACATTGGGTTCTAGACTTGGCCTTCAACGAGGATGCTTGTCGCATTCGTAAGGATTTTGCTCCTGAGAATTTAGCCGTCTTACGCCATATCGCTCTTAACTTGCTCACAAAGGAAAATACTCTGAAACTTGGTATCAAGAATAAACGGCTACGCGCTGGTTGGGACGAGGACTATCTCCTTAAGGTTTTACTCGGATAAGATGCGTTTGCCCTGAGCATTTGAGCCTTCCACGGCTCGTCGTCTAGTCGAACGGTTGGAAATTCACCATACCCCAAAACATGGCAGTTGGCTTAATATTGCTGAAAACGAGCTGTCCGCAATGACTCGGCAATGCCTAGCTCGTCGAATTCCAGATCGGGAAACTTTAGAGCAAGAAACAACGGCTTGGTACACTCAGCGCAATCATTCCCAAAAGTCGGTAGATTGGCAATTCACGACGGCTGAGGCTCGTATCCGTCTCAAGCGTCTTTATCCACAAATAGAAAATTGACAGACCACTAGTCTGCTTTTGCCTAAATTCCTTGCCGCTAAACTTGACCCTTTTCCAAGTCCTGATAGAATTACTTTGGCCGCATAGTCATTACCTTCTCTGCCATCCATAAACTTCCCACTGTCCAGTTCCTATATCCGTTGGATATTTTATATCTGCTGGTGTACAAGTCGCATCTAACAATAACTTTCCTTCATTTTCTTTTTTTCTGACGCTACACCCGTCGCTTTTTTTTCTATTTCTTTATTAATTTTATTTAGGGCTTGCTGAAAAAAGCTGAGACCTTTACGGAGAAAAATAGTAGGCGAATTAAGAACCGCTAGAATGCACGAAAATAGGGTAGAATGCCTCAAAACCATTGCATTAAGAAGAGAGAAAGCAGATGTACCGAAAGCAACAGTACTCAATTGAAACACCAGAAAACTTGAAAAATCTGTTCGGCGGGCAGTTAGACGAAGAAAATCGTTGGATAGAAATGTCAAAAATGATTCCCTGGGAAGAATATGAGGAAGAATATGCAAAAAACTTCACAGAAAAAAAAGGAGCCCCAGCCAAATCATTTAGAATGGCATTAGGAGCATTAATTATCAAAGAAATTTCAGGAAAAAGTGACAGAGAAACAGTAGAACAAATAAAAGAGAACCCTTATTTACAGTACTTTATAGGAATGGAAAGCTATAGTAGCAAAGAAGCATTTAATGCGTCAATGATGGTTCATTTTCGTAAAAAAATAGGAATGGAATTAATAAATAAAATTAATAAAGAAATAGAAAAAAAAGCGACGGGTGTAGCGTCAGAAAAAAAAGAAAATGAAGGAAAGTTATTGTTAGATGCGACTTGTACACCAGCAGATATAAAATATCCAACGGATATAGGAATATTGAATGATGCCAGAGAAAAAACAGAAAAAATAATAGATAAGCTGTATGAAGAAATAAAAGAGAAAAGGAAAGAAAAGCCGAGGACTTATAGGGAAGTGGCAAGAAAAGAGTACTTAGCCATAGCAAAAAAACGTCGTGTGTCAAAAAAAGAAAGAAGAAAAGGAACAAAAAAACAACTAGGATATATAAAAAGAAACTTGTCTCATATAGAAAAAATGATAGAAGAGGGAGCAAAGTTAGAAAAACTAACGAAAAAAGAGCAAGAAGAGCTTGTAACGATAGGAAAAGTGTATGAGCAACAGTTAGAAATGTATGAAAAAAAGACAAATAAAGTAGAAAACAGAATTGTGAGTGTAAGCCAACCTCACGTGCGTCCAATAGTGCGTGGAAAAGCGGGAAAAGCAGTAGAGTTTGGAGCTAAAATATCGGCAAGTAATGTGAATGGCTTTGTCTTCTTAGACAAATTAAGTTGGGATAATTACAACGAATCGGGAGATTTACAAGCGCGAATAGAAGAATATAAAAGGGAAACAGGATGTTATCCGGAATCGGTTCATGTGGATAAAATCTATCGAACAAAAGCGAATCGAGCTTATTGTAAAGAAAGGGATATAAGAATGAGTGGTCCCCGATTGGGAAGACCGCCGAAAGAGGTGAGCAAAGAAAAAAAGAAAGAGGCACGCTCAGATGAAAGAGTGCGTAATGCCATTGAGGGTAAATTCGGACAGGGAAAGAGGAAATTTAGTCTTGGTCGAGTGATGGCCAAACTACCTGAGACCTCGGAAACGGTAATTGCGATGAACTTTTTGGTAATGAATCTTTCTACTCTACTTCAGAAGACAAAAAGTAAAAAGTTGTAGAGTCGTTTTTCTTGTGAAAAATGGTGTTAATTTTCCTCTCTTTTGTGAGGAGTGATTTGTGTTGACCTTTTTAGACAGAAAGGAACAATAGATTAAACAAAATCTGTATTTTGATTTGTTTCCATAAGGATAAGTTATCTATGCTTTTTCAGTCCATACTTCCCTAACCCACATTTCTTTCGTTTTTTGACTTTTTCAGCAAGCCCTATTTATTAATTCCATTCCTATTTTTTTACGAAAATGAACCATCATTGACGCATTAAATGCTTCTTTGCTACTATAGCTTTCCATTCCTATAAAGTACTGTAAATAAGGGTTCTCTTTTATTTGTTCTACTGTTTCTCTGTCACTTTTTCCTGAAATTTCTTTGATAATTAATGCTCCTAATGCCATTCTAAATGATTTGGCTGGGGCTCCTTTTTTTTCTGTGAAGTTTTTTGCATATTCTTCCTCATATTCTTCCCAGGGAATCATTTTTGACATTTCTATCCAACGATTTTCTTCATCTAACTGCCCGCCGAACAGATTTTTCAAGTTTTCTGGTGTTTCAATTGAGTACATCTGCTTTCGGTACATCTGCTTTCGGTACATCTGCTTTCTCTCTTCTTAATGCAATGGTTTTGAGGCATTCCACCCTATTTTCGTGCATTCTAGCGGTTCTTAATTCGCCTACTATTTTTCTCCGTAAGGGTTTCAGCTTTTTTCAGCAAGCCCTAAATAAACTTGCTTGGTTATCTCTGTTGGTACAAAGGGATGACCATAAAGATAGGCTTGCAAGTCCAGTTCAAAGATCTGTTCTTCCGTCATTATCCTTCATTCATAAATTTTGTTAACAGCAATTCTAAATTTGCACTGTAGCAAGGGTTTCAGATTTTAGTTCGCGTAATACGGGGGAAAATTCAACGGGATTAACAAGTTCATTTTACGAGTCTTCAAGCTTTTAGGCACAATAGTACGCCTAGGATTGCCCCAAAAACCCCTTTAAAATGTTCTTTAAATCCCTAAAAGGCTTGCTGTGTCTAAAACTGAGAATTGCTGGCAAGATTGGGCAATTAAGCAAGCCCGAAACGTGGTGGCATCTAACGATATCGTGGTGTATGAAGATTTAAAGGTGTCGAACCTGGTCAAGAATCATTACTTTGGCTAAATCAATTTCTGATGCTAGTTGGTATCAATTCACCCTGTGGTTAGACTACTACGGGAAAATCTGGGACAAAGCAGTGGTGGCGGTTTCGCCCAACTACACTTCTCAGGACTGCTCTAATTGTGGTCATCGGGCGAAAAAGTCATTGAGTACCAGAACTCATTCTTGTCCCAATTGTGGAATAGAAATTTGTCGTGATACAAATGCGGCAATTAACATCCTTAAAAAGGGAATGGGAATTCTGGGAAGGTCATGGCAAAACAGTACCTTTGGGCAAAAGGAATCTGCCTCGGAAGAGGGAAAGCATAGGGAGAGAACCACCTCTATCATTGAAGGGAAACCAACAATAGTAAGTGGATCTCTGTGAACTATGAATAAGAATTCCCCGTCGTTCACGCGGGGGAGTATGTCAACGCTTAATGCTTGTTTACTTGCCAGTTTTTAAGATAGAATGGAAACCTCCGTACCAATAAAATTCTGTTGAACCTCTGAGGTATAAATGGCAGCCAGTACTAGTACCAGTAATTCGGATAGAGATAAAACCCTTAATGCCGTTTTAACGCAAATTGAGCGGAGTTTTGGCAAGGGCGCGATCATGCGTTTGGGTGATGCGGTTCAGATGCGAGTGGAAACCGTCTCTAGCGGGGCTTTAACCCTGGATTTAGCCTTAGGTGGTGGTCTGCCTAAGGGAAGGATCATTGAAATTTATGGGCCAGAAAGTTCAGGAAAAACCACCCTCGCCCTCCATGCGATCGCCGAAGTTCAAAAAGCAGGGGGAGTAGCAGCCTTTGTGGATGCAGAACACGCACTCGACCCGACCTACGCAGATGCTGTGGGAGTCGATATTCAGAATTTGTTGGTTTCCCAACCCGATACGGGGGAATCAGCCCTGGAAATTGTGGATCAATTAGTTCGTTCTTCGGTCGTGGACGTGATTGTGGTGGACTCTGTCGCGGCTTTAGTACCCAGGGCAGAAATTGAAGGGGAAATGGGAGATACCCAGGTCGGACTCCAGGCTCGGTTAATGAGTAAGGCCCTGCGTAAAATTGCCGGTAACGTAGGACGTTCGGGTTGCTTGGTCGTCTTTCTTAACCAATTACGTCAAAAGATTGGGGTCAGCTACGGCAGTCCAGAAGTAACGACTGGGGGAACGGCTCTCAAATTTTATGCTTCTGTCCGTTTAGATATTCGACGCATTCAAACCCTTAAAAAAGGGAGTGAAGGAGAATACGGTATTCGTGCCAAGGTTAAGGTTGCGAAAAATAAGGTCGCTCCTCCCTTTCGGATTGCAGAATTTGATATTCTCTTTGGTTCGGGTATCTCCCAGGTGGGCTGCATTATTGATCTGGCTGAACAAAGTGGGGTAATTACTCGTAAAGGGGCTTGGTATAGTTACAATGGCGAAAATATTGCTCAGGGTCGGGACAATGCCATGAAATATCTAGAGGAACATCCAGAGACGGCAACAACGGTCGAGCAACAAGTTCGAGAAAAGCTGGAAATTGGGTCTTTAGTGTTACCGATAGAATCGGGGGATGCTGGGGAGACAGAAGAAACCTTTGGAGAAGATTAAGATAATTGTCCCGAGTTTAGCTCTAAATAAAGTGGGCTAAGCTGTTAATCATCTCAAACGCATGCAGGCAAGGGGCTTAAGCCCCTTGTTAAAAGACTTCTAACAAAATCATTATGCAATCTAAATGCGTGACGGCTTATTGATTAGGCAAAAATTCTTAAACCTTCTCATTTTTCTAGATAGGGAGACAAGGTTTATTCGATCGCCAATTCAGGGATATTTGCTAACGGAGGCATTGCTAATAGTGGCACAATGCAGGGCAGACCAGCACCAGGGTAATCGCATCTTAAGGTATCGTGAGAGGGAATTCCCTTTGGTAACTCTAGAAACATTTCTAGCCATTCTCGTTTGGCTTTGCCATAGGCTTCAATTGCTACGAAGCCATCTGCCCCTGACAATACTGCCAATATTCCTATGGTGACAATTGCTGTTAAGTTATGGTCTTGCCTTCTCCCTGTTCTCGGTTCTTTTAGGCACTGAAAATGTTTCAGTATGCTTCTTTTGATAATTTTGACTTCTTTTTCTTGTTGTGGGGTTAGAACTCTTGCGCCGAAGCCTTTTGCCATCTTTGACCTCACTCACTTACTTTTTTTAAATAATAGCCTTTTCTTCTCTTAGATGACTGCTTCTTTTTTACACTATATTTCTCTCTTTTTGTCTGTATTTTTTGTAACAAATAAGATGCGATTACCCTGCGTTTAGTCTCGGTTGAACTAGAAACTAAATATGTTCAAGTTCAAACTTTAGATATTCCTCAAGATGGCTTAATTGTTTATCTCAAACAAGTGGGACGAGTCAAGGTATTTAGAACGGTTCTCAAAAACGAAATTCGTTACTACGTGATGTTCGTCCCCAATTTAGATAAACTGGACTCAATCACCTGGAGAGAATTCCAGAAAATTCATGACCAACATTGGGGAATTGAGGAGTATCATCACGCCTTAAAACAAGTGTGTAATATTGAGAGGTTTCAAGTGAGAGAAAGTCGGGCGATAAGGACTCATATCTTTTGTGCCATTCGCTGCTTTGTTCAGTTAGAATGCCTCCGATTTAAAGGGCAAATTATCAATTGGTATTCCTTGCAGAGAAATTTATTTACTGAGGTCATCCGCTCTTTTATTGTTAATAATTTAGAGTCTAACTGCCTTGACCTCAATAACTGGGAAGGAATAGTCTGAAGCTCAAACACACATTATGGAAATCCTGTCAATGCGTAAGTTCTGAAACCCAGGGCGAACGCATCTAAAAATGATACAGATACAAGAACATTATAGAGGGATGGATAAGGGAAAATAAGGGAAAGTGCATAGAAAACAAAAGCGATGAAACTCCGACCCAAATATAGACTGGTAGAACACTTTGCCGAAATAGATGACCCTCGCATCGAACGAACAAAACGGCATAAACTCATTGATATTCTAACGATTGCCATCTTAGCCGTCATTTGTGGAGCAGAAGGTTGGGTAGCCATGGAAAGTTTCGGCAAGGCTAAACATCAATGGCTAAAAAAAATTTTGGAATTGCCGAATGGCATCCCCTCCGACGATACGTTTGCGCGTGTATTTGCTAGTCTGAATCCAGAGCAATTTCAAGACTGTTTTCTGCATTGGGTCAAAAGTATAGCGGAGGTAAGTGAAGGAGAAGTGATAGCGATTGACGGCAAAACCCTTCGCCACTCCTATGACAATGCCAACGGAAAGGGCGCAATTCAGATGGTAAGTGCATGGGCAACAGCAAATCGTCTAGTACTAGGACAGTGCAAGGTGGAAAGCAAATCGAATGAAATCACGGCGATTCCTAAACTCCTGAAAATGCTAGAGGTCAAAGGTTGTATCGTAACGATTGATGCCATGGGAACTCAGACAAAGATTGCCCAACAGATAGTAGGGCGAGGGGGAGATTATGTTTTGGCATTGAAAGGCAATCAAGGTAATTTATGTGAGGATGTTGAACAATTATTTGCTCATGCTCAATCGGTTAATTTTGTGGGAATTAAGCATGATTTTCATCAAACAATAGACAAGGGACATGGACGGATTGAAATTCGCCGTTGCTGGACGATGGAACAAACAGAATTTTTGCTGGGTGGGGAGAAATGGGCAAAGTTGACGAGCATCTGTATGATTAAAGCGGAGAGACGATTGAAAGACAAAACAGAGTATGAGACTCGCTACTATATCAGTAGCCTGCCGAGTAATGCTCAAAAATTATCCCAATCTGTTCGTAGTCATTGGTTGATAGAAAACTCTTTACATTGGGTTCTAGACTTGGCCTTCAACGAGGATGCTTGTCGCATTCGTAAGGATTTTGCTCCTGAGAATTTAGCCGTCTTACGCCATATCGCTCTTAACTTGCTCACAAAGGAAAATACTCTGAAACTTGGTATCAAGAATAAACGGCTACGCGCTGGTTGGGACGAGGACTATCTCCTTAAGGTTTTACTCGGATAAGATGCGTTTGCCCTGTTCTGAAACCAGCAATTCTAAATTTAAGGCGAGGTAAGGGTTGTAGAAAAAAAGGATAATGGGAAAGGACAACAAGGTAGCCAGAGAGGAAGAAAAGATGCAAGGAATAATCAGTATGACTGGTCTGATAGCGTACTTGGTAGCAAGTATAGAGAAAATGAAAGACCCTCGCCAACCCAGTCCAAATACAACCTACAGCCTAAAAGATGCGGTACTAGGTGGTTTCAGCCTGTTTCTAATGCAATGTGAATCATTCCTAGAACATCAAAGACAACTGCATAGTCGCAACGGTAGGGATAATCTTCAAACTCTATTCGGTGCCATCAAAATACCTAGTGACAATCAAATCCGCAATATCCTGGATAAAATCAAAGCCAATTCGTTATTTGTGGTGTTTAGTGACATTTATCAACTACTAAAGACCAGAGGAATATTGACTCGGTATGAGGTGTTAGACAAGCAATTACTAATTCCGCTAGATGGCACAGAGTATTTCTCCTCCCAAAATATCCACTGTGAGCAATGTTCCCATCGAACCCATAAAAACGGGACAGTGACTTACTTTCATTCGGCAATCTTACCGGTAATTGTCTCACCTCAGCAAAAAGCGGTGATTAGTCTTGACCCTGAATTTATTACTCCTCAAGATGGTCACGAGAAACAGGACTGTGAGGTAGCGGCGGCAAAACGTTGGCTCCACAGACATCGAGAATTCTTTGACCCGTTTAGCGTTACTATGATTGGGGGATGACCTCTATAGTCGTCAACCGATGTGCGAAGAGGCTCTTCAAAACCACTTTCACTATCTTTTTGTCTGTTTGCCTGAATCTCACCCTACTCTCTATGAGTTTTTGGACTATGCCGAGAAGATTGGGGAAGTTTACTCTTTCCATGAGCGTCGTCGTCATGGTCGCGATTGGCATGACTATCATTATCGTTGGACTTATCACTTGCCCCTAAGAGATGGTTCCGCCGCCCTCAATACTCATTGGTTTGAGGTCACTGTTACTCGCCGTTCTGATGGTCAGGTTCTCTTTCACAACGATTGGATTACCGACCATTTTTCCCAAGCCGATAACATTGTTGAGTTAGTCAGTGTCGCTCGCTCTCGTTGGAAAACCGAAAATGAGAACCATAATACTCTTAAGACTCAGGGCTACCATCTAGAACACAATTTTGGACATGGTGACCACCATCTTGCTACCTTTTTGCTCACCTTAAATTTACTGGCTTTCTTGTTTCACACCGTTTTACAGCTTTTAGATGAGTCCTACCAACGTATCCGACTACTTTTAGGGGCTCGAAGATGCTTTTTTTCCCATTTACGCACTCTTACTACCTATTTTGTCTTTGATAGGGTACTGGTATCGTGTGATCAAAGCTAGAAAAAGTTATGGTGTAAGAGTTTGAGAAAATAGAAAATAACTTACGACTGGACATATTCCCGTTTTTGTTATACTATTATTATTGTCATTATATTAAAGAAAGGGAAAACGGAAAGCAATGTCAACATTGAATAAAAGCTCAATTGACCTCCTAAGTGATATTGGCTTACCTCAAGAGAAAGAGGAAGCCTTATTTCAGAAAAACTGCCCTCATTGCTATAGTGAAAAAGTAAAAATACATTCTCATTACCAAACGAAAGGTAACGGGGAACGTAAAATGTTCATCTGTCAAGAATGTGGTTCTTGTTTTGCTGAGACTTATGGTAGCGTAATCGCTGGCTTAGAAACCCCATTAAGTGAAATTGTAAAAGTATTAAAAGCCAGAATGGAAGGAATAGGATTAAATGCAGCAGCCCGAGTATTCGGCTACGCAAAAACAACAATATTGAATTGGGAAAAGAAATTATCAGGATTACAAGAGACATTATTTTTATACGCCTTAGTGAATGAATTTGTTAAATTAGTAATAGAAGGGGATGAACTATACACAAAAGTTGGAAAAAATAAAGAAGCAAGTGCCTCTGAGGGGTGGACAATCGTGCTCATGGACAGGGCTAGCCGCTTTATTTGGCATTTAAAATGTGGTAAAAAAGAGCAGAAATTATTTCTAGAAGCAATGATGACGGTAGCGGAATTATTTGAAAGGAGTGCAGAATCTCTCCAGTTATTTACAGATGGAGAAAAGCGATATAGTCAACTGCTATTTAATATTTGTCACGAAGTATTAAGGACTGGGAAGCGAGGTCGTCCCACCAAAGTATTACCGAAGGGTATGGTGGTAAGATTAAAAAATAAGAGTAGTAAACGTCGAGATTCTGAGGGTAAACTAGAGAAAGTAGAAACTCCGAAAACTGAACATCCTGAGACAACAGAAAAACCAGAAGACAAGGATGTTCATGCCAACCACGTTGAGGCATTTAATAGTTCTCTACGACGCTATTTAGGGCTTGCTGAAAAAAGCTGAAACCTTTACGGAGAAAAATAGTAGGCGAATTAAGAACCGCTAGAATGCACGAAAATAGGGTAGAATGCCTCAAAACCATTGCATTAAGAAGAGAGAAAGCAGATGTACCGAAAGCAACAGTACTCAATTGAAACACCAGAAAACTTGAAAAATCTGTTCGGCGGGCAGTTAGACGAAGAAAATCGTTGGATAGAAATGTCAAAAATGATTCCCTGGGAAGAATATGAGGAAGAATATGCAAAAAACTTCACAGAAAAAAAAGGAGCCCCAGCCAAATCATTTAGAATGGCATTAGGAGCATTAATTATCAAAGAAATTTCAGGAAAAAGTGACAGAGAAACAGTAGAACAAATAAAAGAGAACCCTTATTTACAGTACTTTATAGGAATGGAAAGCTATAGTAGCAAAGAAGCATTTAATGCGTCAATGATGGTTCATTTTCGTAAAAAAATAGGAATGGAATTAATAAATAAAATTAATAAAGAAATAGAAAAAAAAGCGACGGGTGTAGCGTCAGAAAAAAAAGAAAATGAAGGAAAGTTATTGTTAGATGCGACTTGTACACCAGCAGATATAAAATATCCAACGGATATAGGAATATTGAATGATGCCAGAGAAAAAACAGAAAAAATAATAGATAAGCTGTATGAAGAAATAAAAGAGAAAAGGAAAGAAAAGCCGAGGACTTATAGGGAAGCTGACTTTTCCCGTTAAGTCCAAAATCCAGCAATGCAAACTTCTAGAGGCTTTATCTGGCAAGGGTTTGAGTAATGATTCTCTTGACAGGAAAAAAATATTCTGAAGCCATCATCCCGCTTATCGTTCAAATTTCAAAAACAAAGGATGAAGGGAGTATGAGACTGTAAAATGGAGAAAATCTTAAAGGGCAGGTCAAAAAATGTTGGAATGGTGGACAAAAAACTTTGCCAGTTGTGAATTGGGAGACGAGAGGCTAAACAATCGTGCCTTCTCGATTGGGAAAAAGTTAAGTGAGGGGTTTGGAAAAGCCTTATCAGAAGTGTTTAAGGGAGGAAACGAGTTAAAGAGGGCCTATGAATTTTTGGGAATCCGAAAACAGACTTTGTCAAGATAATAGAGCCGCACTGTGAAATGACAACTGCCGCCGTAGAAGAATATAAGATAATGCTATCAGTCGGAGATACGACCTTCTTAGATTATCGCAATATCAAGGAAAAAAGGGAAGGGTATGGGCCGACTGGAAAAGGAGGGAATGGATTAATACTGCATAGTGCTTTAGCAATTGAGCCAGAAAAAGGACAAGTATTAGGTTTATTATGGCAAAAACTGTGGAATAGGGAGGTAAAAGAAAAGCCCCCAACAGATGAAACGGCGAAGCAGAAAAAAGAAAGACAGAAAGAACAAAGAAAAGCAGCTCGTCAAAGACCATTTGAGGAAAAAGAATCCTACAAATGGGTAGAGGCTCTAAACACCTGTGAGAAACAGGTAGAAAGTTCAACGAGGGTAATTCATGTATTTGACAGAGAAGGAGATGTTTCAGAAGTCTTTGACTCAGTGCGTCAACTCAAGCATACAGGAGTGCTGGTCAGAGCGTCTCATAATCGTAGTTTAGACAAAAATAGTGAACGACTTTGGCAACATTTGGAATCAGAACCGATTCGTTTTCATCAAGAAATCGAGATTCCGAGTACAGGAAAAAGAAAAGCACGGAAGGTTAAGCTTGCCGTCCGATTTTGCTCAGTTAATCTACGAACTCCCTATCGTTTTGATAATCGTGACCCGTTGAATGTCTATGCTGTTTATGCGACAGAAATCGATTGTCCCGAAGGCGAAACTCCTTTATCTTGGATGCTTCTGACTACAGAAGTTGTTGAGACTATTGAGATGGCTGTCACTATTCTTCGTTGGTACACCTACCGATGGCGGGTTGAAGAATTTCATAAAGTCCTTAAGTCTGGTTGTCAGAGTGAGCGTTATCGACTTGCCTCTGATGGAATGAAAACTCTTTTGGGTTTTTTAAGTGTCATTGCTGTTGAACTTTTACACGTTACTTATCTTCATCGTACCCAGCCCGATGCTCTCGCGATTGAAATTCTTAATCCTCTTCAACTTCAGGTGTTAAAAGCAGCCGCCTCTCAAAAACTTCCCCCTATTTTGACTGTTGCTTGGGCTGTCGAGTCTGTTGCTTTTCTTGGTGGTTATCTTGAACATCGTCGTAAAACTCCTCTCGGTATCCAAGTCCTTTGGCGCGGTTGGTTGAAGTTGCATGACCTTTGCCAAGGCTGGCAGCTTGCAATCCGCACTTAACGGGAAAAGTCAGATAGGGAAGTGGCAAGAAAAGAGTACTTAGCCATAGCAAAAAAACGTCGTGTGTCAAAAAAAGAAAGAAGAAAAGGAACAAAAAAACAACTAGGATATATAAAAAGAAACTTGTCTGATATAGAAAAAATGATAGAAGAGGGAGCAAAGTTAGAAAAACTAACGAAAAAAGAGCAAGAAGAGCTTGTAACGATAGGAAAAGTGTATGAGCAACAGTTAGAAATGTATGAAAAAAAGACAAATAAAGTAGAAAACAGAATTGTGAGTGTAAGCCAACCTCACGTGCGTCCAATAGTGCGTGGAAAAGCGGGAAAAGCAGTAGAGTTTGGAGCTAAAATATCGGCAAGTAATGTGAATGGCTTTGTCTTCTTAGACAAATTAAGTTGGGATAATTACAACGAATCGGGAGATTTACAAGCGCGAATAGAAGAATATAAAAGGGAAACAGGATGTTATCCGGAATCGGTTCATGTGGATAAAATCTATCGAACAAAAGCGAATCGAGCTTATTGTAAAGAAAGGGATATAAGAATGAGTGGTCCCCGATTGGGAAGACCGCCGAAAGAGGTGAGCAAAGAAAAAAAGAAAGAGGCACGCTCAGATGAAAGAGTGCGTAATGCCATTGAGGGTAAATTCGGACAGGGAAAGAGGAAATTTAGTCTTGGTCGAGTGATGGCCAAACTACCTGAGACCTCGGAAACGGTAATTGCGATGAACTTTTTGGTAATGAATCTTTCTACTCTACTTCAGAAGACAAAAAGTAAAAAGTTGTAGAGTCGTTTTTCTTGTGAAAAATGGTGTTAATTTTCCTCTCTTTTGTGAGGAGTGATTTGTGTTGACCTTTTTAGACAGAAAGGAACAATAGATTAAACAAAATCTGTATTTTGATTTGTTTCCATAAGGATAAGTTATCTATGCTTTTTCAGTCCATACTTCCCTAACCCACATTTCTTTCGTTTTTTGACTTTTTCAGCAAGCCCTATTTAGCCGCCTTTCGTCGTCGAACAAATACTTATGCTAAATCTGTTGTGGGATTACAGCGAGTGCTAGATATTTTCTGGATGGTTCATAACTTTGTTCGCAGCCATTTTACGACGAAAAAAGTTCCTGCGGTAGCTCTCGGTATAATTCAAAAAGGGTTAACTTGGGAGGACTTACTCCAAATTCGCCTGATTTGTTGAACCTCTTGTATTGCAACGTTTATAGCTTCTAGCTAGACGATACCAGTGCCTTTGATAGCTGGCAACACCTTCTTGATTTTATGCTTGAGCCATTTGACCCTCTACCCGCCACTAATTCCTCCTGATTTTTCAAATTTAGAATTGCTGTTCTGAAACCAGCAATTCCAAATTCAAATGGTATAAATAGAGACAGAAAAACTTTGACCTATAGGAAGTTATGAATAAACTTACATCTTGCAGCAGAACAAAAGAACGACTGGCGGAAAGGGTCAAGAAAGTGGAAAAAGGAGTAGAAGTGAAAAAACAGCAAAACAATGGAAACCATTCTTATACAAGCCCAGACCCTAGTTTATACATTGCTAGGTTTGATGCCGACCTCCTATCAACGCGATAGTTTGCAGGCAATGTTGGGGCTATTCCTAGAAGCTCAAGGTCATCCTCTACCCCAACATAGTCAAACAAAATCACCCTCGGCCTTAAGCCGATTTTTGAATCAGTATGATTGGGGTACTCGCCAAATTATCCGAGCAGTGCGAAAAGCAATTCTCAAAGAACTACTTACCTATGCTCCAAGAGGAAGACGACCTTGGTTGCAGGTGATTGTGGACTTAACGACACTGGAGAAATGCGGAAAATTTAAGGCTTTTGAGCATTTAATTCATGTTCTTCACGGGAAGAGGGGTTTACATCTTTTGGTGATTTATCTGGTGATAGGAGAATTTCTAGTCCCCTGGGGATTTCGAGTTTGGAGAGGTAAAGAAACAAGAAGTCCCGCTCAACTCGCGGTGCGATTAGTGGATAGCCTACCCAAAGAACTCCTGAGTGCTTTTCGGGTTGTCATTTTAGCCGATACCGCCTTTAGTAGTGTGCAATTCCTTCAAGCGATGAAAAAACGCCGTCTTGCGGTTATCGTCGGTGTGCGTTGTGACCGTAAATTAGCTGATGGTCGTCAGCTTCGTGATTTGCTCAAAAAAGGACAACAGGTCACTCTTGATGGATTATCTTTCCCTGTTACTATCTCTTGGTTCTACCTCAAACGTAACGGCAAACTCGAAAAACGCTTCGTCTTATCGACTCGTCCTCTTAAGTCCAGTACCATTATCTGGTGGGGACGGCGAAGATGGAGTATTGAGGGCTTTTTCAAGACCGTAAAACATCGTTTTGGTTTACATCGTTTTGGTCAACAAACTCTTCTGGGGGTTTATCGCTGGTTGCTTCTTTCGATGATTAGTTTTCTTCTTGCCCATTGGGTTTATCTTTCTACTGACTCCTCTAAACCACCTGATTGGGGTCAAGCTTCTGCTTCTGCTCTTCAGACACTTTTTCCTGATGTTGCTCTTTGTTCCCTTTTTTCTCAAGTCGAGCGATTACGTCCACTTTTGCAATCTTTTGGACTCCAACTTCAGTTAGTTGCTGTCACAACTTAGAACATGAGTTTTGGTGCAAGATGTAAGTCAAACAACTCTTTTGTTATTTCAGGGATTTCTACCCCTGGCTGATTTGTCTTACGACGTAAGTCTGGGTTTCCTTTTCTCCGAGGATGTTGTCTTGCCATTTGTTTTTTGCTCACTTTTTTATATACTAACCTTTTTTTCAGCCTACTCTTACTTCCGCCTGCTTTTAGGCTAATCTTTTGTGAGTAGGCATTTTGGCTTAAGTTGACACCAATGGTAGTCTATTCCCTTTGTTTGGGTTAATTTACCAAGCATTGAGGAGCATGGGATTCTTGAAAGCCTATGAAATATTGAGGGGAAATCTTCTAGTAGCAATGGATGGGACAAATTACTACAGTTCGGAAAAAGTAAATTGTCCATGCTGTTCAACCAAAACGTCAAAACAGGGAAAAGTCACCTACTTCCATCAGGCATTATTGCCCGTGATTGTTTCCCCAGACCATGAATCAGTTTTTTCCTTACCCCCTGAATTTATCACCCCTCAAGACGGGTCTGAAAAGCAAGATTGTGAGCAAAATGCGGCGAAACGTTGGATAAGTAACCATGCTAGTTTGTTTGCGGGACAGAAGATAACTCTGCTAGGGGATGACTTGTACAGTCGTCAGCCCACTTGTCAGCACTGTCTCGACCACGATTTCAACTTTATCTTCGTCTGTTTACCGACTTCTCATCCCACACTCTATGAATGGTTAAACTATTTAGAAGCTAATGGAGAAGTCAAAACCACTCAACACCGACGTTGGAATGGGAAGTATTTCGAGATTTGGCACTGCCGTTATCTCAATCAGATTCCCCTGCGAGACCAACAGCCTGCTTTGTTGGTTAACTGGTGTGAGCTAAAAATCCACCGCGAATCCGATGCTCAACTTCTTTATCACAATAGTTGGATTACCAATCATTTTCTCACCCCTCACATCGTTCTTGATGTCTGTCGTGCTGGACGGACTCGTTGGCGCACTGAGAACGAGAATCACAATATTCTCAAAAATCGAGGCTATCACTTAGAGCATAATTTTGGGCATGGTAAACAACACCTCGCCTCTGTTTTGCTTACCCTGAATTTGCTGGCTTTTCTCTTGCACACGGTTTTAGGTTTGGTTGATGAACGTTACCAGAGAATTCGCGTCCAACGCGGCACTCGTAAGGGATTCTTTCAAGATATTCTCTCTTTGACCAAATATCTGGGCTCTCCCCTTGTCTGTGTGTAATGTTATGTTACGAGTTAAAGCAAGCTAACAATTTAAGCCGTAGATGCTCAAATTAGCAAATCCATAACTTTTCCTTTTTATTAATTTAATTTTTGTATTCATCCCTTCCGTTAATCCATTAGTTGTATGGTTTTCAAAATAATTGCATATACCTGTCAAATGAGTTTTCAGCATACCCACACTTTTTTTATAGAATAGGCACGCTGTTCTCATCCATTTTTCAAATTTTCTCCTTGCACCATTTGTCGTTCTTGAATGCTCATAAATATCTCTAATCTCTTCCTTCATTTCATACGCTATTCCTAAACAAGGATACATTTTCAATATCTCTTCTAACTCTTCTCTTTTTTCTTTTTTTAACTCTTCTTTATTTTTCCATAATAGGTATGTTAAACCCTTTTTATGGATATTCATTTTCTTTCTCAATTTATTCAATTCTTCATTTATATTTTTCATTACATGAAATCTATCATAGACGATTTTAGCATTTACAAATAACTCCTTTATTGCTGACGTAAATCACTCCCACATATCCACACTTACTTCCTTTACATTCTCTCTAACCCTTGCTGGCTGCACCTTTAGGGCTTCTATTATCTCTTCTTTTTTGTGTCCTTTTATTACTTCTAACAATTCCTTTTTATTTATATCTATCACTGTTGTAATAAAGTCTTTTTTTCCTTTTCTATTACTAAATTCGTCTAAACTTATCTTTTCTGGTAATTCCCATTCCTTCTTTTCTGCCTGCTTTGCATACTCTTCAAATATTGATTCCAATGTTCCCCAACTTATTTCTTCTTCTTGCCTTACCTCTTCTACATTTTTCTTTTTTACTTGCTCATAAATCTTTTCTTCATAACGAATTGTATAATGTTTTCTTAGCCGCATAAAGTCCAGTCTTTCTGTTATGTATTTCTGACATTTTTCACAATGGAACTGGCGGCGGGGCACTTCCAGATATACTTTCTTTCCCAATAGGGATAAATCCCGAACCAAATTATATTCTATTTGATTTATATCTTCCAATTCTTTATGACAATTTGGACATTCCATTACTTCGTTTTTCATTTTTAATTTTAAGAACAAAGCACCATCTATTTCTCGATAGTTTACGACTGTTACCTTTGGCAATCCTAGTAGCTCATCCAAGTTTATCCACATACTCCACCTCCTACTGTGGTATTACTATTATACACTTTCCACACAGTTGGGGGAAGAGCCATATCTGTTCTTTGAAAGCTGGCATCATCTTTTAGATTTTATGCTTGATGACTCAGTTTCTCTCGCTGTCTCGAATTCTTCCTAGTTGATTAATTGGCAATTTTCATAGCAAAACCCTTGCCAGTAAATACATCGAGTCTTTTGTATCTTTGACTACATTCTGAATTTGGAATTGCTGATTAGTCAAGAGGCTGAGAAATGATCAGCAATTCTCAGTTTTAGACACAGCAAGCCTTTTAGGGATTTAAAGAACATTTTAAAGGGGTTTTTGGGGCAATCCTAGATGTACTATTGTGCCTAAAAGCTTGAAGACTCGTAAAATGAACTTGTTAATCCCGTTGAATTTTCCCCCGTATTACGCGAACTAAAACCTGAAACCCTTGCTACAGCGCAAATTTAGAATTGCTGTTCTGAAACAAACTTGAATCTCGGTCTCTTAGAGAGTCAGTAACCTACAAACAAACTTGATCAATCACTAAATAGAGCATTACATTGATTCTAAATATTGGCATTAAACCCCTTGACCGTAAGCACTTCAGGGATTTTGTATCTTTAGCTACATTCTGAATTTGGAATTGCTGTATTCAGGAGGATTAACTTCAATCCGCAGTTGTTCGGCTATTTCTGGCAGCCAATGACAGATAGTTTTACCTTGGTTGAAAGTTGTCCTGACCGCGATGCACTTAACTGGTTTAAATAGCTTCTAAATAGGGCTTGCTGAAAAAGTCCACAAAACGAACCTAGATGCCACAGGGCGCGAAAAATGGTGACTTCAGAGATCAGTTTCCAGTTTTACCCCACATTTTTCCAGCAAAGTGCATGGATTTTGAGCCTCCAAATGCCATAACCTTGCATCTGATCGTTTGTAAAATGCCTGAAAGTATTGTCTAGCAAGGATTTCATCCTTATTCAGCAAGCCCTAAATATTTGCTATCGAGCAGAAATGAGCCTTGATCGAATTTTACCACCCAATAACCCCCCGGCCGGCGATCTATAACTGTGCCTATATCGTCGATACTGAGCAGATCCGGCGGCCGTAACATAGGCATGGGATCGGCAGTTTTCAGGTAAGGGGGAATGGCAATCAGACGGACTTTTCCCCCGACGTTAATTTCACTCATGGTACTGGCTAGATGTGATCGTGATAATCCTCCAAGTTAGCATATTTCAAATCATCGAAAATTTGGATCTGAAACTCCGCAGCAATTCCAAATTCAAACGGTAACATAAGATACAGACATGATCTTGTTTTTATGGATATGAGAGATATTAACCTAATCTCTGAGTTTTTTTGCATTCCCTCCTCGAATCTCGGTCTCTTAGAGAGTCAGTAAGAGATAGCCATAAAATAAATGATCCGATAGAATAGCAAAAGACAGTTTTAACAAAAAGGTAAATTGTATGCTGAAAAAATCAGTAACGGAAATCAGTGAAGACCTAAAATCGCTGTACATCGAAACAGCCAAAAAACTAAAAGGTAGCGACAGGAGACAATTCATGGCACAGGTTGTACAAGGTTTGGGAATAGGGGGACAAACCTTCGCAGAACGCGAATTAGGGTGGAATAGACGAACAATCCGCAAAGGAACAGAAGAATTAACGAGTGGTCAAGCATTCATAGATGGTCACAGCCGTAGTGGGCGCAAAAAAATAGAAACAAAATTACCGAATATCTTAGAAGATATAAAGTCGATAGTGGAGCCGAAAAGTCAAACAGACCCAAGTTTTAAAAGTACGCGATTATATACGAGAATAACAAGTGAAGAGGTGCGTAGGGGGAGCATCTCACCCTTGCAATAAGTAGAAATACTTAACGAGGTAAATGAAAGAGTCAAAAAAGGTAATCATTTAAATAGGGCTTGCTGAAAAAGTCAAAAAACGAAAGAAATGTGGGTTAGGGAAGTATGGACTGAAAAAGCATAGATAACTTATCCTTATGGAAACAAATCAAAATACAGATTTTGTTTAATCTATTGTTCCTTTCTGTCTAAAAAGGTCAACACAAATCACTCCTCACAAAAGAGAGGAAAATTAACACCATTTTTCACAAGAAAAACGACTCTACAACTTTTTACTTTTTGTCTTCTGAAGTAGAGTAGAAAGATTCATTACCAAAAAGTTCATCGCAATTACCGTTTCCGAGGTCTCAGGTAGTTTGGCCATCACTCGACCAAGACTAATTGGGTACATCCCGGACAAAGTAGTACATAGAATCTGGGGTAAAATGGAAAAAAACTGATGAGCGAAAAAAGTATGTTACCGATTCCCCCAGAAGAAAAAGCACTGTTAAAACAGCATCTCACCGAATCAGCCCGTATCCTGCGCAAATATACGGAACCAGAGAAACAGAAGGACTTTGGAAGCATCGAAGTAGAAGTCAGAACCCAGATGTTAGAAATTGTGGGGCCAACAATGGGGGAGTTTTTTTTTCAGAAGGGGGAAAAAAACGGTCTGGAAACAAGCGAAAAATCAAAACCCTAGTCGGAGAAGTGGAAATAAGCCAAAAACAAGCCAGAAAACTAAAGGTGTCGCCAAAAATCGTCTTAAGTCCAGGTTTAGAGAAATGCTGTCTAAGAGCCAGTGCGAAAACATCCTACCAACAAGCAGAAGAAGATATAGAGGAGTTGATGGGGATAAAAGTAGGACATAGCAGTTTACATCGCTTGGTAGAACGGACAGAACTGCCCTTAGCTCAAGCTCAGTCAGAGAGTGCGGGGGTCAGTATAGATGGGGGAAAGATTTGTCTGCGGGGCGAGGAGAAGGAAGGGGGACAGTGGCGAGATTATAAACTGGTGAGTCTTCATGGCAATGTCTGTGAAGCCTTTTTCCAAGACCCAGAGGGCTTAAAGAATTGGAGCAATGTTCAACCTTTGTCTCCAATAGTGACCTTTTTGGGAGATGGTCATCCCGGAATCTGGAATGCGGTAGAGAGTTTCGCCACTCAATCGTGGCGGGTGCGACCTTTAGTTGATAAAAGCTGTTGTAATCAGGGTTCTACAGGGAACCCATATTGATCAAGTTTTGCCCAAAATTGACTCCATCGTTCCTTGGTCAATACCAAAGCTCGTAGGCTCAAAATAATTCCTGCTCCTTTTTCCTTCCATCGCATTCCTGAACAACATAATCGTTGTTTGACCAACGTCTTACAAGCTGCTTCCGTAACACCTGAACCAATCGGATACTTTTTCTCTAAGTATTCAGCATAATCCATTTGATGCTGATGATTCTCGTAATAAGTAATCGCCGCTTGTAGTTTCTCGGTAAGATTCTTAGAATGACTTTTTTCTTCTTTGACTTCTTTCATCAGATTTAGCAGTTCTCCTGCTTTTCCTTTTTCATGCTTGAGTTCTCGACAATTTTCAGTCAACCATTCTTTTTGTTTTGACACGGTATTCGGATGCAACGCTTCTGCCAACGCTCCTAAGTAACCAGAGGCATGATAGAAATCTAATATCTGTTCTTCCGTCTGCTTTTCTAAAAACTTCCAATTTGATTCTGCACCATCTGCTATACCGACAAATTTTGCCTCTGGATAACGGTTTTTCGCTCGCTCAATTTCTCTTTCCAATCTTTCTAGAAAACTCTTTTTTCCGTACTCTGGTGCCGCACCTAGATAGATTGTCTGTTGACGTTCTCCCTCACTATCGTATAGGGAAACGGTTCCCACCATTGCTTCACGGTAGCCATCCTCACACATCAGCATACAGGTTCCATCTAATCCTATTCCCACTGTTGCAATTTGGCTATCCTCCTTGGGCGGGGCATAACTCCACGCTTCTTCTTTTGCCTGTACCACACTTCCTACTGCTTCACTCAATCTTTGGATATAGGATAGCGCTACTTTTCTACCATGATTTTCTAATAAATCATTTTTCACCTCTTTGCCTGCCATCCCTGACATTTTTGAGGATACCTGTTTTGCCAATAATGGCGTTGATGTTATGATTATCCTTGCTTCTCTTTCTAAGGGGCAATACGTTTTTCCTCAAAGGTGAACGCTGATATACATGACGATTCACTATAACCTCACCATAAGGTGTTTGATATTCTTTCGGTTGCTCTCCCTTACTCTTCCAGATTTCTTCACCGATTTTTAAGGGTGAACCATCTGTATCTAAATATTTCAAGGCTTCTTTGCTGGCGATGCAACCTACTTCGTTTAAGCCTTTTTGAATATTTATTTCTGTATCCAACATTGAACGACTGAGTTCTAATGTTAGTTCTATTTTTATCTTTGAACCCTCTACATTAATTAGTTTTGCTGTCATCATTGTTTCCTCTTTGTCACTTTTCATCTCATGTTAACACTTTTCTTTTCCTTCATCAACTAAAGGTCACACCCATCGTGGCTGATACGACGAGAGGTGTTGGATTGGTATCATCTCAAGGAGAATCTGTTCAAAGTGGGTGGCTCTCTCAAACGGCTAGAAGCAGTGGAGCATTTACTGTGGCGGGGTTTTGTGAACAAGGCAATAGATGCGTTTGATGGAGTCAAAAGCAAGAGGGCAAAGAATTTTCAAGCCTATTTGACGAAGCATTATCAGCGTATCCCTGATTACCAATACTATCAACAGCTTGGTATTGTGATTGGTTCTGGTGATGTGGGAACTGGTATCGTCTGATCAAAGTTGGAAAAAGTTATGGTGTAAGGCTTTGAGAAAATAGAAAAATAGTTTAAGACTAGACATCGGCCCGTTTTTATTATATTATTATTGTCATTATATCAAAGAAGAAGGAAACAGAAAACAATGTCAATATTAAAGAAAAGCTCTATGAAAATCCTGAATGATGTTGGCTTGTGCCAAGAGAAAGAGGATGCCTTATTCAAGGACAACTGTCCTCATTGCTATAGTGAAAACGTAAAAATACATTCTCATTATCAAACGAAAGGTAACGGGGAACGTAAAATGTTCATTTGTCAAGAATGTAGTTCTTGTTTTGCTGAGACTTATGGTAGCGTAATCGCTGGCGTAGAAACCCCATTAAGTGAAATTGTAAAAGTATTAAAAGCCAGAATGGAAGGAATAGGATTAAATGCAGCAGCCCGAGCATTCGGCTACGCGAAAACAACAATATTGAATTGGGAAAAGAAATTATCAGGATTACAAGAGACATTATTTTTATACGCCTTAGTGAATGAATTTGTTAAATTAGTAATAGAAGGGGATGAACTATACACAAAAGTTGGAAAAAATAAAGAAGCAAGTGCCTCTGAGGGGTGGACAATCGTGCTCATGGACAGGGCTAGCCGCTTTATTTGGCATTTAAAATGTGGTCGAAAAGAGCAGAAATTATTTCTAGAAGCAATGATGACGGTAGCGGAATTATTTGAAAGGAGTGCAGAATCTCTCCAGTTATTTACAGATGGAGAAAAGCGATATAGTCAACTGCTATTTAATATTTGTCACGAAGTATTAAGGACTGGAAAGCGAGGTCGTCCCACCAAAGTATTACCGAAGGGTCTTGTAGTAAGACTAAAAAATAAGAGTAGTAAACGTCGAGATTCTGAGGGTAAACTAAAGAAAGTAGAAACTCCGAAACCAGAACATCCAGAGACAACAGAAAAACCAGAAGAAAAGGACGTCCATGCCAACCACGTTGAGGCATTTAATAGTGCTATCCGACGCTATTTAGCCGCCTTTTGTCGTCGTACAAATACTTATGCTAAATCTGTTGTGGGATTACAGCGAGTCCTAGATATTTTCTGGATGGTTCATAACTTTGTTCGCAGCCATTTTACGACTAGAGAAGTTCCTGCTGTAGCTCTCGGTATAATTGAAAAGGGGTTAACTTGGGAGGACTTACTCCAAATTCGCCTGATTTCTTGAACCTCTCGTATTGCAACGTTTGTAGCTTCTAGCTAGACGATACCAGTGCCGTGATGTGGAGTCTAAGATTAAACAGGTGGGAGCTAGGGTTAAATTGTCGGGAGCACGTTGGCATCTTCATAATGTTTCTCGTATTCTTCGGCTACGATGTGCTTATCTCAATCACTCTCCTCTTTTGAGTGTCAATGTATTATCTTAAGTGGGATGCACCCGACTAAATTTCCTCTTTCCCTGTCCGAATTTACCCTCAATGGCATTACGCACTCTTTCATCTGAGCGTGCCTCTTTCTTTTTTTCTTTGCTCACCTCTTTCGGCGGTCTTCCCAATCGGGGACCACTCATTCTTATATCCCTTTCTTTACAATAAGCTCGATTCGCTTTTGTTCGATAGATTTTATCCACATGAACCGATTCCGGATAACATCCTGTTTCCCTTTTATATTCTTCTATTCGCGCTTGTAAATCTCCCGATTCGTTGTAATTAGGGCTTGCTGAAAAAAGCTGAAACCTTTACGGAGAAAAATAGTAGGCGAATTAAGAACCGCTAGAATGCACGAAAATAGGGTAGAATGCCTCAAAACCATTGCATTAAGAAGAGAGAAAGCAGATGTACCGAAAGCAACAGTACTCAATTGAAACACCAGAAAACTTGAAAAATCTGTTCGGCGGGCAGTTAGACGAAGAAAATCGTTGGATAGAAATGTCAAAAATGATTCCCTGGGAAGAATATGAGGAAGAATATGCAAAAAACTTCACAGAAAAAAAAGGAGCCCCAGCCAAATCATTTAGAATGGCATTAGGAGCATTAATTATCAAAGAAATTTCAGGAAAAAGTGACAGAGAAACAGTAGAACAAATAAAAGAGAACCCTTATTTACAGTACTTTATAGGAATGGAAAGCTATAGTAGCAAAGAAGCATTTAATGCGTCAATGATGGTTCATTTTCGTAAAAAAATAGGAATGGAATTAATAAATAAAATTAATAAAGAAATAGAAAAAAAAGCGACGGGTGTAGCGTCAGAAAAAAAAGAAAATGAAGGAAAGTTATTGTTAGATGCGACTTGTACACCAGCAGATATAAAATATCCAACGGATATAGGAATATTGAATGATGCCAGAGAAAAAACAGAAAAAATAATAGATAAGCTGTATGAAGAAATAAAAGAGAAAAGGAAAGAAAAGCCGAGGACTTATAGGGAAGTGGCAAGAAAAGAGTACTTAGCCATAGCAAAAAAACGTCGTGTGTCAAAAAAAGAAAGAAGAAAAGGAACAAAAAAACAACTAGGATATATAAAAAGAAACTTGTCTCATATAGAAAAAATGATAGAAGAGGGAGCAAAGTTAGAAAAACTAACGAAAAAAGAGCAAGAAGAGCTTGTAACGATAGGAAAAGTGTATGAGCAACAGTTAGAAATGTATGAAAAAAAGACAAATAAAGTAGAAAACAGAATTGTGAGTGTAAGCCAACCTCACGTGCGTCCAATAGTGCGTGGAAAAGCGGGAAAAGCAGTAGAGTTTGGAGCTAAAATATCGGCAAGTAATGTGAATGGCTTTGTCTTCTTAGACAAATTAAGTTGGGATAATTACAACGAATCGGGAGATTTACAAGCGCGAATAGAAGAATATAAAAGGGAAACAGGATGTTATCCGGAATCGGTTCATGTGGATAAAATCTATCGAACAAAAGCGAATCGAGCTTATTGTAAAGAAAGGGATATAAGAATGAGTGGTCCCCGATTGGGAAGACCGCCGAAAGAGGTGAGCAAAGAAAAAAAGAAAGAGGCACGCTCAGATGAAAGAGTGCGTAATGCCATTGAGGGTAAATTCGGACAGGGAAAGAGGAAATTTAGTCTTGGTCGAGTGATGGCCAAACTACCTGAGACCTCGGAAACGGTAATTGCGATGAACTTTTTGGTAATGAATCTTTCTACTCTACTTCAGAAGACAAAAAGTAAAAAGTTGTAGAGTCGTTTTTCTTGTGAAAAATGGTGTTAATTTTCCTCTCTTTTGTGAGGAGTGATTTGTGTTGACCTTTTTAGACAGAAAGGAACAATAGATTAAACAAAATCTGTATTTTGATTTGTTTCCATAAGGATAAGTTATCTATGCTTTTTCAGTCCATACTTCCCTAACCCACATTTCTTTCGTTTTTTGACTTTTTCAGCAAGCCCTAATTATCCCAACTTAATTTGTCTAAGAAGACAAAGCCATTCACATTACTTGCTGATATTTTAGCTCCAAACTCTACTGCTTTTCCCGCTTTTCCACGCACTATTGGACGCACGTGAGGTTGGCTTACACTCACAATTCTGTTTTCTACTTTATTTGTCTTTTTTTCATACATTTCTAACTGTTGCTCATACACTTTTCCTATCGTTACAAGCTCTTCTTGCTCTTTTTTCGTTAGTTTTTCTAACTTTGCTCCCTCTTCTATCATTTTTTCTATATGAGACAAGTTTCTTTTTATATATCCTAGTTGTTTTTTTGTTCCTTTTCTTCTTTCTTTTTTTGACACACGACGTTTTTTTGCTATGGCTAAGTACTCTTTTCTTGCCACTTCCCTATAAGTCCTCGGCTTTTCTTTCCTTTTCTCTTTTATTTCTTCATACAGCTTATCTATTATTTTTTCTGTTTTTTCTCTGGCATCATTCAATATTCCTATCTGGACAGTGGGAAGTTCTCGAGGCGTGTAAGTGGAGAAAAGAAAATCGGACATCCGATACAAAAGAGTGCCGTTATGTCCGAAACTGGCTGATATAAGAAAATCGATAGCCAGTGCTATCTATCAATTATGCAACTATGTCAGCGACTAGAGCAAATCCTCAATAATCTCCGTCCAGCCTTTAGCCGAGAAGCAACGTTCCAATGGTTTATCCTGTTAGTCTGGGGAGTAGTGCTCAACAGCCAACCCAGCGCAATAACTAGCTATGTCAATGCCATTGGCTTAACAGAGAGCTACTACAATCAGGCTCTACATTGGTTTGATTCCAAGGCGTTTAGGGTCGAAGGACTAACTTTACAATGGTCAAAGTGGCTAAGTCAGCATGAAAGTCTATACAGAATTAAAGGGAAACGGGTGTATGTGGGTGATGGCATCAAAGTGGGGAAAGAAGGACGCAAGATGCCAGGTGTAAAACGACTACACCAAGAATCGGAAGATGTGTCCAAGCCAGAGTGGATAAGGGGTCATTACTTCAATGCCTTGAGTATTTTGGTGGGAGTAGGGAAAGCCTGCTTTGCCTTGCCCTTAGTGTTGCGGCTAGACGATGGCATCAAGTCCAAAGCAACCGAGAAGGGGGAGGGAAAAGGCAAAAAAAAGGTGAAGACGAGCCTGGTGACAAAAATGGCTGACCTTTGTGTTACTTACGCAGAGGCAGGGAGTTATGTAATTTTGGATGCTTATTTTGCTTGCGAACCAGTGCTCAAAAGTTTTCGCCAGAACGCCTTGCATCTAATCACAAGAGTGCGTTGCTCCACCGTCGCCTATGCCCCCTTTTGTTCCGTGCCGACGCTGACGGGGAGAGGACGACCACGGATTTGGGGGAGTTCGATAAAACTAGAAAAGCTGTTCGCTCTGGCGGCGGACTTTCCGACAGCTAAAGTCTGGCTCTATGGTCAACAAGTCACGGTTTCTTATCAGTGCTTTGAGTTCCACTGGGATAGTCCCCATCAGCTCGTCAAGTTTGTTCTGACCCAATTGCCTAACGGACGACGACTGATTCTGCTTTCTACTGATCTCTGTTTGACTGGACCTGAGATTATTGCCGCTTACGGTCTCCGATTTAAGATTGAAGTCACTTTTCGTCAATTAGTCCATCTTTTGGGCAGCTTTGCCTATCGTTTTTGGCTTAAGAGTCTTCCTACTTTACCTACCTGGCCCAGCAATCTTATCCTCAGTGACTATCCACAAGCTGTTCAGACTCAGATTTTAAACAAGGTAGAAGCCTTTGAGCGTTTTGTTAACCTTAATGCCATTGCTTTAGGGCTACTTCAAATTCTCGCCTTAGAGTTACCCCAGGGGATTTGGGCTAATTTTCCTCGATGGTTTCGGACATTACCATCCCATGGCTACCCTAGTGAACGGATTGCTCAACTAGCCCTTCAACATCAAGCCCAAATGATTTTTCCTCAAAGTCCACCCAGTCTGCTTTTGCCTAAATTCCTTACCGCTAAACTTGCCTCTTCCCCAAGCCCTGATATGCTTACTTTCGTCGCATAGTCATTACCTTATCTGGCATCCATAAACTTCCCACTGTCCAGTTCCTATATCCGTTGGATATTTTATATCTGCTGGTGTACAAGTCGCATCTAACAATAACTTTCCTTCATTTTCTTTTTTTTCTGACGCTACACCCGTCGCTTTTTTTTCTATTTCTTTATTAATTTTATTTATTAATTCCATTCCTATTTTTTTACGAAAATGAACCATCATTGACGCATTAAATGCTTCTTTGCTACTATAGCTTTCCATTCCTATAAAGTACTGTAAATAAGGGTTCTCTTTTATTTGTTCTACTGTTTCTCTGTCACTTTTTCCTGAAATTTCTTTGATAATTAATGCTCCTAATGCCATTCTAAATGATTTGGCTGGGGCTCCTTTTTTTTCTGTGAAGTTTTTTGCATATTCTTCCTCATATTCTTCCCAAAGAATCATTTTTGACATTTCTATCCAACGATTTTCTTCGTCTAACTGCCCGCCGAACAGATTTTTCAAGTTTTCTGGTGTTTCAATTGAGTACTGTTGCTTTCGGTACATCTGCTTTCTCTCTTCTTAATGCAATGGTTTTGAGGCATTCTACCCTATTTTCGTGCATTCTAGCGGTTCTTAATTCGCCTACTATTTTTCTCCGTAAAGGTTTCAGCTTTTTTCAGCAAGCCCTAAATAGGAACAGCGATGACGAAGGACTTGTGGTACATTGTCAGAATTCCAACTCGCACCAGTAATTTTAAGACGATGACCAATTTGTTTAACTTGAGATTCGACAGAGCCAGAGCCAATAGAAATGCCCTCTGCCTGCAAATAACCATAATTGACAATCCGATGTTTATGCTTGTTTAAATAAATGATAAAATTCTCAGCTTGAGGCTCTGACCATCCCTCAAAACAGGAGATAGCGGCATCCACTTCACCCGTCCAAAGAAAAGACTTGACCTCCTCAATTCGCTGGAATGACCCCCCAACTTTATAGAGGTTTTCAATTAAGTGATACCAGTCCAAAATTTCAATTCGCTCATGTTTCTGTCCTATCTCACGAAATAAGTTCCAGATACCATCATGTCCATCTCCCAAACAAATTAAAGGCTTAGCCAAAATTTGAGAATTAACCAAATCTAATAAAGCCGAGTTATCTTGAAAAAAGGCAGCTACCCCCAATTGATGAAAACTGACTCCTTTATAATCACGCCAAATTAAGGGTTCTCCCTTGGGAGTTCTGAGTCGTACCTTCCCACCATCTATGCTAATTTCTTCGACTTCTGTGTTAGAGGGTAATTCTTCAAAATGATAGCGATGTACAAGGCGTTGTTGCGTACTGTGAGAAACAGCAATTCCCGTCAATGATTGGATTTTCTTAGCTGCTTTTTCATAAGACTCATCGCCACTCAGTAGCAAACAGTTCTTCTCTAACATTGGACTCATCTGAGTTCGAGGCTTTAGTTCTAATTTCTTCGCTTGTTTTTCTGTAATGGGCAATTCCCCCAAAATACTTTTTACTGTTCGTATCCGACCTGTGGTTTCCTCGGTACTTGTTTTGACAAAAAAATACCTATTTCTGGGTTGACATACTGAATCATTAAGTCTCTGACAGTCTCCTCTATTTCGCCCAAATTATTAAATGTTTTAACTTGAGATTGTTGATAGAGACATTCTCCCAACTCTTGACATAACTCTTGAATCCTTTTTTCATTTTCTGATAACACTGATAACATGAGATTGTTCCTCAATTGGGATAGATTTTGGAAAGTGGGTCTCGACTATTATACTCTCATTTCTTTTTTTGATAAAGTTCGATAAAGTTCAAAGTCTTATTTTTCTGCCCCATAAGTATTAATACTTATTGCATAAGTGAGATGCTCCCCTAACGGATAGCCTCTTCAATCCGATTACGAAAGAGCCTTAGCCAACTAATTGCCTCTTTGTTAAAAGGATTTTTCTGTTTAAAATGAAGATACAAACATCCTTTATATTGGTCAACAATTAAAGGGAAAATAACAATTTCTCTGATGCCTAAATCAAACGCTTTTGGATTATAATCTTTCAAGGATTTCGGTAAAGATGGCAATATCCTTTCCTGATTAGCTGCGATCGCTAATTGACCCTCGCCCCCGATACAAGGAGGACATTCTCGGATAAATTCACGCCCAATTAATTCAGAAAATACCTCGTAGGTGTAGGGAATTCGACCTGTTTTCATCTCTAAATACTTCTTCTTTCTAAGTACAGGACAAAAGGCTTGAAAAGTATACGAGAAAGGGGTTTCATGGAAGATGAACGTAATGTAAGAAAACCCATGAACCAATATAACGCATTGAAACAAGCCCTAAAACCCCATTTGGGATGGCATGGTGCCAGACTCTCCTTCCTAGCCTTGTTCTTACTCGCCCTCCTCAAAGTGAAAACGGTTAACCTTAAAGAATTGGCTCTGGGTTTTGAAGGTCGGGCATTGGTGGATTCTCATTACAAACGCTTACAACGCTTTTTCTCAGGATTTGAGCTGGATTACCATCACATTGCCCGTATTGTAGTCAGTTGGCTGGATATCCCTCAACCTTGGGTATTAAGTATTGACCGCACAACCTGGGAGTTTGGCAGTCATGGTTATAATATCCTCACTGTCGGCATTGTCCATGAAGGAGTAGCCATTCCCATCTTGTGGTGGATGCTTAGCAAGAAAAAGGGCAATTCTAACAGTGATGAACGAATGCGTTTTATCGAGGAGATGCTCAAGATTTTTCCCACCGCCCTGATTCGTTGTTTATGTGGCGACCGTGAGTTTATTGGTCAGGCTTGGCTTCGCTATCTTCTGCTCGAACCGCTACTGGCTTTCTGTCTGAGAATTCGGGCTACGGACAAGATTGAGCACAATGGCAAGCTTTTGGCCGCCAAAGTCATTTTTGCCCATCTTGCAAAAGAGTGAATCTCAACGTCTTCAAGGGAGTTGTCGGGTTTGGGGATATCCTGTTTCTGTAGAGGCTCTTCGCTTGCCTGATAATTCTCTACTCATCGTCATTGGACATCCCGATTCCCAAGGTCTTATTCACGATTATGCCCTGCGTTGGGGCATTGAAACCCTTTTTGGCATCTTTAAGACTCGTGGCTTTTGCTTGGAATCTACTCACTTTACTGACCCCAAGCGTCTTCGTAAGCTTTTGGCTTTACTGACTTTAGCTTTGGCTTGGTCTCTCAAAACTGGTCTAGCAATTCATCATCTTCATCCCATTCCCCTCAAGAAACATGGTCGCCTAGCGCAGAGTCTTTTTCGTCTTGGTTTTGACCATCTTCGTCATCTTGTTCTTAATCCTTCTCTACCCAATTTTTCTCTTTTTCTCGACTCCCTACATTTTTTGTCCTGTACTTAGTTCTTCTTTATGCTCCCATCAGTACCAATTTCCAAGATATTAGATTTTGGAGGCAAGCCTTCTAAAAAATGAAGGGTAGCTCCATCAGCCTTAACTTCTCTCATCGCAATTTTAGTAATCTCATCTAAAACACAAGGAAGCTGAGTTTCCCGAATTTTTAAAGCCCACTCACCCGCTTTTACAATTAGATCAATCACTTTGTCTTTTTCAATCAGAGCTAACGGGGAGTCAAAAGACCAATATCCAACCTCTATCGTTCCAATTACCTTGATTTCATTGCCGATATAGGATTTAGGTAATAAGACTTCCACAACACTATGTTGCCCATTCTCCTTTGGTTGATTTTGCTCACCTCCCTTAAACCAACTTTCATTAACCTTATGAGTAATCCACTTTTGATCAAAGTTGTTAAACCATTTCTGGTCATTGCAACCTTTATCATCTTGTACTAAGATTAGAGGCGTAAAAATCCGTATCGAGTCTTGGTGCTTGTACTTTTTGTAAACCCATTCATCAAAGCGATCGTCCCAGCCAGCAATAACTTCAGTGCGGCAAGTCTGGCAAATATCGGCTTGGATGTCTCTTAAATTATTAACAGGCTCTAAAAAGTGTCCGGCTTTTCCAGCCCAAGCGGCTCCTGTCACTGCTTCGATAATTTGTTCTTCAGGACGAACCAGTTGAATCGAGGCAAAACCAAAGCCTAGCTCACAACATTCCTTGATAATCTTCTCAAGAACAGCTTTTTGTTGAAATAGCGAATGAGTTGCCCGCTCAATCTGGTTTTCAATGCGAATTACGTTCTGCTCAACCTCCTTACCCGATAAATCGCGGGCAGAAGAATTATCCTTATGTGTCATTGCGTGTGCCATTGCTATAATCCTGATTTTCTTGGCTTTTTAGAATATAGCACAGACATTCTATTAATGGCAGATTTTTAAAAAATATATTCTGCAAATGTAGTTAGGCTTCTACTTTCCCTTGATGTGTAAGTGGTTCTGCAAAATAAATTACCCATTAGACAAGCCCAGAAGTCTTACTGTACAAGGATCGCTTGGTGTAAATAATTTTGTCGAGGTACTTATTAAATCGTACAGATAAAATCGTGAATAATTTTCTTAATTGGTTAAACTTTAAAACTGCGATCGCCCCTAACACAAGATAAAAAAGCGATCGCCCTTTCCTTCCTCTATGAAAATTTAAAACTGCGATCGCCTATTGCCGTCTTCATAGTAAAATCAAGCAAATGACAGGAGTAATATCAATAATGAAAGTTAAAGCCTTGATTTGGCAAGAAGACGGGGTTTGGTGCGGTTCCGTACCCGCTTTGCCAGGTTGTCATACCTGGGGAGAAAGTTATGAACAATTATTAGAAATGTTGCAAGATGCAGTTCAAGGCTGGCTTGAAGTTGCGAGTCAAGAAACAGAAATCGAAGCAGAAAAAGAGCTAATCGAATTATCATTATGAAATCTATCTCTGGTAAAGCTCTTTGTAAAATTGTTGAACGTTAAGGTTGGCAGTTAAAGCGTGTTAGTAGTAGCCATCATATTTATACAAAACAAGGAATGAGAGTCATTTTATCTATTCCTATTCATGGCAATAAAGATTTACCAATTGGTACTCTTAAAAGTATTTTAAAAGATGCTGATCTAACCGAAGATGACTTGAGATAGCAGAGATCGCTATCTTCTTCTGAATTAAAATTTAAAACCGCGATCGCCCCTAACACAAGATAAAAAAGCGATCATTCCTTACAAAGAATAAAACGTGATCGCCCTTTCCTTCCTCTATGAAAATTTAAAACCGCGATCGCAGAGCATAATCTTTTCTAACTTGTTATCATAAAACTAATTTCCTTACGAGTGATGGTTATGACTAAAACCTTTCGACAACAGGCTCTCGTTAAATCCCAGGGTAGAATTGAAATTCAAGATGATCGCTTACCAGAGGGAAAAACGGTTGAAGTGATTATTATCCTGGAGGAACAACCTAAAACCTTATCGGCTGAAGCATTGGCGATCGCTCGATTACCCTTGCTAAAGGATTCGAGTCAGTGGATCACCGTCATGGAACCCGGGCAAGAAATTGATGAAACGGCATTAAAAGAATGGATTGCCCATGAGCAAAAACAAGGGATTATATCTAATACAAATTTTTCCTGATGTACAATCAGACATTGCTAGCTTACCATCAGAATTACAGAAAAAATGGCCCCAATATTACAATATTTTGTCCTTAGATCCGTACAAAACACTAGGTTTTCCGAGTCATAGTTTAATCGGTAAACTCAGGGGATTTCGTGCCTTAGAGATTGACTGGAATCAGATTTCCTATCGCTTAGTTTATCGCATTTATGAAAAGCCATCACCACAACGAGTTATTATTGTAAGCTTTGCAGAACACGATGATGCCTATTTCCTAGCTAAACAGCGCAAATAATTGATGATTTTGGCGATCACTTTTTTTCTACTTGAATAGGCGATCGCCCTTCCCCTGTTGTTAAAAATTAAAAAAGCAATCATTCTTAAACAAAAGATAAAAAAGCGATCATTGTCAGTTTAATGATGCTCGATAAGAGCGATTAATGATTATCGGCAAGATGCTAGAATTTTTAAACAACAAAAAATTGATAACGATGCCCCAAATAACCCTTGATCTCCCCTTACCCATCCTTAATGCCCTCACAACCTATACCCAAGAACAGCAAACATCCTCTGCTGATACCGTCCAAACGGCCTTAGAATCCTTTCTAATCGCTAAAGGCTATTTAACCAAACCGCGAAAAACATTTCATCTTGATCCCGCTCCCATCGGTAGTGGCTATAATGATACCGCTATCAATCACGATGTTGTTTTAAACGAATTTATCCTCTCTCAAAAACTGAATCAGACCGAATCTTGAAAGCCATTCTTGCCGATACCACACCCCTCTATGGAGCCATAGATACTAGCGATCAATTTCATGCTAGAGCACAAGCAGAAATTCAACGTATTGCCACAGAAAAATTAATTGTTGTTGTTTCTTTTCCTGTTTATATTGAAGCCTATAGCCTAACTTTATATCGCTTAGGATTTGAACAAGCAACTCGTTTTAGCCAAAATTGCTTAGAGTCTGCTAATCTACTCAACCCCACAGAAGAACAATATTTAAAAGCCATTAAAAAAGTTCAACAATTTCCCGATCAAACCATTACCATTGTTGATGCTCTTACTGCTATCTTAGCCGATGAATTAAATATACCTGTCTGGACTTATGACTATCATTTTGACGTAATGAAAATCTCTGTATGGCGATAAATCTAAAATTTCTCCCCCTTTTGTTCAAAAAACAAACCAATCTAGTGCGATCGCCGTCTCCTGGCTGGAATGTGAAAGTGCGATCGCGTTTTTACACCTCACAATGATGATCCTTGCCAACGTTGAAGAGGAACACAATCAATCTCTAATTGATCCAGAGTCCTAGCCACAACAAAATCTACTAAATCTTCTATGGATTGGGGATGATGATACCAGGCCGGAATAGCGGGAACAATCCTCACGCCTGCCTCCGCTAAGGTCGTTAAATTCCGTAAATGGATAACACTAAAAGGGGTTTCACGGGGCACAATCACCAGAGGACGGCTTTCCTTGATTTGCACATCTGCCGCTCTTTCCAATAAATCCGAACTTAAACCGGCTGCCAGTTTGGCCACCGTACTCATACTGCAAGGAATGACAATCATTCCCAAGGTACGAAAAGAACCACTGGCAATGGTTGCTCCCACATCTCCCCAACGGTGACAATGCAATTTTCCCTGACTGATCACACCAGACTGCGATCGCCAAAATTCTTCCTGAGCTTCGGGTTCAGAGGGCATTCGGATCGCTTGTTCAGCTTGCCAAACCTGATAGGTTGCTTTGGATGCCACTAATTCAATAGCGTAATCGGCTTCCAATAAGTATTTGATGGTACGAACAGCATAGATCAAGCCAGAAGCTCCACTGACTCCCAAAATTAACGGTTTGGTCATGATTGTCTTAATGTTTAGCCAGGGTTTACACTGTTCTACAGAGTCAGAACTTAAAACAAAAACTTAAATCAATCCTTCCAATTCCAAATCTTCAATCATTTGTAATCCCCTCGGATCACCTAACCGCAACAGGGAAGCCTTAGCATCTTCTTTTACCCCAAAATCCTCATCCTCTACCAAAGCCTCAAGTAAAGCATCGATCGCCGTTGCATAGACGACGTTAGACGGTAATTCTCGGCAGAGTTGGCCGATCGCCCAGGCACAGTTACTCCGAACCGCAGACATCTTATCTCGACGCAGAGCCTCAATAATAGGAGGAATGGTTGAAATGACATCTTCGTAGGCCAAACTGGCAATCGGGGGTAAACTACTTGCCGCCCATAGACGCACCGCAGAAATATCTGTTTTTAAGGCGTGGATCAAGGGTTGTAAGGCCCGGCGATCGCGGCAATTCCCCAGGGCCCAAACCACACCTTTGCGGACATAGCCATTCCAATCCGTTGCTAAAAGGTGAATCAAAGGCTCCACCGCATCTACATGGGTATTTCTGCCCAAAGCGTAGGCTGTACTGACTCGCACTAGAGGGCAAATATCTCCCAATAGTTGAATCAGAGTAGGGATTGATCGCTCATCCTGTAATTCACAAAAAGCTCGTGCAGCCAGCATCCGTTGAGACGCATCCGGATCGGCCAGAAGCGACAACATTATTTCTGGATCAGGGGGAGGAGAGTCCGCCAGGTTATCAGCATCAAGCTGCTCTAACGGGTCATCGAAGTGATCCTCAAGGAGGCTTAGGTCATCATGATTACGCATACAGTTCTAGATTATCAGAGAAATGGGTTTTAAAACCCGTCTTTCTAGGGCGAGGGAGATGATTGCTAGGCTCAGAGCAGCGATCTCCCAAGACTTCCAGACTTCAGAAGCATGAATATTGACCGGCTTACAAACAATAATCCTTTAGCCATTGGCGAAATTCCCGTCCCAAGGCACTCATCGGCCTCTCCTCACTTTTTTCTACAAACTCAGAAATTCCCTCAATGACAGGTATAGAAGGAAAAATTTTACTGGTTAAAACATTAATATATCGCCCGTTTTCCAAGACACTAATCTCTAATTTGCCCCTTTCATAACGCCAAATTTCAGCTATTGCCAAGGCTTCATAGGCACTGATTTGCGTCATTGATGTTAAATCTACTTCAATTGCCAAATCAGGGACAGGAGCAACGGCCAGATCCAGTCGCTGTTTCCCAATCATGGCCTGATAATTCTGAATATAAAAACAATCATCAGGTTCAATCCCGGCCTGCATTGTTGGACTTTTAAAGGTAGTTGATCCCAAGGATTCCCACTCTAAATTTAACTCATCCAATAAAATCACTAACAAGTGAGAAATCAAAACTTTTGTTCGTTCGTGTCCTGGTAATGGCATCCGAAGCTCTAAAACTCCTTGGTAATAGGCGATATGGGAATGACGATGCTCTCCTAAATCTTCTAACGTCTCTTCAAATTCTTGCCAGCTAATATTTTCCAGCCTGACTCGCTGACCAGGCGCAACGTGAATTTGGGCGATCGCAATTTTGACTGGCATCTCTCCATCTCCAAAGAATTTCGTCGCGTCGGTAAATCAGAACTGCTTTACCCACGAGGTACTCACGAAGCAATATAAAAAACTTAATTGCTCAACTGGGTGCGACCTTTAGTTGATAAAAGCTGTTGTAATCAGGGTTCTACAGGGAACCCATATTGATCAAGTTTTGCCCAAAATTGACTCCATCGTTCCTTGGTCAATACCAAAGCTCGTAGGCTCAAAATAATTCCTGCTCCTTTTTCCTTCCATCGCATTCCTGAACAACATAATCGTTGTTTGACCAACGTCTTACAAGCTGCTTCCGTAACACCTGAACCAATCGGATACTTTTTCTCTAAGTATTCAGCATAATCCATTTGATGCTGATGATTCTCGTAATAAGTAATCGCCGCTTGTAGTTTCTCGGTAAGATTCTTAGAATGACTTTTTTCTTCTTTGACTTCTTTCATCAGATTTAGCAGTTCTCCTGCTTTTCCTTTTTCATGCTTGAGTTCTCGACAATTTTCAGTCAACCATTCTTTTTGTTTTGACACGGTATTCGGATGCAACGCTTCTGCCAACGCTCCTAAGTAACCAGAGGCATGATAGAAATCTAATATCTGTTCTTCCGTCTGCTTTTCTAAAAACTTCCAATTTGATTCTGCACCATCTGCTATACCGACAAATTTTGCCTCTGGATAACGGTTTTTCGCTCGCTCAATTTCTCTTTCCAATCTTTCTAGAAAACTCTTTTTTCCGTACTCTGGTGCCGCACCTAGATAGATTGTCTGTTGACGTTCTCCCTCACTATCGTATAGGGAAACGGTTCCCACCATTGCTTCACGGTAGCCATCCTCACACATCAGCATACAGGTTCCATCTAATCCTATTCCCACTGTTGCAATTTGGCTATCCTCCTTGGGCGGGGCATAACTCCACGCTTCTTCTTTTGCCTGTACCACACTTCCTACTGCTTCACTCAATCTTTGGATATAGGATAGCGCTACTTTTCTACCATGATTTTCTAATAAATCATTTTTCACCTCTTTGCCTGCCATCCCTGACATTTTTGAGGATACCTGTTTTGCCAATAATGGCGTTGATGTTATGATTATCCTTGCTTCTCTTTCTAAGGGGCAATACGTTTTTCCTCAAAGGTGAACGCTGATATACATGACGATTCACTATAACCTCACCATAAGGTGTTTGATATTCTTTCGGTTGCTCTCCCTTACTCTTCCAGATTTCTTCACCGATTTTTAAGGGTGAACCATCTGTATCTAAATATTTCAAGGCTTCTTTGCTGGCGATGCAACCTACTTCGTTTAAGCCTTTTTGAATATTTATTTCTGTATCCAACATTGAACGACTGAGTTCTAATGTTAGTTCTATTTTTATCTTTGAACCCTCTACATTAATTAGTTTTGCTGTCATCATTGTTTCCTCTTTGTCACTTTTCATCTCATGTTAACACTTTTCTTTTCCTTCATCAACTAAAGGTCACACCCGCTCAACTGTTTGATTATAGTTTTTCTGGACAAGGCGACGACTATCTCAGTTACTTCGATTTCGTGTCGTACTACAAACATGTCCAGTTAAGCGATCGCCTTCAGGCCATACCGAGCAATTCGGTTGAGATTGGTCTTTCTCCGGCCAAACTCGCTACTATAGAGGGATACCCTTGTTAAAATAAGATCTTGTCCATTCCTCGACACCAGGATTTAGGAGATATAAATAGTATGACCCAAGCCACAGAAACCAAACGTCAAGGAATCCAACTGAGTGAAACTGCCCTGAGACACGTCCTGATGTTACGAGAACAACAGGGTCAAGACCTTTGTTTGCGGGTGGGAGTGCGTCAAGGTGGTTGTTCCGGTATGTCCTACTTGATGGATTTTGAAGACCCTAGCAAGACTACGGAACATGATGAAGTCTTTGAATACGATGGGTTTAAGATTGTTTGCGATCGCAAAAGTTTACTTTATCTCTACGGTCTGATGCTGGACTATAGCAACGCTATGATCGGCGGCGGTTTCCAGTTCACCAATCCCAATGCCAATCAAACCTGTGGCTGTGGAAAATCCTTTGGGGTTTAAGGATGCTTCGTGATCCAGTATGGTAGATAGGGGACAGTCCATCACGTCCTCTTTTTTCTGCTTATTTTTCCCTACTGAACCTTACTCGTTACCTATGACTGAAACCGTTGAATTGGTAGTACAAGACTTTGAACAAGGGCTAGAACGTTATAAAGCCGGAGAAGATCCAATCACCCTCATTCCAGTATTTAAAGATATTTGCGATCGCGCCCCTCGCAATGCCACCGTGTGGGCCTGTTTGGCCTGGCTATATCTGCTTGCCGACAAACCACAAGCGGCCCTAAAAGCAGCCCAGAAAAGCGTTAAGATTGATGCCAAACATCCCCAAGCCCAGGTCAATTTAGTGCTGGCAATGTTAGAAAATAATCGTCCTGGTGTGCGTCCCCATGTGGAACTGGCAGGTCAAATTATGTCCTTAGATAAGGAAATCTACCAAACCGTGGCCGACAACATTGAAGATGGTCTAGAACGAAAACCAGACTGGAAAAATTTGCAACGGGTAAAAGCTTGGCTATTAACCTAAATGTTGGTATTAAACATCAGCCTAGCCTGTTTTAATTAATTTTCATAGAGGCAACATGACCACGACTATTCTACTGATTGAGGATGATCTTTTAGTTAGAAAAAATCTTCAGGACATTCTAGAATTGGAGAGTTTTCAGATCTTAGAGGCAAGTAATGGCAAAGAGGGCCTATTAATAGCCCAAACTCATCTTCCTGATCTGATTCTCTGTGATGTCATGATGCCAGAAATGGATGGTTATGAAGTCTTACAAAACCTCAGACAAAATCCCTCTACCAAAAATATTCCCTTAATTTTTCTAACTGCTAAATCGGAGCTAGAATCATTAAGAGCTGGCATGGATTTAGGGGCCGATGATTATTTAATCAAGCCCTACAGTATCAAGGCTCTGTTACTCTCAATTCGTCTGCGCTTAGATAAAAAGGCCAGCTTACAAGAAGAAGCTCAACAGGAATTGAGTGATTTTCGTTATCGTCTAACGCGATCGCTGCCCAAAAGATTAAATAATCTGATCTCTCCCTTACACAGTGTTGCCAATACTCTCAAGCAGTTAAGTGATAACCTAACCGTTCAGGAGATTGAGGAAATCGCTGAGAAAATCGAAAATAACTCGGTCGAAATTCATCGCCTATTTATTAATCTCTCTCTCTATTCCCAACTAGAGATGATTGCCAGCAATCCAAAGATGAGAGAAGCCTATCAAAGCAAACGCAGTCAATGTTTTCCCAGTGCTGTAATTACTAAAGTTGCCCAGTTAAAAGCTCAACAATATCAACGCCTACGAGATTTAAAACTGACCTTGCAGGATACCAAGATTGCCTTATCTGAAACCAATTTCAAAAAAATTATAGAAGAATTAAGTGATAACGCCTTCCGTTATTCTCTCCCTGGTTCAACGGTGGAAGTTGTCAGTCAAATAGATGAGTCTCGATATCGTTTATTCATTATCGATGCGGGTCAGGGCATGGAGTCAGAATTGTATGAAAATTGGATGGGAAATCCTAAAAGTTCCCTCAGTGATCCTAAAGGTAACTTAGAAGGTTTCGGTTTGGTTATTGCTAAATATTTAGTAGAATTAAATGGGGGACAACTACACATTGAAAGCATTCCCCAAAAGCAGACTATTGTTCATTTAACATTTTCTTTAATCAGCTAAGTTTATGGTACTTTCCCCCACGCTGTTAGTTGGACTTAAAGCCGATGATTTCCGTCATCCCCTCGATCTAGCTGCCACCAATTCTCTTAAACAGTTACCCGGATTTGATTTAGCCATTCGTGGTTTATTAGGCTCTGTTGCTGAACAGTTTTTTGCCCTCAATAATTTAGCCGCCAGTGTGCGGGTTAGTTCAAAACAATTACCCCATCTGCATGAATTGCTATTAGAGGCCTGTCGGATTTTAGATTTAGATCCCCCCCAACTCTATGTGCAGCAAAATCCGATTCCCAATGCCTATACCTTTGCGATGCGGGGCAAACAGCCATTTATGGTGCTGCATACGTCCTTAATTGAAATGCTCACGCCGGTTGAAATTCAAGCGGTTATGGCCCACGAATTGGGACACCTCAAATGTGAACATGGGGTTTATTTAACCCTAGCGAATCTGATTGCCTTGGCATCAGAACAATTGCCGATCTGGGGAACAATGATTGCCCAATCGCTACAATCTCAAATTTTGGAATGGGTACGTTGTGCTGAATTTAGTTGCGATCGCGCCGCTTTATTAGCGGTTCAAGATCCCAGGATTGTCATGTCTGTGCTGATGAAATTGGCCGGTGGTTCCCCCAGTTTAGCTCCACTGTTGAATTTGGATGCCTTTATTGAACAGGCCAGGGAATATCAGGCGATCAGTGAAACGGAATTAGGAACTATGCTAAAATCCATGCAAACCGAGGCCTTAACCCATCCGGTTCCGGTGCTTCGTGCCAAGGAAATTGATCGTTGGGCCAGTTCCCAAAATTATCAAGACTTGTTACAAGGCCCCCGTAGCCTCTATAATCAAAAAGACAAAACCCAGGGCGGCTGGCGAAATTGGTAGACGCACCACACTCAAAATGTGGCGAGGTAACCCCTCATGAGAGTTCGATTCTCTCGCTGCCCATAGTCTGATCAACAAATACCCCATTAACTCTCACTGTCTTTTTGAGCTTTAATTTCCATGACCTCAGCAAAAATCGGTATTATCGGCGGTAGTGGGCTTTATAAAATGGAGGCCCTCAAAGATATTCAGGAAGTGGCCCTCGAAACGCCCTTTGGCAAACCGTCTGATGCCCTCATGATGGGACAATTGTCTGGTGTACCAGTTGCTTTTTTAGCTCGTCATGGTCGTAATCACCATCTCACCCCTACGGAAATTCCCTTTCGAGCCAATATCCATGCCATGAAGCAATTGGGAGTTGAATATATTATCTCCGCTTCGGCCGTGGGATCTCTGCAAGCCGAGGTTAAACCTTTAGATCTGTTAGTTCCCGATCAATTTATTGACCGTACCCGCAATCGCATTTCTACCTTTTTTGGGGAAGGCATTGTGGCCCATATTGGTTTTGGTCATCCAATTTGCCCCGCATTAGCCCAGGTCTTACAGGATGCCATTACTAGTTTAAATTTGCCGGAGATTACCCTACATACCCAAGGAACTTATGTTTGTATGGAAGGGCCAGCCTTTTCAACCTTGGCGGAATCTAATCTTTATCGCAGTTGGGGGGGGACGGTAATTGGCATGACCAATTTACCAGAGGCTAAGTTAGCGAGAGAAGCAGAAATTGCCTATGCAACCCTAGCCTTAGTCACCGATTATGATTGCTGGCATCCCGACCATGACCATGTCACCGTCGAAATGATTTTAGATAATTTACATCGCAATGCGATCAATGCCCAGCAAGTGATTCAAGAAACGGTTCGTCGGCTGACGGAAAATCCACCGCTTTCTAAGGCCCATAATGCCTTAAAGTATGCGATTCTTACTCCCCTAGCTCAGGCTCCGGCAGCAACGAAGGAAAAACTAGGTTTATTCTTGCAAAAATATCTTTAAACTCCTTAATTTTTTGTCTCTTACTGCCAAAGGTATTTTGACGGCGATCGCAGTGGTGATAGCGATCATTGTGCGTCTTAGCTTAATTAGTCATGAAAGTAGCGACTATACCTATTTTCTCGAACCTTGGTATGATTATATACAAGCTCATGGCGGCTTTTGGGCCTTAAAAGATAATTTTAGTAATTACACGCCCCCCTATCTTTATCTATTGGTACTGGTTGTTACTTTTTTGGCTAATTTATCAAAAGTTATTGCCATTAAATTAATTAACTTTCCCTTTGAAATTATTTGTGGATTTTTCACCTATCAATTAGTTAAACTCCGTTATCCCCAGGGATCTCTCCCCTTACTAGCCCTATTAACCCTTCTTTTTGCCCCCACTCTTCTCTTAAATGGCTCTTTTTGGGGACAGTGTGACATTATCTACACCACGGGATTAGTGGCCTGTCTTTATTATTTATGTAAAAAACAGGAAAATCTAGCCCTGATTGCTTTTGGTTTAGCTCTAGCCTTTAAGCAGCAGGCTCTCTTTTTTCTCCCCGTGTTGATTATCTTAGGGCTTAAAAAATATATTTCTCTGCGATCTTTTCTCTGGATTCCCACTATTTACGCGATCGCTATTCTGCCTAGTTGGATTGCGGGCAGATCAGTCAAAGATTTACTCTTTATTTATCTTCAGCAAGCTAATACCTTTCAATTTCTCACGCTCAATGCGCCCAATCCTTACCTATGGGTTTCCAATCGCTATTTTGATAGTCTCGCACCTTTAGGGATTCTTTTGACAGTTCTTATTCTTACCAGTTTTATCCTGATCATTAATAGAATTAAATTTGAAGTGACAGCCGCTATTATTGTCCAAATTGCACTGATTTCTGTGTTAATCGTGCCTTATTGTTTACCGAAAATGCACGAACGCTATTTTTTTGCAGCCGATATTTTATCGATTATTTATGGCTTTTATTTTCCCCATTATTTCTTTGTGCCAATGACGATTACCTTTGTCTCGGCTATGAGTTATTTTCCGTTCCTGTTAGGCCCGGTTATTTTACCAATGAGCATTTTACCCATTTTACTGGCTGGGATAATCATTGCCCTCTTTTTTCATTTGAAGGTCAGTCTGGATGCGAGTCGAAATGGTAATTCAATTTAAGCTGAAGCAAAATCAACCTAAGCGATCGCGGTAATCCTGATAGCCAAATTCTCGCCATAGTTCAAAGCTACCGTCTTTTTTGAGTATGCCAATGGCTGGATGGGGAACGCCATTAAACATGGTTGTTTTGACTAGGGTATAGTGCATCATATCTTCAAAAATTAAGCGATCGCCGACTTGCAGAGCCTGATCAAAGCCGTAATCCCCCATAAAATCCCCCGCTAAACAACTAGATCCTCCCATGCGATAAATAGTTTCTCCGGCTTGTGGTTCGTGGGCATATCTAATGGCGGGACGATAGGGCATTTCTAAACAGTCTGGCATATGAGCGGTAAAGGAAACATCTAGCATGGCATGGGTAAATTCGGGTGTCGGAATGATATCTCTGACTTGACTCAATAAAAAGCCGGTTTCCCAAACGATCGCCGATCCAGGTTCTAAAATGAGGGATAAATGGGGATAACGTTGATGGAAATGATTAAGAACCGTAATGGCATGATCTAGATCATAATCCTGACGAGTCATTAAATGACCTCCCCCTAGATTTAACCAACGAATTTGGGATAACCAATGACCAAAATATTCTTCAATATAACCTAGGGTTTTTTCTAAGGCATAGGAATCACTTTCACACAGATTATGGGACAGAAAACCGGTAATTCCTGCTGGTAGGCGATCGCCTAATTGTTCAGGAGAAATGCCCAGACGGGAACCAGGAATACAGGGATTATATAAGGCCGTAGTAACAGGAGAATATTGGGGATTAATGCGTAAACCAATGCCTGGAATCTGGGGTGAATTCTGCACTAATGAGCGAAAGTTTTCCCATTGGCTGAGGGAATTAAAAACTAGATGAGTTGCCAAAGGTAAAATAGCTGGTAAATCTTCTTCTCGATAGGCCGGGGCATAAACATGAACTTCCTTGCCAAATTCTGCGGCTGCTAACTGAGCTTCCCACAAAGAACTGGCTGAGGCTCCCGCTAACACTTGACGAATCCAAGGAAAACTGGGAAAGAGGGCGAACCCTTTGAGGGCCAACATTACTTTCACTGGTGCTTGCTGTTGTACTCTCGCAAAAATGGCTAAGTTTCTTTCTAAGCAAGCTTCTTCTAAGACAAAGCAGGGAGAAGGGATGTTGAGAGGAAGATGGGTGATCATGGAAAGTTAAATATCTGGGAACGTTCACTCATTTTAAGATTTATCGGCCAGCATAGGAGAATATTGTCAGCTAAACTACTTTTCAAAATAAAAATCTTAACTTACAATGTCAAGTATAGTATGTATTAATTTTTCTGACATAATTAAACAAACTTTTCATACGCTTTAACCATTAAAAAATACTCAGTAAGGAGACAAGAATGTATCAGGTTACTGTTGATTATGCCAAAAGCCATTTGGATGAACTTTGCGATCATGCCATTATGGAACCCAAGGGGATAGCCATTACCAGAGGAGATCAAAAATATATTCTGGTCAATCAGGAAGAATGGGAATCACTGATGGAAACAGCCACATGGATGCAAGATGCTGATATTTTGTCCGATGTTGCTGCGGCTCGTCAAGATTATCAATGTAAGGAAGCATTGACAATGGAACAGGTTTTTGGAATCTCACTTGACTAAAGATGGCAAATTATCAGTTTTTATTTTCAAGACAGGCCAAAAAAGATATTACCGAACTCTCTCCAAAACAAAAAATAAAACTTCAGGAAATATTAATTGAAATATTAGCTGAAAATCCTTACCAAGGTAAGGCCCTCAAAGGAAGTTTGGCCGGACTACGTTCCTATCGTTTAAACCTTAAGGATAGAATCTTGTATGAAATTTATGAATCAGAAAAAACAATTCTGATTATTCGTGCTAAATCTCACTATGGGGATTAATACTATTTTCGGTTAATCAATTTCTTACATTTTAATTTGGGTTTTATTCAGGTTTATTCTATATGGAAAATCTTACTTTACAACTTCAGGGAATGCGCTGTGCCGCCTGTGCCTCAACCGTTGAAAGAGTCGTTAAAAAAGTTGTGGGTGTTTCATCCTGTCAGGTTAACTTTGCCCTCGAACAAGCTACCGTTGATTATGATCCTCAAGCTACAACGATGATCGCCATTCAAACTGCGATCGATAAAGCTGGTTATCAGAGTTTGCCCCTAGAGGTTAATAATGAGCAAGATGAGAAAATCAACCAGAAAAAAGTATTACAAACCCTGTATGTCCAGTTATTAATCGGTGGAATTGCTAGTTTTTTACTATTACTCGGTTCAATCCCGATGATGACAGGTTGGGGCATGAATTTTATCCCGACTTTTTTCCAGAATCCTTGGTTTCAATGGCTCTTAGCAACCCCTGTACAATTTTGGTGTGGAAAAGGTTTTTATCAAGGAGCGATTAAATCCTTAAAAACCCGTTCAGCGACGATGGATACCCTGGTTGTCTTGGGAACGAGTGCTGCTTATTTTTATTCCTTATTTACCCTGCTTTTTCCGCAGTTTTTAATGGAGCCAGGCTTAAGCCATCATGTTTATTTTGAAGCCTCTACCATTGTCATTACTTTGATTTTATTAGGACGATTTTTTGAGCAGCGAGCTAGACGGGAAACTTCAGACGCTATTCATAAATTAATGGGTTTACAGGTAAAAACAGCTCAACTTTTTCGTAATGGAGAAGTCGTTACCGTTCCCATTGAGGCGGTTCAAGTCGGCGATCTCATTCTTGTTCACCCAGGTGAGAAAATTCCTGTGGATGGTGAAATTATAGACGGCACCTCGACCATTGATGAAGCGATGGTGACAGGGGAAAGCTTACCGATTAAAAAAAGTATTGGCGATGAAGTTATTGGCGCAACCATTAATAAAAATGGCAGTTTAAAAATTCGTGCGACTCGTGTTGGCAAAGATACGGTTCTTGCTCAAATTGTTAAACTGGTTCAGCAGGCCCAAGCGTCTAAGGCCCCGATTCAAAAGTTAGCGGATCAAGTCACTCAATGGTTTGTTCCCGTCGTGCTTTTGGTTGCTTTGTTAACCTTTATTCTCTGGTTCGTTTTAGGTCATCATTTAACTTTTGCTATTTCCACCATGGTTGCAGTGTTAATTATTGCCTGTCCCTGCGCCTTAGGATTAGCAACCCCCACCTCGGTGATGGTCGGAACGGGAAAAGGAGCCGAATTTGGGATCTTAATTCGAGATGCCCAAAGTTTAGAATTGTCTCAAAAATTACAAACTATTGTCTTAGATAAAACGGGAACATTAACACAAGGAAAACCAACCGTCACAGATTTTATCAGTCTCCATGCTAACAACTCTATGACGGAACTTGAGTTAATTCAAGGAGCTGCTTCGATTGAAAAATATTCAGAACATCCTTTAGCAGAAGCGATTGTTAATTATGCCCAATCTCAACAAGTGACGCTGTTAGATATTCAGAATTTTACGGCGATCGCCGGTTGTGGGGTACAAGGTCAGGTGGGGGAAAACTGGATTCAATTGGGGACAGAACGCTGGTTTCAGGAATTGGGGATGATTACCGATGATTTAAAAGACGCTGAAACCCGTTGGGAAAAAGAGCAAAAAACCGTAGTTTGGCTGGCCATTAATCAACAACTACAAGCAATTGTCGGCATTGCTGACGCGCTGAAACCTTCTTCCCAGCAAGTTGTCGCCACCTTAAAAAAAATGGGTTTAGAAGTGGTCATGTTAACGGGAGATAATCAGGCTACGGCCCGGGCGATCGCCGATCAAGTGGGGATTTATCACCTGATTGCCGAAGTTCGTCCCGATGATAAAGCTAACCAGATCAAAAAATTACAACAGTCTGGCAAAATTGTGGCGATGGTAGGCGATGGTATTAATGATGCGCCAGCTTTGGCTCAGGCCGATGTGGGAATTTCTTTGGGGACTGGAACAGATGTAGCGATCGCAGCCAGTGATATTACCCTCATTTCGGGCGATCTCCAGGGCATTGTCACCGCGATTCAACTCAGTCGGGCCACCATGCGAAATATCCAACAAAACCTCTTTTTTGCCTTTATTTATAATGTAATTGGCATTCCCTTGGCTGCTGGTTTATTCTATCCCTGGTTTGGTTGGTTACTGAATCCTATTATTGCCGGAGCCGCAATGGCTTTTAGTTCAGTTTCTGTGGTGACAAATGCCCTCCGTTTGCGTCAATTTTGTCCCAAATATTCATCTGATTAGATCAGAAATTTTGTCAGCAATAGAACCGCTTTAAAGGCTATGATTAAAATCTAAAATATTTTTTCACCCAACATTGACCGAATCGCTCTTTTCTGACTTCCAACCGATCGCCGCGATCGCCACAACCAGCCAGTCTGCCCACAAGTTGCACCCCCTTTGTCAAAGTTTGGGCATCACCTTACATTTAGCCGAACAGCTAACGGAATGTGATGGTGTAACTCGTTATTCAGGCAGTTTAAAAGATCATTTAGCTAGTCTTTGGCCCCACCATCGAGCTTTTATTTTTGGCTTGGCAACGGGAGCGGTTGTCCGTTTAATTTCCCCACTTTTGACCAATAAAGCCACTGATCCGGCGGTAATTGTTATCGATCCCCAGGGTCGCTTTGTCATTAGTCTTTGTGGTAGTCATCAGGGGGGGAGCGATCGCCTGGCTTGTTTGATTGCCGCTCAGTTAGGCGCGATTCCGATTTTAACTGGAGCAGCCCAGGCATTGAACTTACCTGGCATTGATACATTGGGGGAACCGTTTGGGTGGCGAAAAGGAGCGGGAGATTGGACAGAGGTTAGTGCCGCGATCGCCAATGGTAAGCCAGTAGAAGTGATTCAGGAAGTGGGCAGTACTCTTTGGCAAAAAGCTTTACCGGATACTCATCCTTTTGTTTGGGAACAGGTTAACAATGCCCGGGCCAGAATATGGATTAGTATCACTCAAGGTCAAGGGCAGACGAAAGCTGATTGTCCCCAGGTGCAATGGCATCCCCGTCTGTTATGGGTTGGCATTGGTTGTGTGCGAGGCACTTCCCAAGCGTTGATTCACCAGGCCATTGATCAGGTGTTTCAATCCTTTCAACTGACACAAAAGGCGATCGCGGGCATTGCCACCATTGATATTAAGGCCGATGAAATGGGGTTACTGGCTTACTGTGACGCGCAACAATATCCCTTAAAAACCTTTACCGCCGCACAATTACATCAAATTCCAGTACCCACTCCTTCCCAGATTGTCGAACAGGAAGTGGGAACCGCCAGTGTCGCAGAAGCCGCCGCCCTTTGTGCCGCCCAAATCTATGGTGAAGCTCAGTTATTAGTACCAAAACAAATTATTAAAGCCAGTTCAGAAAGCAACTCAGAAGCGGTGACAGTGGCGATCGCGCTTGCCTCAGAGGAATATATCGGTAAAACCGGAGCCTTATATTTAGTGGGAACGGGGCCAGGAGCCTTAGAACAAATCACACCGGCAGCGAAAACAGCCCTAATCCAAGCCGATGCCATCATTGGTTATTCCCTTTATTTAGATTTAATTAAACCACTAACAAGGGCGGGCCAAATTATCGAAGCCTTTCCTATTACCCAAGAGCGTCAACGCTGTCAACGCGCTATAAAATTAGCCCAATGGGGATTAAAAGTAGCTATTATTTCTTCTGGGGATTGTGGTATCTATGGCATGGCCGGTTTGGTGTTAGAAGAATTACAAAAACAGTATTGGGATGGTCTGAATCCGGCGATCGAAGTTTTTCCTGGTATTACCGCCCTGCAAGCAGCCGCAGCCAAAGTCGGCGCACCTCTGATGCACGATTTTTGTGCCATTAGTCTCAGTGATTTGCTAACACCCACAGCCAAGATTTTACAACGGTTAGAAGCTGCTGCTCAAGCTGATTTTGTCACCGCTCTTTATAATCCTAGATCCCAAAAACGCACCGAATTAATTACTTTAACGCAACAAATTTTTCTTAAACATCGCCATCCTAATAATCCAGTTGCCCTGGTGCGTTCTGTTTATCGACAGGAAGAAGAGATTGTTCAAACGACCTTAGACAAAATGCTCGACTTTCCGATTGATATGTTAACCGTTGTTTTAATTGGTAATAGCACGACCTACCAATATCAAAATTGGCTCATTACCCCTAGAGGTTATTGATCAAGCAAGATCAAAAATTATCTGGCTTAGGATTGTTTCAGCATTGCTTCCACGGCCTCTTTTGCTTGTTTCAATCCCACATTATGCAAAGAGCGATAACACTTAATTGCCTCAATTTTCTTTCCTTGCTGGGCTAACTGAAGAATTTCTTGATCTGAGAGCAGATGGGGAATCTCAACTTCCTGAGCGCGTCCAAAAAGGAGAAAAATCATCATCAGAACCAAAATTCCAAAGACCAGATATGGAATGATCATGATAGTCTCCTTTCGAGGCTTGAGTGATCGGCTTCACTGCTTACAGGACTGCGTAATTCACAACATCCTGGGGATTGGAGTAAAGCAAATCCTGTTCCGAAGCATCCCAAACTCGACCATCTAAGGCCATTTGTTCGATTAAACTAGCTAACCGCAAGGCCTTGAGGGCCTGTTCACCACCCACTGAGGGTTGATCGCCGCCCCTGGCACAATAGACAAAATGTTCTAATTCGGCGTGTAGCGGTTCAATGTTACTGGTGTAAACCTTTTCGATTAAGCCATCTTGACGGTAGAGAACTTGACCGTAGTCTGTTGTATAGTTGGCGGTGGTTTGACGATGGATTAGAATTTCATTATTGAGAAAATCCGCTTCTGTCAAGGAATTTTTACAATGGGCTGTGATCCGACGAATTTTACGATGGGTAACTTTACTGGCCGTCACCGTGGCAACAATGCCCGTGGCAAAACCTAGGGTTGCTGTCACATAATCCAAATAGCCTGAGCCTGACGCTCGACTACCACTGGCGGTTAATTTGACAACCGGCGCGCCTACTAGGTCTAAAAGTAAGTCAATGTCATGGATCATCAGGTCTAGAACGACTGATACATCATTGGCCCGTTGAGAATAGGGACTCATACGATGGGCTTCTAATGCCAGTAGTTCTTCGGTTTGCAGAACTTTGGTTAGTTCCTGAAAAGCAGGGTTAAAGCGTTCAATATGACCGACTTGTAAAATACAGTTCGACTGGGCGGCTGCATTGACCAAAGATTCGGCTTCCGCAATACTGGCGGCGATCGGCTTTTCAATAAGAGTATGGACACCTGCCTGTAAACAGGCCATGCCAACGCTATAGTGCAGACGAGTGGGAACGGCTACACAGACGGCATCAACGTGGGGCAGCATATCGATATAGTTCTCAAAAAAACGGACTCGGTATTTACTGGCGGTATCGAGTCCTCTTTCTATATTGACATCGGAAATTCCAACGAATTCTACATCTTTCATGAGGCTAAGGACACGGGTGTGGTGCTGTCCCATATTGCCGACCCCGATTACTCCAACGCGGATCGGCTCCAGATAACTTCTCTGACCTTTAAGCGAATTATTCATAAATGTAATTGAAACTCCACAAAACACCACCAGAAAGCTTGACCCCAGAGTCTAGAATTTGTTTCTAGTTTCTTTAGGGAGATGCTGACTAAGATACTAGCACGGTCAGGGATTTTTGGCCCAATTTACTGTGAATCTATGCCTTCACAGGATCAAGGGTCAATTGATCTCTGATAAGGCCAAAAACGGTACAAGGCTATTAAGATGGAGCGATCGCGCCTTAAACCTGAACTCTGAAACCAAAGCGTGGCCTAGTGGATAATTGATAATGAATAGTTAATAGGGGTTAATTTTAAAAGGCGATCGCCGATTAATTGATAGTTGATAATGAATAGTTGATAATTGTCCGTTGGGAACGCGATCACCGTCTCAACTCTCAGAAAAAGCGATCGCCTCTTAACTATAAAAAAACGCGATCGCTCTGTACAGAAAAAGGAAACCGTCAACCGTCGGGAGCATCTCACCTTTGCAATAAGTAGAAATACTTAACGAGGTAAATGAAAGAGTCAAAAAAGGTAATCATTTAAATAGGAACAGCGATGACGAAGGACTTGTGGTACATTGTCAGAATTCCAACTCGCACCAGTAATTTTAAGACGATGACCAATTTGTTTAACTTGAGATTCGACAGAGCCAGAGCCAATAGAAATGGGTGTGACCTTTAGTTGATGAAGGAAAAGAAAAGTGTTAACATGAGATGAAAAGTGACAAAGAGGAAACAATGATGACAGCAAGGTACTGGTATCGTGTGATCAAAGCTAGAAAAAGTTATGGTGTAAGAGTTTGAGAAAATAGAAAATAACTTACGACTGGACATATTCCCGTTTTTGTTATACTATTATTATTGTCATTATATTAAAGAAAGGGAAAACAGAAAGCAATGTCAACATTGAATAAAAGCTCAATTGACCTCCTAAGTGATATTGGCTTACCCCAAGAGAAAGAGGAAGCCTTATTTCAGAAAAACTGCCCTCATTGCTATAGTGAAAACGTAAAAATACATTCTCATTATCAAACGAAAGGTAATGGGGAACGTAAAATGTTCATTTGTCAAGAATGTAGTTCTTGTTTTGCTGAGACTTATGGTAGCGTAATCGCTGGCTTAGAAACCCCATTAAGTGAAATTGTAAAAGTATTAAAAGCCAGAATGGAAGGAATAGGATTAAATGCAGCAGCCCGAGTATTCGGCTACGCGAAAACAACAATATTGAATTGGGAAAAGAAATTATCAGGATTACAAGAGACATTATTTTTATACGCCTTAGTGAATGAATTTGTTAAATTAGTAATAGAAGGGGATGAACTATACACAAAAGTTGGAAAAAATAAAGAAGCAAGTGCCTCTGAGGGGTGGACAATCGTGCTCATGGACAGGGCTAGCCGCTTTATTTGGCATTTAAAATGTGGTCGAAAAGAGCAGAAATTATTTCTAGAAGCAATGATGACGGTAACGGAATTATTTGAAAGGAGTGCAGAATCTCTCCAGTTATTTACAGATGGAGAAAAGCGATATAGTCAACTGCTATTTAATATTTGTCACGAAGTATTAAGGATTGGAAAGCGAGGTCGTCCCACCAAAGTATTACCGAAGGGTCTTGTAGTAAGACTAAAAAATAAGAGTAGTAAACGTCGAGATTCTGAGGGTAAACTAAAGAAAGTAGAAACTCCGAAACCAGAACATCCAGAGACAACAGAAAAACCAGAAGAAAAGGACGTCCATGCCAACCACGTTGAGGCATTTAATAGTGCTATCCGACGCTATTTAGCCGCCTTTCGTCGTCGTACAAATACTTATGCTAAATCTGTTGTGGGATTACAGCGAGTCCTAGATATTTTCAGGATGGTTCATAACTTTGTTCGCAGCCATTTTACGACTAGAGAAGTTCCTGCTGTAGCTCTCGGTATAATTGAAAAAGGGTTAACTTGGGAGGACTTACTCCAAATTCGCCTGATTTCTTGAACCTCTCGTATTGCAACGTTTGTAGCTTCTAGCTAGACGATACCAGTGCCCAGGCAAAGAGGTGAAAAATGATTTATTAGAAAATCATGGTAGAAAAGTAGCGCTATCCTATATCCAAAGATTGAGTGAAGCAGTAGGAAGTGTGGTACAGGCAAAAGAAGAAGCGTGGAGTTATGCCCCGCCCAAGGAGGATAGCCAAATTGCAACAGTGGGAATAGGATTAGATGGAACCTGTATGCTGATGTGTGAGGATGGCTACCGTGAAGCAATGGTGGGAACCGTTTCCCTATACGATAGTGAAGGCGAACGTCAACATACAATCTATCTAGGTGCGGCACCAGAGTATGGAAAAAAGAGTTTTCTAGAAAGATTAGAAAGAGAAATTGAGCGAGCGAAAAACCGTTATCCAGAGGCAACATTGGTCGGGATAGCAGACGGGGCAGAATCAAATTGGAAGTTTTTAGAAAAGCAAACGGAAGAACAGATATTAGATTTCTATCATGCCTCTGGTTACTTAGGTGCCTTGGCAGAAGCGTTGCATCCGAATACAGTGTCAAAACAAAAAGAATGGTTGACTGAAAATTGTCGAGAACTCAAGCATGAAAAAGGAAAAGCAGGAGAACTGCTAAATCTGATGAAAGAAGTCAAAGAAGAAAAAAGTCATTCTAAGAATCTTACCGAGAAACTACAAGCGGCGATTACTTATTACGAGAATCATCAGCATCAAATGGATTATGCTGAATACATAGAGAAAAAGTATCCGATTGGTTCAGGTGTTACGGAAGCAGCTTGTAAGACGTTGGTCAAACAACGATTATGTTGTTCAGGGATGCGATGGAAGGAAAAAGGAGCAGGAATTATTTTGAGCCTACGAGCTTTGGTATTGACCAAGGAACGATGGAGTCAATTTTGGGCAAAACTTGATCAATATGGGTTCCCTGTAGAACCCTGATTACAACAGCTTTTATCAACTAAAGGTCGCACCCGTTCGGAAAAAGTAAATTGTCCATGCTGTTCAACCAAAACGTCAAAACAGGGAAAAGTCACCTACTTCCATCTCTAAATGGGTGCGACCTTTAGTTGATAAAAGCTGTTGTAATCAGGGTTCTACAGGGAACCCATATTGATCAAGTTTTGCCCAAAATTGACTCCATCGTTCCTTGGTCAATACCAAAGCTCGTAGGCTCAAAATAATTCCTGCTCCTTTTTCCTTCCATCGCATCCCTGAACAACATAATCGTTGTTTGACCAACGTCTTACAAGCTGCTTCCGTAACACCTGAACCAATCGGATACTTTTTCTCTATGTATTCAGCATAATCCATTTGATGCTGATGATTCTCGTAATAAGTAATCGCCGCTTGTAGTTTCTCGGTAAGATTCTTAGAATGACTTTTTTCTTCTTTGACTTCTTTCATCAGATTTAGCAGTTCTCCTGCTTTTCCTTTTTCATGCTTGAGTTCTCGACAATTTTCAGTCAACCATTCTTTTTGTTTTGACACTGTATTCGGATGCAACGCTTCTGCCAAGGCACCTAAGTAACTAGAGGCATGATAGAAATCTAATATCTGTTCTTCCGTTTGCTTTTCTAAAAACTTCCAATTTGATTCTGCCCCGTCTGCTATCCCGACCAATGTTGCCTCTGGATAACGGTTTTTCGCTCGCTCAATTTCTCTTTCTAATCTTTCTAGAAAACTCTTTTTTCCATACTCTGGTGCCGCACCTAGATAGATTGTATGTTGACGTTCGCCTTCACTATCGTATAGGGAAACGGTTCCCACCATTGCTTCACGGTAGCCATCTAATCCTATTCCCACTGTTGCAATTTGGCTATCCTCCTTGGGCGGGGCATAACTCCACGCTTCTTCTTTTGCCTGTACCACACTTCCTACTGCTTCACTCAATCTTTGGATATAGGATAGCGCTACTTTTCTACCATGATTTTCTAATAAATCATTTTTCACCTCTTTGCCTGCCATCCCTGACATTTTTGAGGATACCTGTTTTGCCAATAATGGCGTTGATGTTATGATTATCCTTGCTTCTCTTTCTAAGGGGCAATACGTTTTTCCTCAAAGGTGAACGCTGATATACATGACGATTCACTATAACCTCACCATAAGGTGTTTGATATTCTTTCGGTTGCTCTCCCTTACTCTTCCAGATTTCTTCACCGATTTTTAAGGGTGAACCATCTGTATCTAAATATTTCAAGGCTTCTTTGCTGGCGATGCAACCTACTTCGTTTAAGCCTTTTTGAATATTTATTTCTGTATCCAACATTGAACGACTGAGTTCTAATGTTAGTTCTATTTTTATCTTTGAACCCTCTACATTAATTAGTTTTGCTGTCATCATTGTTTCCTCTTTGTCACTTTTCATCTCATGTTAACACTTTTCTTTTTCTTCATCAACTAAAGGTCACGCCCCTTCCATCAGGCATTATTGCCCGTGATTGTTTCCCCAGACCATGAATCAGTTTTTTCCTTACCCCCTGAATTTATCACCCCTCAAGACGGTTCTGAAAAGCAAGATTGTGAGCAAAATGCGGCGAAACGTTGGATAAGTAACCATGCTAGTTTGTTTGCGGGACAGAAGATAACTCTGCTAGGGGATGACTTGTACAGTCGTCAGCCCACTTGTCAGCACTGTCTCGACCACGATTTCAACTTTATCTTCGTCTGTTTACCGACTTCTCATCCCACACTCTATGAATGGTTAAACTATTTAGAAGCTAATGGAGAAGTCAAAACCACTCAACACCGACGTTGGAATGGGAAGTATTTCGAGATTTGGCACTGCCGTTATCTCAATCAGATTCCCCTGCGAGACCAACAGCCTGCTTTGTTGGTTAACTGGTGTGAGCTAAAAATCCACCGCGAATCCGATGCTCAACTTCTTTATCACAATAGTTGGATTACCAATCATTTTCTCACCCCTCACATCGTTCTTGATGTCTGTCGTGCTGGACGGACTCGTTGGCGTACTGAGAACGAGAATCACAATATTCTCAAAAATCGAGGCTATCACTTAGAGCATAATTTTGGGCATGGTAAACAACACCTCGCCTCTGTTTTGCTTACCCTGAATTTGCTGGCTTTTCTCTTGCACACGGTTTTAGGTTTGGTTGATGAACGTTACCAGAGAATTCGCGTCCAACGCGGCACTCGTAAGGGATTCTTTCAAGATATTCTCTCTTTGACCAAATATCTGTTCTTTGAAAGCTGGCATCATCTTTTAGATTTTATGCTTGATGACTCAGTTTCTCTCGCTGTCTCGAATTCTTCCTAGTTGATTAATTGGCAATTTTCATAGCAAAACCCTTGCCAGTAAATAGGGCTTGCTGAAAAAAGCTGAAACCTTTACGGAGAAAAATAGTAGGCGAATTAAGAACCGCTAGAATGCACGAAAATAGGGTAGAATGCCTCAAAACCATTGCATTAAGAAGAGAGAAAGCAGATGTACCGAAAGCAACAGTACTCAATTGAAACACCAGAAAACTTGAAAAATCTGTTCGGCGGGCAGTTAGACGAAGAAAATCGTTGGATAGAAATGTCAAAAATGATTCCCTGGGAAGAATATGAGGAAGAATATGCAAAAAACTTCACAGAAAAAAAGGAGCCCCAGCCAAATCATTTAGAATGGCATTAGGAGCATTAATTAGGGCTTGCTGAAAAAGTCAAAAAACGAAAGAAATGTGGGTTAGGGAAGTATGGACTGAAAAAGCATAGATAACTTATCCTTATGGAAACAAATCAAAATACAGATTTTGTTTAATCTATTGTTCCTTTCTGTCTAAAAAGGTCAACACAAATCACTCCTCACAAAAGAGAGGAAAATTAACACCATTTTTCACAAGAAAAACGACTCTACAACTTTTTACTTTTTGTCTTCTGAAGTAGAGTAGAAAGATTCATTACCAAAAAGTTCATCGCAATTACCGTTTCCGAGGTCTCAGGTAGTTTGGCCATCACTCGACCAAGACTAAATTTCCTCTTTCCCTGTCCGAATTTACCCTCAATGGCATTACGCACTCTTTCATCTGAGCGTGCCTCTTTCTTTTTTTCTTTGCTCACCTCTTTCGGCGGTCTTCCCAATCGGGGACCACTCATTCTTATATCCCTTTCTTTACAATAAGCTCGATTCGCTTTTGTTCGATAGATTTTATCCACATGAACCGATTCCGGATAACATCCTGTTTCCCTTTTATATTCTTCTATTCGCGCTTGTAAATCTCCCGATTCGTTGTAATTATCCCAACTTAATTTGTCTAAGAAGACAAAGCCATTCACATTACTTGCCGATATTTTAGCTCCAAACTCTACTGCTTTTCCCGCTTTTCCACGCACTATTGGACGCACGTGAGGTTGGCTTACACTCACAATTCTGTTTTCTACTTTATTTGTCTTTTTTTCATACATTTCTAACTGTTGCTCATACACTTTTCCTATCGTTACAAGCTCTTCTTGCTCTTTTTTCGTTAGTTTTTCTAACTTTGCTCCCTCTTCTATCATTTTTTCTATATGAGACAAGTTTCTTTTTATATATCCTAGTTGTTTTTTTGTTCCTTTTCTTCTTTCTTTTTTTGACACACGACGTTTTTTTGCTATGGCTAAGTACTCTTTTCTTGCCACTTCCCTATAAGTCCTCGGCTTTTCTTTCCTTTTCTCTTTTATTTCTTCATACAGCTTATCTATTATTTTTTCTGTTTTTTCTCTGGCATCATTCAATATTCCTATATCCGTTGGATATTTTATATCTGCTGGTGTACAAGTCGCATCTAACAATAACTTTCCTTCATTTTCTTTTTTTTCTGACGCTACACCCGTCGCTTTTTTTTCTATTTCTTTATTAATTTTATTTATTAATTCCATTCCTATTTTTTTACGAAAATGAACCATCATTGACGCATTAAATGCTTCTTTGCTACTATAGCTTTCCATTCCTATAAAGTACTGTAAATAAGGGTTCTCTTTTATTTGTTCTACTGTTTCTCTGTCACTTTTTCCTGAAATTTCTTTGATAATTAATGCTCCTAATGCCATTCTAAATGATTTGGCTGGGGCTCCTTTTTTTTCTGTGAAGTTTTTTGCATATTCTTCCTCATATTCTTCCCAAAGAATCATTTTTGACATTTCTATCCAACGATTTTCTTCGTCTAACTGCCCGCCGAACAGATTTTTCAAGTTTTCTGGTGTTTCAATTGAGTACTGTTGCTTTCGGTACATCTGCTTTCTCTCTTCTTAATGCAATGGTTTTGAGGCATTCTACCCTATTTTCGTGCATTCTAGCGGTTCTTAATTCGCCTACTATTTTTCTCCGTAAAGGTTTCAGCTTTTTTCAGCAAGCCCTAATTATCAAAGAAATTTCAGGAAAAAGTGACAGAGAAACAGTAGAACAAATAAAAGAGAACCCTTATTTACAGTACTTTATAGGAATGGAAAGCTATAGTAGCAAAGAAGCATTTAATGCGTCAATGATGGTTCATTTTCGTAAAAAAATAGGAATGGAATTAATAAATAAAATTAATAAAGAAATAGAAAAAAAAGCGACGGGTGTAGCGTCAGAAAAAAAAGAAAATGAAGGAAAGTTATTGTTAGATGCGACTTGTACACCAGCAGATATAAAATATCCAACGGATATAGGAATATTGAATGATGCCAGAGAAAAAACAGAAAAAATAATAGATAAGCTGTATGAAGAAATAAAAGAGAAAAGGAAAGAAAAGCCGAGGACTTATAGGGAAGTGGCAAGAAAAGAGTACTTAGCCATAGCAAAAAAACGTCGTGTGTCAAAAAAAGAAAGAAGAAAAGGAACAAAAAAACAACTAGGATATATAAAAAGAAACTTGTCTCATATAGAAAAAATGATAGAAGAGGGAGCAAAGTTAGAAAAACTAACGAAAAAAGAGCAAGAAGAGCTTGTAACGATAGGAAAAGTGTATGAGCAACAGTTAGAAATGTATGAAAAAAAGACAAATAAAGTAGAAAACAGAATTGTGAGTGTAAGCCAACCTCACGTGCGTCCAATAGTGCGTGGAAAAGCGGGAAAAGCAGTAGAGTTTGGAGCTAAAATATCGGCAAGTAATGTGAATGGCTTTGTCTTCTTAGACAAATTAAGTTGGGATAATTACAACGAATCGGGAGATTTACAAGCGCGAATAGAAGAATATAAAAGGGAAACAGGATGTTATCCGGAATCGGTTCATGTGGATAAAATCTATCGAACAAAAGCGAATCGAGCTTATTGTAAAGAAAGGGATATAAGAATGAGTGGTCCCCGATTGGGAAGACCGCCGAAAGAGGTGAGCAAAGAAAAAAAGAAAGAGGCACGCTCAGATGAAAGAGTGCGTAATGCCATTGAGGGTAAATTCGGACAGGGAAAGAGGAAATTTAGTCTTGGTCGAGTGATGGCCAAACTACCTGAGACCTCGGAAACGGTAATTGCGATGAACTTTTTGGTAATGAATCTTTCTACTCTACTTCAGAAGACAAAAAGTAAAAAGTTGTAGAGTCGTTTTTCTTGTGAAAAATGGTGTTAATTTTCCTCTCTTTTGTGAGGAGTGATTTGTGTTGACCTTTTTAGACAGAAAGGAACAATAGATTAAACAAAATCTGTATTTTGATTTGTTTCCATAAGGATAAGTTATCTATGCTTTTTCAGTCCATACTTCCCTAACCCACATTTCTTTCGTTTTTTGACTTTTTCAGCAAGCCCTAAATACATCGAGCCTTTTGTATCTTTGACTACATTCTGAATTTGGAATTGCTGCGCCCTGAGAACGACAGGGTTTTAAACCCATTTTTCTGATAAGATTTAAGCCATATATTGCGATTAATTCCTGTGTGAACCTATGGCTGACACCCCATCTGCTAAAACGGATTCCGAGATCTTGACGCTGGTTGCTGATTATTTTAAGGTGTTGTCTGAAGTCAGCCGCTTACAAATATTGAGTTGTCTCAAGGCTGGCCCTATGAATGTAACGGAATTAGCGGAGGCAACGGGTCTAGGTCAAGCTAATTTATCTAAACATTTAAAAGTGCTGACCCAGGCGGGAATTTTGTCCCGTCAAGCTCAAGGCGTGAGTGCTTATTATAGTATTACCGATCCAGTTATTTTTGGGATTTGTGAGTCTGTCTGCGATCGCATTAGTCAACGTGTGCAACAACAGGCAGAAGCTGTCGGCCTATTGGGACTCTTTTCAAGTAGTATGAGTTAGAAAAAGCTGAGATGAAACGGACAGTGTGGTTGGTCAGACATGGGCATCGTTTAGACTTTGCTTCTCCTGAATGGTTTGAAACCGCCGCTAGACGTTATGATCCACCTCTTTCCGCCGAGGGATTAGAACAGGTACAAAAACTGTCCCAGCGTTTAGCCCCAGAAAAGATTGATCATATTTTTTGTTCTCCTTTTTTACGCGCGGTGCAAACAGCCTATCCCCTGGCCGATAGTTTGAATCTATCCGTTAAAGTGGAGGCGGGCCTAGGGGAATGGTTAAATCCCCACTGGATAACGGAAAGGCCGGAAACGGAGCCTTGGGAATCACTCTGTCGTCAATATCCCTTGATTGAACCCCACTATTGTTCCTGTGTTATACCGTCCTATCCGGAAACGGAAACGGCGATGATGACTCGTTTAGCAGTAGTTACCGAGCAATTAACTACAAAATTTTCCGGCAATTTGTTATTTGTGGGACACATGGCCACTGTGGCAGAAGTGGCGACCAGTTTATTAGGCAGAAATGCGATCGCCAAAGTTCCTGTTGCTTCAATTACTCAATTAGTGCAGACCCAGCAACGCTGGCAGTTAAGGCTCAACGCAGATATTTCCCACTATTGACCCCAGACTGCCTAGTTCTAACTCTAATGCCGTTCGTCTAAATTTACTCGATAAATTAAGCCGTAACACAGTTACCAATTACCAAGGTTCCGGTTAAACCTATTACTTCCACAATGGAGTCAGTGAGGTGGCCCCAATAGACTGAACAAAAATAGCGGGGAGTAAAGCTCTGAAGTTAACGGACTCCCTAACTAAAAACGTCCTCTCAAGCCAAATTCAAACTTGTCCAGTAGACTTGGTCTGGCATCTGATATTCTAAAGCTTGATGGAATCGCTCTTTGTTATAGAAATTAAACCATTTTTTTTACCTCTTCTGTCAAGTGTTTTCCATCCTCAAAAGAATAAATGTAAATGGGTACATCCCGGATAAAGTAGTACATAGAATCTGGGGTAAAATGGAAAAAAACTGATGAGCGAAAAAAGTATGTTACCGATTCCCCCAGAAGAAAAAGCACTGTTAAAACAGCATCTCACCGAATCAGCCCGTATCCTGCGCAAATATACGGAACCAGAGAAACAGAAGGACTTTGGAAGCATCGAAGTAGAAGTCAGAACCCAGATGTTAGAAATTGTGGGGCCAACAATGGGGGAGTTTTTTTTTCAGAAGGGGGAAAAAAACGGTCTGGAAACAAGCGAAAAATCAAAACCCTAGTCGGAGAAGTGGAAATAAGCCAAAAACAAGCCAGAAAACTAAAGGTGTCGCCAAAAATCGTCTTAAGTCCAGGTTTAGAGAAATGCTGTCTAAGAGCCAGTGCGAAAACATCCTACCAACAAGCAGAAGAAGATATAGAGGAGTTGATGGGGATAAAAGTAGGACATAGCAGTTTACATCGCTTGGTAGAACGGACAGAACTGCCCTTAGCTCAAGCTCAGTCAGAGAGTGCGGGGGTCAGTATAGATGGGGGAAAGATTTGTCTGCGGGGCGAGGAGAAGGAAGGGGGACAGTGGCGAGATTATAAACTGGTGAGTCTTCATGGCAATGTCTGTGAAGCCTTTTTCCAAGACCCAGAGGGCTTAAAGAATTGGAGCAATGTTCAACCTTTGTCCCCAATAGTGACCTTTTTGGGAGATGGTCATCCCGCAATCTGGAATGCGGTAGAGAGTTTCGCCACTCAATCGTGGCTGATACGACGAGAGGTGTTGGATTGGTATCATCTCAAGGAGAATCTGTTCAAAGTGGGTGGCTCTCTCAAACGGCTAGAAGCAGTGGAGCATTTACTGTGGCGGGGTTTTGTGAACAAGGCAATAGATGCGTTTGATGGAGTCAAAAGCAAGAGGGCAAAGAATTTTCAAGCCTATTTGACGAAGCATTATCAGCGTATCCCTGATTACCAATACTATCAACAGCTTGGTATTGTGATTGGTTCTGGTGATGTGGAGTCTAAGATTAAACAGGTGGGAGCTAGGGTTAAATTGTCGGGAGCACGTTGGCATCTTCATAATGTTTCTCGTATTCTTCGGCTACGATGTGCTTATCTCAATCACTCTCCTCTTTTGAGTGTCAATGTATTATCTTAAGTGGGATGCACCCAATAGTCTGAACCTCAACTTGACTGAGTTGATGATAAGTCAAGGTTTTTGGCCAGAGTTGAGCCTCAGTAAGAGCATCGGCCTCACAAGCAAAATTCTGTCCACAAAGTTTCTGCCATTCTTTTTTGACAACTTTATCGGCTTTCTCAATTTTTTGACTTATAGCTTTATTATCGGACTGGAGACGTTGAGCACTTTCGACCACAAGCCATCGTTGCTGTTCACCCCCATATTCCGAAGCCCTCACTTGCCAACGATAACCGTCCTGTTCACCCTGCTGCCATTGGTCTTCTGATATATTTGCCAAAGTCTCAGTGGCTTCTTTCAGAGGGACACGACTTAACCATTGAATTGACCTCGCCATGCCCACATTTTCCGCCGTATAAAAAGCTCCATCCATCACCGATAAACCTTCCATATTCAACCTTTCTTGACAGTCTTTGATTATCTGGGGAAACACCTTTTTATCCGATTCATTGCCATCTCCTAATTGCATAAAGAGAGGGACACCACCATCTCCACTACATATCATATTTAACATAAACTGTTTTAGGTCTGGTCGTTTATCTCTGGAATAACCAAATTTTATTTTTATGGCTTTTGTCTGCTCGTCTTCCTCATCTTCTATCCTTTCCTTATACTTCCCTTGTACAGACATTGAGGTTGAGTCTAAATGCTTTGACTTTTGTTCTATTCCAAAGATTGCTGCCGCTTTTAGGACTATTTTCGTGAACCGGTTTTTTACCCCCACTCCAAATACCTTATCCAATGACCTTCCTAGCTTGTCATCATTTAAATCTTCTGCTTTTATTCCTTCTCCTAATAGGTGTTCTAATGCTTTTCCTTTAAAAAACTCACTCAACAAATATAACGGAGCATTGATACATCCTAAGCAGTTTAATATCATTGCTTTTACTATTGTACCTACACTGAGCTTTTCTTGAGGATGAGTTCCCACTTCCTCATCGATAATTTCTACTAAACCCATTTCATCTATAATTCCCGCTACGATTCCTAAGTGGTCGAGGTCTTTAATATTTAGGTTATTCATTTTTACTGTTGATTCTATCTAGGGCTTGCTGAAAAAAGCTGAAACCTTTACGGAGAAAAATAGTAGGCGAATTAAGAACCGCTAGAATGCACGAAAATAGGGTAGAATGCCTCAAAACCATTGCATTAAGAAGAGAGAAAGCAGATGTACCGAAAGCAACAGTACTCAATTGAAACACCAGAAAACTTGAAAAATCTGTTCGGCGGGCAGTTAGACGAAGAAAATCGTTGGATAGAAATGTCAAAAATGATTCTTTGGGAAGAATATGAGGAAGAATATGCAAAAAACTTCACAGAAAAAAAAGGAGCCCCAGCCAAATCATTTAGAATGGCATTAGGAGCATTAATTATCAAAGAAATTTCAGGAAAAAGTGACAGAGAAACAGTAGAACAAATAAAAGAGAACCCTTATTTACAGTACTTTATAGGAATGGAAAGCTATAGTAGCAAAGAAGCATTTAATGCGTCAATGATGGTTCATTTTCGTAAAAAAATAGGAATGGAATTAATAAATAAAATTAATAAAGAAATAGAAAAAAAAGCGACGGGTGTAGCGTCAGAAAAAAAAGAAAATGAAGGAAAGTTATTGTTAGATGCGACTTGTACACCAGCAGATATAAAATATCCAACGGATATAGGAATATTGAATGATGCCAGAGAAAAAACAGAAAAAATAATAGATAAGCTGTATGAAGAAATAAAAGAGAAAAGGAAAGAAAAGCCGAGGACTTATAGGGAAGTGGCAAGAAAAGAGTACTTAGCCATAGCAAAAAAACGTCGTGTGTCAAAAAAAGAAAGAAGAAAAGGAACAAAAAAACAACTAGGATATATAAAAAGAAACTTGTCTGATATAGAAAAAATGATAGAAGAGGGAGCAAAGTTAGAAAAACTAACGAAAAAAGAGCAAGAAGAGCTTGTAACGATAGGAAAAGTGTATGAGCAACAGTTAGAAATGTATGAAAAAAAGACAAATAAAGTAGAAAACAGAATTGTGAGTGTAAGCCAACCTCACGTGCGTCCAATAGTGCGTGGAAAAGCGGGAAAAGCAGTAGAGTTTGGAGCTAAAATATCGGCAAGTAATGTGAATGGCTTTGTCTTCTTAGACAAATTAAGTTGGGATAATTACAACGAATCGGGAGATTTACAAGCGCGAATAGAAGAATATAAAAGGGAAACAGGATGTTATCCGGAATCGGTTCATGTGGATAAAATCTATCGAACAAAAGCGAATCGAGCTTATTGTAAAGAAAGGGATATAAGAATGAGTGGTCCCCGATTGGGAAGACCGCCGAAAGAGGTGAGCAAAGAAAAAAAGAAAGAGGCACGCTCAGATGAAAGAGTGCGTAATGCCATTGAGGGTAAATTCGGACAGGGAAAGAGGAAATTTAGTCTTGGTCGAGTGATGGCCAAACTACCTGAGACCTCGGAAACGGTAATTGCGATGAACTTTTTGGTAATGAATCTTTCTACTCTACTTCAGAAGACAAAAAGTAAAAAGTTGTAGAGTCGTTTTTCTTGTGAAAAATGGTGTTAATTTTCCTCTCTTTTGTGAGGAGTGATTTGTGTTGACCTTTTTAGACAGAAAGGAACAATAGATTAAACAAAATCTGTATTTTGATTTGTTTCCATAAGGATAAGTTATCTATGCTTTTTCAGTCCATACTTCCCTAACCCACATTTCTTTCGTTTTTTGACTTTTTCAGCAAGCCCTATCTAAGACAAGACTCCATTTTAGAACTTTATTGACATTTTTTATCCTTGCCCGAAATCAATGCACAAGTACCGATACTAGCTCGCGTGAACTAGTGCTCCTCTTCGACAACCTGCGGAATGTGGGATCAACCAATGACTACGAACAGATTGGGATAATTTTTGAGCATTACTCGGCAGGCTACTGATATAGTAGAGAGTCTCATACTCTGTTTTGTCTTTCAATCGTCTCTCCGCTTTAATCATACAGATGCTCGTCAACTTTGCCCATTTCTCCCCACCCAGCAAAAATTCTGTTTGTTCCATCGTCCAGCAACGGCGAATTTCAATCCGTCCATGTCCCTTGTCTATTGTTTGATGAAAATCATGCTTAATTCCCGCAAAATTAATCGCTTGAGCATGAGCAAATAATTGTTCAACATCCTCACATAGATTACCTTGATTGCCTTTCAATGCCAAAACATAATCTCCCCCTCGCCCTACTATCTGTTGGGCAATCTTTGTCTGAGTTCCCATGGCATCAATCGTTACGATACAACCTTTGACCTCTAGCATTTTCAGGAGTTTAGGAATCGCCGTGATTTCATTCGATTTGCTTTCCACCTTGCACTGTCCTAGTACTAGACGATTTGCTGTTGCCCATGCACTTACCATCTGAATTGCGCCCTTTCCGTTGGCATTATCATAGGAGTGGCGAAGGGTTTTGCCGTCAATCGCTATCACTTCTCCCCAGCAATTCCAAATTCAAATGGTATAAATAGAGACAGAAAAACTTTGACCTATAGGAAGTTATGAATAAAGAGAAAAGTGTCTACTGATTTTGCAGAGAGAAAGATGGAAGTAAACGACCTAAGTTTTGACGGAATCGTTCACTGTTTAAACGAGGTCATTGGGAAGATAGATGACCCCCGTTCGGTTAGTAATGCAACGAAATATAGTCTAAGAGAGGCGATACTGGGGGCATTTGCCGCCTTTTTTATGCAAAATGAGTCATTTTTAGAGTACCAACGTCAGCTTAACAGCCGTTGTGGGCGAGATAATGCTCAGAGCTTGTTTGGACTAGAAAAAATACCAACAGTAGAACAGATTCGCAACATTGTGGATGGGGTAGCAGCGAGTAGTCTATTCCCTTTGTTTGGGTTAATTTACCAAGCATTGAGGAGCATGGGATTCTTGAAAGCCTATGAAATATTGAGGGGAAATCTTCTAGTAGCAATGGATGGGACAAATTACTACAGTTCGGAAAAAGTAAATTGTCCATGCTGTTCAACCAAAACGTCAAAACAGGGAAAAGTCACCTACTTCCATCAGGCATTATTGCCCGTGATTGTTTCCCCAGACCATGAATCAGTTTTTTCCTTACCCCCTGAATTTATCACCCCTCAAGACGGTTCTGAAAAGCAAGATTGTGAGCAAAATGCGGCGAAACGTTGGATAAGTAACCATGCTAGTTTGTTTGCGGGACAGAAGATAACTCTGCTAGGGGATGACTTGTACAGTCGTCAGCCCACTTGTCAGCACTGTCTCGACCACGATTTCAACTTTATCTTCGTCTGTTTACCGACTTCTCATCCCACACTCTATGAATGGTTAAACTATTTAGAAGCTAATGGAGAAGTCAAAACCACTCAACACCGACGTTGGAATGGGAAGTATTTCGAGATTTGGCACTGCCGTTATCTCAATCAGATTCCCCTGCGAGACCAACAGCCTGCTTTGTTGGTTAACTGGTGTGAGCTAAAAATCCACCGCGAATCCGATGCTCAACTTCTTTATCACAATAGTTGGATTACCAATCATTTTCTCACCCCTCACATCGTTCTTGATGTCTGTCGTGCTGGACGGACTCGTTGGCGTACTGAGAACGAGAATCACAATATTCTCAAAAATCGAGGCTATCACTTAGAGCATAATTTTGGGCATGGTAAACAACACCTCGCCTCTGTTTTGCTTACCCTGAATTTGCTGGCTTTTCTCTTGCACACGGTTTTAGGTTTGGTTGATGAACGTTACCAGAGAATTCGCGTCCAACGCGGCACTCGTAAGGGATTCTTTCAAGATATTCTCTCTTTGACCAAATATCTGTTCTTTGAAAGCTGGCATCATCTTTTAGATTTTATGCTTGATGACTCAGTTTCTCTCGCTGTCTCGAATTCTTCCTAGTTGATTAATTGGCAATTTTCATAGCAAAACCCTTGCCAGTAAATACATTGAGCCTTTTGTATCTTTGACTACATTCTGAATTTGGAATTGCTGACTTCTCCCTCACTTACCTCCGCTATACTTTTGACCCAATGCAGAAAACAGTCTTGAAATTGCTCTGGATTCAGACTAGCAAATACACGCGCAAACGTATCGTCGGAGGGGATGCCATTCGGCAATTCCAAAATTTTTTTTAGCCATTGATGTTTAGCCTTGCCGAAACTTTCCATGGCTACCCAACCTTCTGCTCCACAAATGACGGCTAAGATGGCAATCGTTAGAATATCAATGAGTTTATGCCGTTTTGTTCGTTCGATGCGAGGGTCATCTATTTCGGCAAAGTGTTCTACCAGTCTATATTTGGGTCGGAGTTTCATCGCTTTTGTTTTCTATGCACTTTTCCTTATTTTCCCTTATCCATCCCTCTATAATGTTCTTGCATCTGTATCATTTTTAGATGCGTTCGCCCTGCAGTGTTCAGCAGTTTGCTCTCTAAAACACCGACAGGTAAGGCGTTTAAGCCCTTGATCGTCAAGCTTGCAGAATAGGACACAATGCCATCTAAAGGCAATCTCAACCCGTAGCAGTTTCTTAACGGTGTGCAAGCGTTACACTAAGTCAAAAAATATTAGATCGAAAATCTCACCCCATCTTCTCATGGGTCTTACCCAAATCCTCAACTGCTTCACCGTCAAATTCCTGCTAATTTTCCCTTATGTTTGTTGATTTCTTCATTAAACGCCCTGTCTTTTCCAGTGTTTGTGCCTTACTGATTTTGTTAGTCGGAATGATTAGCTTAGTGAATCTGCCCGTTGCCCAATATCCCGATATTTCTCCCACGGAAATTCAGGTAACAGCCAACTACAGTGGAGCCAGTGCCGAAGTGGTTGAAAAGGCTGTCACCGATATTTTAGAGCGACAAATCAATGGTGTACAAGGCTTAAAATATCTCAGTTCTAGCAGTAGTAATGATGGAACCAGTAGTATCACCGCTACCTTTAGCCGTTCCAGGGATAAGGATATTGCCGCCATTGATGTGCAAAATCGGGTTTCTTTAGCCGAACCGCAACTTCCTGAACCGGTTAAACAAACTGGGGTTAATGTTAGTAAGCAGTCTAATAGTTTGTTATTAGGAATTGGCTTATATAGTGCCAATGGCAAGTATGATAATGTCTTTTTAAGTAATTACGCCGATCGCTATTTAGTCGATCCGATTAAACGGTTATCAGGGGTAGGAGGGGTGAGAATTTTTGGGGAAAGACGATATGCCATGCGACTCTGGCTGGATCCGATTAAATTAGCCAGTCAAAGTTTAACCACCGATGACATTGTTCAGGCTTTAAAAGAACAAAACTTGCAGGTTGGAGCTGGTCAAATTGGCAAGGAACCCGCACCCAAAGGGCAGGAATTTCAGATCGATCTAAGGGCTAGTAGTCAGTTAACCAATGTCGAGGATTTTAATAATCTGATTCTTAAAACGGGCGATAATGGTCTGATTGTTCGCTTTAAGGATGTGGGACGAGTTGAATTGGGAGCAGAAAATTATAATAGCTTTCTTCGTTATCGCGGTTATGATGCGGTTGGTTTAGGGATTTATCAGTTGATTGATAGTAATGCGTTAGAAGTCGGCAAACTGGTGAAAGCAGAACTCAAAAAATTGTCCCAGGATTTTCCAGAAAGGATTGATTATCAAATCGCTCTCGACAGCACTAATTTTGTAAAAGAGTCTCTGTCTGAGGTGATCAAAACCTTAATTGAATCCGTCACGTTGGTCATTCTCGTAATTCTGATTTTTCTTCAGGATTGGCGCACCACACTGATTCCTTCTTTAACCATTCCCCTGTCTTTAGTGGGTACGTTTATTTTTGTTAAAGCCTTTAATTTTTCCATCAATAGTTTAACTCTGTTTGGTTTAACCTTAGCGACCGGCATGGTTGTCGATGATGCCATTATTGTCGTTGAACAAATTAGTCGTTTTATTCAGACAAAAGGCTTGCCGCCCTACCAAGCTGCCAGCGAGTCTATGAAGGAGTTAAGTAGTGCTGTGATTGCCACTTCTTTAGTCTTAATGGCGGTGTTTATTCCCGTTGCCTTTTTTCCTGGTACAACTGGAGCTTTATATCAACAATTCGCGCTGACGATCGCCTTTTCCATTGGTATTTCTACCTTTCTGGCCTTGACCCTAACCCCTTCTCTCTGCGCTCTTTGGTTGCGATCGGGGCAACATCCGCCTCGTTGGATTGCCTGGTTTTTCAATGGTTTTAATGGATTTTTGAGCATTATCCAAAACAGTTATGAGAATTCACTCTTTAAATTAGTCCGTCTAAAAGCTCTCATTATCGGTATTTTTATCGCTCTTTTTGGGGTGACGATCTGGCTTTATACCATCGTACCTACCGCTTTTTTACCAGAAGAAGATCAGGGCTATTTTATTACGCTGATTCAGGCTCCTCAAGGGGTTTCTTTGCAATATACCAGCAAGATTATGACGGAGGTAGAAAAGACAATTTTAAAAGTGCCAGAAGTGGTGGGAACTTTTACGGTGGGCGGTTTTAGTTTTAGTGGCAGTAGTGCTAACCAAGGCATTATTTTCACAACCCTTAAACCTTGGCAAGAGCGCAAAAAGCCAGATCAATCCGTACAGGCAATTATTGGACAACTCTTTGGTCAATTTTCCCAGATTCCTGAGGCCAGTATTTTTCCTCTCAATCCACCAGCTATTCGAGGTTTAGGAAACTTTGGTGGCTTTAATTTTCAACTTCAGGATCGTCGTGCCAACAGTGATTTAGAAACTTTGGTACAAACGATGGGAATGTTATTAGGTGAAGCTAATCAAACCCCTGGATTACAACGGGTATTTAGCACTTTTCAGGCCAATAGTCCCCAGTTATTAATTGAGGTGAATCGTAATCGCGCTAAAATTTTGGGAGTAGAGGTCAATGATATTTTTAAAACCCTAGAAACAGCGATGGGATCGAGCTATGTGAATGATTTTATTTTACAAGATCGTACCTATCGGGTTTATTTACAGGCCGATCAGCAATTTCGCAATAGTCCAGAGGATATTAATCAACTCTATGTGCGCTCTAATAGCAATCAAATGATTCCTCTATCTAATTTGGTAACTGTCACTTCCAAAGTGAGTGCCCAGACGATTAATCACTATAATCTTTTTCGGGCGATCGCCGTCAATGGTTCGGCAGCACCAGGGGTCAGTTCTGGTCAGGCGATTGAAAAAATGGAAAATTTAGCCAAGAAAATCTTACCCTTAGGGTTTGGTTATGAATGGTCGGGGGTTTCCCTGGAAGAATTGGAATCAGGCGGCTTGGCTCCCATTATCTTTTCCTTGGGATTGCTCTTTGTTTTTCTGGTTTTAGCGGCCCAATACGAAAATTATGTTGATCCGTTTATTATTATGTTGGCCGTTCCTCTAGCTATTTTAGGCGCTTTAGCAGCCCAATTTTTACGGGGTTTTGCCAATGATATTTACTGTCAGATTGGGTTAGTAATGTTAATTGGTTTAGCCAGTAAAAACTCAATTCTGATTGTCGAATTTGCCAACCAATTGCGAGAACAGGGTTTATCGATTACTAAAGCCGCGATCGCCGCCGCCCAGGGAAGACTACGCCCCATTTTAATGACCAGTTTCGCCACACTGCTCGGCAATATTCCCTTATTGATTGCTACCGGAGCCGGTTCTAGTAGTCGGCAATCTTTAGGAACAGCCGTTTTTGGTGGAATGCTAGTTGCCACTTTTTTAAGCCTATTTGTTGTGCCAGTGCTTTATATTGTGGTCAAGTCTTTAACCGCGAAATATCTGTCCAAAAGTTCTGCAATTATTGACGATGTTTGATAAAAATTCTGGCCATTGGATTATTCTGTTGATCACCGCGATCGCCCTGGGAAAAGTTTTGATGTTTCCCGCCCTGGGTCAAGTTGCCAAGCCCGTTAACACCGTCACCAGGCCGCGATCGCTGACCTCAATGGATCAAGCCATTCCTTCCCAAGCCATCATCCGTTTGGCAAATACTAAATTACCTCATCCTCTTATCCAGGGTCAGGGCAATCTCCCCTTACAGGCTTTAAGCGGCGGTTTATCCTGGACAATGACCGTCAAAACAGGAGAACATTCAGGACAATTTTTACTAGATACGGGAGCTTCTATTTCCATCGTTACCGCCGCCTGGACAAAATTATTAGGCTTAACAGGAACACCAATTCCCCGCGAGAATACCCGCTATGCAGTGGCTGGCAATGCTTGTCGAGAAATGGATGCAGCCCTTTACGCTTTACCCCCCTTGATTCTCGATAAGGCTTAGGTCAAAGGCTTACAGGCTCTACAACTGTCCCAGGGTATGGTTCCAGAGGGAGTGATGGGGATTTTGGGGATGGATGTGTTGAGTCGTTTTCACTTTCGTCTCGATCCCGCCCGACGAGAATTACAGTTACTGCCCCCCCAGATCCTACCTGACGGCGATCGCACTTTTCCGATTTTGAACGGGAAGGTTTTCGCCTAGATTCACTCTGGCCAAGAAAGGAGAGGTTTTCATAGCATTAATAAAAAATTATTTTTGTATCTAATGCTACTATAACATTTTCGAGGGTAGGTGGGGTTGGCCTAACTCCAGCCCTTGCCTTGGTAACAAACAAAACCTTTTTCTCACTCCCTGTTGTTTATCTCTAGTGCCTCTAACACCTTATCAGCAGGAGCCGTCCAGCCCACAATTTCCCCTTGAGCGCGAACCATTGTGATCGCATTTAAGGAAGCACACAGTAATCCAAATTGATCGCAATTAATCTAAACTGAATAGTGGTGAGGCTGAGTTTCTTAAGCTAACCGATAAGAGCCGCGATCTCGTTTGAAACGGGCATAAATCAAGCTCTACGAAAGTTCATTCATGTCTGCTTATCTACAGGAATAGTAAAGTGATCTTACAAGCCAATCTAACAATAGATACGTTTATGAAAGAAGCTATTGCAGAAGCGATGCTTGGGCTTGATGAGGGAGGAATTCCTATCGGCTCTGTTCTAGTAAAGTCTGGAAAGATTATCGGCCGAGGACACAACAGACGTGTTCAGGACAATGATCCTGTAACTCATGCGGAAATTGACTGTCTTCGCAATGCAGGTCGAGTTAAAGACTATCAAAATACAGTACTTTATTCTACCCTAATGCCTTGCTATCTTTGTGCTGGAGCGGTTGTTCAATTTGGAATAAAAAAAGTTGTTGCTGGAGATTCAAGAACATTCCCAGGGGCTAGAGACTTTATGGAGCATCATGGGGTTGAGGTAATTGACTTAAATTTAGAGGAATGCCAACAGCTTATGAAAGACTTTATTGAAAAAAAACCTTTACTCTGGAATGAAGATATTGGAATTAGTAACTAAACTACTAACGGAATAAAAAGCCATCAACAAAATTCATATACAGATATATTTTTATGGGTAAATTAACTAAAATCAATTGCTCAAGGTTTTTGATTATTCTATTTCTTGCACTTGCCTGTGTAGTTTGTTTTCCTGGTTATTTTGCTTTAGGGAAAGAGCAAATCAAGGAAACTTCTACTTACATGGATGAGATCACTCTGAAACTAAAATGGAAGCATCAATTTCAATTTGCTGGTTATTATGCAGCGCAGGAAAAAGGGTTTTACAGAAAAGCTGGACTTCGGGTTAAAATAGAAGAATCTTCAGATTGGACAGACTCAACTAAATCTGTTTTAAATGGCCAAGCAGAGTTTGGGGTTGGCACATCCGATCTGGTAATTGATCATATTAAAGGCGAGCCGATAGTTGTACTCGCTGCAATTTTTCAGCACTCTCCACTAGTTTTACTAACTAAACAAAATAAAGGAATTAATAATATTCACAATCTGGTTGGCAAAAAAGCTATGATTGAACCCCATGCAGATTCCTTATTTGCTTATCTTAAAAATGAAGGTATCTCTAAGGAACAGTTAGTCCTTTATCCTCATTCATTTGATATTACTCCCCTAATCAAAGATAAAGTTAATGCTATTTCTGCTTATACAACAGACGAGCCTTATCTACTTGAAAAAAATAAAATTCAATATAACATTTTCTCTCCTAGATCGGCGGGAATTGACTTTTATGGTGATACACTTTTTACAACAGAACAATACTTAAGAGAGCATTCAGATATATCTCGTAAATTTTTAGAGGCTTCGCTACAAGGCTGGAAATATACTTTTAAAAATAATAAAAATACTCAGGAAATAATTAACTTAATTTACAAAAAATACAGCAAACGTCATACATTAGAGCATTTAAATTATGAATCAAAAAAAATGCGATTGGATATTATGCCTGATATTGTTGAAATCGGATATATGTATCCAGGTAGATGGCAAGGTATAGCCGAAACTTATGCAACATTGGGAATAATTCCTCAAAATTCCTCACTAGACATAGGAAGATTTATTTACGATAAGAGAGATAAAGATAGGTTACAAATTAATTCACTTTTGATTGGTCTCGTTTTTGTGGTTGTGATTCTTGTTTTTATTGGTCTTTGCGGTATTTTTAGACTGTTAACAAAACTTAATAAGGGAAAACTTTACACTTGTTGTAAAAAATTTGTAAACATCATTAAATATATACGGTTAAAATAAAATCATGAACAATCAGTTGGAAAGACGGGCTATTATCTCACCACTTTTCTTGGCTGTGTTGATGGGGATTGCTTACGATAGAATGCTTGAAGTGGCCCATAAGTCATTGTTATCTGGTCTAATCGTAAACGGTTTACTTCTGATTGTAACGTTTTTATTAGTTTCCATGCGATTTTTTATTGGTAATCAATTATACTTAGTTAGTGACGACTTTAAAAAACTCAAAGAATTAGCATGGTTATACGATTATTTTGTGATTACTGGACAAACAATTTGCATCGTTTTTTTAGGAAAATTTTCTTCTGTTCAAGCAAATGGATATTCATCTATAGGTTTTCTGCAATTTTTACTAGTACTTTATGTAATCGACGTAGCTTGGATAATTTCACTAGTGATTTTAAGTAAGCTATTTTCTTATTTTAGAAGACCACCTGAATCAATACCTGTAAAATGGGCTTTTTTAAATACTTTCTTGATATTTGCAATAATCATTTTGAATTTCATCGTAAGCGATTTGTATTCTACCACTGGATTAGTATGGCTACTTTGTTGAAACCTAATTGGTTTTATCGTAGATGTCGTTATAGTCGATCATTACGATTCACTATAATCCAAGCACTATTCCCAATATTCTTGAAGATACTGACAAGCGCGATCGCTGATTTTGTAAATTAGCTTAACAATTGGTTACGTTTTTTTGAGTTTCAATATAATCAAACTAAAATTATGTATTCTGAGTCCTGCAAAGTCTTTTTCTCACTCCCTGTTGTCTATCTCTAGTGCTTCTAACACCTTATCAGCAGTAGCAGTCCAACCCACAATCCCCCCTTGAGCGCGAACCATGGCGATCGCCGCTTCTTTAAATTCGGGAAAATAGCTGGCAGTCCCATCTTCCACTAATAAACATTCATAACCTCGGTCATTAGCTTCCCGCATGGTCGTCTGTACACAAACTTCGGTCGTAACCCCCGTGATAATGAGATGGGTAATCCCTTCAGTTTGTAAAAGAGATTCTAAATTTGTCCCATAAAAAGCCCCCTTACCTGGTTTAGCAATTACGATTTCATGAGGCAAAGGTTCCAATTCTGGAATAATTTGATTGCCCGGTTCACCCAAGATTAAAATACGCCCCATTGAACCAGTATCACCAATTTTTAAAGTTCCTTTACCCCGTTTTAATTTCGAGGGAGGACAATCAGATAAATCGGGGCGATGACCTTCTACTGTTTGAAAAATGGGAAGTTGATATTGACGAAATGCTTCGAGCAATGTTTTTACGGTGGGAACGATTTCTCGTAATTGTTGAACATCATTACCCAGGGCATCTCCAAAGCCACCTACTTCCAGAAAATCACGCTGCATATCAATAATCAGCAAGGCAATTTGACCCGTAACGGGTAATTCATAATCGTAGGGTTGGGCTTTAATGACCGTCATTTTATCTATCTCTTCGGTGAACTAAAAGTTAAAGTTAAAAAAATTTGGAATCTACATTAATAGACTTCTTGCACAATGGCGTTTGATCCCCCTTGTATCTTAAAGGAAGAGTGGTAGACCGATTCCCCCTTGGTTATAAAAGCCGAGATTTAGTCTAGGTCGCCACTCATCAATCCTTCAAAAACTCGAAAAATCGAGAGGGTCTCGAACCCGTAGTGAACAAGGTCGAGTAATGAAGATAAAAACTCAAAGTAAAGGGGTAAAAGCATGGAAACTCAAGTAGCAAGCCAATGGGTTGGTATAGACGTCAGCAAAGCCAAGTTGGACATAGCTTTACGTCCAGCGAATAAGGTTTTGCAAGTAACCAATCAAGAGTCAGGCTGGCAGGAATTAAGCGAACAACTCAAAAAATACAAAATTGAGTTAATCATCATCGAATCAACAGGAGGAATGGAAAGAGGAGTGGCTCACAAGCTGCAAAAAGAGGAATTCAAGGTAGCAGTGATTAATCCCAAAAGAGCCAGAGATTTTGCCAAGGCATCAGGTCGTCTAGCGAAAACGGACAAAATAGATGCCGAGGTATTAGCCCATTTTGGAGAAGCCTTGCAACCAAGCCCAAAACCGTTAGCATCAGAATCTCAAGTAGCTTTATCCGATTTGGTCAATCGTCGTAGTCAGTTAGTGGAAATGCTAAACAGTGAACAAAAACGAGCGCACAGTGTTCGTAGTAGCACGGCGAAAGCTGACATTGAGACTAATATTCAATGGCTCAAACAAAGGATAAAAGGAATGGATGAGCAGATAGACCAACTGCGGCAAGACAACGAAGAGAGTAAAAAGCAGTATGAGCTATTAACCAGTGTACCTGGAGTGGGCAGAGTAACGGCCGTGACCTTGCTATCAATGTTGCCAGAATTAGGAGAGCTACCATTGAAGAAACTGTCGAGTCTAGTGGGAATTGCTCCCATGAACTGTGACAGTGGGCAAATGCGAGGAAAACGACGTATTATCGGTGGACGAGCAAGGGTGCGTGCCGTGCTGTATATGTCAGCCCTAGTGGCAATACAACACAATCCGGTAATTAAGGCGTTTTATCAAAAATTGCTCCAGGCAGGTAAGGCCAAAAAAGTAGCTTTAATTGCCTGCGCTCATAAGCTATTGGGATTTCTTCATGCTATAGTCAAGAGTCAAAAACCTTGGCGATGTCCTGAAAATATAGAGACAAAGGAGGAAAAACTGCAAGCGTGCTAATTCTCTGATATTGGTTGAAAGAGTTAACATAACTCATTCTCTGACGAGTTGTATGAGGATGAGTTGTTTGTTTTGACTAATTTTATTTGATAGCGATCCTATCAAGGCCTTGACAAACAAGATAATCGCTAAATCCCCCTTAAAAAGGGGGATTTTCTTGAATTTGTAAGAGATCTAATGTCCAGCCATTTTTTGGCCAATGGTGGTAATATCAGCTTCGGCGATCGCACTTTCATAGACTAATCTGCCTTCACTCATCACCATAATTCGGTCTGCGAGTTTTAATAACTCATCCAAATCTTCGCTGACCAATAAGACGGCAACGCCCCGATTTCTGGCTTCAAGAATTTGTTGATGAATAAACTCCACCGCCGCAAAATCTAGCCCAAAACAGGGATTCGCCGCAATTAAAACTTGAATATGTTGGGAAGACAATTCCCTGGCTAAAACGGCTCTTTGTACATTACCGCCAGAGAGATGACTAATGGGAGTTTCTGGGGAAGGAGTTTTGACTGAAAAAGTCTGAATTAAACCTTTCGCTGCCTCACGAATGGCTCTCAAAATTAATAATAATCCCCTAGCTTGAGGTGGACGATCAAAAGTCCTTAATGCCATATTTTCAGCCACACTCATCTGGGGAACACAGGCATTTCTTAAAGGTTCTTCGGGTAAAATAAACACTTGATTGGTAAACATTTCTTTACGGGTAGCATGATAAACTTTCCCATTAATTAAAATGTCTCCTTGAGTGGCTAATCGTTGACCCGCTAAGATTTCCACTAATTCCCGTTGTCCATTACCAGAAACTCCTGCAATACCAACAATTTCCCCGCCATAAACCCGAAAATTAATCGCGGTAACGGCTTCTAAACCATTATCTTTGTTGCCATGAAGGTCTGTCGTTTCCAATATTGCTTCAGAGGTTTGGCAAGCAATTTTATTAACCGTTCGTTCATCAAAATTGCCTCGTTCTTCTCCTAGCATCATTTTGGCCATATCAGCGATCGTTAAATCTTTAACCTTGCCATGACCCGCAAATTTACCTTTCCTTAAGACAGTAATTTCGTCGGCAAAGGCGGTCACTTCTCTGAATTTGTGGCTTATCATTAAAACGCTTAATTGTTCGGCGGTAACTTGTTCACGCAACAGTCCTAGAATTTCATCTGCTTCCCCTGGGGTTAATACGGAAGTAGGTTCATCTAAAATAAGGATGCGACTGTGTAGATAAAGTTGTTTAAGAATCTCTAGTTTTTGTTTTTGTCCTGCTGCTAATTCACCAATCGTTTTATCCAGGGGAACTTGAAACGGAGCATTGGCCATGAAGGTTTTTAATTGCTCTAATTCTTTGGGCCAATTAATGATATTTGTTTGATCATAGCGAGAGAGAACTAGATTTTCGGCAACGGTCATGGCGGGAACAGAGGTAAAGTGTTGATAAACCATACCAATGCCGTAGTGATGAGCATCGCGGGGATTATTAATTTCTCTCGATTGTTTATCAATAAGTACGTCGCCATTGGTGGGGGCATGAAAACCCATAATGCACTTAACTAAGGTGCTTTTTCCGGCTCCATTTTCTCCTAGTAAGGCATGGAAAGTTCCTGGTTTCATCTTCAAAGAAACATTTTCTAAGGCAACGAAAGAACCAAATTTTTTGGTCATGTTGACAATTTCCAGTTCGGGAGGAAGGGTTTTTATCGGGTTGGCAGTAATAGTGCTGGTCATGGTTTTATAGTGAATAGTTGAGAGTGAATAGTTGTTAATTGATAAACAGATAAAACCTATAGGGTAAAGGGGCTTAAGCCACTTATTAACAAGGATCGTAAATACCTCACTACTGTGAAAACCGCTATCAATGATTTTTTTAAGAATATTATATTGCTTATCAAAAATATTGGGTTTTCTTTTATTAAGCCAATCTACGAAGCGGCGGGTGCGACCTTTAGTTGATAAAAGCTGTTGTAATCAGGGTTCTACAGGGAACCCATATTGATCAAGTTTTGCCCAAAATTGACTCCATCGTTCCTTGGTCAATACCAAAGCTCGTAGGCTCAAAATAATTCCTGCTCCTTTTTCCTTCCATCGCATCCCTGAACAACATAATCGTTGTTTGACCAACGTCTTACAAGCTGCTTCCGTAACACCTGAACCAATCGGATACTTTTTCTCTAAGTATTCAGCATAATCCATTTGATGCTGATGATTCTCGTAATAAGTAATCGCCGCTTGTAGTTTCTCGGTAAGATTCTTAGAATGACTTTTTTCTTCTTTGACTTCTTTCATCAGATTTAGCAGTTCTCCTGCTTTTCCTTTTTCATGCTTGAGTTCTCGACTGGACAGTGGGAAGTTCTCGAGGCGTGTAAGTGGAGAAAAGAAAATCGGACATCCGATACAAAAGAGTGCCGTTATGTCCGAAACTGGCTGATATAAGAAAATCGATAGCCAGTGCTATCTATCAATTATGCAACTATGTCAGCGACTAGAGCAAATCCTCAATAATCTCCGTCCAGCCTTTAGCCGAGAAGCAACGTTCCAATGGTTTATCCTGTTAGTCTGGGGAGTAGTGCTCAACAGCCAACCCAGCGCAATAACTAGCTATGTCAATGCCATTGGCTTAACAGAGAGCTACTACAATCAGGCTCTACATTGGTTTGATTCCAAGGCGTTTAGGGTCGAAGGACTAACTTTACAATGGTCAAAGTGGCTAAGTCAGCATGAAAGTCTATACAGAATTAAAGGGAAACGGGTGTATGTGGGTGATGGCATCAAAGTGGGGAAAGAAGGACGCAAGATGCCAGGTGTAAAACGACTACACCAAGAATCGGAAGATGTGTCCAAGCCAGAGTGGATAAGGGGTCATTACTTCAATGCCTTGAGTATTTTGGTGGGAGTAGGGAAAGCCTGCTTTGCCTTGCCCTTAGTGTTGCGGCTAGACGATGGCATCAAGTCCAAAGCAACCGAGAAGGGGGAGGGAAAAGGCAAAAAAAAGGTGAAGACGAGCCTGGTGACAAAAATGGCTGACCTTTGTGTTACTTACGCAGAGGCAGGGAGTTATGTAATTTTGGATGCTTATTTTGCTTGCGAACCAGTGCTCAAAAGTTTTCGCCAGAACGCCTTGCATCTAATCACAAGAGTGCGTTGCTCCACCGTCGCCTATGCCCCCTTTTGTTCCGTGCCGACGCTGACGGGGAGAGGACGACCACGGATTTGGGGGAGTTCGATAAAACTAGAAAAGCTGTTCGCTCTGGCGGCGGACTTTCCGACAGCTAAAGTCTGGCTCTATGGTCAACAAGTCACGGTTTCTTATCAGTGCTTTGAGTTCCACTGGGATAGTCCCCATCAGCTCGTCAAGTTTGTTCTGACCCAATTGCCTAACGGACGACGACTGATTCTGCTTTCTACTGATCTCTGTTTGACTGGACCTGAGATTATTGCCGCTTACGGTCTCCGATTTAAGATTGAAGTCACTTTTCGTCAATTAGTCCATCTTTTGGGCAGCTTTGCCTATCGTTTTTGGCTTAAGAGTCTTCCTACTTTACCTACCTGGCCCAGCAATCTTATCCTCAGTGACTATCCACAAGCTGTTCAGACTCAGATTTTAAACAAGGTAGAAGCCTTTGAGCGTTTTGTTAACCTTAATGCCATTGCTTTAGGGCTACTTCAAATTCTCGCCTTAGAGTTACCCCAGGGGATTTGGGCTAATTTTCCTCGATGGTTTCGGACATTACCATCCCATGGCTACCCTAGTGAACGGATTGCTCAACTAGCCCTTCAACATCAAGCCCAAATGATTTTTCCTCAAAGTCCACCCAGTCTGCTTTTGCCTAAATTCCTTACCGCTAAACTTGCCTCTTCCCCAAGCCCTGATATGCTTACTTTCGTCGCATAGTCATTACCTTATCTGGCATCCATAAACTTCCCACTGTCCAGTTCTCGACAATTTTCAGTCAACCATTCTTTTTGTTTTGACACTGTATTCGGATGCAACGCTTCTGCCAAGGCACCTAAGTAACCAGAGGCATGATAGAAATCTAATATCTGTTCTTCCGTTTGCTTTTCTAAAAACTTCCAATTTGATTCTGCCCCGTCTGCTATCCCGACCAATGTTGCCTCTGGATAACGGTTTTTCGCTCGCTCAATTTCTCTTTCTAATCTTTCTAGAAAACTCTTTTTTCCATACTCTGGTGCCGCACCTAGATAGATTGTAGGTTGACGTTCGCCTTCACTATCGTATAGGGAAACGGTTCCCACCATTGCTTCACGGTAGCCATCCTCACACATCAGCATACAGGTTCCATCTAATCCTATTCCCACTGTTGCAATTTGGCTATCCTCCTTGGGCGGGGCATAACTCCACGCTTCTTCTTTTGCCTGTACCACACTTCCTACTGCTTCACTCAATCTTTGGATATAGGATAGCGCTACTTTTCTACCATGATTTTCTAATAAATCATTTTTCACCTCTTTGCCTGCCATCCCTGACATTTTTGAGGATACCTGTTTTGCCAATAATGGCGTTGATGTTATGATTATCCTTGCTTCTCTTTCTAAGGGGCAATACGTTTTTCCTCAAAGGTGAACGCTGATATACATGACGATTCACTATAACCTCACCATAAGGTGTTTGATATTCTTTCGGTTGCTCTCCCTTACTCTTCCAGATTTCTTCACCGATTTTTAAGGGTGAACCATCTGTATCTAAATATTTCAAGGCTTCTTTGCTGGCGATGCAACCTACTTCGTTTAAGCCTTTTTGAATATTTATTTCTGTATCCAACATTGAACGACTGAGTTCTAATGTTAGTTCTATTTTTATCTTTGAACCCTCTACATTAATTAGTTTTGCTGTCATCATTGTTTCCTCTTTGTCACTTTTCATCCCATGTTAACACTTTTCTTTTCCTTCATCAACTAAAGGTCACACCCGAAGCGGCGATCACAAACCTTTACCTGTGTATGAAAATCATTTAGACTTCTCGTAAAATTCGCCTATATTTAATCCCGATACCTTATCTCCTTCCCAAACTACGGTTACTTGTTTAGGACCTTCCTTTCTGTATGGGAAATCTTCCCCAAGATTTAGCTTTGTTTTGTCTGGTGTCGTGGTGAGTTTCCAACTCACACCAGCACGATTTGTCCACTCCAACGTAGTGTCATTGACCTTGCTTATAGTAACATAATGCCAATCGTTCTTTCCGCTAGTCCCATTATACTGATGATTCTCATAGTTTCCTAAGATTTCGTTCAGTAAAGTTTCTTTAGATACATTTCCCTCAGGTTTTTCTGTAGAAGTAGGCGATGGAGTAGAAGTAGTTGATGGAGTAGAAGTAGGCGATGGAGTAGAAGTAGAAGTAGAAGTAGAAGTAGAAGTAGAAGTAGAAGTAGAAGTAGAAGTAGAAGTAGAAGTAGAAGTAGGCGATGGAGTAGAAAAGTTAAGAATTAAACCAATAGTTAGCAAAAATAATCCGGTAGGAATGGGTGTGACCTTTAGTTGATGAAGGAAAAGAAAAGTGTTAACATGAGATGAAAAGTGACAAAGAGGAAACAATGATGACAGCAAAACTAATTAATGTAGAGGGTTCAAAGATAAAAATAGAACTAACATTAGAACTCAGTCGTTCAATGTTGGATACAGAAATAAATATTCAAAAAGGCTTAAACGAAGTAGGTTGCATCGCCAGCAAAGAAGCCTTGAAATATTTAGATACAGATGGTTCACCCTTAAAAATCGGTGAAGAAATCTGGAAGAGTAAGGGAGAGCAACCGAAAGAATATCAAACACCTTATGGTGAGGTTATAGTGAATCGTCATGTATATCAGCGTTCACCTTTGAGGAAAAACGTATTGCCCCTTAGAAAGAGAAGCAAGGATAATCATAACATCAACGCCATTATTGGCAAAACAGGTATCCTCAAAAATGTCAGGGATGGCAGGCAAAGAGGTGAAAAATGATTTATTAGAAAATCATGGTAGAAAAGTAGCGCTATCCTATATCCAAAGATTGAGTGAAGCAGTAGGAAGTGTGGTACAGGCAAAAGAAGAAGCGTGGAGTTATGCCCCGCCCAAGGAGGATAGCCAAATTGCAACAGTGGGAATAGGATTAGATGGAACCTGTATGCTGATGTGTGAGGATGGCTACCGTGAAGCAATGGTGGGAACCGTTTCCCTATACGATAGTGAAGGCGAACGTCAACCTACAATCTATCTAGGTGCGGCACCAGAGTATGGAAAAAAGAGTTTTCTAGAAAGATTAGAAAGAGAAATTGAGCGAGCGAAAAACCGTTATCCAGAGGCAACATTGGTCGGGATAGCAGACGGGGCAGAATCAAATTGGAAGTTTTTAGAAAAGCAAACGGAAGAACAGATATTAGATTTCTATCATGCCTCTGGTTACTTAGGTGCCTTGGCAGAAGCGTTGCATCCGAATACCGTGTCAAAACAAAAAGAATGGTTGACTGAAAATTGTCGAGAACTCAAGCATGAAAAAGGAAAAGCAGGAGAACTGCTAAATCTGATGAAAGAAGTCAAAGAAGAAAAAAGTCATTCTAAGAATCTTACCGAGAAACTACAAGCGGCGATTACTTATTACGAGAATCATCAGCATCAAATGGATTATGCTGAATACTTAGAGAAAAAGTATCCGATTGGTTCAGGTGTTACGGAAGCAGCTTGTAAGACGTTGGTCAAACAACGATTATGTTGTTCAGGGATGCGATGGAAGGAAAAAGGAGCAGGAATTATTTTGAGCCTACGAGCTTTGGTATTGACGAAGGAACGATGGAGTCAATTTTGGGCAAAACTTGATCAATATGGGTTCCCTGTAGAACCCTGATTACAACAGCTTTTATCAACTAAAGGTCGCACCCGTAGGAATAGCCAATTTTTTTTGCTCTGGTGATACCTCAATAATTCCGCCGATCTTTGTCACAAATGCTAGAACAACAATAAATAATCCACTCCAGATAAGAATAGTAGGTATTGGTGTGTTCTGTATTTCTTTAATTAAGTTTTCCATTACTCCTCCAGATAGATAGAACTTTAGATAGTTGTGAAAATTATACTATAGAAATTTGCAGTTGAGTGAGGCAGACAAGGGGCTTACGTGCCCTGCTATCGAGTTCTTCGTGTTTGTGTTTTAAATAGACTTGCTATCATTGATGGTTATAGTTCACTAATTGTTTTTAAGAGAGTATCGGAGTCGGTGAAAGCTCCAAAAACGCCTCCCTGCATTTCAATCATTTTTAAGGCAGCTTGATGGTTGCCATAATCGGTTGCGCCTGTGCAGTCTGAAAGCAATAAACATTCATAACCGCGATCGTTGGCATCTCGCATGGTGGTATGAACGCAGACATCGGTGGTGATGCCCGTGAGAATAATGTTGTCAATTTTTTGGGTTTTAAGAATTAGGTCTAAATCGGTAGCATAAAATGATCCTTTTCCAGGTTTATCAATAATTACTTCTCCTAATAACGGAGCAAGTTCATCAATGATTTCCCAACCTAATTCACCTCTAACTAAGATTTTGCCACAGGGGCCTGGATCGCCAATTCCTGCTCCAATTTGTTGACTACGCCATCTTTTGTTAGGAGGTAAATCAGATAAGTCGGGACGATGCCCTTCCCTGGTATGAATAATTAAAAAGCCTTTTTCTCGCATTATTTTTAAGACTTTTTTAATCGGTTCAATGGGAGCGCGAGTTAGGGATAAATCGTAGCCCATTTTATCCACATAGCCGCCGACACCACAAAAATCTGTCTGCATATCAATAATAATGAGAGCAGTATTTTCAGGACGAAGATCACCGTTATAGGGGAAAGGATAGGGATGAGAGTTTACAAAGTGAGTCATTTTAATTTGTTTCCATTTTGGTTATATGAAGATCAGCAATTCTCAGTTTTAGACACAGCAAGCCTTTTAGGGATTTAAAGAACATTCTAAAGGGGGGGTAGTGATTCGATAGTAGTGGTGGTCTAAATAGCTTATATGGCAGGGATGATGTAGAATATCAACTAATATAAATTTTTCTCAAATCTATCCCCTAAATTAACGTTTTTATGACTAACATTTTTGCGCTATTATTTTTTGTCTTAAATCAATTGACAGTAGAACAGCAATTGGCAGAGAAATATTGTCCCTCAAAGACTAATTTTAAATAGCCCTGCCCAAGTTGTGGCTCTTATCACACTATTAAGAATGGTTCCGCCCATAATGGTAAGCCCAAAAATCTATGTAAAGACTGTGGTCGCCAGTTTGTTATTAACTCTAGTCAGAAGAGAGTTTCAGAACAGACAAAACAATTAATTAATAGGCTCCTACTAGAGCGAATTTCTCTACGGGGAGTTGAAAGAGTCACAGGAGTAAGTTGGTCATGGTTACAGAATTATGTTAATGATAAATTTGCTGCGGTACCTCGTCAGATAAGCGTTTCAGAAAAAGCGCGAGGAAAATTGACTATCGAATGTGATGAGCTTTGGTCATTTGTTTTCTCCAAAGAAAATAAGTTTTATGTCTGGTTAGCTATAGACAGAACAACAAGAGACATTGTTGGTTGTTATATTGGGGACAGAAGCCGTGCATCAGCCAAAAAACTTTGGGCAAGTTTGCCTGCTGTTTACCGACAATGTGCCGTTGCTTACACGGATTTTTGGGTATCTTATGAGAAAGTTATTCCCAGTAAGCGTCATCGAGCAGTCGGTAAAGAGACGGGACAAAATAATCATGTTGAAAGATTAAATAATACCTTTCGACAAAGAATCTCTCGACTGGTGCGAAAAAGCCTCTCTTTTTCCAAAAATGTGGAAAATCATATTGGGGCAATTTGGTACTTTATACACGACTACAATGCCCAATTAGCAAAGGCTTAAGCCGCCACCACTACTATCGAATCACTACCCAGGAATTATTTTGAGCCTACGGGCTTTGGTATTGACCAAGGAACGATGGAGTCAATTTTGGGCAAAACTTGATCAATATGGATTCCCTGTAGAACCCTGATTACACCATCTTTTATCAATTAGAGGTCGCACACAAGTATGTATTAGAATGAAACAGCCCTACCAATACTGGGGGACTTACTGGTAGGAGTTCCGTTAGAAATTACCTTAGCGAAGAGCCACTTGTTTGCTGCTTAACGCTTCTACTAAACTACGTACTGCGGCCACCATTGCTACTTGATCGTTGAGTTGATTAATAGCTGAACCGACACCCACTCCTGACGCACCGGCGGCGATCGCCATTAGCACCGTGACATCGGAAAGGCCAGAGGCACAGAGGACGGGAACAGTAACGGCATGGGAAATGGCATGGGCTGCGGCCAACGTGGGAGCGGCTTTTTCGATCAGTCCCAAAATGCCAGCATGGTTCGGTGTAGCACTAGTTGCGCCTTCGGTTTGAATGATATCAGCTCCGGCTTCTACTAAGGCTTCGGCTAGTCGTACCTGTTCATCTAGAGCCAAAATGTGGGGAACGGTAACGGAGAGAGTTGTATTGGGAAGCAGTTGACGGGTGGCTTGGGTTAACGCTAAAACTTTCATGGCTTCAAATCGACGACCCTGGGCATAAAAGCTATCAAAATTACCAATTTCGACTAAATCTGCACCAGCCTCAACCGCATCAGCTAATAATTGGGCTTCTACCGCAGAGACGCAAACGGGAAGAGCGATTAACTGTTTTACCTGCTGAATTAAAGCGCGATCGGCGGCAATATCAACAAAAGTGGCTCCACCGGCTTGGGCGGCTTTTACTACTGCACTGACTTTGTCAATATTGAAATTATTTAAACCACTGATAATCTTGACAGCACGACGTTGACGTAGAGCGGTTTGGAGTTGGGAATTCATGCTCATAGTATTTCACGGTAATCCTGAATAGGCAAACATTATAGCGGAATTTTGAGATCGGAACTTAGCTAGTTTATCCACTAGACAGATCTTAAAACTAACTTCAAAGTCAAATCAATGAATTCTTACAAAAGACTGAAAAATTCTAGCTCTTTCTGACTCTTGATCTATTTTTTCATTTCTAACTTAGCTTTTTGGGATTCTAACCAAATCATCGCTACTATAGATGCGACAACTGCCATCAAAGCAATAATGCCAAATCGGGCTGCCCAGGACACCAATTGATGGAGCGGGATCAAACGTCCAAGAAAAAAGGATGCCGTCACCATGATTGTTCCCCAGAGGGTTGCACCCCCTAAATTACAGAGTAAAAATTGAGGATAGGGCATCTGGGCAATACCTGCCATTGGGCCAGCAAAAATTCGCAATAGGGCTACAAATCGTCCGAAAAATACTGCTCTAGGGGCGTTCTTGCTAAATTGATGGCGAGCTTGTAACAGTTGATGTTCAGAAATTTTAAATAAGCGTCCGGCTTTTAATAAAAAGGGCCAACCGCCCCATTTGCCAATCCAGTAGCCAAAGTTGTCCCCCATTACGGCTCCAGCGATCGCCGTTAAGAGAACAAACCAATAATTTAATTCTCCACTTCCCGCCAGGAAGCCACCCACAATGGTAATGGTTTCCCCTGGTAGCGGAATTCCAGTGTTTTCAAGGGCAATCCCGATAAAGACTGTCCAGTAGCCGTATTGACGTGCGATCGTCTGAATGTCATCAACCGATAAAAACTCTACCGACATTTCGTGACCAGCTTTACAAAATTTTACGAATCTCTATCTATCTTGACGCGATCGCTGCTCAAGTGTCAAATGAATAGTGGCTCTGATTTTCGGCGGCCTTAAGGGCTGGGGAAGTCGTTTCAAGGTTTCTCCGTGATTTCCCGTAAATATTATTCCCCACCAACGTTTTAGACATCAAATTCTTGGGGAAAACTGTTCCTGTAATAAAGAGCAAGATTTAATCCACAAATACCGACAGAATGCGCTACTATGCGCTAGAATGGAAGCGTCGAATTGAGGGATTTATTATCGCAAAATATGTTAAACCCAAAACCGCAGCAGGAATGCTCGGAGTCCACGTCCGAACCCTGGTTAAATGGGAGCAGGAAGGGAAAATCCAAGCAATTAAAACCCCGTCAGGGTAAAGGCGATACGAAACTGAATCCTACACAGGGAAATAGGTTGAGCCAACTAGAGCTACCGTTATTTACGCTCGTGTCAGCAGTAGGGGACAATCCGAAGACCTCTCAAGACAAGTCGCCGTCCTCCAAGAAAAATACCCGCAAGCGGAAGTCGTCAGCGAAATCGGTGGAGGACTCAACTTCAAAAGGCAAAAACTTACAGCCTTATTGGAACGAGTCATGTCTGGAGATGTCGCAACAATTGTGGTCGCTCACCAAGATAGGCTTGCCCGATTTGGATTTAATTGGCTTGACGGGTTCTGCCGAAAGTTTGGATGCTCAATCGTGGTTCGATAGGGAGACAAATCTCTCTCCTGAAGCCGAGATGGTTGAAGACATCCTCGCCATTCGACCTTGTTTCTCAAGGCGATTATACGGACTCCGAAAGTATAAAAATCAGAGCAAGAAAGATAAAAGTTTATCCCAGTCTGGAGTTGAAGAAACAGTGGAATAAATGGATGGCGGCTTGTCGTTATTGCTTTAATCAAGCTATTGACTACCAAAAGAAAAATGGCAGGATTGGCAAGGGAAAATTAAGAAATATCATCATGCAATCCAACCTTCCTGAATGGGTAAAAGACACCCCTTGTCATATCAGGCAGAATGCTATTTTTGATGCTCACCAAGCCTATACTGCCAGTCGGGATTGTAAGTATAGAAGTTGTAAAGCTCCTAGACAAACAATCAAGTTTAACAACTGCAATTTCAGCAAGGGAACATGGTATCCAACTCTAACAAAGGGGCTTGGTTTTATTTCTTCAGAAGCAATCCCTGATGTTAGTCTTTATGCAACTCAACTAATCAAGGATAAGTCGGGTGACTGGTTCTGTATTTTTCTAGAAGAAACAAAAACGACACCCCAGCCGGAAAATCGCATTATTGCTCTTGACCCAGGAGTAAGAACTTTTCTGACAGGATTTGATGGGCAAAACTTCCTAGAAGTCGGTTCATCAGATATGGGACGAATCAACAGGCTATGTAAGTATCTTGATGACTTAATGAGTCGAATTAGCCTGTCAAAAGTTGCTAAAGAACGACAAAAAATGAGACGGGCAGCGTCTCGATTACGAGGCAAGATTCGTGACTTAATTGATGACTGTCATAAAAAAACAGCAAGTTACTTAACAAAAAAATATCCAGCTATCTTGCTGCCAAAGTTTGAAACGTCAGAAATGACCAATCGTTCCAAGCAAAAAATCAGAAGTAAAACTGCCCGACAAATGTTGACATGGGCGCATTATCGGTTCAAACAAGTCCTTAAAAATAAAGCTGAGTTAAGTGGCTGTCAGGTGTTTGACGTGACAGAAGAATTTACCAGCAAAACTTGTACGAAATACGGACATATCCACACAAAACTAGGTGGTTCTAAGGTTTTTCGATGTCCCGTTTGTGACCACGTTATTCCACGCGATTGGAATGGTGCTTTGGGTATTATGCTCAAGGCTTTGTCGGGTACGACCTTCACTCTCAGTAACGAGGGTGATGCTATTGTTGCAAAATGCGGTAATATACCGCTTTCTGTCGCATAAATGTATCAGGTATAAATTGGTTGAGAAGCTGGAACTTTTTTTGAATCAGAGCCGCGATCGCCTTAACAGGAAAATCTCCAGCTTTTGGCCACAACCAGAAAGGGGTATTGACCCAAAGCAGAAGACTAATAAACATTCCCCAGAATAAAATCGGAATAAATTCCGTCTGTCGTTGAGCGAGAAGATTAGCCGTCATCGCTAAAGTAAGAGAGAAAAAGATCAGAATCAATAGTAGAAAAGGTCTTTCCTTCTGGGGTAATATTTGAACGGGAAAATTACTATAGAGCGAGATAGTTAGGGCAATAAAGATAAAAGAAAACCCGAAAAAGGCAAAACGCCAAATTTTGGGATAGGGAATGGTGGGATCGAGATGACGGACTTCTTTTAAAGCGATCGCCCCAGCTAAAGCCAAGGAAGGATAGATCGGTGTGAGAGCATTTTCCCACTGTCCTGGTAGCAAACAGATTAGTAAAAAATACAGACCCAAACCAATAATAATTGCTTTCCCCCAACTCCAATGCCGTGAAGACCAGGCTAAGGAAAAACCATAACCCGCAAATAATAGCCAGGGCAGACCATATTGCAACAGTTTTAAACTATAAAAGCCAATAATGGCCAACCAGAGCGAAGATGCTTGTCCATTAGGGAAAACAAATATCTGTGACCAAAATACTTTTCCCCATTGAGAGCTTTGCCATCCATACCAAGCAATGGCTGGCCCTAGTCCCAACCCCAAACCACTCCAAAAGTAAACAGAGCGTGATAAGCGGGGCGTATCCCAAAATAGAAAAGTTAAAGCCGTTATGGCTAATAATGCCCCTAATAATGGTTGGGTGAGCATTAATAAACTGAGGGCTAAACCAATTTCAAAGGAAGTGATGAGATTGCGTCTCGTTCTTAAAACGGCTCCCATTAACCAAATTTCGCTAAACAGGACAACGCCATGACTGCTGCCCAATCGCCCCCAACAAATCACCCCCCAACAGGTTAAATAGATGAGTCCGGCATAGAGTGCTGTTAACCGATGTCGAAACAGTTCTTTGGCCACACAATAGAGTCCAGGAACCGATAAAGCTGTCAGCAAGGCGATCGGTAAACGGGTTGTCCATAGGTTAATACCGCCGAGAGCGTAACTACTTGCCAATAAAACCGGAACAAGGGGCGGTTGGGCAAGAATCGGTTTTCCCCAGAGTGTCAGGAAATGAGCCGATGATCCTTTAGCACTGAGGGGGCTGAGAGCTTGAAATGTACCAGCAACTTTCTTTGGAATGGTGCTTAATTCCCTAGGATCAGCGATCGCCGCTAATATCCCTGTCGTTGTTTTGTGAGCGATTGCCGGAATCGAATTTGGAGCGGGTGCAGAAGGATGATCTGCTTGAAAAAAGCCTGAAAATTTTGGCCAATGAGCGGCCAATTCCTTTGCAATTTGGGCTAAGGTAGCTTCTTCACCATTCAAGAGAGGAACACTGCCAAGATTACTGCAAAAAAGAAGGATCGCTGCGATGAGTAAACCACCAATACAAAATCTTTCTAACCAGCGTTCTTCTCTACGCCATTGACGTTGGTCGCGATCTGACAGGAAGGCCGGATGATTCATAGCAAGCTTTAAAAGGAAAAAGTGATCTTCAACTTTAAAATGAGTCAAAATACTCAAGTGTTACAATGCGGGTTGAGTTTGATCACCCAAAAGTCACGATTTTAATGATAATGCTTTCTTTTCTCAAGGCAGCATCAGTTAGGGAACAACGGCGATCGCCGCCCATAACCTTACATTGTCAGAACAATCGGATCGCTATCCACTGGCGAGAAAATCTTCTATGATTCATTGTCATGGAAGGCTCCTTTAATTTAACCTTACAAATTATCCTTACGGTACTGGCAGGCATCAGTGCCCAAGTTGTGGCGGCCTATCTTAAGGTTCCCAGTATTGTCTTCCTGCTCCTCTTTGGTATTTTATTAGGACGTAACGGTCTGCATCTGCTCCATCCGCAACAATTGGGAGACGGGTTAGAAGTGATAGTCGCCCTTTCCGTTGCCATTATTTTATTTGAAGGCGGACTGAATTTAAGTCTAAAAGAAATCTCTCAGGTTTCGGGCAGTTTACGCAATCTTGTCACCCTCGGAACCTTAATTACCTTGGCCGGTGCTGGTATGGCGGCTCATTGGTTAGCGGAATTTCCCTGGGCGATCGCCTTTTTGTATGGCTCATTAGTGGTGGTGACGGGGCCCACCGTCGTCGGCCCATTGATTAAACAAGTTCAGGTTGATCGTTCAGTAGCAACCATTTTAGAGGGAGAAGGCGTACTCATTGATCCCGTCGGAGCCATCCTGGCCGTTGTTGTCCTAGAAACGATTTTTAAAACCAATGTCACCGTAGAAGCCGATGTCATCGAAATTTTAACAGGTCTTTTACTCCGTTTAGGGATTGGATTGGGTATTGGCATCCTGGGCGGCTGGTTGATGAGTTTCTTTTTGAAACGTGCCACTTTCTTATCGGAAGATATTAATAATCTAGTGGTCTTGGCTGGTGTGTGGGGAGTATTCGGTGGGGCCCAATTGTTGATTAGTGAATCTGGCTTAATGGCCACCGTTGCTACGGGGATGTTTCTTAACTCCTCTGCCCTACCGGATGAACGACTCCTACGACGCTTTAAAGGTAAACTGACCATTCTCTGTGTTTCTGTCCTCTTTATCCTGCTCGCGGCGGATCTTTCTCTTGCCAGTATTGTAGCCCTGGGTTGGGGCAGTGTTTTAACGGTTTTAACCCTGATGTTTGTGGTACGACCGATTAGTGTTCTACTTTGTACCTTAAACAGTGGCTTAACTTGGCAACAAAAATGTTTTGTCGCTTGGATTGCCCCCAGGGGAATTGTCTCAGCCTCGGTTGCCTCTCTTTTTGCGATTTTATTAACCGCCGAAGGAATTAACGGGGGAGATGCCATTAAAGCTTTGGTATTTCTCACGATTATTATGACGGTATTTATTCAAGGTTTAACGGCCCGATGGTTAGCTAATACGTTAGGCATTACCACCGCCACTGCCACGGGAGCGATTATTATTGGTTGCACGCCTTTAGGCCGGTTAATGGCCCGTTTATTTCAGTCCCAGGAGGAACCTGTCGTTCTCATCGATACGGAATTAGAAGCCTGTCAAATTGCTGAATCAGAAGGCATTCGGGCTGTCCATAGCAGTGCTTTAGATCCGAATGTCTTAGAAGCGGCCGGCATGAATTCAATGGGAACCTTAATTGCCTTAACCAGTAATGCAGAGGTCAATTTGGTCTTGGCTCAAAGGGCTTTAGAAGAATTTAAACCGCCAAGGGTTTGGGCAATTTTCCCCAACCAGGGGTCAGAAGAAATTCCTAATCATCGACCGAAGGGGATTCAGTCTTTTATTGATCATCAATTGTTTAAAAATTGGAATCAATATCTCAGTAATGATCAGGTAAAACTAGGGAAAACAACTTTTCAAGAAGAGGGTTTAAGTTTACAACAGGCCCATCTACAAGCCCTGATTCGTTCAGGGGAATTATTACCCCTATTGGTAAAGCGTCAGGGAAATTTGCAATTGGTTAAAAGTGATGAAATGTGGGATGCAGGGGATGAAATTTTCTATTTGCTCCATGATCCCAGGCCCTCTCTGCTCAAACGTCTATCCGGCAGTAAACAGCCTTCTCGGTTAGCTCTAGGGAGTTTGCCAGAGGTAGAGGAGGTTGCCCTTAACAAGTTGAATCGGTAATGTTCTAGACCAGTGGAGCGTATTTCTAGAACGTAGTCAGTCTATTCATTATGACTTATCTTATCCACAGATTCAGAACACTACCGTTTCCTCTTTGTCACTTTTCATCTCATGTTAAGCTGTCATCACTCTAAGTGGATATAAGGTAGAATATATAGACTTACTTTTTTGTATGACTATGCTGACGTTAAACTTCTTAGACCAAAAGACCAAGAAAGAGCTACAAAAAGCCCTTAAAACGGAAGAGCACGCAGTTACAAGAGAGAGAATATTGATTATGTTACTGAGAAATGAAGGAAAAACGTATGATGAAATATCAGGATTATTAGGATGTTGCAAACGACAAGTGTGGTACTGGTGCAATAATGGAAATCCGAAAGAGATAGAAAGCTTAAGAGACAAAAGAAAAAAAGGAAATCACAGGAAAGTAACAGAAGAATACATAGAGAAATTGACGGAGATAATAATCAAAGAGCCTGAAGAGTTTGGATATGAATTTGGAAGTTGGACAGTAGCAAGACTATCAACTCATATGGAAAAAGAAACGGGTATATTGTTAGGAAATACACAACTTAGAAATATGCTTTAAAAAAAGCGATCTGTCTATATTTGGGCAAAATATAGTCTAGAAGATAAAAAAGATGAGCAAAAAAGAGAGGAATTTAGAAAGAAAGTTGAAGAGTACAAGAAGCTTTTGAAAGAAAAGCCAGAATCAATCCAGATATGGTTTTGGGATGAAAGTGGCTTCAGCTTAAGAGTAATACGGAGAAAACATTGGACAAAAAAAGGAAAGCGTAAAAAAGTGAGGGGAGATAGAAGAAAAGGAAGAGTCAATGTAATGGGTGGTATTAGATAGGGCTTGCTGAAAAAAGCTGAAACCTTTACGGAGAAAAATAGTAGGCGAATTAAGAACCGCTAGAATGCACGAAAATAGGGTAGAATGCCTCAAAACCATTGCATTAAGAAGAGAGAAAGCAGATGTACCGAAAGCAACAGTACTCAATTGAAACACCAGAAAACTTGAAAAATCTGTTCGGCGGGCAGTTAGACGAAGAAAATCGTTGGATAGAAATGTCAAAAATGATTCTTTGGGAAGAATATGAGGAAGAATATGCAAAAAACTTCACAGAAAAAAAAGGAGCCCCAGCCAAATCATTTAGAATGGCATTAGGAGCATTAATTATCAAAGAAATTTCAGGAAAAAGTGACAGAGAAACAGTAGAACAAATAAAAGAGAACCCTTATTTACAGTACTTTATAGGAATGGAAAGCTATAGTAGCAAAGAAGCATTTAATGCGTCAATGATGGTTCATTTTCGTAAAAAAATAGGAATGGAATTAATAAATAAAATTAATAAAGAAATAGAAAAAAAAGCGACGGGTGTAGCGTCAGAAAAAAAAGAAAATGAAGGAAAGTTATTGTTAGATGCGACTTGTACACCAGCAGATATAAAATATCCAACGGATATAGGAATATTGAATGATGCCAGAGAAAAAACAGAAAAAATAATAGATAAGCTGTATGAAGAAATAAAAGAGAAAAGGAAAGAAAAGCCGAGGACTTATAGGGAAGTGGCAAGAAAAGAGTACTTAGCCATAGCAAAAAAACGTCGTGTGTCAAAAAAAGAAAGAAGAAAAGGAACAAAAAAACAACTAGGATATATAAAAAGAAACTTGTCTCATATAGAAAAAATGATAGAAGAGGGAGCAAAGTTAGAAAAACTAACGAAAAAAGAGCAAGAAGAGCTTGTAACGATAGGAAAAGTGTATGAGCAACAGTTAGAAATGTATGAAAAAAAGACAAATAAAGTAGAAAACAGAATTGTGAGTGTAAGCCAACCTCACGTGCGTCCAATAGTGCGTGGAAAAGCGGGAAAAGCAGTAGAGTTTGGAGCTAAAATATCGGCAAGTAATGTGAATGGCTTTGTCTTCTTAGACAAATTAAGTTGGGATAATTACAACGAATCGGGAGATTTACAAGCGCGAATAGAAGAATATAAAAGGGAAACAGGATGTTATCCGGAATCGGTTCATGTGGATAAAATCTATCGAACAAAAGCGAATCGAGCTTATTGTAAAGAAAGGGATATAAGAATGAGTGGTCCCCGATTGGGAAGACCGCCGAAAGAGGTGAGCAAAGAAAAAAAGAAAGAGGCACGCTCAGATGAAAGAGTGCGTAATGCCATTGAGGGTAAATTCGGACAGGGAAAGAGGAAATTTAGTCTTGGTCGAGTGATGGCCAAACTACCTGAGACCTCGGAAACGGTAATTGCGATGAACTTTTTGGTAATGAATCTTTCTACTCTACTTCAGAAGACAAAAAGTAAAAAGTTGTAGAGTCGTTTTTCTTGTGAAAAATGGTGTTAATTTTCCTCTCTTTTGTGAGGAGTGATTTGTGTTGACCTTTTTAGACAGAAAGGAACAATAGATTAAACAAAATCTGTATTTTGATTTGTTTCCATAAGGATAAGTTATCTATGCTTTTTCAGTCCATACTTCCCTAACCCACATTTCTTTCGTTTTTTGACTTTTTCAGCAAGCCCTAGATATACTGACAAAAAACGGTGGGTTGATTTGATTCCCACTGGTAACTCTCAGAACTTCAAGAGTGTATTATTAAAATTTTACAAAGACATACAAAGAGAATGGATAGAACAAGGAAATAAAAAAGAAGACTTTGAAAAGAATGGTCCGAAGATTGTGATTATTTTAGATAATGCGAGCTTCCACAAAAAGCAAGAAATTCTAGACGAGAGCACGGAAGAAATGCCAAACATTATTTTGGAGTTTTTACCCCCCTATAGTCCCGATTATAATTTAATGGAATTGGTATGGCATTCAGCAAAAGAATATATTGCAAATAAATTATTCAAATCAATTGAAGAATTAGAATCTCTCATCCATAAACTTCTTAATGAAGGTGGATTGACAATATGTTGGGGACGTAAAATCAAAAACAAGGGCTCAAGTATTATTGCAAGTTAAACTGATGACAGCTTAACACTTTTCTTTTCCTTCATCAACTAAAGGTCACACCCATTTATTAAACGTTAATCTTTAAGATCTTGCACGTATAAACTCACTAATCGGGACAGAATAACAGCCGGGTACATTTGACCGATAATTGCCTCCATATTAGACATCACCATTCCTACTCGATTAATCGGGACAATATCACCGTATCCCACCGTCGTTAAGGTGACAAAACTAAAATAAAAGGTGCGATAGTAAGTCATAGTTTGGGAAAAAGCTTTGGGATCAAAGGAAACTAGGATTTGGTAAAGTTGAAACCAAAAAAAACCCACCATTAAATAGACACTAATCCCCCCCACTAGAATATCGCCTGTAACGTGTTTGTCACGAAAAATTCTTTTGAGGATAATCCAGATGGCAGTGGCAATAAAAATAAGTTGGATGATGTGGCTGATAAAAGTTGAAAACCAAATATCTTGCTCTAGGAATAAGATGATATAGCTATTAATACCAAAACTCAGAATAGCAATCAATCGGAAGCAATTCAAAAATCTTTGGGGAAGTTGGAAAGTTTCAATGACAAATAAAACCGTTAACAAAAATAGTGCATTAATAGCAACACCACCGAAAGGATAGTCATTGTCAACAAAAGCAAAGGCGAAAAAGAGAAAAATTAAGGATAGAAGTAAGTGTTGATAAGGATTTTCTCTAAATATCCGCCAACGAAGAGCAAATTTAGATCGCCAAAAAGATCGCCAAAAAATTCTCATTGTTTTGTTGTGAGCTTTAAATTGGGGATCAGTGAACCGACGGTGATCCTATCCCCTACCATCACCAAGCCTGGTCAAGGTAAAGTCCAATTAGGGTTGTTCACTGAAGGCCACCAATCTATGCCACTTTATCCCTAAAATTTTCAGTCTTTACCTTCCCGATGTTAGAGAGAAGCCACTTGAATTTCTACTTCAGCCGTCACTTCAGGATGAATTTTAATTTGAGCTTTATAGAAACCGAGTCTGCTAATTTCTGGTAGGGTAATGCCGCGACGATCAACTTCTTGGTTGGTAATGGCTTTGATGGCATCCACAACTTCTTGGCTGGTGACAGTCCCGAAGATTGCTTCGTTTTCTCCCACCTGTTTTTGAATGACAAAGCGACCCACCGTTTGTAGTGCAGCCTTCTGAGCCTCAGCAGCTTGTTTTTCCGCTTGCAGACGAGCCTCTTCTTTAACGCGACGCTGTTCAACCTGACGGAGAATACCAGGGGTTGCCAGTACTCCCATCCCTTGGGGAATTAAGTAATTACGGGCATATCCGGGGGCTACTTCGACGAGATCGCCATTCTTTCCGAGTTTATTGACGGGTTTGTTTAAGACAACTTGTACACGCTTCGACATAATGTTACGATTCCAATTAGTAAAAAATTCGTCTTGTAGTCACGATCTCTAATCTTACATTTTTTATCTGATAAAAAGCAACTTCCCAAAGGAGATAGTTTGGGGAAAGTGGCCGACCTGTTTTGGAGTCAGACCACCATTGATAGAAGTGATGACAACGGCCTTGATTGTCTTGGGTGAATTCAAGCCTGGATTAAACTTTGGCAAGATCACTAAAACGAATTTTGAGGTAGTCGTCTTCCATTTTCGCGCCAGAAGGGCTGAGGGCTGCTAGAGCTTGGGGTAAGACTAGGTTACGGCGATGATTCCCAATCCGAATATTTAACTCATCCCCAGTCTTATTGAGTTGGATTTGTTCTTTGGGGACTCCGGGCAAATAGAGTTCGAGACTATAATTTTGAGCGTCTTGGACAATGCGAATGGTATTTTCGCGGTAATAGACCTGGGAAGGATCTTCGTCTTTATAGAGGGTTTCCTTAAGACGTTCGAGGGCTGCTAGACCACACATTTCTTCGGAGAAAAGCGGAACTTCTTTGACGGGTAGGGGATGAAAGTTGTCGTAAATTTCCTGTTTATAGACCTGTTGATTGCTTTTCCAACGCTGAAAGAAGGGATCGTCAATGCTTTCTGGCAAAATGCGATTGGCAATAATCAAGTCGGTGGAAACATTATACAAACTCAAATAGGCATGGGCCCGCAGGGATTCTTTGATGACCATTTTTTCGGGATTGGTCACGAGACGTACTGAGGTAATGGTATTGTCGGTCAAAACTTTTTCGAGGGCTTCGATCTGCTCATAGAATTCGTAGGGGGCATCCATCACTTCCTTATCGGGCAGGGAAAAACCAGCGATCGGTCGAAAAAGCGGTTCTACTAAGGGTCGCAAAGCCACCGACATACTTTGCAAGGGTTTATAAAATCTTCTCATATACCAGCCACCGACTTCCGGCAGACTAAGTAAACGCAGGGCTGTGCCAGTGGGAGCCGAATCGATAATTAGGACATCATAGTCGGCTTCATCATAGTGACGTTTCATACGGACTAGCCCAAAGATTTCGTCCATACCGGGTAAAATGGCTAATTCTTCAGCCTGTACTCCATCCAAGCCTCGTGCTTGCAGTACTTGGGTAATATAACGTTTAACGGCTCCCCAATTACCTTCTAATTCCATGAGGGCATCTAGTTCAGCCCCCCAAAGATTAGGACGAACAAGACGAGGTTCATGGCCCAATTCTAAATCAAAGCTATCGGCTAGGGAGTGGGCTGGATCGGTACTCAGCACCAGGGTTTTATAGCCTAGTTCGGCACAACGAAGGCCCGTGGCCGCAGCGACAGAGGTTTTACCGACTCCGCCCTTACCAGTCATCAGAATTACGCGCATGGGTTAGTTTTTGGCTGAGAAAAATTTACATTCCTTATTATTAATTATGGCGGTTAATCCCAGTCTTGGGAAAAAGATGTTGCTGTAGCACTTGCCAGGGGGAGCAATCCCAGTAGTCTTGATGGGAATAAATGAGTCCTTGATCGTTGAGCAGTAATTCACTTCGTCCTGAGATACTAATTCGCGGTTTCCAAGGCAAAGGGGTTGTCCAGTGTAATGTCCAACGAGAGGCGATCTCCTGCTGGTGTTGTTCTAGGTGATGAAGTTCCATCTGAATATCCTGAAACCAGGTCGCCATAAACTGGATCATGGCCTGATAACGTTGAATGCCGTGAAATTCCGTTAAAGGATCTTTAAAATAAACATCCTCAGCATAGATTTCGTAGCTAGGATTAGTGGGAAAACGTTGGTAGTCAGCTTGTAAAACATCTAAAATACTCATAATTTTTGCATTATCCTCTGTAGAAAAGGGGGTACGTTTATTGGAAAAAATCAGCACACTGTAGAGGCTGATTGCAATCCATTGGTGTCAACCTAAGCCAAAACCCTTGGTAGTGTTCTGAATCTGTGGAAGCACATCTAAATAAGACATCCAAATTCAAAGCGATTGATAAATAATCCAAGGACAATATCGTGCATCACAATAGATTTGGAGAAACAAATCGTTTTTCTCGCTAATCTCTTTATTCGAGTTCTCAATGTCAAGTGCTTTCGTTCGATTTTTTGAGTATTATACTTACCCACCTCATGCAATGCTGGCTCAATATGTCGTTCGTAAGCCCCCCATCCATCTGTATAATATTGAGTAATACCAAAAGGTTCTAACAACTCTTTTAGCCTTAGAAATGCTTCGTCTTTGTGACCAGACAAAACATAAGCTAATATCTCACCTGTCTTATGAGCAATAGCGTGCCATAACCATCTTTGCTCTTTTTTGCTCTTCACAAAACCCCACATTTCGTCGAGTTCTGCTTCCACGTCATTCCATTGGCAGAGCGTTACAATACTCTGACTGGGTTCCAGTTCTGCTAGTTTTTTTTCGTTGACGAATACTAAACTAGACTCTTTTTTTTTAGTTCACTAATCACTGTTGATGGACTAATCCTCAGCACACGGGCTGTATCCCTTATGCCACTACCATTCATTGCCATTTCGGCAATCTTTTCCTTTACTTCTGGCAAATAACCTTTATAAGTATAGTTTAAGATAAATGTGCAACGCTTACATTCTGTATTACGACATCTGTAACGCTCTTTCCCCTCCCCAGAGGGGCCGTGTTTCACAATATCCGTACTTTGACAACTTGGGCAAACAATTGCTTTGAATAGCATGGCACACCAATTTTAAGATTTACATTTATTTATTATTACTCTTTTCCACAGGTTTAGAACACGACCGGCACAGTCAAACATCAGGATCGTCTTGTGCATTTATGATCATCAATCTGGCATCTCAGCAAAACTAAATATTTCAAGTGCTAGACACAACCAAAAACAAGTTTGTTACTTTCAAGCGGGCAACGCGATTCGAACGCGCGACATCAACCTTGGCAAGGTTGCGCTCTACCACTGAGCTATACCCGCACATTTGAGATGTCTCTAATGATGCCAAAAAAAAAGACTTCTGTCAAGGGTTTAGGATTAGAAAAATTCAATCTTCTTTTGCCTTGGATTACCATAGACCTGGACACCCTTGCTTGAGACATCATGACTGCTTCCCCGATCGCCGTTTCTCCCCTGCCTCTATTGGGCCAATCTCTCACGGATCTAACCCATTGGGTACAAAGCCAAGGACAACCGGCCTATCGCGGTAAACAATTACACCAGTGGCTTTACGAAAAGGGAGCGCGATCTCTGTTAGAGATTTCTGTCTTTCCCAAACAATGGCGAGAACAATTGCAAGACTATCCCCTGGGACGATCCGTCATTGAGCATTGCAGTACGGCGACCGATAAAACCCGCAAATATCTGCTACGTCTGGCGGATGGACTCATTATTGAAACGGTTGGCATTCCCAGTAGCAAGCGACTAACGGTCTGTGTTTCCTCCCAGGTCGGTTGTGGCATGGACTGTACCTTCTGTGCAACGGGCAAAGGAGGATTTCTCCGTAATTTACAACCCCATGAAATTGTGGATCAAGTCTTGACCGTCCAGACAGATTTTCAGGAAAGGGTCAGTCATGTGGTCTTTATGGGCATGGGAGAACCGCTACTGAATCTTCCGGCAGTACTGCAAGCTCTCCATTGTCTGAATCAAGATGTGGGTATTGGGGCGCGATCGCTGACAGTTTCAACGGTGGGTCTAGCGCAAAAAATTCGTCAATTAGCCCAACATCAATTACAAATCACCTTGGCCGTGAGTCTTCATGCGGCCGATCAGACTTTACGAGAAGAGTTAATCCCCAGTGCCAAACATTACCCGCTCAAAACCCTGTTAGCAGACTGTCGAGATTACGTCAAAATAACAGGGCGTAGAATTACCTTTGAATATATTTTGTTAGCCGACGTGAATGACTTGCCGGAGCAGGCGATCTCCTTAGCTGAACTGATTAAAGGCTTTCAGAGTCATGTTAACTTGATCCCCTACAATCCCATTTCAGAGGCAGACTATCAACGTCCCACCCCCGAACGAATCCAAGCCTTTGCAGATATTTTAGGAGAGCGGCATGTCGCCGTCAGTGTTCGTTATTCCAGGGGACTGCAAGCTGATGCGGCCTGTGGGCAGTTACGGGCTTCTCGTCAACGATAACTGGCTTTGTCCTACCAGGGATCCATAATCGATTTAAACGGATTAATTACCGTCGCCCCCGAATCCAGGTCTTCCTCTGGAGCAATCATCAAAAATTTGGGTCTGAAACCTCAGGGGAACTGGTATCGTCTGATCAAAGTTGGAAAAAGTTATGGTGTAAGGCTTTGAGAAAATAGAAAAATAGTTTAAGACTAGACATGGGCCCGTTTTTATTATACTATTATTATTATCATTATATCAAAGAAGAAGGAAACAGAAAACAATGTCAATATTAAAGAAAAGCTCTATGGAAATTCTGAATGATGTTGGCTTGTGCCAAGAGAAAGAGGATGCCTTATTCAAGAAAAACTGTCCTCATTGCTATAGTGAAAAAGTAAAAATACATTCTCATTATCAAACGAAAGGTAACGGGGAACGTAAAATGTTCATTTGTCAAGAATGTAGTTCTTGTTTTGCTGAGACTTATGGTAGCGTAATCGCTGGCTTAGAAACCCCATTAAGTGAAATTGTAAAAGTATTAAAAGCCAGAATGGAAGGAATAGGATTGAATGCAGCAGCCCGAGTATTTGGCTACGCGAAAACAACAATATTGAATTGGGAAAAGAAATTCAGGATTACAAGAGACATTATTTTTATACGCCTTAGTGAATGAATTTGTTAAATTAGTAATAGAAGGGGATGAACTATACACAAAAGTTGGAAAAAATAAAGAAGCAAGTGCCTCTGAGGGGTGGACAATCGTTCTCATGGACAGGGCTAGCCGCTTTATTTGGCATTTAAAATGTGGTCGAAAAGAGCAGAAATTATTTCTAGAAGCAATGATGACGGTAGCGGAATTATTTGAAAGGAGTGCAGAATCTCTCCAGCTATTTACAGATGGAGAAAAGCGATATAGTCAACTGCTATTTAATATTTGTCACGAAGTATTAAGGACTGGAAAGCGAGGTCGTCCCACCAAAGTATTACCGAAGGGTATGGTGGTAAGACTAAAAAATAAGAGTAGTAAACGTCGAGATTCTGCGGGTAAACTAAAGAAAGTAGAAACTCCGAAACCAGAACATCCAGAGACAACAGAAAAACCAGAAGAAAAGGACGTCCATGCCAACCACGTTGAGGCATTTAATAGTGCTATCCGACGCTATTTAGCCGACTTTCGTCGTCGTACAAATACTTATGCTAAATCTGTTGTGGGATTACAGCGAGTACTAGATATTTTCTGGATGGTTCATAACTTTGTTCGCAGCCATTTTACGACTAGTGGTCTGTCAATTTTCTATTTGTGGATAAAGACGCTTGAGACGGATACGAGCCTCAGCCGTCGTGAATTGCCAATCTACCGACTTTTGGGAATGATTGCGCTGAGTGTACCAAGCCGTTGTTTCTTGCTCTAAAGTTTCCCGATCTGGAATTCGACGAGCTAGGCATTGCCGAGTCATTGCGGACAGCTCGTTTTCAGCAATATTAAGCCAACTGCCATGTTTTGGGGTATGGTGAATTTCCAACCGTTCGACTAGACGACGAGCCGTGGAAGGCTCAAATGCTTCATATAGTGAGGCAAGTTTGTGAGTATTTAGCTGATCACATACTAAAATGACTTTGTCGTTATCAGCATAGTCGTTATCGAGTAAATTCTTAATTTCTGTTGCCCAGTCAACCGATGTTCTACGTTCACTGACAACTGTCTTTCGCCACCCAGACAAGGGTTCTGTAAACATAAAGATATTGGCTGTTCCATTGCGTTCATATTCGTAATCATGCGCCTCTGGCTGTCCAGGTTTGGCTGGTAGAGGAAGGCGGGTTTCTTTGACCAATTGTATAGGTTGCTCATCCATGCAAATCACTGGACAATTGGGGTCATAGGGTCGGTGATAAATTTCTAGAACATCTTCCATGTTAGACACAAATTCGGCGGGTGTGACCTTTAGTTGATGAAGGAAAAGAAAAGTGTTAACATGAGATGAAAAGTGACAAAGAGGAAACAATGATGACAGCAAAACTAATTAATGTAGAGGGTTCAAAGATAAAAATAGAACTAACATTAGAACTCAGTCGTTCAATGTTGGATACAGAAATAAATATTCAAAAAGGCTTAAACGAAGTAGGTTGCATCGCCAGCAAAGAAGCCTTGAAATATTTAGATACAGATGGTTCACCCTTAAAAATCGGTGAAGAAATCTGGAAGAGTAAGGGAGAGCAACCGAAAGAATATCAAACACCTTATGGTGAGGTTATAGTGAATCGTCATGTATATCAGCGTTCACCTTTGAGGAAAAACGTATTGCCCCTTAGAAAGAGAAGCAAGGATAATCATAACATCAACGCCATTATTGGCAAAACAGGTATCCTCAAAAATGTCAGGGATGGCAGGCAAAGAGGTGAAAAATGATTTATTAGAAAATCATGGTAGAAAAGTAGCGCTATCCTATATCCAAAGATTGAGTGAAGCAGTAGGAAGTGTGGTACAGGCAAAAGAAGAAGCGTGGAGTTATGCCCCGCCCAAGGAGGATAGCCAAATTGCAACAGTGGGAATAGGATTAGATGGAACCTGTATGCTGATGTGTGAGGATGGCTACCGTGAAGCAATGGTGGGAACCGTTTCCCTATACGATAGTGAGGGAGAACGTCAACAGACAATCTATCTAGGTGCGGCACCAGAGTACGGAAAAAAGAGTTTTCTAGAAAGATTGGAAAGAGAAATTGAGCGAGCGAAAAACCGTTATCCAGAGGCAAAATTTGTCGGTATAGCAGATGGTGCAGAATCAAATTGGAAGTTTTTAGAAAAGCAGACGGAAGAACAGATATTAGATTTCTATCATGCCTCTGGTTACTTAGGTGCCTTGGCAGAAGCGTTGCATCCGAATACAGTGTCAAAACAAAAAGAATGGTTGACTGAAAATTGTCGAGAACTCAAGCATGAAAAAGGAAAAGCAGGAGAACTGCTAAATCTGATGAAAGAAGTCAAAGAAGAAAAAAGTCATTCTAAGAATCTTACCGAGAAACTACAAGCGGCGATTACTTATTACGAGAATCATCAGCATCAAATGGATTATGCTGAATACATAGAGAAAAAGTATCCGATTGGTTCAGGTGTTACGGAAGCAGCTTGTAAGACGTTGGTCAAACAACGATTATGTTGTTCAGGAATGCGATGGAAGGAAAAAGGAGCAGGAATTATTTTGAGCCTACGAGCTTTGGTATTGACCAAGGAACGATGGAGTCAATTTTGGGCAAAACTTGATCAATATGGGTTCCCTGTAGAACCCTGATTACAACAGCTTTTATCAACTAAAGGTCGCACCCAATTCGGCACTCTTTTCTGGTGGAATCACGTACATCTGTCGCAGATGAGGTTTTAGTTCGTTTTTTTTAACACTTGACGCACGGTTTCGTGACTAATTGCTGGCACAATTTCTAACTCGACCGCCTTGTCGGCTAGTAACCTCAATGTCCAACGGGCTTGACCAGCAGGCGGTTCTCCACAACGTAAGGCGATTAGTTTTGCTTCTACCTCTCCATCAATAATCGGTTGACGAGGCGGCGTTTTGCGGGGCTTGCGGCTTAATGCTGACTCCACACCTTCATTGACCAATCGCTCCCTGAGATTGGCGACTGTGTTACGGTGACAACTAAAGGCGGCGGCAGCTTCCTCATCCGTCCATCCTTGTCCATTCACATCAATGTTTAACAGAATATTGGCGTGCTTAATTTTGTAAGCCGCTCCTTTGCCGATGGATACCAAATCTTTTAGGGTCTGACGTTCTTCTTGACTTAATCGGACAATATAGGTCTTGAGCATGGTTACTTATTACGATATCTGTTGAGGTAATGAATAGCCTCTCCATTTTCCCTCAAATTCACAATCTTTAGCTTGACAGACCACTAGAGAAGTTCCTGCTGTAGCTCTCGGTATAATTGAAAAAGGGTTAACTTGGGAGGACTTACTCCAAATTCGCCTGATTTTTTGAACCTCTCGTATTGCAACGTTTGTAGCTTCTAGTTAGACGATACCAGTGCCACCTCAGGGCAAACGCATCTAAATTCTAGACTCCTTATCTGATAAGACTTTCAGCGTTTCATAAAAAATCAATCATGATCTCGGAAACCCTTATCCAGCCTACCTTTCAAAAATAAGATGCGTTCGCCCTGTCTGAAACCCCGTCGTTCTAGGACGGCTTTATATGGTAGGATACTGGTAGTCACTGACCCCCCCCTGATTGACTGACAAAAGTTTGTCTTGATGCCACTCAAAGCCCCTTCTAGCAAGGGTTTTAGGTGATCAAGATCGTTTTATGGCTTTGTCTCGCCTGTAATCCTTGTCAGCTAAGGGTTTCAGGGGTTAGTGATCCATGTTTTGTCAGTCAACCAGGACCCACCCAGACGATCTACCGTGTACACATAAGTCTTTGGTTTTCTGTTTAACCTTAGACCCTGATTGACTGACAAAAGATAGGAGAGAACAGGCTGAAAGCTAAGTCAGAGAAGGAATAGAAGCCCTTGACAGAAGGGGATGAGAGTTGAGATTCTGAGATTAGAAACGACTCGTAATGGAGAAATGCCATGAAAAAAAACTCCCCTCACTACAATGCCCTAGAGTCATGGTTGGGAGAAGCCACTGAATGGGAACATCTGACTCATTTAAAAACTTGTATCTGGATGATAATGGCATTAACCTAGTAGTCAGTCAAGGTAGAACTGATGGATAAAGCCGCTTGAGTTTGATGCGAGCATCATCAGTGGTAAATTGCCAATCAATGGTACGCAATTGTTCATTTCGGTGTTTTTCCCAAGCAGCAATTTCATTGTTGAGAGTTTCCTTGTCAGGAATACGACGGGCTAAACATTGACGAGATAAAACGCTCAACTCAATCTCAGCCATGTTGAGCCAACTACCATGCTTAGGGGTGTAATGAATATCCAGTTTGTCAAGGATACGCTTGGCTTCTTGGGGTTCAAAGGTCTCATATAAGGCATAGGAAACATTAGTATTCAGGTTGTCGTGAATAAGTGTTATCTTTTCGGCTTCTGGATGATAAATGGCACTGGTATCGTCTAGCTAGAAGCTACAAACGTTGCAATACGAGAGGTTCAAAAAATCAGGCGAATTTGGAGTAAGTCCTCCCAAGTAAACCCTTTTTCAATTATACCGAGAGCTACAGCAGGAACTTTTCTCGTAGTAAAATGGCTGCGAACAAAGTTATGAACCATCCAGAAAATATCTAGGACTCGCTGTAATCCCACAACAGATTTAGCATAAGTATTTGTACGACGACGAAAGGCAGATAAATAGCGTCGGATAGCACTATTAAATGCCTCAACGTGGTTGGCATGGACGTCCTTTTCTTCTGGTTTTTCTGTTGTCTCAGGATGTTCTGGTTTCGGAGTTTCTACTTTCTTTAGTTTACCCTCAGAATCTCGACGTTTACTACTCTTATTTTTTAGTCTTACCACAAGACCCTTCGGTAATACTTTGGTGGGACGACCTCGCTTTCCAGTCCTTAATACTTCGTGACAAATATTAAATAGGGCTTGCTGAAAAAGTCAAAAAACGAAAGAAATGTGGGTTAGGGAAGTATGGACTGAAAAAGCATAGATAACTTATCCTTATGGAAACAAATCAAAATACAGATTTTGTTTAATCTATTGTTCCTTTCTGTCTAAAAAGGTCAACACAAATCACTCCTCACAAAAGAGAGGAAAATTAACACCATTTTTCACAAGAAAAACGACTCTACAACTTTTTACTTTTTGTCTTCTGAAGTGGGTGTGACCTTTAGTTGATGAAGGAAAAGAAAAGTGTTAACATGAGATGAAAAGTGACAAAGAGGAAACAATGATGACAGCAAAACTAATTAATGTAGAGGGTTCAAAGATAAAAATAGAACTAACATTAGAACTCAGTCGTTCAATGTTGGATACAGAAATAAATATTCAAAAAGGCTTAAACGAAGTAGGTTGCATCGCCAGCAAAGAAGCCTTGAAATATTTAGATACAGATGGTTCACCCTTAAAAATCGGTGAAGAAATCTGGAAGAGTAAGGGAGAGCAACCGAAAGAATATCAAACACCTTATGGTGAGGTTATAGTGAATCGTCATGTATATCAGCGTTCACCTTTGAGGAAAAACGTATTGCCCCTTAGAAAGAGAAGCAAGGATAATCATAACATCAACGCCATTATTGGCAAAACAGGTATCCTCAAAAATGTCAGGGATGGCAGGCAAAGAGGTGAAAAATGATTTATTAGAAAATCATGGTAGAAAAGTAGCGCTATCCTATATCCAAAGATTGAGTGAAGCAGTAGGAAGTGTGGTACAGGCAAAAGAAGAAGCGTGGAGTTATGCCCCGCCCAAGGAGGATAGCCAAATTGCAACAGTGGGAATAGGATTAGATGGAACCTGTATGCTGATGTGTGAGGATGGCTACCGTGAAGCAATGGTGGGAACCGTTTCCCTATACGATAGTGAAGGCGAACGTCAACATACAATCTATCTAGGTGCGGCACCAGAGTATGGAAAAAAGAGTTTTCTAGAAAGATTAGAAAGAGAAATTGAGCGAGCGAAAAAACGTTATCCAGAGGCAACATTGGTCGGGATAGCAGACGGGGCAGAATCAAATTGGAAGTTTTTAGAAAAGCAAACGGAAGAACAGATATTAGATTTCTATCATGCCTCTGGTTACTTAGGTGCCTTGGCAGAAGCGTTGCATCCGAATACCGTGTCAAAACAAAAAGAATGGTTGACTGAAAATTGTCGAGAACTCAAGCATGAAAAAGGAAAAGCAGGAGAACTGCTAAATCTGATGAAAGAAGTCAAAGAAGAAAAAAGTCATTCTAAGAATCTTACCGAGAAACTACAAGCGGCGATTACTTATTACGAGAATCATCAGCATCAAATGGATTATGCTGAATACTTAGAGAAAAAGTATCCGATTGGTTCAGGTGTTACGGAAGCAGCTTGTAAGACGTTGGTCAAACAACGATTATGTTGTTCAGGGATGCGATGGAAGGAAAAAGGAGCAGGAATTATTTTGAGCCTACGAGCTTTGGTATTGACCAAGGAACGATGGAGTCAATTTTGGGCAAAACTTGATCAATATGGGTTCCCTGTAGAACCCTGATTACAACAGCTTTTATCAACTAAAGGTCGCACCCTCTGAAGTAGAGTAGAAAGATTCATTACCAAAAAGTTCATCGCAATTACCGTTTCCGAGGTCTCAGGTAGTTTGGCCATCACTCGACCAAGACTAAATTTCCTCTTTCCCTGTCCGAATTTACCCTCAATGGCATTACGCACTCTTTCATCTGAGCGTGCCTCTTTCTTTTTTTCTTTGCTCACCTCTTTCGGCGGTCTTCCCAATCGGGGACCACTCATTCTTATATCCCTTTCTTTACAATAAGCTCGATTCGCTTTTGTTCGATAGATTTTATCCACATGAACCGATTCCGGATAACATCCTGTTTCCCTTTTATATTCTTCTATTCGCGCTTGTAAATCTCCCGATTCGTTGTAATTATCCCAACTTAATTTGTCTAAGAAGACAAAGCCATTCACATTACTTGCCGATATTTTAGCTCCAAACTCTACTGCTTTTCCCGCTTTTCCACGCACTATTGGACGCACGTGAGGTTGGCTTACACTCACGATTCTGTTTTCTACTTTATTTGTCTTTTTTTCATACATTTCTAACTGTTGCTCATACACTTTTCCTATCGTTACAAGCTCTTCTTGCTCTTTTTTCGTTAGTTTTTCTAACTTTGCTCCCTCTTCTATCATTTTTTCTATATGAGACAAGTTTCTTTTTATATATCCTAGTTGTTTTTTTGTTCCTTTTCTTCTTTCTTTTTTTGACACACGACGTTTTTTTGCTATGGCTAAGTACTCTTTTCTTGCCACTTCCCTATAAGTCCTCGGCTTTTCTTTCCTTTTCTCTTTTATTTCTTCATACAGCTTATCTATTATTTTTTCTGTTTTTTCTCTGGCATCATTCAATATTCCTATATCCGTTGGATATTTTATATCTGCTGGTGTACAAGTCGCATCTAACAATAACTTTCCTTCATTTTCTTTTTTTTCTGACGCTACACCCGTCGCTTTTTTTTCTATTTCTTTATTAATTTTATTTATTAATTCCATTCCTATTTTTTTACGAAAATGAACCATCATTGACGCATTAAATGCTTCTTTGCTACTATAGCTTTCCATTCCTATAAAGTACTGTAAATAAGGGTTCTCTTTTATTTGTTCTACTGTTTCTCTGTCACTTTTTCCTGAAATTTCTTTGATAATTAATGCTCCTAATGCCATTCTAAATGATTTGGCTGGGGCTCCTTTTTTTTCTGTGAAGTTTTTTGCATATTCTTCCTCATATTCTTCCCAAAGAATCATTTTTGACATTTCTATCCAACGATTTTCTTCGTCTAACTGCCCGCCGAACAGATTTTTCAAGTTTTCTGGTGTTTCAATTGAGTACTGTTGCTTTCGGTACATCTGCTTTCTCTCTTCTTAATGCAATGGTTTTGAGGCATTCTACCCTATTTTCGTGCATTCTAGCGGTTCTTAATTCGCCTACTATTTTTCTCCGTAAAGGTTTCAGCTTTTTTCAGCAAGCCCTACTTATTACGAGAATCATCAGCATCAAATGGATTATGCTGAATACATAGAGAAAAAGTATCCGATTGGTTCAGGTGTTACGGAAGCAGCTTGTAAGACGTTGGTCAAACAACGATTATGTTGTTCAGGGATGCGATGGAAGGAAAAAGGAGCAGGAATTATTTTGAGCCTACGAGCTTTGGTATTGACGAAGGAACGATGGAGTCAATTTTGGGCAAAACTTGATCAATATGGGTTCCCTGTAGAACCCTGATTACAACAGCTCTTATCAACTAAAGGTCGCACCCGATGCGTTTGCCCTGCACACCCTTCTATCAAGGGCTTCTATCCTTCTTCTGACGGGTGTGACCTTTAGTTGATGAAGGAAAAGAAAAGTGTTAACATGGGATGAAAAGTGACAAAGAGGAAACAATGATGACAGCAAAACTAATTAATGTAGAGGGTTCAAAGATAAAAATAGAACTAACATTAGAACTCAGTCGTTCAATGTTGGATACAGAAATAAATATTCAAAAAGGCTTAAACGAAGTAGGTTGCATCGCCAGCAAAGAAGCCTTGAAATATTTAGATACAGATGGTTCACCCTTAAAAATCGGTGAAGAAATCTGGAAGAGTAAGGGAGAGCAACCGAAAGAATATCAAACACCTTATGGTGAGGTTATAGTGAATCGTCATGTATATCAGCGTTCACCTTTGAGGAAAAACGTATTGCCCCTTAGAAAGAGAAGCAAGGATAATCATAACATCAACGCCATTATTGGCAAAACAGGTATCCTCAAAAATGTCAGGGATGGCAGGCAAAGAGGTGAAAAATGATTTATTAGAAAATCATGGTAGAAAAGTAGCGCTATCCTATATCCAAAGATTGAGTGAAGCAGTAGGAAGTGTGGTACAGGCAAAAGAAGAAGCGTGGAGTTATGCCCCGCCCAAGGAGGATAGCCAAATTGCAACAGTGGGAATAGGATTAGATGGAACCTGTATGCTGATGTGTGAGGATGGCTACCGTGAAGCAATGGTGGGAACCGTTTCCCTATACGATAGTGAAGGCGAACGTCAACCTACAATCTATCTAGGTGCGGCACCAGAGTATGGAAAAAAGAGTTTTCTAGAAAGATTAGAAAGAGAAATTGAGCGAGCGAAAAAACGTTATCCAGAGGCAACATTGGTCGGGATAGCAGACGGGGCAGAATCAAATTGGAAGTTTTTAGAAAAGCAAACGGAAGAACAGATATTAGATTTCTATCATGCCTCTGGTTACTTAGGTGCCTTGGCAGAAGCGTTGCATCCGAATACCGTGTCAAAACAAAAAGAATGGTTGACTGAAAATTGTCGAGAACTCAAGCATGAAAAAGGAAAAGCAGGAGAACTGCTAAATCTGATGAAAGAAGTCAAAGAAGAAAAAAGTCATTCTAAGAATCTTACCGAGAAACTACAAGCGGCGATTACTTATTACGAGAATCATCAGCATCAAATGGATTATGCTGAATACATAGAGAAAAAGTATCCGATTGGTTCAGGTGTTATGGAAGCAGCTTGTAAGACGTTGGTCAAACAACGATTATGTTGTTCAGGGATGCGATGGAAGGAAAAAGGAGCAGGAATTATTTTGAGCCTACGAGCTTTGGTATTGACCAAGGAACGATGGAGTCAATTTTGGGCAAAACTTGATCAATATGGGTTCCCTGTAGAACCCTGATTACAACAGCTTTTATCAACTAAAGGTCGCACCCCTTCTGACAAGCCTTTTAGCCTTTTCTCTCCCATGTTTAGTCAGTCAATCAGCCGATCGCCTTTAAACATTTTTGAGAGCCATTCTCCATTGGTGTCAACTTAAGCCAAAATGCCTACTCACAAAAGATTAGCCTAAAAGCAGGCGGAAGTAAGAGTAGGCTGAAAAAAAGGTTAGTATATAAAAAAGTGAGCAAAAAACAAATGGCAAGACAACATCCTCGGAGAAAAGGAAACCCAGACTTACGTCGTAAGACAAATCAGCCAGGGGTAGAAATCCCTGAAATAACAAAAGAGTTGTTTGAATTACTAGAACCCACAATGTTTACACCATTAAAATATTTACAGGGAACTCATGAGAAAATGATGAGAGATAGGGTATTAAATGGGTGCATCCCACTTAAGATAATACATTGACACTCAAAAGAGGAGAGTGATTGAGATAAGCACATCGTAGCCGAAGAATACGAGAAACATTATGAAGATGCCAACGTGCTCCCGACAATTTAACCCTAGCTCCCACCTGTTTAATCTTAGACTCCACATCACCAGAACCAATCACAATACCAAGCTGTTGATAGTATTGGTAATCAGGGATACGCTGATAATGCTTCGTCAAATAGGCTTGAAAATTCTTTGCCCTCTTGCTTTTGACTCCATCAAACGCATCTATTGCCTTGTTCACAAAACCCCGCCACAGTAAATGCTCCACTGCTTCTAGCCGTTTGAGAGAGCCACCCACTTTGAACAGATTCTCCTTGAGATGATACCAATCCAACACCTCTCGTCGTATCAGCCACGATTGAGTGGCGAAACTCTCTACCGCATTCCAGATTGCGGGATGACCATCTCCCAAAAAGGTCACTATTGGAGACAAAGGTTGAACATTGCTCCAATTCTTTAAGCCCTCTGGGTCTTGGAAAAAGGCTTCACAGACATTGCCATGAAGACTCACCAGTTTATAATCTCGCCACTGTCCCCCTTCCTTCTCCTCGCCCCGCAGACAAATCTTTCCCCCATCTATACTGACCCCCGCACTCTCTGACTGAGCTTGAGCTAAGGGCAGTTCTGTCCGTTCTACCAAGCGATGTAAACTGCTATGTCCTACTTTTATCCCCATCAACTCCTCTATATCTTCTTCTGCTTGTTGGTAGGATGTTTTCGCACTGGCTCTTAGACAGCATTTCTCTAAACCTGGACTTAAGACGATTTTTGGCGACACCTTTAGTTTTCTGGCTTGTTTTTGGCTTATTTCCACTTCTCCGACTAGGGTTTTGATTTTTCGCTTGTTTCCAGACCGTTTTTTTCCCCCTTCTGAAAAAAAAACTCCCCCATTGTTGGCCCCACAATTTCTAACATCTGGGTTCTGACTTCTACTTCGATGCTTCCAAAGTCCTTCTGTTTCTCTGGTTCCGTATATTTGCGCAGGATACGGGCTGATTCGGTGAGATGCTGTTTTAACAGTGCTTTTTCTTCTGGGGGAATCGGTAACATACTTTTTTCGCTCATCAGTTTTTTTCCATTTTACCCCAGATTCTATGTACTACTTTATCCGGGATGTACCCATTAAATTTACCAGTAATGGTGGCATTAGTGTTAAGTATAGTGTATCGTCAAATAGCGGGTATAAGTGAAGCGGTAAGACTGTTAGAGGAAGAGGGATTGCTATGGGTAGCATCATTAAAAGTAAGCAAACAGGCAGTATCAAAAAGAATGATGAATGTGCCAGCCGAAATATTTGCAATATTACTAAAAGGAGTGTTAGAAACTGGACAGTGGGAAGTTTATGGATGGCAGAGAAGGTAATGACTATGCGGCCAAAGTAAGTCTATCAGGACTTGGAAAAGGGTCAAGTTTAGCGGCAAGGAATTTAGGCAAAAGCAGACTAGGTGGACTTTGAGGAAAAATCATTGGGGCTTGATGTTGGATGGCTAGTTGAGCAATGCGTTCACTAGGATAGGGCTTGCTGAAAAAAGCTGAAACCTTTACGGAGAAAAATAGTAGGCGAATTAAGAACCGCTAGAATGCACGAAAATAGGGTAGAATGCCTCAAAACCATTGCATTAAGAAGAGAGAAAGCAGATGTACCGAAAGCAACAGTACTCAATTGAAACACCAGAAAACTTGAAAAATCTGTTCGGCGGGCAGTTAGACGAAGAAAATCGTTGGATAGAAATGTCAAAAATGATTCTTTGGGAAGAATATGAGGAAGAATATGCAAAAAACTTCACAGAAAAAAAAGGAGCCCCAGCCAAATCATTTAGAATGGCATTAGGAGCATTAATTATCAAAGAAATTTCAGGAAAAAGTGACAGAGAAACAGTAGAACAAATAAAAGAGAACCCTTATTTACAGTACTTTATAGGAATGGAAAGCTATAGTAGCAAAGAAGCATTTAATGCGTCAATGATGGTTCATTTTCGTAAAAAAATAGGAATGGAATTAATAAATAAAATTAATAAAGAAATAGAAAAAAAAGCGACGGGTGTAGCGTCAGAAAAAAAAGAAAATGAAGGAAAGTTATTGTTAGATGCGACTTGTACACCAGCAGATATAAAATATCCAACGGATATAGGAATATTGAATGATGCCAGAGAAAAAACAGAAAAAATAATAGATAAGCTGTATGAAGAAATAAAAGAGAAAAGGAAAGAAAAGCCGAGGACTTATAGGGAAGTGGCAAGAAAAGAGTACTTAGCCATAGCAAAAAAACGTCGTGTGTCAAAAAAAGAAAGAAGAAAAGGAACAAAAAAACAACTAGGATATATAAAAAGAAACTTGTCTCATATAGAAAAAATGATAGAAGAGGGAGCAAAGTTAGAAAAACTAACGAAAAAAGAGCAAGAAGAGCTTGTAACGATAGGAAAAGTGTATGAGCAACAGTTAGAAATGTATGAAAAAAAGACAAATAAAGTAGAAAACAGAATTGTGAGTGTAAGCCAACCTCACGTGCGTCCAATAGTGCGTGGAAAAGCGGGAAAAGCAGTAGAGTTTGGAGCTAAAATATCGGCAAGTAATGTGAATGGCTTTGTCTTCTTAGACAAATTAAGTTGGGATAATTACAACGAATCGGGAGATTTACAAGCGCGAATAGAAGAATATAAAAGGGAAACAGGATGTTATCCGGAATCGGTTCATGTGGATAAAATCTATCGAACAAAAGCGAATCGAGCTTATTGTAAAGAAAGGGATATAAGAATGAGTGGTCCCCGATTGGGAAGACCGCCGAAAGAGGTGAGCAAAGAAAAAAAGAAAGAGGCACGCTCAGATGAAAGAGTGCGTAATGCCATTGAGGGTAAATTCGGACAGGGAAAGAGGAAATTTAGTCTTGGTCGAGTGATGGCCAAACTACCTGAGACCTCGGAAACGGTAATTGCGATGAACTTTTTGGTAATGAATCTTTCTACTCTACTTCAGAAGACAAAAAGTAAAAAGTTGTAGAGTCGTTTTTCTTGTGAAAAATGGTGTTAATTTTCCTCTCTTTTGTGAGGAGTGATTTGTGTTGACCTTTTTAGACAGAAAGGAACAATAGATTAAACAAAATCTGTATTTTGATTTGTTTCTATAAGGATAAGTTATCTATGCTTTTTCAGTCCATACTTCCCTAACCCACATTTCTTTCGTTTTTTGACTTTTTCAGCAAGCCCTATTTAACAAATGTGTTGTCTCCCGAACAACTGTCCGCCGAAGAGGTCTGTGATTTATATCGAAGACGATGGACAATCGAAGAAGCCTTTTTATTAACGAAAAGACTTTTAGGACTAGCCTATTTATGGGTAGGTAATAAGAATGGTGTCCAAATCCAGATTATTTGCACTTTGATTTTCTATACGGTCTTAAATCAATTGGTAGGGGAAGTGGCGATTGCTCTAAATCAACCGAAAGAAAAAATCTCAGTAGAGATGGTGTTTCGGAGTCTATACTATGTAGCGAAGGCTATTGCTAGAGGAGAAAAGCCTGATACAGTAACCTATCTGGCTGAACGTGCTAAGTTATTTGGTTTGGTCAAAGCTGAGAGAAAGCGACATCGAGAAAAGGCCGCTCTCAATCAACAAATTTGGGAACCCATTCCTTTAAGTTGACACGGATGGCCATTCTCTCTCTCTCTCCTGCCAGAGGTTCCTAAGACGAGAGCTAGAGAGAGAGCCGGAATTAATTTAGGCGGGTTTAATACCGGTTATTTCTAGCCAGTAACGAGGAATTTCCGTTAACTTTTCCCGTTCCCATAGATTTTTGGCTCCCTCTTGTAAGGCTTGACTAGCAAACTGGATTGGATAACCACTCATCAGCACTTCCGCCAAACCAGCATAGACTCCAACCGTTTCAAAACTCTGCTGGGTCATCATAATTGTACGCAGAGCAGAGCCAACCGCCTCAAAACCATTACGACTTAACGTTTCTTGCCATTCCTCGGAAGACATCCAACCCTTGTCAAAAGCTTTACCCACCGTTCCTCGTTTACGCTTGATGCCTGGCTCTCCTTTTTCCCGTTGCTGTTTATCTAGATCCAGCATGACTTTAAAGGATTCTTTCATCCATTCATTGTTGATCCATTGTGTCCCTTCTGGGTAAGTGCCCACAAAGAAAGTACTATTAAAAGCGAAACGACCCCCTGGACGAAGAACCCGCAAAATTCCCTGTAGAAGCTTATCCTTATCCGGTAAGAGGTGAATCGAATTTCCCATCACCACTAAGTCAATACTATTCGGTTGGCAAGGAATCTCATCGGCACTGCCTTCTAATAACAAAACAGCCCCTTTATTCACCTGGGCTGCTACTTCTAGACCATTGATATCTTCAACTAAAAGTCCTCTTTCTCGAAAGTTTTTACGACCAATATCTAAAGATTCCTTAGAAATATCAATCCCGATCACTTGAATATTAGGCTGAATCTCAAACAGGATCTCCGTCAATGTTCCAGTGCCACAGGCCAAATCCAGAACTCTTACAAATTTTCCGAGTGAGAGATTTTCCAAAAAGTCGCGATTGCCTTGAATATATTCTGGCTGTTGAGAATAGGGTTCGTAGGACGTAATAACTTCCATCATAAATTTCTTAAGTTCAGAACGAATGGGAGGACTATTTTTGTAAAACGGTGATTTCTCCCCGATTATCTGCCGGTAACTTGAGAGAATCAAGCAACTTTAACGTCGATGGGGAAGGCTGGAGATAGGTATGCCAGAAAGCTAAACTCAGATCTTGAACATAACTATGTACTTGACGTTGGCGATCGCGATTCACTAACCCCAACTGATCCTCTGCAAAAGAAAAATGGGAAGCTCGCTGAATCAAGATCTGACACTTATCGCCTGGAGCCATATAGTCAAAGGACTGCTGTCGCCACTGAGCCGTTTCTCCCATTAACCCTCGATCCTCTGGCCCGGTAATGATCATCATTGGCCGAGTGATCATCTCCCAAGAATGGCGATCAAAACCTTGCCGGCCAGTTCCCTGGGGAGAAATAGCCAGAAAAGCACAAATACGTTCATCCTTAAGATTAAGAATCGCTCCGTTCGGAAGCCGGAGATTGGCTCCCGCCAGTAACATCACCGTATGGGCACCAAAGGAATGACCCGCTACACCAATAGAGGAACGATCTAGCTTTCCTGCCAACACAGGAACCTTCTGTTCCAAAAGCGGAAGGGAATCAATCAAAGCAGAAATATCTTGAACTCGATCTTGCCATTGCTGGGGATCATCAATGATATCTTTGAGGAGTTGAAAACCAAGTCCTCGCTGTTTTCCTAGCAGAGAAGAGTCACTACCAATGTGGGTTGGGTGAATAGCAATATAGCCATGACTAGCCCAGTACCGTCCTAAATAATCATAGGAAAGACGAGAGCCACCAGCCCCATGGGAAAAGAAAAGGATAGGACATTTATTCCTTTCTCGTGGATAGTAGATATTCAAGGGGATTTCTCGATGACGCTGATCATCAACAAAGGTTAACGCTTCGATGACTTCAGGACTATATTGAGAAAAAGCTTGAACATCAATAAGACGATGAGCTACAGTATTTTCTTGAACACCTTGACGACGCGCAAGAATGCGTTGCCTGATTCTATCTGAAATCGCCATTGTTTAATACGGTTTGAATCTTGTTCACCGAAATGCTTGGCCAACAAACTTTTTAAGCCACTGATTGGGAAACTAAAAACTCAGCAATCTCATCGATACTCAGATCATCGACATATCGACCATCGATCATAATCAGCTTTTCAAAAGGGAGACGTGCCTCAGCAGAAGGATTCTTGAAGTTCTCTTCCAAAGCCACAATTAATTGAACAACATCAACAGACTCAAAGGCTAAATCATCCATCAACTGGGTTGTTGCACTGATCGGTTCATCCGAAGGGAGATCCCAATCTTGAGTCATATCGTCAATGATAGTAATTACTCGCTCTGTTACGTCTTGTTTGGGTGCTGCTGTAGTCATAAGATTCGATAGAAGTCTAGAAAAAGTTCAGGATAGATTTCTCCCCTCTTCAACTCACTGAGAAAGCAAACACTTTCTACAGGAGCGATTGAAGGGACTAGGGGTTGGATTACGAATGCTTAAGATTATTCCATATATCCTAACATTTGCAATTGGGCAATGATTTTTGCCTTGTCTTCCTCTGTTGCATCCTCAGAACTTGAGCTAGGGGAGGGCGAAGCATTTAACTGCTCAATGGAGAGGGTCGCTGGCCCTGTTCGAGGAGGCTGAGCGTTCCAATACTCCTCTGTAAAGAAATCCTGGGGAATAGTTCCTTCAAAGTCGCTAGGAATAGGCAGACCTTGGCTATAAAGAAAAGTCGGTGCGACATCGACAATTTGTTTTAAATCGGTTTCAACGCCTTGACGGATGCCATAACCTCCCGCCAGAAAAACACCATCGGGATGATGAGTGCCCGCCGGCATATCTCGCTTCCAGAGAGGCGGTGTGGTGCTACGGACTGACACAAAGCCATTGTCACGCAGCATCAAGGTCAGATCAGGGGCGTTTTTCATGTTTTTACCAGGGAAAACATCTTCTCGCTTCATAATTTCCACGATGATCCGTTCCCCGTTTTCTTCATCAACAAAACTTTCCAGATCCAGAATTAATTTGGTACGGAAGCTTTCATAGTTTTCTGGTTTAATACCTGGGTCGCCTGGTTTTTCCGCGACACGGATAGTAATACCATTACTGGAAGGAGTACGACAGTAAGCCAACGTTTGATCCCAATCCACATTGGCAAAGTTGGAAGCATCCCGTCTTTTACTTTGTTCAGTACCATCATCCTCTTTCCAGATCAGGTATCCTTTTTCCGCCAAGAAACTATTAATCCGAATGACTTCGGTGGTGGTGGTAAAACCATGATCAGAGGCCATAAAAACCTGTGCGTCTGGCCCTGCTAGCGTGACCAGTGCTTCAATATAACCATCTAGTTGTCGAAAATATTTTAAACAGAGAGCACGCATTCGTGTCTCCCAGGGAGAGGGATTTTCCGGCAACAAAGCTGGATCTAAAAACTTCCAAGCCTGATGTTGAATTTTGTCGGTTCCATCAAACAGAACGGCCATGAAATCAGGATTATCTTCTTTCATTAACATTTCGGAAATACGAAACCACTGTTCTTCCCTAGGAAGGTGATAGCTAATCCAGCTTTCCATATCTTCAGGACTAATGATTTCAATGGCTTTCCCTTCCTGTTCAAAATCCCAAGCTAATTCTTTGGGATCAAAATCAGGAATATTCTTAAGTCGCTCATAAAAGTTCTCTGGTGAAACATTACGACGGAGATGTTTCCATGAAACAAAACCAGGGACAACAACGCCGGTTAAACCCTTAGGAGGGGCTGTTACTGGGAAATTCAGTGCGACATAACTTTTATCTTGCCGTCCCAAAATTGACCAAATAGTTTCCGTGTCAATATTACGAAAATCATTGAGGGTAAAGAAAATATCTCTTCCTTTTTCTTCTGTATGAACGAAGTCATAAATCCCATGTTCTCCCGGATTTCTGCCGGTTTGAATAGAAACCCAAGCCGGAGGGGTTAAAGGATTAGGTGTTGAACGTAATTTGGCTCGGACTCCATTCTCTAAGAATTTTTTTAAAAACGGCATTGTAATGCCTTCCCCAGGTAAGTCACGAGTCATTTCATTCAAAACAGTGAATGTTGCACCATCAAGACCAATGAAGAGTGTGCGAGTCATTAACTTCCTCCCAGGAATTATAGAAACCAGTCAAGAAAAATGGCATATTAGGAAAAGATTCCGGCTTAACGATAGTTAAATTTTTCAAAATCCCCAATAGTTCTCAACAATATGCTTAATGCTAACAGATGTAATTTAACTTCGCTAGAGGGAAAGGTCGCCATTATCACGGGAGCAAGTGCCGGGATTGGAAAGGCGATCGCCGCCAGTCTTGCCCAACAGAATACCTCAATCGTCATGGTAGGACGCAATCCCCAGCGATTACAAGAAGTTACCGAAAGCTTAACGGCAGCCTATCCAGCTTGTCCAATTGTGGGATATCCCTTAGATGTGGCTAAGGATGAGGATATGACCGCAATGGCTGACAAAACCCTGGCTCATTTTGGCAAGATCGATATCCTGGTGGCATCAGCAGGGATTCTCCGGCCTAGCAAACAACCGAACATTACCCCGATTTGGCAAATGAACACGGAAGCCTGGGATGAAGTGATTAACATTAACTTAAGGGGAACCTTCCTGAGCAACCGGGCTGTATTGCCCAGTATGTTACAACAGCGATCGGGACAGATCATTAATATTGCCTCCAAATCTGCCCTCAAAGGACGGGCCTTTGATTCTGCCTACTGTGCCTCCAAATTTGGCGTTATTGGCTTGTCCCAGTCCCTAGCCGAAGAGGTTGGCCCCAAAGGCATTCGGGTTCAAACCGTTTTACCAGGCGCGTTTGAAAGTTCTATTTGGTCACAGAATCGTTCCATTCCCCATCCCCAGGGTTTACCGCCGGTAGAGAGAGTAGCAGATTTAGTCCTGTATTTACTAACCTTGCCCCAGGATACCATTTGTCCTCAGATGATAGTGGAGCCGGTACGCGCTAAACGTCCTAGTTGGTTAAAGCAACGTGATTAAAGCCAAGGTGACGAAGATTATTTTTAATCTTCCCTAGCCATAATTAAAGATAATTTGAGATATTAATCAAGGAGAGTACGAGTGAACAGTTTCCAGAATGGACAAGCCAAAAGGTTACAGGGCCAGGTCGCCATTGTCACTGGTGGTGCGGGTGGAATTGGTCAAGCCGCTTGTCAGGGTTTAATGGCCGAGGGAGCCTCAGTCGTCATTGTGGACAAATCCACCGAACGGATTGAGCAACTTCAGCAGGAGCTTGCCCAGATTGGTGGAGAGGGCTGTCCAGAAACCTTGGGTTTAACCCTAGATGTTCGCAAGGAAGAAGATATGGAGGCGATGGCCCGGCTGACCGTCGAAAAATTTGGACAAATTGACATTCTAGTAACTAGTGCAGCAGTTCTGCGGGGAGCTGGTAGTTTACCGAAACCCATGGTTAAATATGGTGTCGATGAGTGGGATTTTGTGATGGACATTAACCTCAAAGGCGTTTTTCTCAGTAATCGAGCCGTACTGCCAAACATGATTCAACAAAAACGAGGCACGATTATTAATATGTCTTCGGTTTCAGGTCGTCAAGGTCGGGCCCATGATTCTGCTTATTGTGCAACTAAATTTGGGGTTATTGGTTTTTCTGAATCTGTGGCGGAGGAAGTGCGGCAGTATGGCATTAAGGTACAAGTAGTATTACCGGATGCAGTGGATACTCCTATTTGGGAGCAAAATGGCCCAATTCGTCCTGAAATTTCCCTACCGCCGGAGCGAGTTGGTAATTTAATCGTCTATTTAGTCTGTTTGCCGCCCGATACCATTATTTCCGCCCCGATTATCACCCCGTTCCAAACCCGGAAGCGACGCGGTGCAAAACAGGAATAGGGTGAGATCAAGATTTCTCCTCATCGGCTAGGGTACGGATGAGGGGCCGATGACAGGGCTACCGTTAGGAATATCAAGTTCAATCTGTGGCCCTCGGTCTAGCACTTCAATGTCCCACTGACCTCGCCGCGCCGTTTCAAAAACCACATAGCGACCGTCAGGGCTGATCTGGGGGTTTCTCACCCAACTACGGTAGGTCAAGGTTAATAAGTCTGTTCGTTTAGTTAAACGGTCATAAAGAGCGACATCGGGTCGTCCTTGTAAACTGGATAGATAGACCAAATAGCGGCCTGTACGACTTAGGCTAGGACTTTCGGCGATCGCATTACTTTGATTAAGACCGGGCAGATCGACAAGATGATTTTCCCGTAGGTCATAGACTAAAATCTCCCGATTGCCGTTGCGGTTGGAGGTTAGGGCTAACCAGCGGCCATCTCCACTTAAAGCAGGTTGTTCATCATTGAAGCGACTATTTAGGGAGGAGGCGATCGGTGCGCGGGGAATTAAATCACAGGCCGCAAGTAGTCCCAATAAACCGAGCAAAATGGGCCGATAGACTCGCATTAACCAAGAGGATTGTTCACTCAACCGTATTTTAATGAATCAAAAAATCTAATAATCAAATCGGGTTGAATCTTCTTCCCTAGGGCGATCGCGGCTAGAAGAGGAAGATTCTGAGGGGAAATCATTCGGGGTCTCATCCTCTTCATTTAAGGGTTGGTAATCGACATAGGCCGCCGGTGGTTCATCTTCATAGGGAGAAACCTTTGGAGTAGGGCGTTCAGCGCGAGGACGACGGGGACGAGAAGACGTTTCTCTAGATTCAGTTGGCCCATCACTTTCAGGTCGCGGACGACGGGGACGACGGGGAGAAGGGGGTTCTTCCCAAACATCTTCCTCCCAACTTGCATAGTTATCGGTTTCGGGACGAGGACTGGGGCGAGAACGGCGGGGAGATTGCCGATCTGGTTCATTAGCGGGACGGCGGTTACGACTAGGGCGGGATTCCTCATCCCCATAATTGGTGCTGCGATTAGAGCGGGGATCGGTATAACCTCTGAGGCGACGCTTGTCGCTATAACCTTCTTCTTCGTAGGGTTCTATCTGATCTAGTTCTGCTTCTGTATAGACCCTGGTTTTGCTCACTCGGCGATCGTCCACTAACGGACTACTGCGGCGGGCCTGTTCCGTGGTGATCCCCCGCAACCGAATCGTTTCTACCGCAAAAAATACGGTTGAGCCAGTTAATAGTAATTGGCCAAACTGGAGAATTGGGTCAAGTCGCCAGCCCTGAAACAATAAAATTAAGCCACAGAGCAAGCCGACAGCCGAGAAAAAAATGTCATAGTCTCGTGAAACTTCGGGGCGAACCGATCGCAAAAAATAGAGACCAGCCCCGGCCACCGCCAAAAAAATCCCTAAAATACTGGCTGAATTAAGTCCAAAATTAACCATTTATCTGAATTAACACTCCATCTCGCTATTTTAGGGTAGCAATTTTGAACCCTTCGGTGATAGTCGATCGCCCCACCCCAGCCAACGCCAGAGTGGGGAGCAGATCAGACATTACGTTTGATTTTATCTTTTTGGCTAATGAAGATCAGACCTACGGTGGCGGGAATGAGCACAATCACGGCTCCCAATACCAAGCTCCAGAGGAAATTAGCTAAAGAAGGTGTCATAGGAGTTCAACCTTTTGCATTTAATACGCTTCAGTAAACCATTCTATCGGCTTTGTTTCCTTTTTTCCGCATCGTTTTTAGATCCAGAGACGCGATCGCGGCTTCGGGAGAAGATAATTGGCTCAATGCCTTAACAGACCAGTGATCCCCGTAATCACTCGGAAAGATTTTTCATTCCCCAGGGAAAATACGTCCTTCCCCAGCACCAAAGACTGATGCAAACTGTCAATAACTCTAAGGTCTAATCCTCACACTTCCCGAATCCCGCGATCGCCTGCTTTGTCCCACAACAGGGGATAAATTGAGAACTAAGCATCAGAAACCCATTTATGCTCCCTCTCTCTCAACTTTTTAGAGTTTCCTCTCTCCCCTTGCCCTTCAGCACTCTAAAATTGTTAGCAAAAAAGGAACAAAAACCTGATCGGAAAACGACTAAGCGTTTATGATTGGGGAGTAATGCTGCCTCTGCAAGCATGAAATTGTTGTCATACCACATTTTCGACTTTTTTATTGATAGACCCTGCCATGACTGCCCTTCCGAAAGAATTTTTGACCAATACCCATCCCAGAGCCAGACGGGGAAGAAGAGCTTTTCCCCGTCATTCCCAGGCTTTGCCTGTAGAGGCTGCGAAAGCCAGTAATCAGACCAGTTTTGGCCAATCTGACAATCTCCCTCCCTCAGTCTTACCCCAAACACCTCTGCCGACTAGCTTGCAATTTTTGCTGCGTTTCCAGCAGGCAACTTCCGTCTTTACCCTGGGATTAGTGGGTATTGCCTTGGGCGTTTATGGTTGGACAGTTTATACTCCTAGGGCTTGGAGTCAGGAATTTCATAAATTGCTAACTCTGCAACGCTATGAACGTCAATTAATTGCCAGCAATGAATCTATTAAACATCAATTGGCAGAGCAAGCTACTAAACCTGGTTCGGGCTTAGTCAAAGCCATGCCTCAGCAAAATATCTTTTTAGCCGCCAGTCCTAACTCACTCTCCTTGTCAAAAGCCAAACCAGTCAAAGCTCAGTCTCCATTGATTATTTCCAAAGAACCCATTGCCTACTAAGCTGGAAAGGAGCTAGAGGAAATGAATCTGATTCTTGACCTTGGCTCCTCTCCTTGCAGAGATCATGATTGCTTATACTATTTATACGGTTTATCGTTTTTATCAATATTTCTATAAATATTGTGCTTATTGTTCAGATTTAATGTTTTAAGCTAATTGAGCTAAGTTTCCCCATCCTTTTAAAATTCTCGTTTCCTGGTCAAGACTATGGCCTCCTCGCATTTGAAGTTGAAAACGAATCCCAAAACCTCCCCTGCCAATCGTCCCCAGCGACCCAATCGGCCGAAGCCTGTATCAAAGCGTTCGACTGTCACTGCCCCAAAACTACCATTAGAGAACCGAAAATCCTCCCCTCCTCAACGCCCCCCCCTCAAAAGGAAAAATAGACCGTCACCCCTACCGAAATTAAGAATGCTGGCTGTATGGGGAATCCTAACGGCTGGAATGTTGGGGTTAGGCTATAAACTGTATCATTTACAAGTTATTCAAGCCGCTTGGCTGCAAAAAAAAGCCCAGGCTCAACAAACAACTAGTCTCCAACCCTATATTCCTCGACGATCTGTGATTGATAATTTAGGGAATGTTTTAGCAACAGATCGTCTAATGTATGTCCTCTACGTGCATCCTAAGTTATTTAAAAAACCCAAGGAAGAAATTGCTCAGGAACTGGCGTTAATTTTAGGGGACAGAACTCCGCAGGAATTGGTAAAACGCTTTAATCAGCAAGCCAGTGGGATTAAATTAGCAACCCGATTAAGTGAGTCCCAGTCCGCTAAAATTCACAGCCTGAAATTAGATGGCTTAGAACTAGAGCAGCAGTATGCTCGTTTCTATCCCCAGGAAGAAATGGCAGCCGATGTCGTCGGCTATGTGGATGGGGATCACCATGGCCAGGCAGGCATTGAATTAAGTCAAAAGCAGTTGTTGGAACGGGATGCCTTAAGCTTTTCCATTCGCCGAGCCGGTAATGGGACGATTTTGCCCGCCTTTTTACCCCAGGATTTACTCCAGTCCAATGATTGGCAATTGCAGTTAACCTTGGATATGCGCTTACAACGAGCCGCCAAGGAAGCTTTGCAGGCACAAATGAAGGTTTATAAAGCCAAACGAGGAACTGTCCTGATTATGGATGCTAAGGATGGGGCTATTCTGGCGATGGTCAATGAACCCTCTTTTAATCCCAACGAATATTACAAATCCAAGGTTGAATATTTTAAAAATTGGTCAGTGAGCGATCTCTATGAGCCTGGCTCAACTTTTAAACCCATTAATATTGCCCTGGCGATGAGTACCAAGGCCATTACTCCCAAAACGAGGGTGTTTGATGGAGGTTCAGTTAGGGTTGGGCCCTGGACAATTAAAAATTCCCATTCTGGTGGCGGGGGGTTAATTGATGTGGCACAAATCATTAAAACCTCTAGTAATGTTGGCATGGTGGGATTAATGAGGCATTTATCTCCTGATCAGTACTATACACTCCTTCAGGGCGTGGGTATGAGTAGTAAAACAGGGATTGATCTGCCTGGCGAAGTGGCAAATTATTTGAAGACGAGGGAAGAGTTTGTTAGCCAAGCGATTGAACCAGCGACGGCGGCCTTTGGGCAAGGGCTTTCTCTCACTCCCATTAAGCTGTTACAACTCAATGCGGCTCTGGCCAATGGAGGAAGATTGGTTACGCCTCATGTGGTTGAAGGGTTAGTGGATGCCAGGGGAACTCTTCATTGGCAACCGGATTATCCTGTTAAAAACGTGTTTTCCCAACCTGATGCCCATGCCATCGTCCGAATGATGGGAGATGTGGTTAATGCGGATGGCGGAACTGGGAAAGCTGCCCAAATTAATGGTTATGACATCGGCGGTAAAACAGGAACTGCTCAAAAGGCTGGGCCAAGGGGTGGTTATTTAGCAAATGCCTATATTACGAGCTTTGTTTCGATCCTACCAGTGGAAGATCCTCGTTATGTTGTACTGGCAGTAGTGGATGAACCGAAGGGAGGTAATGTTTTTGGGGGAACGGTAGCGGCTCCTGTGGTTAAAAAGGTGATGGAGGCTTTGATTGCAATTAAGGGGATTCCACCTTCTTCTCCCACCGCGATTGATCCGCTTAAACCCTTGACGGATTCTTCTACGGATGGGCCCAAAAAGACTCATTGATTTCCAGAAGCAGCGATCGCGGTCAACTGGTCAATTTTTACAGATACCTTCTCAAAAGCAAATTTTTGAATCTCATTTCCGCTATGGCTCAACTACGTTCTTCTTGGCATCGTCCCCTTCTACTAGGTCTTATTTCTACTCTGTTGACCAGTCTGCCAGTCAAAGCGGCGGAGAGAATTTTTATTACCTTTAGTCCCTATCATCGTTCGATTCGGATTGCTTCTTTAGAACGGTTTGCCAAGGAAGGAGTGGTAGATGGAAACTTGCAGTTTTACTTCAACGTGGTGGGTGTCACCGAAGCGGAAAAAAAGGAATATAGAAATCTTCTTAATACCCAAGCCAAGATCGATCCGATCCAAATGTCGCGTTTTCTCAATACAGAAATTGGAGAAGCTTTTTTAACTCAGATCGGGAATTTGGTGACGATTCCTGGGGGGCGTAACGGTAAATATGCCTTGCGAGGAGCCTTGATTAGTGCCTCTCTAGATCCCAAGGGATTAACCGCGATCAATTTTCTACGGCAATTACCGACGGATGTGCAGCTTCAGGGAGAACGAATTTTAGAACGGGCGAAGTTAGTACAAGCGTTAATTGAGGCTACAGAAAAGTTTATCGGAACAATGGCTACCCTCTCCAGTGTAGAGGCAAAAACGGAACCCCCTGTCAATTTTTCCCAATTGCCCGATCCCCGTCAGCCCGGACCTTACGGTGTTGCTCCCAAGGAAGTTTGGCAATTACATGACACTAGTCGCGATCGCCATTTTTATGTGGATGTCTTTAAGCCCCAACGTTGGAAAGCCGGCCAAACCCCAGTGGTGATCTTTTCTCATGGTTTAGCTTCACGTCCAGAGGATTTTGATAGTTTAGGAGAACATCTTGCCACCTATGGTTTTGTCGTCGCCTTACCTCAGCATCCAGGCAGTGATTACCAACAGGCCCAGGATTTGTTCAATGGCTTAAGTCGTCAGGTGTTTGAAAGAAATGAATTTATTGATCGTCCTAAGGATATTAGTTTTGTCATTGATGAATTAGAACGACGTAATGCTGGGGAATTTGGGGGACGCTTAAACTTAACTTCTGTGGGAGTTGGAGGCCACTCCTTTGGTGGCTATGGGGCTATGGCCGTTGCTGGAGCAGAAATTGATTGGCAAAATCTCAATAGAGAATGTCATCCCAATAATGCCTTTCCCAATACAGCCCTGTTACTGCAATGTCGCGCCCTGCAATTACCTCAAAGAAATTACGACTTTCGAGACCCACGAGTCCAGGCAGTTGCGGCGGTTAATCCGGTCAACAATGCCGTTTTTGGGCGCACAGGTCTTGGCAAGGTAAAAGTCCCTATTATCATTGCGGGGGGAAGTTATGATCCGGCTACGCCCTTTGTCCTAGAACAAGTTCGCTCTTTTCCCTGGTTAGGCAGTGAGACGAAGTATTTTGCCCTAGCTGATGGTCAAGCCCATGTGGATTTTTCCCAACTGGATGCCGGTTTGAGTAACCTCATAGATTCCATGGGAGACTTAACTTTACCGAGTCCCGATCTTCTGCATAGTTATCGCAACGGCATTATGGTTCCTTTCTTTAAAGTTTTCACAGCCGGTGATAAATCCTACGAACCGTTTATGAAGTCTAGTTCTTCCTATGGTCAATATCTGAGCACGGGTCAGGATTTTAAGTTGTATATCGTTAGTGGAACTTCGGCTCCAACTTTGCAGCAGGAATTGATCGATTTTGCTAGTGCTCGTGGCATTCAAGCTCCCCAATAGTTCTCTCTCTTAACCACTGGATAGATCATTTTTAGTGATTTTTCTAAAGGCAACGAGTATTTGTGACATACTCCCAGCACTAACCGCTTAGGCGGTACAGTGTGGGCTTCTCCCACCAGAAAGTCGTTCTACGATGGAACTGGACTGGAGCGTTTTATAGTGAGACGATGCCCAACCCCACTTTTTGAAATTTCTTTTTCATCCTATTTGAACCATGCAACGGAGTCGCTTGTTATTGATCGAATCTTCTTCATTGAAGAAGTGCCAACAATCAGAGGCTTATCAGACATCTTACGGGAAGGAAATCAACCCTTATGGCAATCAGGTTCTTTATTGCCTTGTCCAAATAATAACACTTTTTGTTAATCTTCGCGGCATTGAGCCACTCGATTAACTCGACTTTCATCCCATCGCTCACCTGTCGGTAGAGCGTGGGGCTTCCCATCGAACTAGCTAAAGAATCTTTGCCGTTTCAGGATACCCTGACATTCCTGGCTGATTTTCGGTAAAATGTAATCATTAATACAGATTCTTCTTCTTTTTTATTAAAATCCGCTAGGATGTTGAGGGCTAAGAATTTAAACTTTTTTGCCCAGTCGCTGGCTTATGCCAGTCTGTCGCTCCAATCCTAACGGCTCATCTCCTTAATTGAGGCTCTTTACATCTCAAAAATTTTAAAAAAAGCTGAAGAAATCGCCATAATTATGCCTTTTTCCCGTCCTGATCGCAATTTTTATAAACCTTATACCAATCCTGTTCTGCAAACGGCGGATCTAACTAAACCGATGCTTACCTCAGACGACCATTATTCCTTACCGAGACATATCCCCCAATCGAGCCTGAGTCAAATTCGGGGGGATGTCAATGAGACAATTCGTGCCCATGCTACGTCAGCAAAAGTCAGTCAGGATCAGTTGCTTAATCCCTACTCACTGGAAGACAATTTAACCCTCTGCCCCACCTTAAATTTTTATCAGTCTTCTTCCCAACCGCTTAATGAAACGGCTCAACTGCATTTGCAAAATATTCGTCAGAATCTAGAAAGACGGATTGAGTCGGCAAAAGAGGCCGGTAATGAGAGCTTAGTTAGGGTATTAGAGTTGGAATGCCAAAGCCTCGCCCTATAATTAATAGGCTTTTACCTTGATTGACACTATACTTTTTGGGGTAAAGCAACAGAGACAACTTCATGCGAGTCATCTTTTTTGGTACCCCCCAATTTGCTGTTCCCACTCTCAATGCCCTTCTCCAATCTGAGGGGCGATCGCTGTTGGGGGTGGTGACTCAGCCGGATAAAAGACGGGGGCGGGGCAAACAAATGATTCCCTCTCCAGTCAAGGAAGTGGCTTTGGCCGAGAATCTTCCCATTTGGCAACCTGCTCGACTGAGAAAGGATGTAGAAACCATTGCCGCCTTAAAAGCCGCCGAGGCCGATGTTTTTGTTGTGGTTGCCTATGGTCAAATTCTGTCCCCAGAAGTTCTTGCTATTCCCAAGTTTGGCTGTATTAATGTTCATGGTTCTCTTTTGCCCCAATATCGAGGAGCCGCTCCCATGCAATGGGCTTTGTATAACGGCGATCGCGAAACAGGAATCACGACCATGTTGATGGATGAGGGTATGGATACGGGAGCCAGTTTACTCAAGATTTCGACCCCAATTCAGCTATTAGATAATATTCAAAGTTTGGGGGCAAGATTAGCTGAGGATGGCGCGAATTTATTATTAGCAACCTTAAGCCAGTTAGAACAGGGAACGATAACGCCGATTCCCCAAAATTCTCAAGCCGCTACCTATGCACCTCTACTCAAAAAATCTGATTTCAGTCTAGATTGGCAGCGATCGGCGATCGCGATTCATAACCAGGTACGGGGTTTTTATGCCAATGGTTGGACAACCTTTCGGGAACAAACGTTAAAAGTTTTAGCGACAATTCCTTTGGGAGAAGATTATTGGCCCCAATTGCCAGAAAGGTTTCAGGAGTTAGTTAAGCATTGGCCTGATTTGCAAGGGTTAACCGGTCAGCCAGGGGAAGTGGTCGCCATTCTCAAAAACTGGGGGCCGGTTGTGCGAACGGGAGACGGTCTATTGCTATTAACAGAAGTGCAATTAGCCGGTAAAAGAGTACAATCTGGTGGGGATTGGGTTAATGGAACCCATCTACAACAGGGGGAAGTGTTAAGGAATACAACTCTGAATGTTGACTAACTAGTTCCCCAGGGCGATCGCCTCTAAATTCTAGACTCTTTATGTGCTAATCTTTTTAGTGTGTTCTATACAGAATCAGTCAGGATAGCCGAAACCTTTACCTAATCTATCGTTAAAAATTAAAATGCGTTTGCTCTGGTTTGCCGTTTGAGTAGAGATGATTTTAAGTAGAAAAAGTGCTAATATCAGCAGATAGATAATGGGTTTCTCTGAGGGAAGGGAACTTGAAATGAGCGATCGCTATTTCTCTCAAGTCAGTATGCTATCCTAATAAGCAGGTCAGAAGGTAAACATCTTTCACAGAGGATTCAAAAATGCCTAGAGATGAGCGTATTGAAGAAATGCCTAGAGATAAGCGCATTGAGAACATAATCAATAGTCGTAAACCTTTTGCTAAAGAACTAAAACGGACTTCAGAGCGAATGGGAGTTGTTTGTCGGTCATTGGCTGAACTTGAGAACTATCGCGCAAGATTGGAATCTTCAGTAGATGAAGCGGAGATCAAACAAGAACTTTCTCAAATGAATTTGAGAAAACAGTTAGCTGAACTTGTCAAACAGGGTAAACAACTTAATATCTTAGCAAAACGCTTTGATCGAGATACCCTGAATATCGGTGTTATTGGGGAGACTGGGGCGGGTAAGAGTACATTGTTGCAAAGCTTGAGTGGTCTGGGAAATGAAGTCATTCCGGCTCGTACAGGTGGAGCTTGTACTGCTGTTCGTAGCAAAATTCAGAACTTGCCTGACCAAACCGAAGTCAAGGCAGAAATAGAACTCCATACGTCAGAAACTTTTTTAGATGAGGTGATCAAGCCGTACTACCAGAAATTGGAGTTAGGCAATCCCCCAAATAGTTTGGAGGACTTTTTTAAGTCTCAAGCATTATCTCAAGAAACTCCTGCTCGCATCAAGGGACAGAAAGAGGAGCAAATGTACAAGCACTTGCTGAATGACTACTATTATACGCTGGAGCAATACAAGTCTCTGCTTGAGAGTAATCAAAACTCTAAAAAGATAGAGATTATAAAAAAAGAAGAGATTGAAGAGTGGGTTACTCAAAAACGAAACGCAAATGGCTTGCTGACAAATTTCAAGCATTTGGTTGTGCGGCAAGCTAAGTTCTTTTGTCAGTTCAAAGATGCGACCATGAACCTCAACATCAACGACAAGATTACGTTGGTTGATGTGCCAGGGATGGGTGATACTCGTTTGGGTGATGAAGAACTGATGCTAGAAACAATAGGAAGGGATGTTGACGCGGTTATGTTTCTTTATCTTCCTGGAACGAAACGCTTTCTATGGAAAGATAGCTTTCAGGATTTGTACTACAATGCTAAAAATGCTCTCAATAACTTTAGTGAAAGAGTTTTTATCATTCTTAACTTGCAGGGAGATAATCAAGAAGGTTGTGATACTCTTCAGAAAGACAGAAAATTTGAAGCGGTTGACTACCGAATTATTAACTGCTCTGATCCACAAGAAGCCTACAAAGTCTTCAATATTATTCTTGAGCATTTAGAGAAAAAGATTCAGGACTTAGATCGTCAGTATTGTCAATCAGTCAAACATTCGATTTCAAATCTTTTAGATAGTATTGAAATGAGTTTAATACAATATCAGAATGTCCTGGATCGTTTTTCTGGTGAAGATGCAAAATTTGAACACTTATTCATCGGCGATGATGGTCATAGTGGTTGGTGGGGAGACATTACGAATAGTCTAATAGAATTTCGGAATGACCTTAAGAATAAATGTAATGAAAATGAAGTAGATGAGGAATTTAAACAGAAAATAGAAAGCAAGTTAGATGACTGCTGTAAAAATACATTACCTAATATAGAAAAAATCAAAAGAAGAAGCTCTGCAAAAGATGGTTTTCGGCCGACTTATGATTCCTACCTTTCTGAAATAAGGACGGATATTTCTCGTCATCTACTTGGGTTAGATTTGGATGTACAAACATTATTAGACAAAATTAAAGAAGATGTTGCTAAGAAGTTAAGAGAAGAAGGCAAATTGATGGGCTTATCCGAAGCGACAGGCTCTAAATTCTTTGAGGAAATAAAACAACAGCTACCTGCCAATAAACAGGATAATCTACGATATATTTTTAACTATTTCGAGCAATATGATGTTTCTTTCGCAGGGCTTGTTCTTCGGGAAATCCGAAAACATCTGACGGAGCTTTATCCTGATCAAAACTCTAAAACAGACATCAACAATGCTGAAGATGTTAAAGAAAATCTAGAAGCAACCCGTGACGAAGTATTAGATGGATGTAAGCAAACATTGGAACCTTTATCCGCATTGCCAAACCAAATTGCCTACGCACTTGTTGAAGAATTTACTGATCACATTTTTTGTTCAAGGGGAGTTCAATCAGAATGGAGAATCTTTCTTTGGGAAAACCGTTACAAAGTTTTTAAAGAATTAGAGGAACTTGGTAAATGGGAAGAAAACAAAAAGGAATGGAAACGATTAATTACCGATACTCAGGCTCAAACTAAGCTGTGTTCTCAGTATCTTTTTTAGTCTGTAAGAAATCTATCTCCGCGCTCTTTATCTTTGGTACGGGTAGGTTTGTCTTATGCGCCATTCTATCATATCCCTCTCAACTCGTTCTGTAGGTGAAAGTGTTGATTGATGTTGGTCATAAAGAAAAATTGCCAATCCCGCTAAAATTAGGAAAAGCCATCCAGACGGTGAAAGAAGATTATCCTTCTCTTTTTGAAGTTGACGATGATTATCAGTCAACTCCTTAATAGTCTCCTCTTTTGTTTTCAATTGTTCCTGTATGTTGAGGTTGGAAGATTTTCATTGTTCAAGTTTACCTACTTTATTTCTACCTGTAAATAATTCGTTGATAGATTATCCTGTGAAACGGTACGATAGGGCTTTCGAGCTTGCGTCAGATGTAATCAACGAAAATTTTACACCAAGAATTATTTTGAGTCTACGGGCTTTGGTATTGACCCAGCAATTCCAAATTCAAACAGTAACATAAGATACAGACGTTATCTCGCTTTTATGCAGTTAAAAGAGATTTCGCTGATTTCTGACGTTTTTTGTACTTCCTCCTCGAATCTTAGCCTCTTGGAGAGTCAGCAACCTGCAAACAAACTTGATCAATCACTAAATAGAGCATTACATTGATTCTAAATATTGGCATTAAACCCCTTGACCGTAACCACTTCAGGGATTTTGTATCTTTAGCTACATTCTGAATTTGGAATTGCTGGGTATTGACCAAGGAACGATGGAGTCAATTTTGGGCAAAACTTGATCAATATGGATTCCCTGTAGAACCCTGATTACACTATCTTTTATCAACTAAAGGTCGCACCATTCAGCAAGCCCTAATTAGGGTCTGCTGAAAAAGTCCACAAAACGAACCTAGATGCCACAGGACGCGAAAAATGGTGACTTCAGAGAGTTGTTTCCAATTTCAACCCCCAGTTTTCCAACGACGTGCATGGGCTTTGAGCCTCCAAAGGCCATAACCTTGCACCTGATCGTTTTTAAAATGCTTGAAAGCATTATCCGGCAAGGGTTCTATACTTATTCAGCAAGCCCTAATTAAAGTTAGGTAATCGCCCCTGATTGTATTGATAGTTTTATAGATCGTTCACAGGTAGTTTATAGGTATTATCATGCCTCCGCTTCCCCATCCAGATTCAAGCCTTTTATCGATTCGTTGTGCGGTGCTGACCATTAGTGACACTCGTACCCCAGACAGCGATCGCAGCGGCCAGTTCATGCAACAAGCCTTACAAGCGGCTGGCCATTATCTGGAATCCTATCAAATTTTGCCCGATGACCCTAACCAGATTCGAGCAGCCCTACAGCAATTAGGGTCTATGCCTGAACTAGATGTCATTCTTTGTAATGGAGGAACCGGCATTTCTCCCCGTGATACGACCTACGAGGTGCTACAAGAATTACTAGAAAAAACCTTGCCCGGCTTCGGAGAATTATTTCGCTTTTTAAGCTATCAAGAAATTGGCTCCAGGGCGATCGCCTCCCGTGCAGTTGCAGGCACGTATCAGTCTAAACTCGTATTCTCTTTGCCAGGATCAACAAAAGCAGTTCAATTGGCCATGGAAAAACTGATTTTGCCCGAATTAAATCACTTAATCAAGCAACTGCATGGCTAAAAATTAAATGAGTAAAGAACATTTTAAAGACTTGATCGCCGCCTTAAAAGTAATACTCGTCAAGATTAAGCGATCGCTGTTTTTTGTGGTTTCGGTAACAGTTGCAAAATGCCTAATGCCAATTTAGATAGAGTTGGCAATAACTCCGGTTGCAATAACTCCGGCGGAAATTTACTCATACGCAGCGCATTTTGAGCTAAACAAGTTTGCAAAAATAACTCTGGAGTGAGATCATCCATAAACATGGTTGCACTCGTTGCTGTAAAGGCTTGATCATCTCGTTCTGCCACACCGCCAAAAACATCAATTAACCCCTTAAGGGCCCGGCCATAATGCCAACCTGTTTTGAATGATCGTAAGGGTGCGAAAACTTGGCCCCGTTGAATTTGTAAATAGGTAAACCAATTGACAAAGAAAACAATGTGACGGGCTTCTTCATCTAAAATCGGGTCAAATACCTGGAATATTTCTTCGGGTAAGTACTTTGCTTGATGGGCAATATCAAACATTCCAAAGGCAAAATAAGAGTCTAGACATTCCTCAAAGCCAAAGTCAGTAAAAGCCAGTTCAATATTATCGGAAATTTCAGCATTTTCGGGTTCTTCAATTGCAATGCCATAGTGTTTAATTAAATAGCCAATTAAACGACCATGACGGGTTTCCTCTCGTCCTTGAAGGGCGATCGCTTCTTTGAGAACTGGATCTTCAATGGTTCGGGCAAAACGACTGACCATAATGCCGGCTTTGCGTTCGGTGTAGAGAGCCTCTTTCCAAAAAGGAATAGTCTGTAAACGTTCTAGAGCTTCACCTTCTAACGTTGGCCAAGGAAGTGTTTCCGGTTCATAGTCGAGATGGCTATCAATAAAATGTTGGCAGAATAATTTTTTATGTTCTTGGCTACCGAGTTTAAGCATCTTTACTAAGGCATTCAAAGGGAGTATTAAGGTCAGATTTTTTGGGAACTAGTGGTTAAAAACAATCTCTAAAGAGATTCAAAAAAGATTGATTCCCAATTAAACAACTGCGCCCTGATGACGTTCCTTGAGGTAGGCAAAAAATTCTTTCCCTTCTCGTAATCGTCGCACTAACATTTGCGGATCGCCAAGCATTTCCTTGACAATGGGAATAATCGCTTGCGGGCGAAAATAGAATTGCCGATACATTCTTTCTACCGCATCTTCAATCTGTTTAGTCGATAAATTGGGATATTCTAAGGTCGAAAGTTGAATCCCTGACGTTGCAATCAAATTTTGATTATTGTTGGTAAACCAGCCATTGGCTTGAGCCTGACGATACAACTCTGTACCTGGATAGGGAGCCGCAATAGATACCTGTATGGTGTGGGGACTGACTTCGCAAGCAAAACGAATCGTTTCTTCGATGGTTTCTTGGCTTTCGTTGGGGAGTCCAATAATGAAGGTTCCGTGAACAGTAATGCCTAATTTACGGCAATTTTCCATAAATTTACGGGCAACTTCCAGCTTAATTCCTTTACGGATGCCATCGAGGATTTCCTGATTTCCTGATTCAAAACCAACTAATAATAAGCGTAAGCCGTTATCTCGTAGGGTTTTGAGGGTATCGTAATCTAAATTTGCTCTAGCATTACAACTCCAGGTCACTTTTAATTTTTTCAAATACTCACTAATCGCGATCGCCCGTTGTTTATCAATGGTAAAAGTATCATCATCGAACATATATTCACGGACAGAATCCCCAAAAATCGCCTTAGCTTCTGCCATTTCCCGACCCACTGCTTCAGGACTTTTAGCACGGTAATTATGACCACCAATGGTTTGGGGCCAAAGACAAAAACTACATTTAGCTGGACAACCCCGACCCGTATAAAAAGAGATATAGGGATGTAGTAAATAACCAATAAAATATTTCTTAATCTCTAAATCGCGCGCATAAACGGGTAAAACGCTGGGCATGGCATCCCAATCATGAATTAATTCCCGTTCAGGATTATGTTTAATATTTCCATCCTTTTCTCGATAGCTTAAGCCCGTGATTTCTGCATAGGGACGACCTTCTGCTACCTCTTTACAAGTGTAGTCAAATTCATTCCGACAAACAAAATCAATGATCGGATTTGCTTTTAAGGTTTCCTCTGGTAAAACGGCAACATGGGCACCAATAAAACCAATTTCGGTGTCAGGTTTTTGCGCTTTAATGGTTTCTGCACATTTGACATCATTGGCCAAGGACGGGGTGCTAGTGTGCATAATGACTAAATCATAATCCTGGGCGATCGCCAGCACATCGTCAACGGTTTGATTATGGGGCGGCGCATCAATGAGTTTACTGCCCGGAACCAAGGCCGCCGGTTGAGCTAACCAGGTGGGATACCAAAAAGAGGTAATTTCCCGTTTAGCTTGATATCTCGCTCCTGCACCACCATCGAAGCCATCAAAGGACGGGGGACTTAAAAACAGCGTCTTTTTCATTGCGATTACTGGTAACTGCGCTCACACCAAAGGTTGTATCCTCATTAGTGTAGGCAATCTCTGGAGTTTTGACAAATTGTAGATAGTGCCTTCACTGAATTCATCGTTTTGCAACGCCAGGTTTAGACCAGCAACCATAAGCTCAAAAAGCCTAAAAAAGACCTTTGAGCTTCACCTAAACCGCTAATAGCTATGCCTCTAAGGTGGGATAGTCTGTATAACCTTCTGGCCCCGCTCCGTAGAAAGTGGCAGGGTTCGGTGCGTTTAAGGAGGCCCCTAACTTAATTCGTTTGGGTAAATCGGGATTGGCTAAAAAGCTACTACCAAAGGCAACAGCATCTAACTTCCCTTCACTAATGGCTGAAGCAGCTTCTTCAGACGTGTAATTCATATTGCCAATGAGAACACCCTGATAATGCTCCCTAATAGGCGTTAACACATCGCCGTTTTGCTGCCCATAGAGATCACCACGCATCACATGGAGATAGGCTAGATTCAACCCATTGAGACGCTCGGCTAGCCAGATAGAAAGTCCCACTGGATCGCTATCGATCATGCTGTTGTAACTGTTTAAGGGGGAAATCCGCAGGCCAACGCGATCGCTGCCCCAGACCTGACAAACGGCTTCCATCACTTCTAGAAGCAGACGGCCTCGGTTTGCGAGGGAACCGCCATAGGGGCCAGTCCTTTGATTGGAACCATCGCGCAGGAATTCATCTAGCAGATAGCCATTGGCTCCATGTATTTCTACCCCATCAAATCCGGCTGCTTTGGCATTTTCAGCCGCAATCTTAAAGCCAGCAATAATATGGGGAAGTTCATCGTCTCTGAGTTCACGGGGGGTCACATAGCTTTTTTTACCCTCTGGCGTGTGAACCTCGTCACCAGTGATGGGAATGGGACTAGGCGCAACGGGTTGTAAGCCATTATTGAGCAAGGGATGACAGGCTCGGCCACCATGCCAGAGTTGGAGAAAGATTTTACCACCTGCCTTATGTACTGTCTGGGTCGTTTTTTGCCAACCTTCAATCTGGGCGAGGGAATAAATGCCTGGCTCTGTCCAAAAAGCGGAATTACCGGCCATAATCATGGTGGCTTCAGCGATAATTAAGCCAGCACTGGCTCGTTGGGCATAATATTCAGCCATTAAATCGCTAGGAACATGATCGGCAGAAGCTCGACAACGAGTTAGAGGAGCCATCAGAATACGATTGGGCAAAGTGAGCGGGCCAACTTGTAGGGAGTTAAAAAGAATGTCCATTGTCTGAAAATACCTGTCTTTTATTCTTTGAAATGATAACGGCAAAAAGATGACATTAGGATCTGAAAGTACAGGCAGCGAACCCATTGAACCCATGACACCTGTCCCTCCAGTAACACCTCAAATTCTCTGTTTAGGGGAAATTCTGGAAGATTATTTAGCGGATCAAAACCGACTTCCGTGAAATAGCCGCGCATTGCTTCTGCATCTCTCACCGCATAATTGAGGGGAGAAAGATTATTGTACTGATTAATGCCGATACAGATTGCCCAATTTTTTGCCATTGTTCCTAAAAAAAGAGTTAGCCGTTGGATTTTGGGAAGATGCTCTAATAGAACCTCATTACAAACAGTTACAACGCTATCTTGTTCTTAATCCTTACTCTACCCAATTTTTCTTTTTTTCTCGACTCCCTACCTTTTTTGTCCTGTACTTAGATTATCAAAACTAATGAGTCTGATGATAACAGATTGATGGGATGAGGTTGTGAAAATTTTAACATTAAACTCAGGGTTCGAGAGCAAGAAAAAATTGTCCTTAACTGACTGCATTGGCCCAATCCCTAGCCCAATCTAAAACAGCTTGTACCCTCTCAGAATTGGAGGCCTCACAATAGAGCCGCAAAACAGGTTCAGTACCACTAAAACGAATTAGCAGCCAACCGCCTCCAGTCATACGAAATTTATAACCATCGGTAGTAATGCAATTAGTGACAGCTTGACCCGCAATCTCTGTTAACGGGTTGGTCTCTAAACTAGCTAATAATTTGGATCTGGCTTCCATATTAGCAAGAGGTAAATCAATGCGATCATACTCGCTATAAAAATTTGTTTTTTGCTGTAATTCTCCAAAAAGTTCACTAATATCTTTTCCTGAGGCCGTAACCGCTTCCAAAACGTAGAGGGCTGATAAGAGGGCATCCCGTTCAGGAATATGATTCCCATAGCCAATGCCACCCGATTCTTCTCCTCCTACTAATACCGGGGTTGTCATCATGCGATCGCCGATATATTTATAACCGATCGCCGTTTCAAAGAGAGATAAATCATAGAGTTCAGCTAGACGGGCAATTAAATCTGAACCACTCAACGTTTTAACAATTTCTCCTTTTAAGCCTTTACGCTGGGCCAAATGATCAATCAAAATAGGGATTAAACCCTGGGAACTGAGGAAATTTCCCTGACCATCCACCGCCGCAATGCGATCGCAATCACCATCAAAAATTAAACCGACCCGAATTTCGTCCCCAGACTGACTGGCGGCTGTTTTAAGCGTTTGTAACAATTCCGGCACATATTTGGCCAAAGGTTCAGGAGAGGCTCCACCGAAGAGGGGATCGCGTTCCGTGTTTAATTCTTCAATGGCACAGCCCAAAAGTCTTTCTAGACCTCCGGCGGCGGCTCCATGCATGACATCGGCAAAAACTCGTAATTTTCCGGCTTCAATGGCCTGACGAATAGGGGACACATCTACCATTGTCTGTAGTCCCTGACAATAGCTTGGCCAGGGATCAAATTCTGTTAGCGTCCCTGGGGTGGTAGGCGTTGGGGTAAAACTGGACAATAAGGCTTCAATTTGTTGAGTAATTTCTGGCCCTACCGATCCCCCAAAACTTCCTTTGACTTTCAATCCCAAATATTTGGCGGGATTATGACTAGCGGTTAAAACCAAGGCTCCCAGGGCATTTTCTTGTTTAGCCGCCCAACTAAAGGCTGGTGTCGGAGCATAACCATTGGCTAAAAGCACATTGAATCCGGCTTCTTGCACCACCTGAGCCACTAACTGGGCAAAATCTTCGGCCATAAAGCGTCGGTCATAACCAACAACAATTTTACGGCTGCCTGTTTCCCCATAGTTATCCGCTAACACCTGGGCCGCGATCGCCGCTACCAAAGCCACACGTTCAAAGGTAAAATCGGCGGCAATGACACCGCGCCAACCATCTGTACCAAATTTAATAGGGGAAAGAGAAAAGATCATGATATTGAATCCACAGGATTTAGACTGTGATTTATTCTACCCTATACCTATATTTCACAGTTCAAAACCTCAAAAAAATTTTTTATATGTTCACAGAACTCATCTCAGTTTTTATTTAAGCAGTTGGGTTGGGAGAAGAAAGATGAATTTGATCAATATCGGTCAAAATAGTCTGATCCAGTTCAATGTTAGTACCATGTAAATTTTCTTGCAGTTGTATAATTTTAGTGGCTCCAACAATGGTACTTGTTACAAACCAACGAGGGCCTATTCAATTTTGAAGTGCATAATGTCTGATGATATATTATAGAATACCTCATAGGGGGTTTGATAGTCAGGATTTTTTCGAGGTCGATTATTAATTAGGGCTTGCTGAAAAAAGCTGAAACCTTTACGGAGAAAAATAGTAGGCGAATTAAGAACCGCTAGAATGCACGAAAATAGGGTAGAATGCCTCAAAACCATTGCATTAAGAAGAGAGAAAGCAGATGTACCGAAAGCAACAGTACTCAATTGAAACACCAGAAAACTTGAAAAATCTGTTCGGCGGGCAGTTAGACGAAGAAAATCGTTGGATAGAAATGTCAAAAATGATTCCCTGGGAAGAATATGAGGAAGAATATGCAAAAAACTTCATAGAAAAAAAAGGAGCCCCAGCCAAGTCATTTAGAATGGCATTAGGAGCATTAATTATCAAAGAAATTTCAGGAAAAAGTGACAGAGAAACAGTAGAACAAATAAAAGAGAACCCTTATTTACAGTACTTTATAGGAATGGAAAGCTATAGTAGCAAAGAAGCATTTAATGCGTCAATGATGGTTCATTTTCGTAAAAAAATAGGAATGGAATTAATAAATAAAATTAATAAAGAAATAGAAAAAAAAGCGACGGGTGTAGCGTCAGAAAAAAAAGAAAATGAAGGAAAGTTATTGTTAGATGCGACTTGTACACCAGCAGATATAAAATATCCAACGGATATAGGAATATTGAATGATGCCAGAGAAAAAACAGAAAAAATAATAGATAAGCTGTATGAAGAAATAAAAGAGAAAAGGAAAGAAAAGCCGAGGACTTATAGGGAAGTGGCAAGAAAAGAGTACTTAGCCATAGCAAAAAAACGTCGTGTGTCAAAAAAAGAAAGAAGAAAAGGAACAAAAAAACAACTAGGATATATAAAAAGAAACTTGTCTGATATAGAAAAAATGATAGAAGAGGGAGCAAAGTTAGAAAAACTAACGAAAAAAGAGCAAGAAGAGCTTGTAACGATAGGAAAAGTGTATGAGCAACAGTTAGAAATGTATGAAAAAAAGACAAATAAAGTAGAAAACAGAATTGTGAGTGTAAGCCAACCTCACGTGCGTCCAATAGTGCGTGGAAAAGCGGGAAAAGCAGTAGAGTTTGGAGCTAAAATATCGGCAAGTAATGTGAATGGCTTTGTCTTCTTAGACAAATTAAGTTGGGATAATTACAACGAATCGGGAGATTTACAAGCGCGAATAGAAGAATATAAAAGGGAAACAGGATGTTATCCGGAATCGGTTCATGTGGATAAAATCTATCGAACAAAAGCGAATCGAGCTTATTGTAAAGAAAGGGATATAAGAATGAGTGGTCCCCGATTGGGAAGACCGCCGAAAGAGGTGAGCAAAGAAAAAAAGAAAGAGGCACGCTCAGATGAAAGAGTGCGTAATGCCATTGAGGGTAAATTCGGACAGGGAAAGAGGAAATTTAGTCTTGGTCGAGTGATGGCCAAACTACCTGAGACCTCGGAAACGGTAATTGCGATGAACTTTTTGGTAATGAATCTTTCTACTCTACTTCAGAAGACAAAAAGTAAAAAGTTGTAGAGTCGTTTTTCTTGTGAAAAATGGTGTTAATTTTCCTCTCTTTTGTGAGGAGTGATTTGTGTTGACCTTTTTAGACAGAAAGGAACAATAGATTAAACAAAATCTGTATTTTGATTTGTTTCCATAAGGATAAGTTATCTATGCTTTTTCAGTCCATACTTCCCTAACCCACATTTCTTTCGTTTTTTGACTTTTTCAGCAAGCCCTAATTAAATTTACAGCTTTTTCTACCTCTTCTGGCTTAACTATTTTAAAGTTTGTTCCCTTGGGGAAAAACTGTCTTAACAGTCCATTAGTATGTTCATTTACAGCGTTTTTCATTTTGGTGAGGTATTAACAAGCCTTGCTAACAAAGAGTTTAAGCCCCTTATTCGTACCTCATTTGAATGAAAATTGCTATAATAAATTGGGGTTATCTAATGATCTGAATAAATACACTTAATGTTAATAGATAAAGTTTGAGACTTAAACTTATCATGAACTTGTTGAGCGTTTTCAACATATTCCTGTAATATCTTCACGCCAAACCATCGAATCAAGGGCAGAATGTCTTGTACTATGTACCATAGATATCATAAAGGGAGATTACATCTTGGGGTGGCAATAAGCGTACACTTCTTGAGTCTCAACAGTATTCAAGAAATTCATCGAACGAATGACATTTCCCGCAAAGGTATCATCAGCCTTCAGGTTATTGGGATGTTTGCGAAGTGAACGAATATTACTGGCTATATCCTCGCCCCATACCTCCTGCTTTGTCTTTTTTAAATACAAGCTTGATCCCATAATGTCTGGGACAAACACTACTAAAATAGGGGATTTGTCAGAACTCATACCTAATATTTAGGGTTCTTCTGGCTTTGCGGTAGAAGATGTATAATAAGATACACTATATGAGGACGACATCAATGTTATTTTTTCTGGAAAATCTTCTGAATTTACCAAAAGTAAACATAAGAAATGTGATTCAAGAGGGAAAACAAGCGTTTTTAATACTGAGTTGTCAAGAGGAAGAAGTCAAATGTAATTATTGTGGTAGCTTAACGGATGAATTACATCAGACGAACAGTGTATTAGTAAGGGACTTGTCTATCTCTGGTCAAATGGTATATCTGAAAGTCCCTCGTCGTAAATTTTACTGTAAAGATTGTCAAAGGTTTTTTACAGAAAATCTAGAATTTATGGAAGCCCGTAGGAAATACACAGTGAGGTATGAAGAATATATTTATGGACGAGTAAATGTGAGCAGTGTGGAACAAGTAGGTAGAGAGGAATCTCTATCATGGGATCAAGTGAATGGAATTTACCAACGTCAATGTGAAGCTAAAAAAAAAGATTGGCAAGGAGTAAAACACCTCGGGATGGATGAAATAGCGAAACGAAAAGGTCATCAGAATTTTGTAACAGTGTTAGGAGATATAGAGAAAGGAGAATTAATAGAAGTGATAGATAGTCATCAACAAGATAAAATCATCGAAGTGCTGATGAAGAAAGAATTAGAGGTGAGGGAAGGAGTAGAACAAGTGAGTGTAGATATGTGGGGAGGATTTCCTAAAGTAATAGAAAAAGTATTTCCGAATGCAGTAATTGTAACAGATAGATTTCATGTAATGAAGGCGTTGAATGAAGAATTGAATAAAATCCGTAAACAGACAAAATTGAATGTAAAAATCAAGGGAGAAAAGTGGCTATTATTAAAAAATAAAGAAGACCTAAAAGAGGAAGAGTTAGAAAAACTAGAATTGGTGTTAAAGCAATCTGCTCGTTTGCGTAAAGCGTATGAATATAAAGAGTCATTTAGAGAGATATATGAAAAAGTAAATGATAAGGAAGAAGGAAGATTAAAATTTACAGAATGGTTAGAGAATGCAAAGAGCATTTATACAGATGTAATTAGCACAATTCGTAGGAATTTGGACTCTATTTGTAACTACTTTTTGAGTCGAACGACGAATGGGGCAATGGAAGGCATCAATAATCGTCTTAAACTAATCAAGCGTCAAGCTTATGGATTTATGAACTTTGATAATATGCGAAATCGTTTTTTAGCTTGCTTTTCATGATAAGCTTTAATTATCACTCTTTGTTCAGGAGAACCATATTTAGCTAAAAGTTTTATGAAGTTCATAATAAGCAAGAGGTAATTCTTGAGGATTGTTATTATGATTATTGATGACTTTAAAACATCCTTTTATTTGTTCTTCCAAAGTAATAATGGTTACAAATATTCGGGAGCTATCAACTAATTTCATACGCTGAAGAAAACGAGGATTACCATGTTGAAAAGCAGTAACATGATCGGTATCTAGAATATATTGGGTCATGCGGCTGCAATTTCCTCTTCTTCATAGGCAGCCATTTCTTCAATTGCTAATCGGCGACGTTCTTCGGCCATAGCCTCAACAAATTCATCAAAGAAAGGATCATCGTCAAACATTGATGCTAATTCAAGCAAAGATAATTTCTTTTCAAGGTGATAATTAGCGATAGATGAATCATCAACCTGGGAAATTTGATCAATAAGTTCCTCTATTTTTTGTAATTGGTCGGGGGACAGTTGACGAATTTTACTTAAAAGTCTTTGTTCTATTTTGGGATCAATAGTCATAATTTTTTAAGGAATTTAGCTAATTTTCAGAAAAGTATCTATTGTGATAATTTGTATGCCTTGAAATGGGTTTAAAACCAGTAAATCCTGATCACCACTAATAATATACTCAGCCTGTCCACTTAGGGCTAAGTTGAGAATTTTATCATCTTTGGGATCACGACAAACTACGATAACTTCTTTCTCTACAATAAATTCTACCGTTTTTAGGAAATTAGTTAAGAAAAAACGTCGTTCTAGTTGGCTAATATATTTGTCAAATTTAGGTCTAAGCAAAACTGTTTCTATTTCTTCTAAAACTGAAGTTGACATCAAAACTTGGCTAATATCTTGAGCTTTATCTAGGGCTTGACGTGCTTTCCCTGTTTTAGAAAGAATGGCACTGACAATAATATTAGTATCTAAAACAAGATTGGGTTTAGGGATCATTGAGAATTGATTCTAAAATTTCTGGGGTTAAACCATTTGCTTCAGCTTTATCGCTAATGTCATCCATAATTCTTCGTAAGAAAGCAAGATCACTTTCGGCTGGGTTTTGGAGTAAAAGGGTAACAATTTTTGTGATTTGCTCGCGCTCGGCAGAGGATACGGCTTGATAAGCGGCGGCAATTTCAGGATTGACTTCAAGGGTGATGGTTGTCATAATTTTACAACAGATAAATTAAACAAAGCTGTTTTGATTGTGTGATTTTTAAATCAATAAAGAGAAATTACATTATTTCTAAAGTATGTCATATTCTGCATCTTCCGCATTATCCAAAATTTTAGCTAAGATAGATTCTGAAAGTTTAGACGCGGCGGAGGTGAGATATTGATCTGGGTTATTTTTAGGTTGAGACAGTTGATCAATAAACTCTTCAAGTTTTTGGATTGCGTCAGGGGAAAGTTGACGAATTTTGGTGATAATTTTTTCTTCGGTTAGGGTTAGGGTAATCATGGTAAAAATACAATAAAAGGGGAATAATTTTTGTGATTTGCTTACGCTCGGCAAAGGATAAGATTTATCAAATTGTCCAATTTTCAAGGGTTAAGTTAGGAATTTGGCAAAAATCTTGAGTATTTCGAGTTACTAGGATCATCTGATGAGTAAGGGCTATTGCTGCTATTTTTAAGTCTTGAGAACCAATGCGTATTTTTTGTTTTTTGAGGTTCTGATAATGAGTTAAAGCTCGATGATCAAAATCCAATAAATTCATTTTGATAAAAAAGTCAAACGTTTTATGGAGACCATAGTAAGCCAGAGGTAATTCTTGAGGATTATTATTGCTACGATTGATTACGTTGAAACGTCCTTTAATTTGTTCTTCCAGAGTAATAACAGTCACAAATATTTGAGATTTATCAATTAAGTCAATACGCTGAAGAACACGAGGATTTTTATGCTGAAGGGCGGTTACATGATCGGTATCTAGAATATATTGGGTCATGCGGCTGCAATTTCCTCTTCTTCATAAGCAGCCATTTCTTCAATTGCTAATCGGCGACGTTCTTCGGCCATTGCTTCAACAAATTTATCGAAGTAAGGATCGTCGTCAAACATTGAGGCTAATTCGTACCAGTATGATTTTTTTTCGGTTTGATCGTCAGATGGGGATGGATTATCAGTGTGAGACAGTTGATCAATAAATTCCTCAAGTTTTTGGATTGCGTCAGGGGAAAGTTGACGAATTTGAGTTAAGATTCTTTGTTCGGTTAGAGTGTCGGTAGTCATGGCTAAATTGATGAAAATAGTAGAAATTAAGGTTAAAAATTAACGCTTGCCAGCAGGAACTAAAACTCTACTTCTATCACCTGGTGGAGCATCTTCAAAAATTGCACCTCTAGCGATAAGGTCTTGTTTTAATGTTCTAGACATTCCTGTATTCGACCCAAAACGTGCATTTTTAACAATTGCGTTATTAAAAGAAACTCCAGTTAAATTAGCTTGCTTTAAATTAGCTTGCTTTAAATTAGAACCACTGAGATCAGCTTCTGTTAGATTTGCTCCAGTTAGAATAGCCCCAGTCAAATTAGCAGCAATTAAGTTAGCTCCTACTAAATAAGAGTTACTTAAATTCGCATAACTAAGATTAAGGCTAGTGAGTCTTCTATTACTTCGCTCAATATTTACTATTTCCCAAACTAAACGCCATTTATCAGCAATAGTTGTTTTTTCATCTATCTGAGTATTTTTAAAATTAGCCCCGCTTAGGTTAGCCCCACTCAAGTCAGCCCCACTTAGGTTAGCTCCACTCAAATCTGCATCACTTAAATTTGCCTTCCTTAAATCTGCTTGACTGAGATTAGCTCCAATCACATTCGCTCCTACTAAATAAGAGTTACTTAAATTCGCATAACTAAGATCAAGGCTAGTGAGTCTTCTATTACTCCGCTCAATATTTACTATTTCCCAAACTAAACGCCATTTATCAGCAATAGTTGTTTTTTCATCTATCTGAGTATTTTTAAAATTAGCCCCGCTTAGGTTAGCCCCACTCAAGTCAGCCCCACTTAGGTTAGCTCCACTCAAATCTGCATCACTTAAATTTGCCTTCCTTAAATCTGCTTGACTGAGATTAGCTCCAATCACATTCGCGCCGAGTAAATAAGAGCTACTTAAATTCACATAACTAAAATCAACACCAGTTAGCCTTCTATTGCTCCGCTCAGTATTTACTATTTCCCAAACTAAACGCCATTTATCAGCAATAGTTGTTTTTTCATCTATCTGAGTATTTTTAAAATTAGCCCCGCTTAAGTTAGCCCCACTCAAGTCAGCCCCACTTAGGTTAGCCCCACTTAGGTTAGCCCCACTTAGATCAGCCCCACTCAAGTCAGCCCCACTTAGATCAGCCCCGCTTAGGTTAGCCCCGCTTAGGTTAGCCCCACTCAAGTCAGCCCCACTCAAGTCAGCCCCACTTAGGTTAGCCCCGCTTAGGTTAGCTTCACTAAGATCAACTTGAGTTAATTGTCTCTGTTCTTTTACAAAATTGACAATTCTCCAAACTAAACGCCATTTATCAGCAATGATTGTTTTTTCATCTATCTGAGTATTTTTAAAATTAGCCCCATTCAGATTAGCCCCATTCAGATTAGCCCCATTCAGATTAGCCCCATTCAAATTCGCGCCATTCAAATTCGCGCCGACTAAATAAGAGTTACTTAAATTCGCATAACTAAAATCAACGCCAGTTAGCCTTCTATTGCTCTGCTCAATATTTACTATTTCCCAAACTAAACACCATTTATCAGCAATAATTGTTTTTTCATCCATGCGGGTATTTTTAAAATTAACCTCACTCAAGTTAGCTCTAATAAGGTAAGCCCCACTCAGGTTAGCCCCACTCAGGTCAGCCCCACTCAGGTCAGCCTCCCACGGGTAAGCCCCGCTCAGGTCAGCTCCGCTCAGGTTAGCCCCACCCAGGTTAGCCTCCCACAGGTAAGCCCCGCTCAGGTTAGCTCCACCAAGATCAGCACTACTCAGGACAGCCCCATTCAGGACAGCCCCAGTCAAGTTAGCCCCACTCAGGTTAGCCCCACTCAGGTCAGCCCCGACTAAATCCGTTTTAATATCCAAACCCGCCATTTTGGCCAACTCAACAAAATCATTGGTATCTGCTTCGGCAATACGCTGATACAGTTCCTCAACTTCCCGAATAAAATCTGCATCACTCATAACGCAATACCTGCCGACTCAGATAGGGTTGGGTTTTATGCTTTAAAAATAACTTAGCGACTCCTAACTCAAATGCCTTCAATTTTCGACCTGAAATATCATCTTTAAACAAATTTTCTAAACCTGTATGTACAACCTGACGCATTTCAGTGGTAAAGGTCGCCTCAACACTCAAGGGAATGCCCTCAATTAACATTTTACCCAAGTAATCAGCTAATTCCCCAATCAAAATAGGCTCTCCCGATTTGTTCTCAAAAACCCACACAGGCTGATCAGCCGCTCCCTTGTGACTAATCTGAGCAATTTTAAGCTGAAACTTATCCGAACGGGAATCTTTTTGACGATCTTCCCCCACTCCCTCTAAGCCCGCCTTCGATAAATCGGGAGCCAAAGACCCTTTAACTTGAGATTTTCTTTCCTGTTCTCCCCCTGATTGACGTTCAACACTTAACTCCCTTTCCAACACCTTTTTTAAATACTTATTTCTCAACTCAGAAGGCATTTTGCCATTTTCTAGCTTTAAGCGTAAATCTCCCCCCTGCAAGCCAAACTTAACCCGCCCAAAGTTAAAATCAACCCACTGCTCATTAAAATTAATCCGCACAAATAGGTCGATCGCCTCTGGCTCAGACTTTTTGCGACTCGGAAAAATCCCCTTAGACTCAGGCGCGATAACTTCTCCCGAAATCTCCAGATGCAGACATTCAGGACATTTATTCTTATGTTCCTTTACCGCGATCGCCTTTGACCCCATTACTGTCATCCTAAAGCCCTTAACTAAAATGAGTATAGCGTAGGACAGACTCAGATCATCAATCTTTTACATCGAGTATTATTTAATCAACCATCCCAAAACATCGCCTAAACTGAGTGTGATCTGCTTCGCAAAACTGGGTAACAATAACACCGATTCCCATTGATCAAAAATTTCGGGCGATTGCTGAGATTGATAAACAAAAATTGACTGTTCTTGGGGATCAATTAGCCAACCCATTTCCGTCCTATCCGCCAGACAAGACAAAATATTTTTGATAACCTTCGTTCGACTTTGTTCGGGAGACAAAATCTCAATTGTCCAATCAGGAGCCAGATAAAAATTATCAGAAATTTCACCATTTTCATCACAGGGAATTTGATCCCAAGTGAAAATAGCGATGTCTGGAACGATAGATCGACCGCCAAACGTACAACGCAACTCCGTAAAAGCCCAAGCAATTTTTTGACGTTTAAGAATTGCATTTAAGGTGAAAGATAACTCCGTTTGAATCGTGCTATGTTTACCCTTGGGCCTTGGCTTTTGAACTATCTTTCCGTCCACATACTCCACTGCTGGTTTGCTTTCTGGTAAATTCAGAAACTCGGCTAACGTTAGAGGCTGAGATTGTATTTGTACCATAATAAGACCTTAACCCATTATCCAGTGTCCAAAAAATCCTCCGACTTTCCCCTGCCCTTAGATTGACAACAAAGGCGCGATCGTTTCTACCACAGAAAGAGCTAGAGCATCAAGATCATAACCTCCCTCTAAACCAAACAGTAAATGAGAGGTTAAAGGCAACAAATAACGACTAAACTGACCATAATCCGCCGGTTCCAAATTAATATCCGCTAAGGGATCAGCCCGATTAGCATCATAACCCGCACTAACAATCATCAATTGCGGTTGAAACGCGGCAAAAAAAGGCAAAATCTGGTTTTCAAAAATCGGTTGATAATCCCTAAAATTACTGCCTGGCAGCATGGGTAGATTCAAAATATTGTCATGTTTACCCCGATCGCCCTCCCGTCCTGTGCCTGGATAAGCTGGAGATTGATGAATAGAACAATAGAGAATGTGAGGATTATCTTCCACCAAAGATTCCGTACCATTGCCGTGATGCACATCCCAATCCAAAATACCAACCCGTTCTATGCCTGGCAAGGTTAAAGCATAATAGGCCGCGATCGCCGCATTAGAAAACAGACAAAATCCCATTCCCCGATTACTAATAGCATGGTGTCCAGGAGGACGAGCTAAAACAAAAGCCGGTTTTTGGTGTTTCCGCACATAATCCACCCCATCTAACCAGGCACTGACCGCTAATAGGGCCACCTCATAACTTTGGGGAGAAATCGGCGTATCCGCATCCAATCCTCCGCCCCCACTGGCCGCGATCGCTTTTACCCGTTCAATATAGGTGGACGTATGAAGTTTTTGAATAGCAGGCAAAACATCCCGTTGCTCCAAGGGAGTCGGGCTTTGCCAGGCCAATTGCTCATGCCAGGAAGTCTGTTTTAGAGCTTGAACAATGGCTGTGAGACGAGCAGGAGATTCAGGATGAAAAGAACCGGTCTCATGCTTAAGAAAATCATCCGAGTAAATAATAGCTACCATCTCAATGCACCTTCGACCCCTTGTTTGTCTCTAAGTTCGTATCTAACGGCACCAGTACCAGAGCAGGTTTGTCACCATTGTCGCCACTGTAGAGCAGTAACTGTCCTTGCTCATCGATGCTATAACGGGTCACGACTTTCAAGATGCTAAGAACCTTTTGTTCCTGCTCCATCCAGGGTTCAGGACAGGCCATCATGGTAGAAATGAGTTCAGAACTGATCGATAACTGATCGTCTTTTTGGGTAAAGCTGCCAGCAAAACGATTACATCCAGCCGTACCAGAGATGGAATTATTTTTAAACGAGAGAGTCGCTGGTCTTTCTTTAAGAAGACTGGCAGAACCAATGCGAATTAATCGCCAAGCCGTGCCTTCTAATGTCATTGAAGTCGGATTATTGCTAGGGTTTAAACTGGCGGCTGTGGTTTCCACTCTGACAAATTGCAGCACCTGAGACGGCCCAGTCTGGCCACAGCGAATTTCGAGTTTGCCATCGGTCGTTAGCGTATAGCTTTGTATGGTTTCCAGGGCTTTAAGATAGGCCATTTCCTGCTGCATTAAATTGTCAGCACAGGCCATGCGAGTTCTAGCGATCGCGCCTATCTGTAATTGGTTGCCTTTAACCTGATAGTCGCCTTGATAGCGATTACAGCCCGTTGAACCGTTTACATTTTGATCGGTAAAGCGCAGAATAATTTCACTCCCTGGGACAAAGGCCGGATTATCCCAACTGACTAATTGCCAAATCGTTCCCTTTAAATTATTAGGCTGTCGGACAGCGATCGCCGGTTTAGTCATAGCAGATTCAGTCAGGGGAAATAGCTTAGAATTTCCTGGCAGTGGAATTAACAAAATACCTAGGGCAAGGAAGAAAGCATAGTGACACTTTTTATAACGGATCGACATAGAGACCATTAATTTAGCCTTAAATTGGGTTCCAATGTTTGTTTTCATGATAACTTAAATAACAAGCTTTTAAAATCAGGTACGTGGCCAACTATAATATTGTTAGTGTCTAAACCAAGCTGTCACGATTTCAAACACAATTAAGATAACAATTGTCCATTCTAAAGCAGAAGCCCGTTCGGTGTCCGCTTCATCATGAAGCATACTATAGGTCTCGCGCAGCAAGGTTAGTTTATGTTCAACGCCCGATCGCCACACATCAACTCGCAATACATTGAGGGCTTTACTATATAAGCGATTCCAATAGACATCATCGGTCACTTTGAGAGCATTATCAACGGGTATATCCCGGATAAAGTAGTACATAGAATCTGGGGTAAAATGGAAAAAAACTGATGAGCGAAAAAAGTATGTTACCGATTCCCCCAGAAGAAAAAGCACTGTTAAAACAGCATCTCACCGAATCAGCCCGTATCCTGCGCAAATATACGGAACCAGAGAAACAGAAGGACTTTGGAAGCATCGAAGTAGAAGTCAGAACCCAGATGTTAGAAATTGTGGGGCCAACAATGGGGGAGTTTTTTTTTCAGAAGGGGGAAAAAAACGGTCTGGAAACAAGCGAAAAATCAAAACCCTAGTCGGAGAAGTGGAAATAAGCCAAAAACAAGCCAGAAAACTAAAGGTGTCGCCAAAAATCGTCTTAAGTCCAGGTTTAGAGAAATGCTGTCTAAGAGCCAGTGCGAAAACATCCTACCAACAAGCAGAAGAAGATATAGAGGAGTTGATGGGGATAAAAGTAGGACATAGCAGTTTACATCGCTTGGTAGAACGGACAGAACTGCCCTTAGCTCAAGCTCAGTCAGAGAGTGCGGGGGTCAGTATAGATGGGGGAAAGATTTGTCTGCGGGGCGAGGAGAAGGAAGGGGGACAGTGGCGAGATTATAAACTGGTGAGTCAGCACACCTAATCATTGAATAACGAAGTATAATGGGGTCAAATAGGATAAATCAAATGAAGTACCTAACCCCAACCCAAGTTTATCAAAAGTATGGTTATCACCCAAGAACAACATCTGACTGGGCAGATCAAGGGAAAATCCCTTGTATTCGTTCTCCTGGTGGGCATCGCAGATACCCTGAATCGGCATTCGAGGAGTCGATCTCTATCGAGAAAGAACGGGTCTTGTATGCTCGCGTAAGTACGAGAACACAAGTCAACGATCTTGAAACTCAGATTGACTTTTTGGGGAAAGCCTACCCAGAGACACGGGTTGTCAAGGACATTGCCAGTGGTATGAACTGGAAAAGAAAAGGTTTCCTGAAATTAATGACTCAAGTATCAAAAGGAGAAATAGGTGAGATTGTTGTTGGTCATAAAGACCGACTTTGCCGATTTGGATTTGATTTTGTGGAATGGTTCTGCCATCTTCACGATTGCAAAATCACGGTAATCAACAACAATAAACTATCTCCTCAAGAAGAATTGATGCACGATTTTATGAGCATAATGCACTGTTTTAGTTCCAAGCTCTATTTTCTTCGTACTTACAAGAAAAAGATTGAGGATGAACAAAATATATCTACAATAAATTCAACAACCAAGCAATGTGAATCGCTATAATAAAAGAGGAAGTTAACTCAATGAAACGCAAGGTAAAAGGTCAACTGACGGTAACTAGGATTGCTATTCTAGGAACTCAAGAACTGAATAAGTGGAAGTCGGAAGAACTGGATACCATCGCGCTTCGATTGGGTCAACTTCGTTGTGACTTGTGGAATGAATTTGGCTCATTAAAAGCTTGGGGAATCTCTAAATTTGAGATTGACAAGCAACTACGCCCCTTTCGAGAAAAATACGATCTACCAGCGAAGTTATGGGATTCAACTCTTTACGATGTAATAGACGATATTCATCTAGTGCAGGCTTCCTGTATTGAAAAAGTAATGAAGGCCCTGGGACAATCCTATCAAACGTATTACTCCAGGAAAGGGGTATTACTATTACAATTAACCCTAGAAAGTCGTGATTGGCTTAATCACCCTAAACTATGTTCTCTTGTCTGTAAATATTGGCATCGTGGACACACGAAGGTTGACAATCAAATTATTCTCAGAGCGTTTGATACACAAATTGACAAAAATGGAGTGGAGTGGTTTGGCTTCGTTTTGGTGGCTTAAAAAAAGGGAAAACTATAAAAGCTACAACCACATTGCCCCACGAAGTTATCTGTCAATTGCGATTGCTAAAAAGGGCTGGTATATGGGAAATTCACTATACAACCGATATTCAAAAGGCAGAGCCTAAAACCGATGGTTTAACAATGGGTTGCGATAGAGGTTACACCGAAGTTTATGCTACTTCTTCTAATGATGGGGGAAAACTTCTAGGTGATAATTTTGGTTCTTTGCAAACGAAAGCAACTGATTATCGTACAGCCAAACAAGTTAAGCGCAACAAATTAAAATCTGTTGCTGATAAAGCAATCCAAAAAGGAGATACCGCTAAGGCAGATAGAATTAATCGTAACAATTTGGGTAAACAGAAATGGGACAAACGAGAATCCCGTTTCAAGGGACAGATTAAAACCCTTGTCTTTACCGCTACCCATCAACTCATGCAAAATGCAGTTAAGATAGCCTTTGAAGATTTGACAGAGCAAATTTGCAATAAAAAACCAAGAACAAAACGAATGAAAAGAAACGTTTCTTCTTGGTGTAAAGGCATTGTTGCCGATGCTCTTAATCAGGTTTCAACTCGCGTAGGTTGCGCGATTGTTGCTGTTAATAGTGCCTATACGTCACAACTCGATTCTCGGTTCGGGACTCTCACAGGGACTCGTTCGGGGGATCGGTTTATCGGACATGATGGGGTCGTATTACACTCGGACATCAACGCGGCTGACAACATTCTAGCAAGAATGGAGGATGTTGAAATCCCCCGTTTCCTTAGCTATAAAAAGGCAAAGGAAATATTACTAGAACGAACTCGGAAGTTTCTGGATAATTTGACTCCTTTACAGGGCCAATTATTCGAGGCGAAAACGGACAAAGGCAAGTCCCAGACCCTAGAACCAAGGAAGCGCAAGCCTCTAACGGTCAATCAGGGAGCGAATATAAAGCAGTTGACGCTGTTTAACTTCGGTTAACTCCGTTTTCTGTGTACCTCTTCATGGCAATGTCTGTGAAGCCTTTTTCCAAGACCCAGAGGGCTTAAAGAATTGGAGCAATGTTCAACCTTTGTCCCCAATAGTGACCTTTTTGGGAGATGGTCATCCCGGAATCTGGAATGCGGTAGAGAGTTTCGCCACTCAATCGTGGCTGATACGACGAGAGGTGTTGGATTGGTATCATCTCAAGGAGAATCTGTTCAAAGTGGGTGGCTCTCTCAAACGGCTAGAAGCAGTGGAGCATTTACTGTGGCGGGGTTTTGTGAACAAGGCAATAGATGCGTTTGATGGAGTCAAAAGCAAGAGGGCAAAGAATTTTCAAGCCTATTTGACGAAGCATTATCAGCGTATCCCTGATTACCAATACTATCAACAGCTTGGTATTGTGATTGGTTCTGGTGATGTGGAGTCTAAGATTAAACAGGTGGGAGCTAGGGTTAAATTGTCGGGAGCACGTTGGCATCTTCATAATGTTTCTCGTATTCTTCGGCTACGATGTGCTTATCTCAATCACTCTCCTCTTTTGAGTGTCAATGTATTATCTTAAGTGGGATGCACCCATTATCAACCCGCTCTGTAAATTCCGTAAATTCTGCCACTAATCGCTGTAAATCATAGAGCAGATGACTATAACGTCGCACTAACGGAAAAGTAAATCGGGGTGGTTGTTTGGGTAAACGTCGATAGAAGGAAGATAGTTCTGTCTCTAGTGCTGCATCATAAGAACGCATTAACAATAGCTCTACATTCGCAAATTCGAGTAAGGCTAAAACGGTTGCCGTTGCTTGTCTATCGGGTTCGATCAGTAAAGCTCCATTCCAACTTAATAGGGCCAAATCTTGAGGATAATAACTCATCTGACTGATTAATCCAGCTGCATTTTCACTTAAAGGTTCCTGTTCTCCTAATAAAGCCGCCAAAACCAAAGGATGTTGTCCTAATTCGGTTATCTCAATAGGGGAATCGGCTAGTGCTTCGATTACTAAGATGCTGTAATCTTCCACAATGGTTGAGCGATTGGGCTTTTTGATCAGGGGATAAATAACCTTTTCTAATGCCTCAAGTTGTTTAGCAAAACTGCTTTTTAAGGGGACGGGCGTATCCTGTAACATGGCCATGAGAGAAGCAATTTTTGTCCAATGAGTGGGATTCTCTAACAGAATTTCTAAAGTTAAGGCGATCGCGCCCAAATCATAGATAGTTGCCCGTAACCGTCCCTCAAGGGCAATACTTAGTTCGGGCAAAGCGAGAAAACCCAATTCAACTTGGACAGGCGGTTTCGCAATCTGGATACTTTCGGCTCGTCGGACTCGAACAGTCGGTTGTCGCAGGGAAGTGGGTTGAACAATATAGGACGAAATATTCTCTAGATGGATTTCATCCCCAACCTCATAAAATTGGCAGTATAGTAACAGGCCCTTTTGAATATTTGGGATGCTCATGAGCTTTGGAAAATTAGTCAATCCCTAACAAACTGGCCATCAAGGCTTTTTGAGCGTGCATCCGATTTTCTGCTTGATCCCAGACCCGTGAATGGGAACCTTCAATCACCTCTTCCGTAATTTCTTCGCCGCGATGGGCGGGTAAACAGTGTAGAACAATGGCATCAGGATCAGCGTGCTCTAAGAGGGTTTGATTGAGTTGATAGGGTTGGAAAATGGGAATACGAGCATCGGCTAAATCTTCCTGTCCCATACTGGCCCACACATCGGTATAAAGAACATGGGAACCTTTTACCGCCGCCACCGGATCATCCGTTAAAACAATTTCCGCCCCTGGAGCCGCTAATTTTTCTGCTAAGGCCACGATCGCCGCATCGGGTTTGTAATCATCGGGAGTCGCCACTCGTACCTTCATGCCCATCATAGCCCCACCCAGGATTAAAGAATGGGCCACATTATTGCCATCGCCTAAATAGGTGACAGTGAGACCAGAAACTTGACCGAAACATTCTTGAATGGTTTGTAAATCGGCCAAAATTTGACAGGGATGCTCTAGATCACTGAGAGCATTGATAATCGGAATCTTGGCATACTCAGCAAAAGTTTGCAGGTCAGCTTGTTTAAAGGTTCGCACCGCCAAAATATCAATGTAACGATCTAAGACTCTAGCTGTGTCTTTAATGGGTTCGCCGCGTCCTACCTGGGTCACACTGGGATTAAGATCCAAGACTTGACCGCCTAACTGATACATTGCCGCCGTAAAAGAAACACGGGTACGAGTGGAAGCCTTATAGAACAGTAACCCCAGGATTTTTCGGCAATGGGGGGTCTTCTCACCACTTTTTAACTGAGCCGCCAATTGTAAAATATCAGCAATCTCCGAGGCACTGAGATCGGCGATCGCCAATATATCCCGTCCTTTTAAGCTTTCAATGCCCATGATCCCAGTCCTTAAATTTTCAGCATAATAAATGGAAACTAAGCTCCTATTATAAGGCTTGAACTGGTTGCTCTTGAGATTCAGCAATTCCAAATTCAAATGGGATAAATAGAGACAGAAAAACTTTGACCTATAGGAAGTTATGAATAAAGAGAAAAGTGTCTACTGATTTTGCAGAGAGAAAGATGGAAGTAAACGACCTAGGGCGTGTCATCAATCAGCAATTCCAAATTCAAACGGTAACATAGGATACAGACATGATCTTGTTTTTATGGATACAAGAGATATTAACCTAATCTCTGAGTTTTTTTGCATTCCCTCCTCCAATCTCGGTCTCTTAGAGAGTCAGTAACCTGCAAACAAACTTGATCAATCACTAAATAGAGCATTACATTGATTCTAAAAGATGATGCCAGCTTTCAAAGAACAGATATTTGGTCAAAGAGAGAATATCTTGAAAGAATCCCTTACGAGTGCCGCGTTGGACGCGAATTCTCTGGTAACGTTCATCAACCAAACCTAAAACCGTGTGCAAGAGAAAAGCCAGCAAATTCAGGGTAAGCAAAACAGAGGCGAGGTGTTGTTTACCATGCCCAAAATTATGCTCTAAGTGATAGCCTCGATTTTTGAGAATATTGTGATTCTCGTTCTCAGTACGCCAACGAGTCCGTCCAGCACGACAGACATCAAGAACGATGTGAGGGGTGAGAAAATGATTGGTAATCCAACTATTGTGATAAAGAAGTTGAGCATCGGATTCGCGGTAGATTTTTAGCTCACACCAGTTAACCAACAAAGCAGGCTGTTGGTCTCGCAGGGGAATCTGATTGGGTAGTGTTCTGAATCTGTGGAAGCACATCTAAATAAGACATCCAAATTCAAAGCGATTGATAAATAATCCAAGGACAATATCGTGCATCACAATAGATTTGGAGAAACAAATCGTTTTTCTCGCTAATCTCTTTATTCGAGTTCTCAATGTCAAGTGCTTTCGTTCGATTTTTTGAGTATTATACTTACCCACCTCATGCAATGCTGGCTCAATATGTCGTTCGTAAGCCCCCCATCCATCTGTATAATATTGAGTAATACCAAAAGGTTCTAACAACTCTTTTAGCCTTAGAAATGCTTCGTCTTTGTGACCAGACAAAACATAAGCTAATATCTCACCTGTCTTATGAGCAATAGCGTGCCATAACCATCTTTGCTCTTTTTTGCTCTTCACAAAACCCCACATTTCGTCGAGTTCTGCTTCCACGTCATTCCATTGGCAGAGCGTTACAATACTCTGACTGGGTTCCAGTTCTGCTAGTTTTTTTTCGTTGACGAATACTAAACTAGACTCTTTTTTTTAGTTCACTAATCACTGTTGATGGACTAATCCTCAGCACACGGGCTGTATCCCTTATGCCACTACCATTCATTGCCATTTCGGCAATCTTTTCCTTTACTTCTGGCAAATAACCTTTATAAGTATAGTTTAAGATAAATGTGCAACGCTTACATTCTGTATTACGACATCTGTAACGCTCTTTCCCCTCCCCAGAGGGGCCGTGTTTCACAATATCCGTACTTTGACAACTTGGGCAAACAATTGCTTTGAATAGCATGGCACACCAATTTTAAGATTTACATTTATTTAGGGCTTGCTGAAAAAAGCTGAAACCTTTACGGAGAAAAATAGTAGGCGAATTAAGAACTGCTAGAATGCACGAAAATAGGGTAGAATGCCTCAAAACCATTGCATTAAGAAGAGAGAAAGCAGATGTACCGAAAGCAACAGTACTCAATTGAAACACCAGAAAACTTGAAAAATCTGTTCGGCGGGCAGTTAGACGAAGAAAATCGTTGGATAGAAATGTCAAAAATGATTCTTTGGGAAGAATATGAGGAAGAATATGCAAAAAACTTCACAGAAAAAAAAGGAGCCCCAGCCAAATCATTTAGAATGGCATTAGGAGCATTAATTATCAAAGAAATTTCAGGAAAAAGTGACAGAGAAACAGTAGAACAAATAAAAGAGAACCCTTATTTACAGTACTTTATAGGAATGGAAAGCTATAGTAGCAAAGAAGCATTTAATGCGTCAATGATGGTTCATTTTCGTAAAAAAATAGGAATGGAATTAATAAATAAAATTAATAAAGAAATAGAAAAAAAAGCGACGGGTGTAGCGTCAGAAAAAAAGAAAATGAAGGAAAGTTATTGTTAGATGCGACTTGTACACCAGCAGATATAAAATATCCAACGGATATAGGAATATTGAATGATGCAAGAGAAAAAACAGAAAAAATAATAGATAACTGGACAGTGCGAAGTTCTAGGAAAATCAACGAGTTTACTAGGGTTTCAGCCCCTAACGTCCTTCACCCCTCTTCCAGACTCACAATCGCTGAAAGGCTTTCAATGCAAGGCTTTTAGGCATTTTGTCAAAATGTCTGACAGAGAACTTCGCACTCTCCAGATAGATAAGCGATATGAAGAAATAAAAGAGAAAAGGAAAGAAAAGCCGAGGACTTATAGGGAAGTGGCAAGAAAAGAGTACTTAGCCATAGCAAAAAAACGTCGTGTGTCAAAAAAAGAAAGAAGAAAAGGAACAAAAAAACAACTAGGATATATAAAAAGAAACTTGTCTCATATAGAAAAAATGATAGAAGAGGGAGCAAAGTTAGAAAAACTAACGAAAAAAGAGCAAGAAGAGCTTGTAACGATAGGAAAAGTGTATGAGCAACAGTTAGAAATGTATGAAAAAAAGACAAATAAAGTAGAAAACAGAATCGTGAGTGTAAGCCAACCTCACGTGCGTCCAATAGTGCGTGGAAAAGCGGGAAAAGCAGTAGAGTTTGGAGCTAAAATATCGGCAAGTAATGTGAATGGCTTTGTCTTCTTAGACAAATTAAGTTGGGATAATTACAACGAATCGGGAGATTTACAAGCGCGAATAGAAGAATATAAAAGGGAAACAGGATGTTATCCGGAATCGGTTCATGTGGATAAAATCTATCGAACAAAAGCGAATCGAGCTTATTGTAAAGAAAGGGATATAAGAATGAGTGGTCCCCGATTGGGAAGACCGCCGAAAGAGGTGAGCAAAGAAAAAAAGAAAGAGGCACGCTCAGATGAAAGAGTGCGTAATGCCATTGAGGGTAAATTCGGACAGGGAAAGAGGAAATTTAGTCTTGGTCGAGTGATGGCCAAACTACCTGAGACCTCGGAAACGGTAATTGCGATGAACTTTTTGGTAATGAATCTTTCTACTCTACTTCAGAAGACAAAAAAGAAAACAAAAAGTAAAAAGTTGTAGAGTCGTTTTTCTTGTGAAAAATGGTGTTAATTTTCCTCTCTTTTGTGAGGAGTGATTTGTGTTGACCTTTTTAGACAGAAAGGAACAATAGATTAAACAAAATCTGTATTTTGATTTGTTTCTATAAGGATAAGTTATCTATGCTTTTTCAGTCCATACTTCCCTAACCCACATTTCTTTCGTTTTTTGACTTTTTCAGCAAGCCCTATTTATTATTACTCTTTTCCACAGGTTTAGAACACGACCCCAAATCTCGAAATACTTCCCATTCCAACGTCGGTGTTGAGTGGTTTTGACTTCTCCATTAGCTTCTAAATAGTTTAACCATTCATAGAGTGTGGGATGAGAAGTCGGTAAACAGACGAAGATAAAGTTGAAATTGTGGTCGAGACAGTGCTGACAAGTGGGCTGACGACTGTACAAGTCATCCCCTAGCAGAGTTATCTTCTGTCCCGCAAACAAACTAGCATGGTTACTTATCCAACGTTTCGCCGCATTTTGCTCACAATCTTGCTTTTCAGACCCGTCTTGAGGGGTAATAAATTCAGGGGGTAAGGAAAAAACTGATTCATGGTCTGGGGAAACAATCACGGGCAATAATGCCTGATGGAAGTAGGTGACTTTTCCCTGTTTTGACGTTTTGGTTGAACAGCATGGACAATTTACTTTTTCCGAACTGTAGTAATTTGTCCCATCCATTGCTAAGCTGTCATCACTCTAAGTGGATATAAGGTAGAATATATAGACTTACTTTTTTGTATGACTATGCTGACGTTAAACTTCTTAGACCAAAAGACCAAGAAAGAGCTACAAAAAGCCCTTAAAACGGAAGAGCACGCAGTTACAAGAGAGAGAATATTGATTATGTTACTGAGAAATGAAGGAAAAACGTATGATGAAATATCAGGATTATTAGGATGTTGCAAACGACAAGTGTGGTACTGGTGCAATAATGGAAATCCGAAAGAGATAGAAAGCTTAAGAGACAAAAGAAAAAAAGGAAATCACAGGAAAGTAACAGAAGAATACATAGAGAAATTGACGGAGATAATAATCAAAGAGCCTGAAGAGTTTGGATATGAATTTGGACGTTGGACAGTAGCAAGACTATCAACTCATATGGAAAAAGAAACGGGTATATTGTTAGGAAATACACAACTTAGAAATATGCTTAAAAAAAAGCGATTTGTCTACATCTGGGCAAAATATAGTCTAGAAGATAAAAAAGATGAGCAAAAAAGAGAGGAATTTAGAAAGAAAGTTGAAGAGTACAAGAAGCTTTTGAAAGAAAAGCCAGAATCAATCCAGATATGGTTTTGGGATGAAAGTGGCTTCAGCTTAAGAGTAATACGGAGAAAACATTGGACAAAAAAAGGAAAGCGTAAAAAAGTGAGGGGAGATAGAAGAAAAGGAAGAGTCAATGTAATGGGTGGTATTAGATATACTGACAAAAAACGGTGGGTTGATTTGATTCCCACTGGTAACTCTCAGAACTTCAAGAGTGTATTATTAAAATTTTACAAAGACATACAAAGAGAATGGATAGAACAAGGAAATAAAAAAGAAGACTTTGAAAAGAATGGTCCGAAGATTGTGATTATTTTAGATAATGCGAGCTTCCACAAAAAGCAAGAAATTCTAGACGAGAGCACGGAAGAAATGCCAAACATTATTTTGGAGTTTTTACCCCCCTATAGTCCCGATTATAATTTAATGGAATTGGTATGGCATTCAGCAAAAGAATATATTGCAAATAAATTATTCAAATCAATTGAAGAATTAGAATCTCTCATCCATAAACTTCTTAATGAAGGTGGATTGACAATATGTTGGGGACGTAAAATCAAAAACAAGGGCTCAAGTATTATTGCAAGTTAAACTGATGACAGCTTACTAGAAGATTTCCCCTCAATATTTCATAGGCTTTCAAGAATCCCATGCTCCTCAATGCTTGGTAAATTAACCCAAACAAAGGGAATAGACTACTCGCTGCTACCCCATCCACAATGTTGCGAATCTGTTCTACTGTTGGTATTTTTTCTAGTCCAAACAAGCTCTGAGCATTATCTCGCCCACAACGGCTGTTAAGCTGACGTTGGTACTCTAAAAATGACTCATTTTGCATAAAAAAGGCGGCAAATGCCCCCAGTATCGCCTCTCTTAGACTATATTTCGTTGCATTACTAACCGAACGGGGGTCATCTATCTTCCCAATGACCTCGTTTAAACAGTGAACGATTCCGTCAAAACTTAGGTCGTTTACTTCCATCTTTCTCTCTGCAAAATCAGTAGACACTTTTCTCTTTATTCATAACTTCCTATAGGTCAAAGTTTTTCTGTCTCTATTTATACCATTTGAATTTGGAATTGCTGGGCGAAAACTTTTGAGCACTGGTTTGCAAGCGAAATAAGCATCCAAAATTACATAGCTCCCTGCCTCCGCGTAGGTAACGCAAAGGTCCGCCATTTTGGTGACCAGAGTAGTCTTCTCTTTTTTTGTGCCTTTTTTCCCTTCCTTTGGGGCTACTGTGTACACACAAGTCGAGTGTAAACTAGAAAAAGGGAAAAACCACTAAAAAGAGGACTGAAAAATGACCAACCCGATACTCATTCACGCTGAACAGGCAAAAGGAAAAGCATTTGGAGACCCACGCTTAGTAAAAAGGGGGCGGAATTGTAGGTCGCAATGTTACGGAAGCAATCGGTAAACATCCGTCAAATGAGCAAAAACCGTGCCGAGCAAGTAGGTTACTACCGCTTTTTGGAGAATGACAAGGTGACAGTATCAGAGCTAATACAAAGCTTATCAGAGCATTGTGAGCAGCAAGTAGAAGGCTTACACGTATTAGCAGTAAATGATACGAGTGAAATTAACTTGGAGGCACACAGAGGACGACTGAAGACAGAAGGGCAGGGAGTAGTGGGAAATAACCGAGACATAGGCTTTTTTCTGCATCCGACGCTAGTACTAAATGGCGAAAATGGCTTTCCCTTGGGAATAAGTTCGGTGCAATTGTGGAATCGTGAAGAATCGCGCCCCAGTAAGGAGGAAAGAAACTACCAGAAACTACCAATAGAGGAAAAGGAATCCAACAAATGGCTAGTAGTCCAGTAGTCCAAGGCGTAAGTTTGGGTGCTATAAAATTTAAGCAGCCAAAACCTTCCCCCGATACGTCCATCGAAAGGGCTTCGCCATAGTCATTGGTGTCAACTTAAGCCAAAATGCCTACTCACAAAAGATTAGCCTAAAAGCAGGCGGAAGTAAGAGTAGGCTGAAAAAAAGGTTAGTATATAAAAAAGTGAGCAAAAAACAAATGGCAAGACAACATCCTCGGAGAAAAGGAAACCCAGACTTACGTCGTAAGACAAATCAGCCAGGGGTAGAAATCCCTGAAATAACAAAAGAGTTGTTTGAATTACTAGAACCCACAATGTTTACACCATTAAAATATTTACAGGGAACTCATGAGAAAATGATGAGAGATAGGGTGCTAAATTTACCAGTAATGGTGGCATTAGTGTTAAGTATAGTGTATCGTCAAATAGCGGGTATAAGTGAAGCGGTAAGACTGTTAGAGGAAGAGGGATTGCTATGGGTAGCATCATTAAAAGTAAGCAAACAGGCAGTATCAAAAAGAATGATGAATGTGCCAGCCGAAATATTTGCAATATTACTAAAAGGAGTGTTAGAAAAAGCAGCCGAAAAAGGGAAGAAGCTCCAAGTAGGAGAAAAATGGGAAAAAATAAGAGAAAAGTTTAGTGCAGTGTGGATAGCAGATGGCTAAACGCTAGAGCAGATAAGGAAAAATATGAAAATAAGTAAAGAAGAAAAGAGTAAATTGGGGGGTAAAATAATGATGGTAGTGGAAGCCTTTACCCAAAGACCCGTTACTTTATGGTACACAGAAAATGATAAATCAAATGATAAAATATGGTGTGAAGAATTGGCAGCTAAATTACCAGAAAATGGTTTAATTCTCGTAGATATGGGATTTTTTAGCTTTGTGTGGTTTGATTTGTTAACAGAAGCTAAAAAGTTTTTTCTAACCAGATTTAGAGCGGGTACATCTTACAAAACCAAACAAGTATTGTCTCAAGGTAGTCATTACAGAGATGAGATTATCATTATGGGAAATTACCGTTCTAATCCTTGCAAGCATCCGGTGAGATTAGTCTCAGTATTATGGGGAACAATCTGGTATCAGTATTTAACAAATGTGTTGTCTCCCGAACAACTGTCCGCCGAAGAGGTCTGTGATTTATATCGAAGACGATGGACAATCGAAGAAGCCTTTTTATTAACGAAAAGACTTTTAGGACTAGCCTATTTATGGGTAGGGAATAAGAATGGTGTCCAAATCCAGATTATTTGCACTTTGATTTTCTATACGGTCTTAAATCAATTGGTAGGGGAAGTGGCGATTGCTCTAAATCAACCGAAAGAAAAAATCTCAGTAGAGATGGTGTTTCGGAGTCTATACTATGTAGCGAAGGCTATTGCTAGAGGAGAAAAGCCTGATACAGTAACCTATCTGGCTGAACGTGCTAAGTTATTTGGTTTGGTCAAAGCTGAGAGAAAGCGACATCGAGAAAAGGCCGCTCTCAATCAACAAATTTGGGAACCCATTCCTTTAAGTTGACACGGATGCGCCATAGTGCGGTTAAAATAGTCGATGAATTCAAGAATTTGCGTTCTTAGATCATCTTGACTGAGAAAATTTCCTCGTTTCAGTAACTTACGCATTAAAATACCAAACCAAATCTCAATTTGATTGAGCCATGAACAATGCTTCGGTGTGAAGTGAAAAACAATTCGATGATTGGGGTCACTGAGAAAAGTTGCTCTACTCGCCATTGATTGAAGGATGCCACTCTTGCCCTTCTCTCCTAATTCAAGATTAAGTCCCTCAAATTCTGCTACATAGCGAACCAAAGATTCTGACTGATGGGTATTTAGGCAATCCATGCTCAAGTGCCATTTTGCTACATCAGGGCTGGTGGCAATGGTTTTTTGGATATGGCTTAAATAGGGCTTGCTGAAAAAAGCTGAAACCTTTACGGAGAAAAATAGTAGGCGAATTAAGAACCGCTAGAATGCACGAAAATAGGGTAGAATGCCTCAAAACCATTGCATTAAGAAGAGAGAAAGCAGATGTACCGAAAGCAACAGTACTCAATTGAAACACCAGAAAACTTGAAAAATCTGTTCGGCGGGCAGTTAGACGAAGAAAATCGTTGGATAGAAATGTCAAAAATGATTCTTTGGGAAGAATATGAGGAAGAATATGCAAAAAACTTCACAGAAAAAAAAGGAGCCCCAGCCAAATCATTTAGAATGGCATTAGGAGCATTAATTATCAAAGAAATTTCAGGAAAAAGTGACAGAGAAACAGTAGAACAAATAAAAGAGAACCCTTATTTACAGTACTTTATAGGAATGGAAAGCTATAGTAGCAAAGAAGCATTTAATGCGTCAATGATGGTTCATTTTCGTAAAAAAATAGGAATGGAATTAATAAATAAAATTAATAAAGAAATAGAAAAAAAAGCGACGGGTGTAGCGTCAGAAAAAAAAGAAAATGAAGGAAAGTTATTGTTAGATGCGACTTGTACACCAGCAGATATAAAATATCCAACGGATATAGGAATATTGAATGATGCCAGAGAAAAAACAGAAAAAATAATAGATAAGCTGTATGAAGAAATAAAAGAGAAAAGGAAAGAAAAGCCGAGGACTTATAGGGAAGTGGCAAGAAAAGAGTACTTAGCCATAGCAAAAAAACGTCGTGTGTCAAAAAAAGAAAGAAGAAAAGGAACAAAAAAACAACTAGGATATATAAAAAGAAACTTGTCTGATATAGAAAAAATGATAGAAGAGGGAGCAAAGTTAGAAAAACTAACGAAAAAAGAGCAAGAAGAGCTTGTAACGATAGGAAAAGTGTATGAGCAACAGTTAGAAATGTATGAAAAAAAGACAAATAAAGTAGAAAACAGAATTGTGAGTGTAAGCCAACCTCACGTGCGTCCAATAGTGCGTGGAAAAGCGGGAAAAGCAGTAGAGTTTGGAGCTAAAATATCGGCAAGTAATGTGAATGGCTTTGTCTTCTTAGACAAATTAAGTTGGGATAATTACAACGAATCGGGAGATTTACAAGCGCGAATAGAAGAATATAAAGGGTGTGACCTTTAGTTGATGAAGGAAAAGAAAAGTGTTAACATGAGATGAAAAGTGACAAAGAGGAAACAATGATGACAGCAAAACTAATTAATGTAGAGGGTTCAAAGATAAAAATAGAACTAACATTAGAACTCAGTCGTTCAATGTTGGATACAGAAATAAATATTCAAAAAGGCTTAAACGAAGTAGGTTGCATCGCCAGCAAAGAAGCCTTGAAATATTTAGATACAGATGGTTCACCCTTAAAAATCGGTGAAGAAATCTGGAAGAGTAAGGGAGAGCAACCGAAAGAATATCAAACACCTTATGGTGAGGTTATAGTGAATCGTCATGTATATCAGCGTTCACCTTTGAGGAAAAACGTATTGCCCCTTAGAAAGAGAAGCAAGGATAATCATAACATCAACGCCATTATTGGCAAAACAGGTATCCTCAAAAATGTCAGGGATGGCAGGCAAAGAGGTGAAAAATGATTTATTAGAAAATCATGGTAGAAAAGTAGCGCTATCCTATATCCAAAGATTGAGTGAAGCAGTAGGAAGTGTGGTACAGGCAAAAGAAGAAGCGTGGAGTTATGCCCCGCCCAAGGAGGATAGCCAAATTGCAACAGTGGGAATAGGATTAGATGGAACCTGTATGCTGATGTGTGAGGATGGCTACCGTGAAGCAATGGTGGGAACCGTTTCCCTATACGATAGTGAGGGAGAACGTCAACAGACAATCTATCTAGGTGCGGCACCAGAGTACGGAAAAAAGAGTTTTCTAGAAAGATTGGAAAGAGAAATTGAGCGAGCGAAAAACCGTTATCCAGAGGCAAAATTTGTCGGTATAGCAGATGGTGCAGAATCAAATTGGAAGTTTTTAGAAAAGCAGACGGAAGAACAGATATTAGATTTCTATCATGCCTCTGGTTACTTAGGTGCCTTGGCAGAAGCGTTGCATCCGAATACAGTGTCAAAACAAAAAGAATGGTTGACTGAAAATTGTCGAGAACTCAAGCATGAAAAAGGAAAAGCAGGAGAACTGCTAAATCTGATGAAAGAAGTCAAAGAAGAAAAAAGTCATTCTAAGAATCTTACCGAGAAACTACAAGCGGCGATTACTTATTACGAGAATCATCAGCATCAAATGGATTATGCTGAATACTTAGAGAAAAAGTATCCGATTGGTTCAGGTGTTACGGAAGCAGCTTGTAAGACGTTGGTCAAACAACGATTATGTTGTTCAGGAATGCGATGGAAGGAAAAAGGAGCAGGAATTATTTTGAGCCTACGAGCTTTGGTATTGACCAAGGAACGATGGAGTCAATTTTGGGCAAAACTTGATCAATATGGGTTCCCTGTAGAACCCTGATTACAACAGCTTTTATCAACTAAAGGTCGCACCCAATATAAAAGGGAAACAGGATGTTATCCGGAATCGGTTCATGTGGATAAAATCTATCGAACAAAAGCGAATCGAGCTTATTGTAAAGAAAGGGATATAAGAATGAGTGGTCCCCGATTGGGAAGACCGCCGAAAGAGGTGAGCAAAGAAAAAAAGAAAGAGGCACGCTCAGATGAAAGAGTGCGTAATGCCATTGAGGGTAAATTCGGACAGGGAAAGAGGAAATTTAGTCTTGGTCGAGTGATGGCCAAACTACCTGAGACCTCGGAAACGGTAATTGCGATGAACTTTTTGGTAATGAATCTTTCTACTCTACTTCAGAAGACAAAAAGTAAAAAGTTGTAGAGTCGTTTTTCTTGTGAAAAATGGTGTTAATTTTCCTCTCTTTTGTGAGGAGTGATTTGTGTTGACCTTTTTAGACAGAAAGGAACAATAGATTAAACAAAATCTGTATTTTGATTTGTTTCCATAAGGATAAGTTATCTATGCTTTTTCAGTCCATACTTCCCTAACCCACATTTCTTTCGTTTTTTGACTTTTTCAGCAAGCCCTAAATAGTCTGCCTCTGTGCGAGTATTTCCGACTGTAGAGCAGATTACTTGACCCTTGGCCACATCAAAACTGGCTATTAACGTTTGAGTGCCGTGACGAATATATTCAAATTCTCGACCTTGAATCTTCCCCTGAGACATCGGACGGCCTGGTGCTTTCCGCTCTAATGATTGAATTCCCGTCATCTCGTCTAGACAAATAGTCTTTTCTCCCTTTTCCTCTCCTAAAATTGCACTCTCATAGACTTGACAGATATCACTCACTTTTTCTTCAAAATTTGGGTCAGGGGGGGGATTCAGCCAGTATCCTGACTGATGAGGTTTAATATCTGCTTCTTCCAGTGGGTGCGACCTTTAGTTGATAAAAGCTGTTGTAATCAGGGTTCTACAGGGAACCCATATTGATCAAGTTTTGCCCAAAATTGACTCCATCGTTCCTTGGTCAATACCAAAGCTCGTAGGCTCAAAATAATTCCTGCTCCTTTTTCCTTCCATCGCATTCCTGAACAACATAATCGTTGTTTGACCAACGTCTTACAAGCTGCTTCCGTAACACCTGAACCAATCGGATACTTTTTCTCTAAGTATTCAGCATAATCCATTTGATGCTGATGATTCTCGTAATAAGTAATCGCCGCTTGTAGTTTCTCGGTAAGATTCTTAGAATGACTTTTTTCTTCTTTGACTTCTTTCATCAGATTTAGCAGTTCTCCTGCTTTTCCTTTTTCATGCTTGAGTTCTCGACAATTTTCAGTCAACCATTCTTTTTGTTTTGACACTGTATTCGGATGCAACGCTTCTGCCAAGGCACCTAAGTAACCAGAGGCATGATAGAAATCTAATATCTGTTCTTCCGTTTGCTTTTCTAAAAACTTCCAATTTGATTCTGCCCCGTCTGCTATCCCGACCAATGTTGCCTCTGGATAACGTTTTTTCGCTCGCTCAATTTCTCTTTCTAATCTTTCTAATCTTTCTAGTCGCGCTGACGCTCTAAAGGCCGCCAAATGCGGTGTAAATTTGGCGGTAAAGAAGCAAATATTGACAAGCCTCCTGCCGAGTGGCTACGGACTATGGAGGCTCTATGTCGGTTCCTACGTTGGTCTCCACCAGAGCGTATTGTCCTGATTATCGCAGATTCCTGAATGAGTTTTCCAACCGACATATCGGGGGAAGTACAGAGCTTGGCGACTACCAGAATAGACTTTTGAAGGTCTAGGACTTCACTACAACACTCCCTTGACTACGAGAAACGAACTACTTAAACAGGTCTCGATCCGCATCAAAGAGACATGGCAAAAGGCTAGAGTTCTTTCAACAGGAGGCTAATAAACTTATTAAGCACCTTTACGGTCTCCTTGTAATACTTGGATTGTTCCCCAACCGACAAAATCTTCATCCCAAGAACCCGATCTCGAAGCTGATGTAGCAGATCACGATCAAGTTGCTTAATACCTGAAAACATATCTAGTTGTTGAGGATTTCCATGATTAGAGAAAGAAGTCTTACCCTCCATGTCCGATAGCTGAAGTCGCAATACTGCCATCTCGTCTTTCAGTTTCTCGTTTTCTTTTTCCAAACTCTCATGTAATACATGGTTTAATGCAAAATGTTCAATCAAATCTGCCCTTGTAATACGCTGTTTGTCGGCTATATTTCCTAGCATTTCCCATGTTGAATCTGTCGCCCGAATGCTTCTGACAGGACGAAGCTCATTAGACTTTTGAATAAATTTACCGTTGTCACCACGAATGCGGGTCATACCGAGTAATACATGAAAGTCAGAGGATTGATTACCGAAAGGATAGCACTATCCATGTATTACTTGATTATTTATTATTTTTCATCTTCAAGATAGAACCGTCCTCGTCTAGCTTGCTCTAAGCGATACCTTGCAAAACTTATTTTTTCAGTAAAGTCAATTGGATTTGGAACATGGTTCGGAGGCAAAACTTGCTTGGCGGCCATTTTTATGGCGTTTATGGGGTGCATCCCGTTTTCTATGTTGTTTGCTGCTGTCTGACAAATCGCAGCATAATCAGCCAAATCAGTAATAGGAAAATAATCACGAAGTAATTCATTTTCACTAACAGGCTTACCTAAAGAAGACTCCAGCCTTTGCCTCATGTCAGAAGCCTTCTCTCCTGTAAGAACAAGATTGACTTCGTTGTGGACTCGTCCAAAGAATATCCCTGTTTCTTTAGAACGTGGGTTGTATTGGTTGGATGCCTCTAAAAACGACTTTACCTGATCTGTCAGTGCTGTCCTGCTAGAATTTTTCAATTTATCGCGCATAGCAATCCTGTCTATATCTGCTTCCATCTGAGCAGGAGTATAGCCAGAACCCAACCAAGAATGAATCCAGTCTTCTACGAACAAAGAAAAATCATCGTTGACCCACATCGTAAAACGAACAGCAAGACGGGGATGTATCCATGTCCCCTGATATTTGCCACCTTGCTTTACCTCTATTAATTCCGTTACAGGAATTCCTGTAACGAGAGAAAGCTTATTGATGGCGGACTGTACCATTTTTGTTTGTAGCCAATTGGACGTATCTTTTCTCTCTCCCGTTATCTCCAGATGTGCCTTACATAGGGCTTGCTGAAAAAAGCTGAAACCTTTACGGAGAAAAATAGTAGGCGAATTAAGAACCGCTAGAATGCACGAAAATAGGGTAGAATGCCTCAAAACCATTGCATTAAGAAGAGAGAAAGCAGATGTACCGAAAGCAACAGTACTCAATTGAAACACCAGAAAACTTGAAAAATCTGTTCGGCGGGCAGTTAGACGAAGAAAATCGTTGGATAGAAATGTCAAAAATGATTCCCTGGGAAGAATATGAGGAAGAATATGCAAAAAACTTCACAGAAAAAAAAGGAGCCCCAGCCAAATCATTTAGAATGGCATTAGGAGCATTAATTATCAAAGAAATTTCAGGAAAAAGTGACAGAGAAACAGTAGAACAAATAAAAGAGAACCCTTATTTACAGTACTTTATAGGAATGGAAAGCTATAGTAGCAAAGAAGCATTTAATGCGTCAATGATGGTTCATTTTCGTAAAAAAATAGGAATGGAATTAATAAATAGGGCTTGCTGAAAAAGTCAAAAAACGAAAGAAATGTGGGTTAGGGAAGTATGGACTGAAAAAGCATAGATAACTTATCCTTATGGAAACAAATCAAAATACAGATTTTGTTTAATCTATTGTTCCTTTCTGTCTAAAAAGGTCAACACAAATCACTCCTCACAAAAGAGAGGAAAATTAACACCATTTTTCACAAGAAAAACGACTCTACAACTTTTTACTTTTTGTCTTCTGAAGTAGAGTAGAAAGATTCATTACCAAAAAGTTCATCGCAATTACCGTTTCCGAGGTCTCAGGTAGTTTGGCCATCACTCGACCAAGACTAAATTTCCTCTTTCCCTGTCCGAATTTACCCTCAATGGCATTACGCACTCTTTCATCTGAGCGTGCCTCTTTCTTTTTTTCTTTGCTCACCTCTTTCGGCGGTCTTCCCAATCGGGGACCACTCATTCTTATATCCCTTTCTTTACAATAAGCTCGATTCGCTTTTGTTCGATAGATTTTATCCACATGAACCGATTCCGGATAACATCCTGTTTCCCTTTTATATTCTTCTATTCGCGCTTGTAAATCTCCCGATTCGTTGTAATTATCCCAACTTAATTTGTCTAAGAAGACAAAGCCATTCACATTACTTGCCGATATTTTAGCTCCAAACTCTACTGCTTTTCCCGCTTTTCCACGCACTATTGGACGCACGTGAGGTTGGCTTACACTCACAATTCTGTTTTCTACTTTATTTGTCTTTTTTTCATACATTTCTAACTGTTGCTCATACACTTTTCCTATCGTTACAAGCTCTTCTTGCTCTTTTTTCGTTAGTTTTTCTAACTTTGCTCCCTCTTCTATCATTTTTTCTATATCAGACAAGTTTCTTTTTATATATCCTAGTTGTTTTTTTGTTCCTTTTCTTCTTTCTTTTTTTGACACACGACGTTTTTTTGCTATGGCTAAGTACTCTTTTCTTGCCACTTCCCTATAAGTCCTCGGCTTTTCTTTCCTTTTCTCTTTTATTTCTTCATACAGCTTATCTATTATTTTTTCTGTTTTTTCTCTGGCATCATTCAATATTCCTATATCCGTTGGATATTTTATATCTGCTGGTGTACAAGTCGCATCTAACAATAACTTTCCTTCATTTTCTTTTTTTTCTGACGCTACACCCGTCGCTTTTTTTTCTATTTCTTTATTAACTGGACAGTGGGAAGTTTATGGATGCCAGATAAGGTAATGACTATGCGACGAAAGTAAGCATATCAGGGCTTGAGGAAGAGGCAAGTTTAGCGGTAAGGAATTTAGGCAAAAGCAGACTGGGTGGACTTTGAGGAAAAATCATTTGGGCTTGATGTTGAAGGGCTAGTTGAGCAATCCGTTCACTAGGGTAGCCATGGGATGGTAATGTCCGAAACCATCGAGGAAAATTAGCCCAAATCCCCTGGGGTAACTCTAAGGCGAGAATTTGAAGTAGCCCTAAAGCAATGGCATTAAGGTTAACAAAACGCTCAAAGGCTTCTACCTTGTTTAAAATCTGAGTCTGAACAGCTTGTGGATAGTCACTGAGGATAAGATTGCTGGGCCAGGTAGGTAAAGTAGGAAGACTCTTAAGCCAAAAACGATAGGCAAAGCTGCCCAAAAGATGGACTAATTGACGAAAAGTGACTTCAATCTTAAATCGGAGACCGTAAGCGGCAATAATCTCAGGTCCAGTCAAACAGAGATCAGTAGAAAGCAGAATCAGTCGTCGTCCGTTAGGCAATTGGGTCAGAACAAACTTGACGAGCTGATGGGGACTATCCCAGTGGAACTCAAAGCACTGATAAGAAACCGTGACTTGTTGACCATAGAGCCAGACTTTAGCTGTCGGAAAGTCCGCCGCCAGAGCGAACAGCTTTTCTAGTTTTATCGAACTCCCCCAAATCCGTGGTCGTCCTCTCCCCGTCAGCGTCGGCACGGAACAAAAGGGGGCATAGGCGACGGTGGAGCAACGCACTCTTGTGATTAGATGCAAGGCGTTCTGGCGAAAACTTTTGAGCACTGGTTCGCAAGCAAAATAAGCATCCAAAATTACATAACTCCCTGCCTCTGCGTAAGTAACACGGGTGTGACCTTTAGTTGATGAAGGAAAAGAAAAGTGTTAACATGGGATGAAAAGTGACAAAGAGGAAACAATGATGACAGCAAAACTAATTAATGTAGAGGGTTCAAAGATAAAAATAGAACTAACATTAGAACTCAGTCGTTCAATGTTGGATACAGAAATAAATATTCAAAAAGGCTTAAACGAAGTAGGTTGCATCGCCAGCAAAGAAGCCTTGAAATATTTAGATACAGATGGTTCACCCTTAAAAATCGGTGAAGAAATCTGGAAGAGTAAGGGAGAGCAACCGAAAGAATATCAAACACCTTATGGTGAGGTTATAGTGAATCGTCATGTATATCAGCGTTCACCTTTGAGGAAAAACGTATTGCCCCTTAGAAAGAGAAGCAAGGATAATCATAACATCAACGCCATTATTGGCAAAACAGGTATCCTCAAAAATGTCAGGGATGGCAGGCAAAGAGGTGAAAAATGATTTATTAGAAAATCATGGTAGAAAAGTAGCGCTATCCTATATCCAAAGATTGAGTGAAGCAGTAGGAAGTGTGGTACAGGCAAAAGAAGAAGCGTGGAGTTATGCCCCGCCCAAGGAGGATAGCCAAATTGCAACAGTGGGAATAGGATTAGATGGAACCTGTATGCTGATGTGTGAGGATGGCTACCGTGAAGCAATGGTGGGAACCGTTTCCCTATACGATAGTGAAGGCGAACGTCAACCTACAATCTATCTAGGTGCGGCACCAGAGTATGGAAAAAAGAGTTTTCTAGAAAGATTAGAAAGAGAAATTGAGCGAGCGAAAAACCGTTATCCAGAGGCAACATTGGTCGGGATAGCAGACGGGGCAGAATCAAATTGGAAGTTTTTAGAAAAGCAAACGGAAGAACAGATATTAGATTTCTATCATGCCTCTGGTTACTTAGGTGCCTTGGCAGAAGCGTTGCATCCGAATACCGTGTCAAAACAAAAAGAATGGTTGACTGAAAATTGTCGAGAACTCAAGCATGAAAAAGGAAAAGCAGGAGAACTGCTAAATCTGATGAAAGAAGTCAAAGAAGAAAAAAGTCATTCTAAGAATCTTACCGAGAAACTACAAGCGGCGATTACTTATTACGAGAATCATCAGCATCAAATGGATTATGCTGAATACTTAGAGAAAAAGTATCCGATTGGTTCAGGTGTTACGGAAGCAGCTTGTAAGACGTTGGTCAAACAACGATTATGTTGTTCAGGGATGCGATGGAAGGAAAAAGGAGCAGGAATTATTTTGAGCCTACGAGCTTTGGTATTGACCAAGGAACGATGGAGTCAATTTTGGGCAAAACTTGATCAATATGGGTTCCCTGTAGAACCCTGATTACAACAGCTTTTATCAACTAAAGGTCGCACCCAGTAACACAAAGGTCAGCCATTTTTGTCACCAGGCTCGTCTTCACCTTTTTTTTGCCTTTTCCCTCCCCCTTCTCGGTTGCTTTGGACTTGATGCCATCGTCTAGCCGCAACACTAAGGGCAAGGCAAAGCAGGCTTTCCCTACTCCCACCAAAATACTCAAGGCATTGAAGTAATGACCCCTTATCCACTCTGGCTTGGACACATCTTCCGATTCTTGGTGTAGTCGTTTTACACCTGGCATCTTGCGTCCTTCTTTCCCCACTTTGATGCCATCACCCACATACACCCGTTTCCCTTTAATTCTGTATAGACTTTCATGCTGACTTAGCCACTTTGACCATTGTAAAGTTAGTCCTTCGACCCTAAACGCCTTGGAATCAAACCAATGTAGAGCCTGATTGTAGTAGCTCTCTGTTCAGCCAATGGCATTGACATAGCTAGTTATTGCGCTGGGTTGGCTGTTGAGCACTACTCCCCAGACGGGTGTGACCTTTAGTTGATGAAGGAAAAGACAAGTGTTAACATGAGATGAAAAGTGACAAAGAGGAAACAATGATGACAGCAAAACTAATTAATGTAGAGGGTTCAAAGATAAAAATAGAACTAACATTAGAACTCAGTCGTTCAATGTTGGATACAGAAATAAATATTCAAAAAGGCTTAAACGAAGTAGGTTGCATCGCCAGCAAAGAAGCCTTGAAATATTTAGATACAGATGGTTCACCCTTAAAAATCGGTGAAGAAATCTGGAAGAGTAAGGGAGAGCAACCGAAAGAATATCAAACACCTTATGGTGAGGTTATAGTGAATCGTCATGTATATCAGCGTTCACCTTTGAGGAAAAACGTATTGCCCCTTAGAAAGAGAAGCAAGGATAATCATAACATCAACGCCATTATTGGCAAAACAGGTATCCTCAAAAATGTCAGGGATGGCAGGCAAAGAGGCGAAAAATGATTTATTAGAAAATCATGGTAGAAAAGTAGCGCTATCCTATATCCAAAGATTGAGTGAAGCAGTAGGAAGTGTGGTACAGGCAAAAGAAGAAGCGTGGAGTTATGCCCCGCCCAAGGAGGATAGCCAAATTGCAACAGTGGGAATAGGATTAGATGGAACCTGTATGCTGATGTGTGAGGATGGCTACCGTGAAGCAATGGTGGGAACCGTTTCCCTATACGATAGTGAAGGCGAACGTCAACATACAATCTATCTAGGTGCGGCACCAGAGTATGGAAAAAAGAGTTTTCTAGAAAGATTAGAAAGAGAAATTGAGCGAGCGAAAAAACGTTATCCAGAGGCAACATTGGTCGGGATAGCAGACGGGGCAGAATCAAATTGGAAGTTTTTAGAAAAGCAAACGGAAGAACAGATATTAGATTTCTATCATGCCTCTGGTTACTTAGGTGCCTTGGCAGAAGCGTTGCATCCGAATACCGTGTCAAAACAAAAAGAATGGTTGACTGAAAATTGTCGAGAACTCAAGCATGAAAAAGGAAAAGCAGGAGAACTGCTAAATCTGATGAAAGAAGTCAAAGAAGAAAAAAGTCATTCTAAGAATCTTACCGAGAAACTACAAGCGGCGATTACTTATTACGAGAATCATCAGCATCAAATGGATTATGCTGAATACTTAGAGAAAAAGTATCCGATTGGTTCAGGTGTTACGGAAGCAGCTTGTAAGACGTTGGTCAAACAACGATTATGTTGTTCAGGGATGCGATGGAAGGAAAAAGGAGCAGGAATTATTTTGAGCCTACGAGCTTTGGTATTGACGAAGGAACGATGGAGTCAATTTTGGGCAAAACTTGATCAATATGGGTTCCCTGTAGAACCCTGATTACAACAGCTTTTATCAACTAAAGGTCGCACCCCCCCAGACTAACAGGATAAACCATTGGAACGTTGCTTCTCGGCTAAAGGCTGGACGGAGATTCTCTAGGATTTGCTCTAGTCGCTGACATAGTTGCATAATTGATAGATAGCACTGGCTATCGATTTTCTTATATCAGCCAGTTTCGGACATAACGGCACTCTTTTGTATCGGATGTCCGATTTTCTTTTCTCCACTTACACGCCTCGAGAACTTCCCACTGTCCAGTTTATTAATTTTATTTATTTATTTATTCCATTCCTATTTTTTTACGAAAATGAACCATCATTGACGCATTAAATGCTTCTTTGCTACTATAGCTTTCCATTCCTATAAAGTACTGTAAATAAGGGTTCTCTTTTATTTGTTCTACTGTTTCTCTGTCACTTTTTCCTGAAATTTCTTTGATAATTAATGCTCCTAATGCCATTCTAAATGATTTGGCTGGGGCTCCTTTTTTTTCTGTGAAGTTTTTTGCATATTCTTCCTCATATTCTTCCCAGGGAATCATTTTTGACATTTCTATCCAACGATTTTCTTCGTCTAACTGCCCGCCGAACAGATTTTTCAAGTTTTCTGGTGTTTCAATTGAGTACTGTTGCTTTCGGTACATCTGCTTTCTCTCTTCTTAATGCAATGGTTTTGAGGCATTCTACCCTATTTTCGTGCATTCTAGCGGTTCTTAATTCGCCTACTATTTTTCTCCGTAAAGGTTTCAGCTTTTTTCAGCAAGCCCTAATTAATGCTCCTAATGCCATTCTAAATGATTTGGCTGGGGCTCCTTTTTTTTCTGTGAAGTTTTTTGCATATTCTTCCTCATATTCTTCCCAGGGAATCATTTTTGACATTTCTATCCAACGATTTTCTTCGTCTAACTGCCCGCCGAACAGATTTTTCAAGTTTTCTGGTGTTTCAATTGAGTACTGTTGCTTTCGGTACATCTGCTTTCTCTCTTCTTAATGCAATGGTTTTGAGGCATTCTACCCTATTTTCGTGCATTCTAGCGGTTCTTAATTCGCCTACTATTTTTCTCCGTAAAGGTTTCAGCTTTTTTCAGCAAGCCCTAAATAAAATTAATAAAGAAATAGAAAAAAAAGCGACGGGTGTAGCGTCAGAAAAAAAAGAAAATGAAGGAAAGTTATTGTTAGATGCGACTTGTACACCAGCAGATATAAAATATCCAACGGATATAGGAATATTGAATGATGCCAGAGAAAAAACAGAAAAAATAATAGATAAGCTGTATGAAGAAATAAAAGAGAAAAGGAAAGAAAAGCCGAGGACTTATAGGGAAGTGGCAAGAAAAGAGTACTTAGCCATAGCAAAAAAACGTCGTGTGTCAAAAAAAGAAAGAAGAAAAGGAACAAAAAAACAACTAGGATATATAAAAAGAAACTTGTCTCATATAGAAAAAATGATAGAAGAGGGAGCAAAGTTAGAAAAACTAACGAAAAAAGAGCAAGAAGAGCTTGTAACGATAGGAAAAGTGTATGAGCAACAGTTAGAAATGTATGAAAAAAAGACAAATAAAGTAGAAAACAGAATTGTGAGTGTAAGCCAACCTCACGTGCGTCCAATAGTGCGTGGAAAAGCGGGAAAAGCAGTAGAGTTTGGAGCTAAAATATCGGCAAGTAATGTGAATGGCTTTGTCTTCTTAGACAAATTAAGTTGGGATAATTACAACGAATCGGGAGATTTACAAGCGCGAATAGAAGAATATAAAAGGGAAACAGGATGTTATCCGGAATCGGTTCATGTGGATAAAATCTATCGAACAAAAGCGAATCGAGCTTATTGTAAAGAAAGGGATATAAGAATGAGTGGTCCCCGATTGGGAAGACCGCCGAAAGAGGTGAGCAAAGAAAAAAAGAAAGAGGCACGCTCAGATGAAAGAGTGCGTAATGCCATTGAGGGTAAATTCGGACAGGGAAAGAGGAAATTTAGTCTTGGTCGAGTGATGGCCAAACTACCTGAGACCTCGGAAACGGTAATTGCGATGAACTTTTTGGTAATGAATCTTTCTACTCTACTTCAGAAGACAAAAAGTAAAAAGTTGTAGAGTCGTTTTTCTTGTGAAAAATGGTGTTAATTTTCCTCTCTTTTGTGAGGAGTGATTTGTGTTGACCTTTTTAGACAGAAAGGAACAATAGATTAAACAAAATCTGTATTTTGATTTGTTTCCATAAGGATAAGTTATCTATGCTTTTTCAGTCCATACTTCCCTAACCCACATTTCTTTCGTTTTTTGACTTTTTCAGCAAGCCCTACATATCTGGGTTGCATTGACATATCCATCTGTTTCTCGCTGATATATGGCAATTCCCTCAATTTTGCGCTCTATAGTCTTAATTCTAGTGTTCATACTCTAAATTCCTTTGATTAACTGGTCTTTATAAGCTTCAGAGATAATTCTTTCCGTTAATTTATCTGGCTTAATCTCATAACCCAAAAATAGTAGATCACTGAGAAATATACAGGACTTGCCATTCTTTGTGAAAACTGACACCCCTGACAAATCAATGATTTTTGTCTCTGTAACACAATCATAGTCGCTTGCGTCTAATCGCCTAGCGAACTCCAAAATATCATTAGCGAGTGAATCGGGAACCCTGATAACTCTTGTTTTCCCGTGATTCCACTTAAACTTTCCTCCTGCGCCAACACGCTTACCACCTCTAGGCATTTTCTTTCTCCTATATTGACTATGTTACACCATCATTATCATAAGTAATGGAAAATGTCATGTAATACATGGTAAAGTATAGCAAAAATTATCCATGAAATACATGGATAAAGCCAGTGTTATACTCTGAACGGGTTAGAACTTAACTTTTTCAAAATGGCTAAAAGCCTTATTAGCAATGGATTTTAGTCCTTTTTTATAAGTCCATTTTTTAGCCGTTTAGAGTATAGAAAGAGTCATGTTTTAGTGGTGTTAGGTGGTGTCGTCATATCCCTTTTCGGGAATCTTACAGACAATCCCTATCGCGGTCGCCGTAACCATGACATATTTTTTGATTTTCCTATTCCATCGAAAATAGAGAGACGGGCCTTCAGTCTCTTCCGTTGATTCCTCATCATGGCCAATTAAATCCTCTGGCTCCTCTTCTAATTCTCTGAAATAGTCCCGAAGAACACCGCCAACCCCGACTGCTCTTGTACCATGTACCTGTTTAACATACTCCAAAAACCAATCACAATCAGCCACAAGGTCACTTTCCTTGCACTGGTACTTTAAGATTTCCGCAATCAACCCCACTGGTGAACTTTCAGCCTGAACAGCTTTTACGTCCAGAATTGGAGAATAATCAACTCGAAGGCATTGCTTCCATAAAGCGATCCAATCAGTCTTGGATAGATAATCTTCCTTGTAATAGCTATCCTTCAACAGGATTAGACAATGGAGATGAGGATGTGCTGATTGCCCATCGCGTCCCCTTGTAATCTCAACCGACTTTATCCAACCTATCCCAGGGAATGCCTTCAACTGGGTTAACCGTCTAAAAGACTGATTAAGATGATGCAATGTCTCTCTTAAATCGGTCAACTCACAATTTTTCATGGTCAACGTCAGAAAAATCCAACGCCCATCAGGATAATCAGTAACTACCTTTGGTAGATTCTCGTAGGCTTTTGCCTTCCAACGGAGCGATCGTCTCCACTGACAGATCGGACAATGGCGAACCCGACAGAATTTAGCAGAAGCCAACTTTAACCTCTGTTGACCTGTCTTATTATCGGGAACCAGTTTGAATTCTAGTAATTGAGAGCAAAGGGAAACCCTCTCGGCGTGAGAATCCATTCCCCCTTGCTTGTAATAATTAGAGATGATGTCGGCATTTTTCCGATGCTTATCCCAAGGCTTATCTTTTTCAGAGAGGGATTCTAAGAATGTATATCCATCTTGATGAATAAAAGATACAATGGGAACATTAGATTTTTGACCGATATTGAGTTGGTCAGGCACAAAAACTCCGAGTATTTGGTTGGCGTAAGATACCTTCTAGGATACTGGAGTTTTTTGCTATTTGAGATTAATTATTTTGAAGTGCAGGGGATACGGGCAAAACCTCGATCAACGTTATCCCTTAATGATTTTAATGATTTGATTAGATTAGAAAGAGAAATTGAGCGAGCGAAAAACCGTTATCCAGAGGCAACATTGGTCGGGATAGCAGACGGGGCAGAATCAAATTGGAAGTTTTTAGAAAAGCAAACGGAAGAACAGATATTAGATTTCTATCATGCCTCTGGTTACTTAGGTGCCTTGGCAGAAGCGTTGCATCCTAATACAGTGTCAAAACAAAAAGAATGGTTGACTGAAAATTGTCGAGAACTCAAGCATGAAAAAGGAAAAGCAGGAGAACTGCTAAATCTGATGAAAGAAGTCAAAGAAGAAAAAAGTCATTCTAAGAATCTTACCGAGAAACTACAAGCGGCGATTACTTATTACGAGAATCATCAGCATCAAATGGATTATGCTGAATACTTAGAGAAAAAGTATCCGATTGGTTCAGGTGTTACGGAAGCAGCTTGTAAGACGTTGGTCAAACAACGATTATGTTGTTCAGGGATGCGATGGAAGGAAAAAGGAGCAGGAATTATTTTGAGCCTACGAGCTTTGGTATTGACCAAGGAACGATGGAGTCAATTTTGGGCAAAACTTGATCAATATGGGTTCCCTGTAGAACCCTGATTACAACAGCTTTTATCAACTAAAGGTCGCACCCATGTAAAGGAAGTAAGTGTGGATATGTGGGAGGGATTTACGTCAGCAATAAAGGAGTTATTTGTAAATGCTAAAATCGTCTATGATAGATTTCATGTAATGAAAAATATAAATGAAGAATTAAATAAATTGAGAAAGAAAATGAATATCCATAAAAAGGGTTTAACATACCTATTATGGAAAAATAAAGAAGAGTTAAAAGAAGAAAAAAGAGAAGAGTTAGAAGAGATATTGAAAATGTATCCTTGTTTAGGAATAGCGTATGAAATGAAGGAAGAGATTAGAGATATTTATGAGCATTCAAGAACGACAAATGGTGCAAGGAGAAAATTTGAAAAATGGATGAGAACAGCGAGCCTATTCTATAAAAAAAGTGTGGGTATGCTGAAAACTCATTTGACAGGTATATGCAATTATTTTGAAAACCATACAACTAATGGATTAACGGAAGGGATGAATACAAAAATTAAATTAATAAAAAGGAAAAGTTATGGATTTGCTAATTTTGAGCATCTACGGCTTAAATTGTTAGCTTGCTTTAACTCGTAACATAACATTACACACAGACAAGGGGAGAGCCATACTTTTTACTGTTCGTATCCGACCTGTGGTTTCCTCGGTACTTGTTTTGACAAAAAAATACCTATTTCTGGGTTGACATACTGAATCATTAAGTCTCTGACAGTCTCCTCTATTTCTCCCAAATTATTAAATGTTTTAACTTGAGATTGTTGATAGAGACATTCTCCCAACTCTTGACATAACTCTTGAATCCTTTTTTCATTTTCTGATAACACTGATAACATGAGATTGTTCCTCAATTGGGATAGATTTTGGAAAGTGGGTCTCGACTATTATACTCTCATTTCTTTTTTTGATAAAGTTCGATAAAGTTCAAAGTCTTATTTTTCTGCCCATAAGTATTAATACTTATTGCATAAGTGAGATGCTCCCCCCTCATCTGCCAGAAGCACTATTTTTGCCCTTAAGGCAATTTGCTGCTCTGTTGTATGACGATTTATCAGTTTTTCTAGATGTTCTCGTTTTTTTGCTTCCAACTTTAACTCTTTGGGGGCTAATCGGGGCATGACTTTTTCTCCTATATACCTATATTTATCTTTTTATCGGTTGCCTAATAATAGTATCTTAACTTACGCCTTAGACTACTAGTATCAGCAGCCAAGAGCCAGAACTATTTAGGGCTTGCTGAAAAAGTCAAAAAACGAAAGAAATGTGGGTTAGGGAAGTATGGACTGAAAAAGCATAGATAACTTATCCTTATGGAAACAAATCAAAATACAGATTTTGTTTAATCTATTGTTCCTTTCTGTCTAAAAAGGTCAACACAAATCACTCCTCACAAAAGAGAGGAAAATTAACACCATTTTTCACAAGAAAAACGACTCTACAACTTTTTACTTTTTGTCTTCTGAAGTAGAGTAGAAAGATTCATTACCAAAAAGTTCATCGCAATTACCGTTTCCGAGGTCTCAGGTAGTTTGGCCATCACTCGACCAAGACTAAATTTCCTCTTTCCCTGTCCGAATTTACCCTCAATGGCATTACGCACTCTTTCATCTGAGCGTGCCTCTTTCTTTTTTTCTTTGCTCACCTCTTTCGGCGGTCTTCCCAATCGGGGACCACTCATTCTTATATCCCTTTCTTTACAATAAGCTCGATTCGCTTTTGTTCGATAGATTTTATCCACATGAACCGATTCCGGATAACATCCTGTTTCCCTTTTATATTCTTCTATTCGCGCTTGTAAATCTCCCGATTCGTTGTAATTATCCCAACTTAATTTGTCTAAGAAGACAAAGCCATTCACATTACTTGCCGATATTTTAGCTCCAAACTCTACTGCTTTTCCCGCTTTTCCACGCACTATTGGACGCACGTGAGGTTGGCTTACACTCACAATTCTGTTTTCTACTTTATTTGTCTTTTTTTCATACATTTCTAACTGTTGCTCATACACTTTTCCTATCGTTACAAGCTCTTCTTGCTCTTTTTTCGTTAGTTTTTCTAACTTTGCTCCCTCTTCTATCATTTTTTCTATATGAGACAAGTTTCTTTTTATATATCCTAGTTGTTTTTTTGTTCCTTTTCTTCTTTCTTTTTTTGACACACGACGTTTTTTTGCTATGGCTAAGTACTCTTTTCTTGCCACTTCCCTATAAGTCCTCGGCTTTTCTTTCCTTTTCTCTTTTATTTCTTCATACAGCTTATCTATTATTTTTTCTGTTTTTTCTCTGGCATCATTCAATATTCCTATATCCGTTGGATATTTTATATCTGCTGGTGTACAAGTCGCATCCTGACTTTTCCCGTTAAGTCCAAAATCCAGCAATGCAAACTTCTAGAGGCTTTATCTGGCAAGGGTTTGAGTAATGATTCTCTTGACAGGAAAAAAATATTCTGAAGCCATCATCCCGCTTATCGTTCAAATTTCAAAAACAAAGGATGAAGGGAGTATGAGACTGTAAAATGGAGAAAATCTTAAAGGGCAGGTCAAAAAATGTTGGAATGGTGGACAAAAAACTTTGCCAGTTGTGAATTGGGAGACGAGAGGCTAAACAATCGTGCCTTCTCGATTGGGAAAAAGTTAAGTGAGGGGTTTGGAAAAGCCTTATCAGAAGTGTTTAAGGGAGGAAACGAGTTAAAGAGGGCCTATGAATTTTTGGGAATCCGAAAACAGACTTTGTCAAGATAATAGAGCCGCACTGTGAAATGACAACTGCCGCCGTAGAAGAATATAAGATAATGCTATCAGTCGGAGATACGACCTTCTTAGATTATCGCAATATCAAGGAAAAAAGGGAAGGGTATGGGCCGACTGGAAAAGGAGGGAATGGATTAATACTGCATAGTGCTTTAGCAATTGAGCCAGAAAAAGGACAAGTATTAGGTTTATTATGGCAAAAACTGTGGAATAGGGAGGTAAAAGAAAAGCCCCCAACAGATGAAACGGCGAAGCAGAAAAAAGAAAGACAGAAAGAACAAAGAAAAGCAGCTCGTCAAAGACCATTTGAGGAAAAAGAATCCTACAAATGGGTAGAGGCTCTAAACACCTGTGAGAAACAGGTAGAAAGTTCAACGAGGGTAATTCATGTATTTGACAGAGAAGGAGATGTTTCAGAAGTCTTTGACTCAGTGCGTCAACTCAAGCATACAGGAGTGCTGGTCAGAGCGTCTCATAATCGTAGTTTAGACAAAAATAGTGAACGACTTTGGCAACATTTGGAATCAGAACCGATTCGTTTTCATCAAGAAATCGAGATTCCGAGTACAGGAAAAAGAAAAGCACGGAAGGTTAAGCTTGCCGTCCGATTTTGCTCAGTTAATCTACGAACTCCCTATCGTTTTGATAATCGTGACCCGTTGAATGTCTATGCTGTTTATGCGACAGAAATCGATTGTCCCGAAGGCGAAACTCCTTTATCTTGGATGCTTCTGACTACAGAAGTTGTTGAGACTATTGAGATGGCTGTCACTATTCTTCGTTGGTACACCTACCGATGGCGGGTTGAAGAATTTCATAAAGTCCTTAAGTCTGGTTGTCAGAGTGAGCGTTATCGACTTGCCTCTGATGGAATGAAAACTCTTTTGGGTTTTTTAAGTGTCATTGCTGTTGAACTTTTACACGTTACTTAGGGCTTGCTGAAAAAGTCAAAAAACGAAAGAAATGTGGGTTAGGGAAGTATGGACTGAAAGGGTGCGACCTTTAGTTGATAAAAGCTGTTGTAATCAGGGTTCTACAGGGAACCCATATTGATCAAGTTTTGCCCAAAATTGACTCCATCGTTCCTTCGTCAATACCAAAGCTCGTAGGCTCAAAATAATTCCTGCTCCTTTTTCCTTCCATCGCATCCCTGAACAACATAATCGTTGTTTGACCAACGTCTTACAAGCTGCTTCCGTAACACCTGAACCAATCGGATACTTTTTCTCTAAGTATTCAGCATAATCCATTTGATGCTGATGATTCTCGTAATAAGTAATCGCCGCTTGTAGTTTCTCGGTAAGATTCTTAGAATGACTTTTTTCTTCTTTGACTTCTTTCATCAGATTTAGCAGTTCTCCTGCTTTTCCTTTTTCATGCTTGAGTTCTCGACAATTTTCAGTCAACCATTCTTTTTGTTTTGACACGGTATTCGGATGCAACGCTTCTGCCAAGGCACCTAAGTAACCAGAGGCATGATAGAAATCTAATATCTGTTCTTCCGTTTGCTTTTCTAAAAACTTCCAATTTGATTCTGCCCCGTCTGCTATCCCGACCAATGTTGCCTCTGGATAACGGTTTTTCGCTCGCTCAATTTCTCTTTCTAATCTTTCTAGAAAACTCTTTTTTCCATACTCTGGTGCCGCACCTAGATAGATTGTATGTTGACGTTCGCCTTCACTATCGTATAGGGAAACGGTTCCCACCATTGCTTCACGGTAGCCATCCTCACACATCAGCATACAGGTTCCATCTAATCCTATTCCCACTGTTGCAATTTGGCTATCCTCCTTGGGCGGGGCATAACTCCACGCTTCTTCTTTTGCCTGTACCACACTTCCTACTGCTTCACTCAATCTTTGGATATAGGATAGCGCTACTTTTCTACCATGATTTTCTAATAAATCATTTTTCGCCTCTTTGCCTGCCATCCCTGACATTTTTGAGGATACCTGTTTTGCCAATAATGGCGTTGATGTTATGATTATCCTTGCTTCTCTTTCTAAGGGGCAATACGTTTTTCCTCAAAGGTGAACGCTGATATACATGACGATTCACTATAACCTCACCATAAGGTGTTTGATATTCTTTCGGTTGCTCTCCCTTACTCTTCCAGATTTCTTCACCGATTTTTAAGGGTGAACCATCTGTATCTAAATATTTCAAGGCTTCTTTGCTGGCGATGCAACCTACTTCGTTTAAGCCTTTTTGAATATTTATTTCTGTATCCAACATTGAACGACTGAGTTCTAATGTTAGTTCTATTTTTATCTTTGAACCCTCTACATTAATTAGTTTTGCTGTCATCATTGTTTCCTCTTTGTCACTTTTCATCTCATGTTAACACTTGTCTTTTCCTTCATCAACTAAAGGTCACACCCGACTGAAAAAGCATAGATAACTTATCCTTATGGAAACAAATCAAAATACAGATTTTGTTTAATATATTGTTCCTTTCTGTCTAAAAAGGTCAACACAAATCACTCCTCACAAAAGAGAGGAAAATTAACACCATTTTTCACAAGAAAAACGACTCTACAACTTTTTACTTTTTGTCTTCTGAAGTAGAGTAGAAAGATTCATTACCAAAAAGTTCATCGCAATTACCGTTTCCGAGGTCTCAGGTAGTTTGGCCATCACTCGACCAAGACTAAATTTCCTCTTTCCCTGTCCGAATTTACCCTCAATGGCATTACGCACTCTTTCATCTGAGCGTGCCTCTTTCTTTTTTTCTTTGCTCACCTCTTTCGGCGGTCTTCCCAATCGGGGACCACTCATTCTTATATCCCTTTCTTTACAATAAGCTCGATTCGCTTTTGTTCGATAGATTTTATCCACATGAACCGATTCCGGATAACATCCTGTTTCCCTTTTATATTCTTCTATTCGCGCTTGTAAATCTCCCGATTCGTTGTAATTATCCCAACTTAATTTGTCTAAGAAGACAAAGCCATTCACATTACTTGCCGATATTTTAGCTCCAAACTCTACTGCTTTTCCCGCTTTTCCACGCACTATTGGACGCACGTGAGGTTGGCTTACACTCACAATTCTGTTTTCTACTTTATTTGTCTTTTTTTCATACATTTCTAACTGTTGCTCATACACTTTTCCTATCGTTACAAGCTCTTCTTGCTCTTTTTTCGTTAGTTTTTCTAACTTTGCTCCCTCTTCTATCATTTTTTCTATATGAGACAAGTTTCTTTTTATATATCCTAGTTGTTTTTTTGTTCCTTTTCTTCTTTCTTTTTTTGACACACGACGTTTTTTTGCTATGGCTAAGTACTCTTTTCTTGCCACTTCCCTATAAGTCCTCGGCTTTTCTTTCCTTTTCTCTTTTATTTCTTCATACAGCTTATCTATTATTTTTTCTGTTTTTTCTCTGGCATCATTCAATATTCCTATATCCGTTGGATATTTTATATCTGCTGGTGTACAAGTCGCATCTAACAATAACTTTCCTTCATTTTCTTTTTTTTCTGACGCTACACCCGTCGCTTTTTTTTCTATTTCTTTATTAATTTTATTTATTAATTCCATTCCTATTTTTTTACGAAAATGAACCATCATTGACGCATTAAATGCTTCTTTGCTACTATAGCTTTCCATTCCTATAAAGTACTGTAAATAAGGGTTCTCTTTTATTTGTTCTACTGTTTCTCTGTCACTTTTTCCTGAAATTTCTTTGATAATTAATGCTCCTAATGCCATTCTAAATGATTTGGCTGGGGCTCCTTTTTTTTCTGTGAAGTTTTTTGCATATTCTTCCTCATATTCTTCCCAAAGAATCATTTTTGACATTTCTATCCAACGATTTTCTTCGTCTAACTGCCCGCCGAACAGATTTTTCAAGTTTTCTGGTGTTTCAATTGAGTACTGTTGCTTTCGGTACATCTGCTTTCTCTCTTCTTAATGCAATGGTTTTGAGGCATTCTACCCTATTTTCGTGCATTCTAGCGGTTCTTAATTCGCCTACTATTTTTCTCCGTAAAGGTTTCAGCTTTTTTCAGCAAGCCCTACTTATCTTCATCGTACCCAGCCCGATGCTCTCGCGATTGAAATTCTTAATCCTCTTCAACTTCAGGTGTTAAAAGCAGCCGCCTCTCAAAAACTTCCCCCTATTTTGACTGTTGCTTGGGCTGTCGAGTCTGTTGCTTTTCTTGGTGGTTATCTTGAACATCGTCGTAAAACTCCTCTCGGTATCCAAGTCCTTTGGCGCGGTTGGTTGAAGTTGCATGACCTTTGCCAAGGCTGGCAGCTTGCAATCCGCACTTAACGGGAAAAGTCAGGTCGCATCTAACAATAACTTTCCTTCATTTTCTTTTTTTTCTGACGCTACACCCGTCGCTTTTTTTTCTATTTCTTTATTAATTTTATTTATTAATTCCATTCCTATTTTTTTACGAAAATGAACCATCATTGACGGGTGCATCCCACTTAAGATAATACATTGACACTCAAAAGAGGAGAGTGATTGAGATAAGCACATCGTAGCCGAAGAATACGAGAAACATTATGAAGATGCCAACGTGCTCCCGACAATTTAACCCTAGCTCCCACCTGTTTAATCTTAGACTCCACATCACCAGAACCAATCACAATACCAAGCTGTTGATAGTATTGGTAATCAGGGATACGCTGATAATGCTTCGTCAAATAGGCTTGAAAATTCTTTGCCCTCTTGCTTTTGACTCCATCAAACGCATCTATTGCCTTGTTCACAAAACCCCGCCACAGTAAATGCTCCACTGCTTCTAGCCGTTTGAGAGAGCCACCCACTTTGAACAGATTCTCCTTGAGATGATACCAATCCAACACCTCTCGTCGTATCAGCCACGATTGAGTGGCGAAACTCTCTACCGCATTCCAGATTGCGGGATGACCATCTCCCAAAAAGGTCACTATTGGAGACAAAGGTTGAACATTGCTCCAATTCTTTAAGCCCTCTGGGTCTTGGAAAAAGGCTTCACAGACATTGCCATGAAGACTCACCAGTTTATAATCTCGCCACTGTCCCCCTTCCTTCTCCTCGCCCCGCAGACAAATCTTTCCCCCATCTATACTGACCCCCGCACTCTCTGACTGAGCTTGAGCTAAGGGCAGTTCTGTCCGTTCTACCAAGCGATGTAAACTGCTATGTCCTACTTTTATCCCCATCAACTCCTCTATATCTTCTTCTGCTTGTTGGTAGGATGTTTTCGCACTGGCTCTTAGACAGCATTTCTCTAAACCTGGACTTAAGACGATTTTTGGCGACACCTTTAGTTTTCTGGCTTGTTTTTGGCTTATTTCCACTTCTCCGACTAGGGTTTTGATTTTTCGCTTGTTTCCAGACCGTTTTTTTCCCCCTTCTGAAAAAAAAACTCCCCCATTGTTGGCCCCACAATTTCTAACATCTGGGTTCTGACTTCTACTTCGATGCTTCCAAAGTCCTTCTGTTTCTCTGGTTCCGTATATTTGCGCAGGATACGGGCTGATTCGGTGAGATGCTGTTTTAACAGTGCTTTTTCTTCTGGGGGAATCGGTAACATACTTTTTTCGCTCATCAGTTTTTTTCCATTTTACCCCAGATTCTATGTACTACTTTATCCGGGATGTACCCATCATTGACGCATTAAATGCTTCTTTGCTACTATAGCTTTCCATTCCTATAAAGTACTGTAAATAAGGGTTCTCTTTTATTTGTTCTACTGTTTCTCTGTCACTTTTTCCTGAAATTTCTTTGATAATTAATGCTCCTAATGCCATTCTAAATGATTTGGCTGGGGCTCCTTTTTTTTCTGTGAAGTTTTTTGCATATTCTTCCTCATATTCTTCCCAGGGAATCATTTTTGACATTTCTATCCAACGATTTTCTTCGTCTAACTGCCCGCCGAACAGATTTTTCAAGTTTTCTGGTGTTTCAATTGAGTACTGTTGCTTTCGGTACATCTGCTTTCTCTCTTCTTAATGCAATGGTTTTGAGGCATTCTACCCTATTTTCGTGCATTCTAGCGGTTCTTAATTCGCCTACTATTTTTCTCCGTAAAGGTTTCAGCTTTTTTCAGCAAGCCCTACTTCTGATCGTCAAAATTGATCACTTCTTTCATCTTCACAGCAAAAAAGCGATCGCGGTTTCAAAATTTGAGGAGAAGGCGATCGCATTACGGCTTGGGAAAAAGAAAATACCTTGGATTGTTAATAGAACCCACATTCCGCTGGTAGGTCAAGAGATAAAGTAGTATTTTTAAAATGAAGAGCCAAGAAAAGAAAGAATATATTTGTGATTGGAGGTCAAATTAACGATAGCTTGAATGCCATCAATCTCTAAGCAACGGATAAACAGAAAAGACTGAAAGACCCAACACAGAGTAGGAGTAGCGTTAGGTTTGCCTTTTTGATTAGGAGTAGTCTTAAGTGGTCGAGGTCTTTAATATCTAGGTTATCCATTTTTACTGTTGATTCCATCTACTACAAGACTCTATTTTAGAACTTTATTTACATTTTTTATCCTTGCCCGAAATTAATGTACGGGCATTCAGACCAGTCCACACAAACCATCTTACGTCTTGGACAACCTGCGGAATGTGGGTTCAATGAACTTGCCTCATCGAAAGAGAAAACTAAGGTATTTGTCGATAGGAAAAAGTCAGGTCTAAGTAATAGGATAAGATTAAAAGATAAGGATGAAGAGACTATTTATTTGTGGTTACATTGCTCTCTCCATCCAGCTTTAACTCCTAATACTGTCCTGACTAATACTTAGCCGACAAAGATATTATCCTCAGTTAAGTTTAAGTTAGTGGTCAAAGATGCTATTTGAATGGCAGCAGTACTACCACTACCATCAATATCAAAAGAGAGACTCCCAGTAGATTTATTGAAAATAAAACGGGTAGAAGCAGTCACAGTCCCTAGACTAAACTGATCTGAAGAAAGGGATGTACCAGCAATGAGTCCTCCCCCAAAACCAGCTGCGGATACCTGAATGATATCTTGATTAACATTAAAATCAGTAATCGTATCTACTCCTTCTGAACTATTGCTGAACAGGAAGGTGTCAAAATTATCGCCGCCGGTCAAGGTATCCGTGCCCTGTCCGCCAACCAAAATTTCGCTAGATTGAGAACCAATCAAAATATCATTACCTCCAAGTCCGCTGAGGGTACGAGTAGAACCCACTTCTATATAGTCCGCTCCCGCAGTCCCTTGTTGGTTGAGAGTCCCATCATCATTGATGATCGTACTTGTTACTGTAGTAGTAGTCCCAATTTGATAGCCAGACCCACTAGCGAGGGTTAGATTAATGCTTTCATTGGCTTCTTTGAGTGTGTCTCCGAAGGTGACGAGAACAAGTTTAGCCGTTGTTGCACCAATGTCAAAGCTAATCGTTCCTTGAGTAGAACTTGGAAAAAGTCCACCATAGGCATAATAGTCATTTCCTCGTGTAGCAGTACCATCTATCCCAAAATTAACAGTCAGAGAACTGGTTGTTGCACCTGTACGAGTGAAAGTATAGATAATGTCTGGTTTCCCATTTTCACTCACGCCACTATAGTTAGAAGCAAGCGTAATTGAAGGAGTCGGACTAGTTTCATTGTCTGCAATATTGACAGTGGCACTGGGGGTTGTCCCGACGGTATAGCCGGTGCCTGTTCCAATGGTAAGAATAGCCGTTTCGGTTCCTTCAAATAAGGTGTCATCAATGACATTGAGAGGCACAACGGCAGTAGCAGAACCAGCAGCGAAGGTGACTGTGGTGGGAATAGTTGTATAGTCTGTTCCATTGGTTGCTGTTCCACTCAAAGCAACGTTTACGGTTAAGGCACTTACAGTACTGCCAGTACGAGTGAGGGTATAACTGCCCGGATTAGTGGTTGCGCCGGCGAGGGTTTCTGCGGCACTTGCATCGGTGGCGACTACTGTGATGATGGGTAAATCATTATCAGCAATATTGACAGTGGCGCTGGGAGTGCTTCCGACGGTATAGCTGGTTCCCGTTCCAATGGTAAGAATAGCCGTTTCGGTTCCTTCAAATAAGGTGTCATCAATGACATTGAGAGGCACAACGGCAGTAGCAGAACCAGCAGCGAAAGTGACTGTGGTGGGAATAGTTGTATAGTCTGTTCCATTGGTTGCTGTTCCACTCAAAGCAACGTTTACGGTTAAGGCACTTACAGTACTGCCAGTACGAGTGAGGGTATAACTGCCCGGATTAGTGGTTGCGCCGGCGAGGGTTTCTGCTGCACTGGCATCGGTGGCGACTACCGTAACGACGGGTAAATCATTATCAGCAATATTGACAGTGGCACTGGGGGTTGTCCCGACGGTATAGCCGGTTCCCGTTCCAATGGTAAGAATAGCCGTTTCGGTTCCTTCAAATAAGGTGTCATCAATGACATTGAGAGGCACAACGGCAGTAGCAGAACCAGCAGCGAAAGTGACTGTGGTGGGAATAGTTGTATAGTCTGTTCCATTGGTTGCTGTTCCACTCAAAGCAACGTTTACGGTTAAGGCACTTACAGTACTGCCAGTACGAGTGAGGGTATAACTGCCTGGATTAGTGGCTGGGGCGAGGGTTTCTGCTGCACTGGCATCGGTGGCTGCTACTGTGATAACAGGTAAAGTACTTCCACCATCACCATAGAGTTTGACATCGTCAATGTTCCAAGAACTGACAGTGTATACACCACTACTTCCGACATTGAACCCAAAACGAATTTGAGTAGAAGCACTCTTGTAAGTACTAATGTCAAATTTTTGTGGAGTCCAAGCATCATCCTGAACACCTGGTGACCCTCCCGAGCTCCAAAGATTTATCCAGCTAGAACCATTGAAGACATCAACCGTATTTTGCATGTAGGGAGTGTAGTCACTATTCAGCCAGCGAGCATATTCAAAGAACAAATTATTGGCAGTGCTAGTGTTGATAATTGGACTGGTGAAGTAATAAAAGTCATGTAAGGCAGTAGCGGCATTCCCGCCAATCACAACACCTGCGATACCATTATCGGTGGTCGGTGTGTAATCAACTCCAGGGTCGGGATTTCCGTAAATTTGCCCCGTAGAGACAGTAGCAGAGCCAATTTGCCACTCAGTCCCCAAAGCCCACCCTTTAGTATTAGTGGCAAAATCATCTGAAAAGAAAGTGGTAAAGCCTTCTTCAGAAATAATAGTGCCGGTTGCCGCAACTGGGACACCAACGATGTAGCCATTTCCCGAATTGACCGTTAAATTAACAGTTTCATTATTTTCTTGTACTGTATCAGCAATGGGATCAACAACGACAGTAGCCGTCGTAGCGTTCGCTGCAAAAGTGACTGTTCCCAATTTAGTAGTGGGGTTAAAGGTGACACCACTATTTGTTAGTACGTTATAGTCTGTGGGATCGGAGCCAACAGGAGCCGCATTTGCAGTACCGTCTATACTAAAATTAACTGTTAACGGTGAACTTAAATTGAGGTTAGTCCGAGTAAAGGTATAAACCAAATTGGTCGTACCGTCTTCTTGAACACTGGCAGGGCTGACACTCACCGTAACTGAAGGAAGATTTGCTGATGCTAAGGCATTGTAAATATTGAGTCGCTTACCTGAAACTGTTTTTCCGGCAAGGGACGAGAGGGAATCCCCTGTGTTCATTAAGGTGGTTTTGATTTGCTGGGCTGTCCAGGTAGGATTTTGTGACCACAATAAGGCCGCTGCTCCCGTCACGTGGGGAGTGGCCATGGAAGTCCCTGAATAAGTGGAATAGGTGTTGCCGGGAGTGGTGCTGTAAATATCCGAACCGGGCGCACCTAAATCTACACTAGTCAGTCCGTAGTTTGAGAAATAAGAAAGAGAGTCTGTTCGAGTAGTGGAAGCAACGGAAACGATGTTGGCTAGATTATAACCAGCTGGATACATCGGAGATACGTCAGCATTTACTCCATCATTACCTGCCGCTGCGACGAATAAGCCCCCCTGTTGGCCTGCAGCATTGATGGCATCGTATAGGGATTGACTGTAGCCGCCACCGCCCCAGGAGTTGTTAGTGAGTTTAACCCCTTTGGAGGTTGCATAGTCAATTGCAAAAATGGCATCGGAGATATAGCCTGAACCCGTATCATCTAAAAATTTGAGAGGCATGATTTTGGCATTCCAGGCAACCCCTGTAACACCAATGCCATTATTTCCTTTACCTGCAATAGTTCCAGAAACGTGAGTACCATGACCGTCAACATCCATCGGGTCATTGTCGCCATAAGCGAAGTCCCAACCGCGAATGTCATCTACATAGCCATTGCTATCGTTATCAATACCGTCTCCTGCAATTTCGTTGGGATTTGTCCAGATGTTACCAACTAGGTCTTGGTGATTGTAGTCAACCCCTGTGTCAATGACACCAATGACTAGATTAGGATTACCTTTTTGAATATCCCAGGCTTCGGGCGCATCAATATCAGCATCGGGAGTTCCGCCACTTTGCCCCGTATTATTTAATCCCCAAAGTTGAGAAAAACTAGGATCATTCGGGAGCGTTGAATTTGGGGTTACAGCTCCTGCCTTAACGATATAGTCTGGTTCTATATACTCAAAGAAAGTACTATTACCATATTTAGCTAGGGCATTTTCTACTGAAATTCCCGAAAATTTCCATATTTGAGCGCCCGTAAGACCAACGGTCTTTGTACTAAACACTCCTAAGTCTTTTTTGATCTGATCGATCTGAACTGACTTAATTCCCTGTTTAAATTTGAGAATGAGTCGGCCAGATGCATGAGGAGCGAGTTTTCGATATTTAGTCGTCTGTACGTCTTCCCCACCTATTCCTAAACTGGCAGATACCGCTTTTGTTGGAGAAGTAAATTGCCCAGTTGATGACAAATTAGGAATAGAAGCTGCTGTCTTTTGAGAGTTTGTAGGTAAGGTACTTGAGGATTGACTAGGCAGGGATTCAGCACGATAGACATTATTGATTGAATCAATATTTTGATTACCTCCACTGGACTGATAAGCCACGGTGAGTGGAAATTCAGTGAGTTTACCTTTGGTACTGCTACTCACTGGTGATTGATCGCTGTTAAAATACGAACTAGTAGCGGCAGATGAAAAAGTATTATCAGTGCTGGAATCTATTGCTGTTAAAGGATTTTCCCTTTCATGTAGAATACCACCATCTGAAACATCATCGATCAGTCCAGTAAGTTTATCGATTGCTAGTAACTTATCTAGTTTTTGAACAAAAGGACTATTGTCCACGATATTGGAAATTTCCTGAGACATTTTTCATTGCTCCTTAAATGAACAAAATTAACGAAATGAACAATGCACAAGCAACTCAATAGAGGTGTTTAAACACAACTACCTTTGTTGAACAAGACTTTTACCATTGCCTAACAAGCAATTAACCTTACACCATCATCCAGCACATAGCTATATGGTAATAGGAGATAAGATGATTTGCCTAGTCTGCAAAAGTTAAGAAAAAATGTAGATTTTGTTGAAGTGATTAGGCAGAAACTCTTCCTGCCTACAAGGTCACTTTAACCTACATCAAATTGCCACATACGAGGGGTGTGACCTTTAGTTGATGAAGGAAAAGAAAAGTGTTAACATGGGATGAAAAGTGACAAAGAGGAAACAATGATGACAGCAAAACTAATTAATGTAGAGGGTTCAAAGATAAAAATAGAACTAACATTAGAACTCAGTCGTTCAATGTTGGATACAGAAATAAATATTCAAAAAGGCTTAAACGAAGTAGGTTGCATCGCCAGCAAAGAAGCCTTGAAATATTTAGATACAGATGGTTCACCCTTAAAAATCGGTGAAGAAATCTGGAAGAGTAAGGGAGAGCAACCGAAAGAATATCAAACACCTTATGGTGAGGTTATAGTGAATCGTCATGTATATCAGCGTTCACCTTTGAGGAAAAACGTATTGCCCCTTAGAAAGAGAAGCAAGGATAATCATAACATCAACGCCATTATTGGCAAAACAGGTATCCTCAAAAATGTCAGGGATGGCAGGCAAAGAGGTGAAAAATGATTTATTAGAAAATCATGGTAGAAAAGTAGCGCTATCCTATATCCAAAGATTGAGTGAAGCAGTAGGAAGTGTGGTACAGGCAAAAGAAGAAGCGTGGAGTTATGCCCCGCCCAAGGAGGATAGCCAAATTGCAACAGTGGGAATAGGATTAGATGGAACCTGTATGCTGATGTGTGAGGATGGCTACCGTGAAGCAATGGTGGGAACCGTTTCCCTATACGATAGTGAAGGCGAACGTCAACCTACAATCTATCTAGGTGCGGCACCAGAGTATGGAAAAAAGAGTTTTCTAGAAAGATTAGAAAGAGAAATTGAGCGAGCGAAAAACCGTTATCCAGAGGCAACATTGGTCGGGATAGCAGACGGGGCAGAATCAAATTGGAAGTTTTTAGAAAAGCAAACGGAAGAACAGATATTAGATTTCTATCATGCCTCTGGTTACTTAGGTGCCTTGGCAGAAGCGTTGCATCCGAATACAGTGTCAAAACAAAAAGAATGGTTGACTGAAAATTGTCGAGAACTCAAGCATGAAAAAGGAAAAGCAGGAGAACTGCTAAATCTGATGAAAGAAGTCAAAGAAGAAAAAAGTCATTCTAAGAATCTTACCGAGAAACTACAAGCGGCGATTACTTATTACGAGAATCATCAGCATCAAATGGATTATGCTGAATACATAGAGAAAAAGTATCCGATTGGTTCAGGTGTTATGGAAGCAGCTTGTAAGACGTTGGTCAAACAACGATTATGTTGTTCAGGGATGCGATGGAAGGAAAAAGGAGCAGGAATTATTTTGAGCCTACGAGCTTTGGTATTGACCAAGGAACGATGGAGTCAATTTTGGGCAAAACTTGATCAATATGGGTTCCCTGTAGAACCCTGATTACAACAGCTTTTATCAACTAAAGGTCGCACCCCATACGAGGCACACAGAAAACGGAGTTAACCGAAGTTAAACAGTGTCAACTGCTTTATATTCGCTCCCCGATTGACCGATGGAGGCTTGCGCTTCCTTGGTTCTAGGGTCTGGGACTTGCCTTTGTCCGTTGTCGCTTCTAGTAATTGACCCTGCAAAGGAGCCAAATTATCCAAAAACTTCCGAGTCCGTTCTACCAGAATGCTTTCTTAAAAACTCAAGAAAACGGGGGATTTCAATATTCCCCATCCTTGCAGGACACTTTCGGCAATGTTGGTATTTGAGTGCAATACGACCCCATTATCTTTGATAAACTGCTCCCCAGGGCGAGCCTCTGTAAGAGTCCCGAACTGAGAACCGAGTTGTGACGTATAAGCACTTGTTAATCCCAACAATCGCGCAACCTACGCGAATTGAAGATTGACAACGATTATAGCAAAAAGTGGGAAGTGCCTATCAGCAAAAATCTTTTGAGGCTTATTGTTTTGCTCTGATTAACCCCGTTAAACTACGTTATTCCGTGATTAGATGATTCGACCAAGCAGTACACTGCACACAATTGCATGGTAATACAAAGATCAATGATTTGTCTAGAGGAAAAAGTCAGGAAAAGTCAGGTCTTTTTGGTCAGGTTGTCTGATTACTAGAGGAAAAAGTCAGGTCTTTTTGATCAGGTTGTCTAATTAATCGAAGTTGCGACGATTTTCCCCAATATAAGGAGCTTATGACTTGCGATAGAAGACGAACCAGTGGAAAAAACTCTAAGCTTGAGTTCCGGCTCAAAAATTGCCTTCGGGTTTTGGAAAACCTAATTGTAAAGAAATTGTTACACTAAAACTAAAGCGACTTCCTTGTTGGTCTTTTCTGACGCGCTTTTCTGCTATCGCACCATGACTGAACCTCAATTGTTAAATCCGCCTTCTCCCGCGCCTGAATCGTCCTTGTCAAATACCCGACTCAATCCTCGTAATGACCCACGCCATCCATCCACACCGAAAAAACGTTGGCAATGGTTGTTAGGATTGCTAATTCTGACGACGGGTGGGATTGGGCTATATAGTTGGCTAGGACAACGTTCCTCTCCACCCCCCAATGCGGCGATCGCTGGCCCTAGGGCAATTCCCGTCAAGTGGGAGACGCTCCAGACCGTGTTGATCGAGAAAAACAGTACTTTGGTAGGAACATTGGAGGCGAGGGATGGCAGTGATCTCACCTCCGAGTTAGCGGGACGAGTCAGTCAAATTTTGGTCAAGGAAGGAGATTTAGTCCAGCAAGGACAAGTCGTGATACGTTTGGATACGGAAACGTTACAAGCAGAATTAATGCAGGCTCAGGCGGTTTTAGCAAAAGATACCGCTTCTTTGGCTGAGTTACAGGCGGGTTCTCGTCCAGAAGATATTGCAGAAGCCCAGGCCACCTTGAAACAGGTAGAATCCCAATTAGCCAATGCCAAAGGAGGGGCTAGTCCTGAAGAAATTGCCCAGGCCCAAGCCCAGTTGGATTCAGCCAAGGCTAACCAAAAATTGGCTCAGGAACGGATTAAACGCTATCAAAATCTTCGTGATCAAGGGGTAATTGCCCTGGATCTTTTTGATGAACAGCTTAAAGATAAACGTCAGGCGATCGCCGATGTTGAAGGGGCGCAAAGACGGTTATCTCAGCTTAAGAAGGGGAGAAACTCAGAAATTGATCGTATTGCCTCAGAAGTGGAAGAAAAACGTCAAAATCTCCGCCGTTTAGAAAATGGAGCCAGACCAGAAGAAATTGCCCAGGCTAAGGCCCAGGTAGCCGAATCCATGGCCAAGGTTAAAGCCGTAGCGGTCAAAATCCAAAAAAGTAAAATAACGGCTCCTTTCACGGGCATAGTGGGCTATATTCCCACCAAGGAAGGGGATTATGTCAAGGAGGGGGATAAGTTGACTTCTTTGACCCAAAATAATGCTTTAGAGATTAATCTTTCGGTTTCCTTAGATCAGGCCAGTCAATTACGCTTAGGTCTGCCGGTACAAATCTTAGATAATCAAGGTCAATCGATCAGTGCCGGAAAAATTAGTTTTATTTCTCCGAACGTGAATACCAATGCTCAGACTGTTCTCGCCAGAGCCAGTTTTAATAATTTTGGTCAGGATCTCCTAAATCGTCAACTGGTTCAAGCTAAAATTATTTGGAGTCGCGGCCCTGGTCTCTTAATTCCGGCGATCGCCGTTTCTCGCATGGGAGAAGAAACCTTTGTCTTTGTGGTGCAAAATCAGCTAGATAAAAAAACGGGTAAAACTCAATTAATTGCTCAAAAAAGAGAGGTTAAATTAGGAACCATTCAAAATAATTCTTACCAACTCTTAACGGGTTTAAAAGCTGGAGAAAAATTAATTACGGCTGGCTTAATGAATCTTCAGGATGGAGTTCCGATTCTGGAAGCGGGGAAAATGATGATGCCGCCTCAAGCCAAATAGAAATTTCCTAAGTCTTTGAGCCGACTTACTATCCAATTCGTCGATGCCAACAGAGTCAATTTCTTGAGATATACTTGGCACGGTCATGGATTGAGATTTTCGCCCCCTAAATCCCCCAATGCTGGGGGACTTTGAAACCGATAAATAGAGAATGGTTCCCCCAAAACTTGGGGGGCTAGGGGGGCTGAACTAAAAAACGCAAATTATCACCGTGCGAGGTATAATTTGGCCTGGCCGCTAATGATTATTACTATCCATCGGGAGATCCAACACCATGTCAGATTCCTCTCCTAATTTGTCTCAACTGGAAGAAGCACTGCCACTCTGCCAACAGATTCGAGAAGATTGGATTGCTCATGGTCAGGATTGGACGAAACCAGGATTTCGGGCTGTGGCATTACAGCGTTTTGGAGCCTGGCGAATGCAAATTGAACCCAAATTGCTTAGGGCCCCTTTTAGTATTCTTTATAAATTCCTCTATGGTCTAATCCGCAACTTTTATGGTATCGAGTTACCCTATACAGTACAGTTAGGACGACGAGTGATTATTGAACATCAACATGGCATTATCATCCATGGCCATTGTGTGATTGGTGATGATTGTATTATTCGTCAAGGTGTCACCCTCGGTAATCGCTATTTAGAAAAACCCTACGATGCTCCCCAACTCGGCGATCGCGTTAATGTGGGGGCAGGAGCTAAAATTTTAGGCAAAGTCAAATTAGGCAATGATGTCAACATTGGAGCCAATACAGTTGTATTGTCAGACATTGCACCAGGACAAACAGCCGTGGGCATTCCCGCCAAAATCCTGACAGTTTCTGAAAAAACGGCGGGAGTGGACAAACTTGGGGCCATTGCGATCGGGGAAAATGCTAATAAGATAGAACAAAGCGATAAACCCTTCTAGGCAATCTTTATCAAATAAGACCGTGATCAGCAAGGTAAAATTAGAATCTGTTTTAATCAGAAATTAACAATATTGAAAGTTTGGTATCGGACTATGATGCAACTTGATTGGCGTAAATCGGTACAGCAACCAAGCTTCTGGTTCGTTGCCCTGGCTGGGGGATTAGCCCTGCTTCACCTCACCCTATTAGATAAAAGTAAACTTGAAAACCTTTTTAGCTTAAGTTTTCTGATGTGGTTGACGGTTGCTTCTCTGCTTTGGGATAAACGCAATCGCTTGGTACTAGAAAGTAACTTATTTTCCACTTGCTTAGGTTCTACCCTTTTAATGTTTGTGTTGCTCAGAAACTTGTATAGTAGCGACACCTCACTGCGAATTCTACCCTTAGTCGGGGGCATCGGTATTATGCTCATCGCCTCTGGCACAAAACATCTTAAAGACTACTATCGAGAAATTATTATTTTGAGTCTGCTGGTAGTTGCTCGCCTAGTCGCTGTTTTCTTACAAAGTATTAATCTCCCCCTCTGGACAGCCAAATTTTCTGCCTTTGCTCTTTGGGCGGCGGGTTTCCAAGTTTATCGCCAAGGCGTGTTTATTGAATTACCCCTCGGCCGAGTGGAAGTCTATGGAGCCTGCTCTGGTGTGGAAAGTATTCTCTTAATGTTCTGCGTAGCCATTCTCTTTCTCTTTTTAATCCCCGTCAATCATTTATACAGGTTAATTTGTATCGCTGTAGCCGTTTCTATTGGTTTTATCATTAATGCTCTGCGCGTTTCACTCCTAGCTTTTCTTGTCAACGCGAACAATACTGAAGCCTTTGATTATTGGCATGGCTCCGACGGGAGTTTACTATTTGCTGTCATTTCTATCTGTCTCTTTGGTGTATATTGCTGGTTCGCCCACGTTCAGCGTTTCAAAGTACCGCCAGCTTCAGGAGAAAATTGATTAATGACGACCATTCGTTGGCCCCAAATTCGTTTAGGCATCTGTGCTGTCCTGCTCACAGGCCTACTAGGAGAATGGATTTATATTCTCCTACAACCGTCTTCAGACTCGAAGAATCCCAATGCCCTCAATATTGTCTATCCCCCTCAAGTCCCCTTACCAGGTTGGCAATTGGACAAAAGTGTGCCTCTAGCTGCTAAAAATAAAGCCCAAACCCCTGGGCACCTTTACCAATATTCCCGTTCCCAGGAAACGGTTGACATTCAGGTTCATGGTCAAAAATATGGCGATGGCAACGTCAGTCGTTACCTCATGGTCTATGGTTTTACTCCTCCCGCTACTACCCTTTTGACGATTAAACAGCAGCCAACAACTGGTTATTATGCACTGACAAGCATTAACTCTCAGGCCTATCTCAGTGCTTGTCTAAATCCCCATGGACAAAGTACTGTCACAGAAGCTCAGTTTATCCAGAATTTGAATCTCCATGGCTGGAGTCCTCAACGAGCCTTGGGTTGGCTATTTGGCTTGAATGATTTTAGAGATACTCGTTGCTTCTGGACAATTCTCTCGGCCCCAATTGCCGACACGGAAAATCCTCAACTGTTAGCAGATAAGTATGCAATGCTAGAAAAAGTCTGGCAAGATTGGTACCGATGGTGGCAACCCCAGTTAAAGAAACCAGAATTACAACTATGATAATTAAGGAATCGGATTCTATTGGATTAGAATGAAAGAGAAGTCAGAAAATACCGTTCAAGAGTATTGCCATTGACGGAATTCTATTGATAGGATTCGTTTATTTGATGACTCAGTTTTCGCACACCTCGTCGTTTTGCACTAAAGTAGAATCTGCATTATTAGAAAAATGGTTTAGATTATCTCAACCGATTCAGTCCATCTAAGTTAGGAGATTAACTCGCTTATGCCAGAGCTTGCTGTACGCTCAGAATTTGACTATGCCAGCGAAACCTATAAAGACGCTTATAGTCGAATCAACGCCATTGTGATTGAAGGAGAACAGGAAGCCTATGAAAATTATCTTCAGATGGCAGAGCTTCTTCCTGATCAAAAGGATGAGTTGATTCGCTTGGCTAAAATGGAAAATCGCCACAGAGTTGGTTTTCAAGCCTGTGGGAAGAATTTAAGCGTTGTACCAGATATGGACTATTCCAAGATATTCTTCGCTGGCTTACATCAAAATTTTCAGCAAGCCTATGCAGACGGAAAAATTGTCACTTGTCTTTTAATCCAAGCCCTGATTATTGAAGCCTTTGCGATCGCTGCTTACAATATTTATCTACCCGTTGCCGACGATTTTGCGCGTAAAATTACCGAAGGTGTAGTCAAAGACGAATACTCACATCTTAACTTTGGTGAGGAATGGCTCAAAACCCATTTTGAAACTGCAAAAGCTGAACTCGAAGAGGCGAATCAGTCTAACTTGCCCATTGTTTGGCGGATGCTCAGCCAAGTTGAAGGAGATGCCAAAACCCTAGGAATGGAAAAAGAAGCCTTGATAGAAGACTTTATGATTAGCTATGGAGAAGCCTTAAGTAATATCGGCTTTAGTACTCGTGACTTGATGCGGATGTCATCCTACGGTTTAAAAGCTGCCTAGTGTTGAATCGTCTAGATTGTGCCGTTAATCCTCCGACCAAGCCTGCTGCTGCGGGCTTTTTGTCCTGAATATAGTTATCCCAACAGACAGACTTCTAGGATATTAACACCTTCAGACAAGGGAGGGAAGTTCTGCTTAACATTCCCAGCATGGTGACGACTTCGATATACTCTGAACGGGTTGGAGCTTAACTTTTTGAAAATGCCTAAAATCTTTATTCAGATGCGGATTTCAGCCCTTTTTCCGAGAAGTCCATTTCTTAGCCGTTTAGAGTATATGTTTCTTTAAGTCAATCCAAGAGCACATTTGTCAACTGTAACTTTTATGTAATACTATTAGAGGCTTATTCGACGAAAGTAATAATCCACTTCCCTAATTTCTATAAATTTTCTATCAGAACTTCCTACAATAATCAATGTTTGGTCTTATCGGTCATCTTACCAGCTTAAAACACGCCCAGTCTGTTGCCGCCGCTCTTGGTTATCCTGAATATGCCAATCAAGACTTAAATTTTTGGTGTTCCGCCCCCCCCCAAGTCGTCGATAGCTTTAATGTCACTAGTATAACCGGCCAAACGATTGAAGGAAAATATGTAGAATCCTGTTTTTTACCCGAAATGCTGATCAATCGCCGCGTCAAAGCTGCGATCCGTAAAATTTTAAATGCCATGGCCTTAGCCCAAAAAGCGGGTTTACAGATCACGGCTCTAGGGGGATTTTCCTCCATTGTTTTTGAAGAGTTTAACCTCAAAGAAAATCATCAAGTTCGCAATGTTGAACTTAAATTTGAGCAATTTACCACTGGCAATACCCATACAGCCTATGTTATTTGTCGTCAAGTTGAGCAAATGTCGGCTCAGATGGGAATTGATCTCTCTCAAGCAACGGTAGCTGTTTGCGGAGCGACGGGAGATATTGGTAGTGCGGTCTGTCGTTGGCTTGATCAAAAAAATGCGGTTAAAGAATTATTACTGATTGCTCGCAATCGAGAACGCTTAGACAATCTACAAATGGAATTGGGACGGGGCAAAATTCTAGAATTACAGGAGGCTCTTCCCCAGGCAGATATTATTGTTTGGGTCGCCAGTATGCCTAAAGGGGTTGAGATTAATTCAGAAAATCTTAAAAAACCCTGTTTAATTATTGACGGTGGTTATCCTAAAAATTTAGATACCCGCATTAAGCATCCTGACGTTCGCATTCTTAAGGGCGGCATTGTAGAACATTCCCTTGATATTGACTGGAAGATCATGGAAATTGTCAATATGGATATTCCGTCTCGTCAGATGTTCGCCTGTTTTGCAGAGGCTATTCTTCTAGAGTTTGAGAACTGGCACACCAACTTTTCATGGGGACGCAATCAAATTACTGTTAGTAAAATGGAGCAAATTGGTCTGGCCTCTGTCAAACATGGATTTTGTCCACTGATGAGTTTTTAAGAGACGAGAACACGATCTGGAAACAGTTGCTTGGCAAAATTAGGAACAGGGCGAACGCATCTTATTTTTGAAAGGTAGGCTGGATAAGGGTTTCCGAGATCATGATTGATTTTTTATGAAACGCTGAAAGTCTTAAGTAGGGCTTGCTGAAAAAGTCAAAAAACGAAAGAAATGTGGGTTAGGGAAGTATGGACTGAAAAAGCATAGATAACTTATCCTTATAGAAACAAATCAAAATACAGATTTTGTTTAATCTATTGTTCCTTTCTGTCTAAAAAGGTCAACACAAATCACTCCTCACAAAAGAGAGGAAAATTAACACCATTTTTCACAAGAAAAACGACTCTACAACTTTTTACTTTTTGTTTTCTTTTTTGTCTTCTGAAGTAGAGTAGAAAGATTCATTACCAAAAAGTTCATCGCAATTACCGTTTCCGAGGTCTCAGGTAGTTTGGCCATCACTCGACCAAGACTAAATTTCCTCTTTCCCTGTCCGAATTTACCCTCAATGGCATTACGCACTCTTTCATCTGAGCGTGCCTCTTTCTTTTTTTCTTTGCTCACCTCTTTCGGCGGTCTTCCCAATCGGGGACCACTCATTCTTATATCCCTTTCTTTACAATAAGCTCGATTCGCTTTTGTTCGATAGATTTTATCCACATGAACCGATTCCGGATAACATCCTGTTTCCCTTTTATATTCTTCTATTCGCGCTTGTAAATCTCCCGATTCGTTGTAATTATCCCAACTTAATTTGTCTAAGAAGACAAAGCCATTCACATTACTTGCCGATATTTTAGCTCCAAACTCTACTGCTTTTCCCGCTTTTCCACGCACTATTGGACGCACGTGAGGTTGGCTTACACTCACAATTCTGTTTTCTACTTTATTTGTCTTTTTTTCATACATTTCTAACTGTTGCTCATACACTTTTCCTATCGTTACAAGCTCTTCTTGCTCTTTTTTCGTTAGTTTTTCTAACTTTGCTCCCTCTTCTATCATTTTTTCTATATGAGACAAGTTTCTTTTTATATATCCTAGTTGTTTTTTTGTTCCTTTTCTTCTTTCTTTTTTTGACACACGACGTTTTTTTGCTATGGCTAAGTACTCTTTTCTTGCCACTTCCCTATAAGTCCTCGGCTTTTCTTTCCTTTTCTCTTTTATTTCTTCATACAGCTTATCTATTATTTTTTCTGTTTTTTCTCTGGCATCATTCAATATTCCTATATCCGTTGGATATTTTATATCTGCTGGTGTACAAGTCGCATCTAACAATAACTTTCCTTCATTTTCTTTTTTTTCTGACGCTACACCCGTCGCTTTTTTTTCTATTTCTTTATTAATTTTATTTAGGGCTTGCTGAAAAAGTCAAAAAACGAAAGAAATGTGGGTTAGGGAAGTATGGACTGAAAAAGCATAGATAACTTATCCTTATGGAAACAAATCAAAATACAGATTTTGTTTAATCTATTGTTCCTTTCTGTCTAAAAAGGTCAACACAAATCACTCCTCACAAAAGAGAGGAAAATTAACACCATTTTTCACAAGAAAAACGACTCTACAACTTTTTACTTTTTGTCTTCTGAAGTAGAGTAGAAAGATTCATTACCAAAAAGTTCATCGCAATTACCGTTTCCGAGGTCTCAGGTAGTTTGGCCATCACTCGACCAAGACTAAATTTCCTCTTTCCCTGTCCGAATTTACCCTCAATGGCATTACGCACTCTTTCATCTGAGCGTGCCTCTTTCTTTTTTTCTTTGCTCACCTCTTTCGGCGGTCTTCCCAATCGGGGACCACTCATTCTTATATCCCTTTCTTTACAATAAGCTCGATTCGCTTTTGTTCGATAGATTTTATCCACATGAACCGATTCCGGATAACATCCTGTTTCCCTTTTATATTCTTCTATTCGCGCTTGTAAATCTCCCGATTCGTTGTAATTATCCCAACTTAATTTGTCTAAGAAGACAAAGCCATTCACATTACTTGCCGATATTTTAGCTCCAAACTCTACTGCTTTTCCCGCTTTTCCACGCACTATTGGACGCACGTGAGGTTGGCTTACACTCACAATTCTGTTTTCTACTTTATTTGTCTTTTTTTCATACATTTCTAACTGTTGCTCATACACTTTTCCTATCGTTACAAGCTCTTCTTGCTCTTTTTTCGTTAGTTTTTCTAACTTTGCTCCCTCTTCTATCATTTTTTCTATATCAGACAAGTTTCTTTTTATATATCCTAGTTGTTTTTTTGTTCCTTTTCTTCTTTCTTTTTTTGACACACGACGTTTTTTTGCTATGGCTAAGTACTCTTTTCTTGCCACTTCCCTATAAGTCCTCGGCTTTTCTTTCCTTTTCTCTTTTATTTCTTCATACAGCTTATCTATTATTTTTTCTGTTTTTTCTCTGGCATCATTCAATATTCCTATATCCGTTGGATATTTTATATCTGCTGGTGTACAAGTCGCATCTAACAATAACTTTCCTTCATTTTCTTTTTTTTCTGACGCTACACCCGTCGCTTTTTTTCTATTTCTTTATTAATTTTATTTATTAATTCCATTCCTATTTTTTTACGAAAATGAACCATCATTGACGCATTAAATGCTTCTTTGCTACTATAGCTTTCCATTCCTATAAAGTACTGTAAATAAGGGTTCTCTTTTATTTGTTCTACTGTTTCTCTGTCACTTTTTCCTGAAATTTCTTTGATAATTAATGCTCCTAATGCCATTCTAAATGATTTGGCTGGGGCTCCTTTTTTTTCTGTGAAGTTTTTTGCATATTCTTCCTCATATTCTTCCCAGGGAATCATTTTTGACATTTCTATCCAACGATTTTCTTCGTCTAACTGCCCGCCGAACAGATTTTTCAAGTTTTCTGGTGTTTCAATTGAGTACTGTTGCTTTCGGTACATCTGCTTTCTCTCTTCTTAATGCAATGGTTTTGAGGCATTCTACCCTATTTTCGTGCATTCTAGCGGTTCTTAATTCGCCTACTATTTTTCTCCGTAAAGGTTTCAGCTTTTTTCAGCAAGCCCTATTTATTAATTCCATTCCTATTTTTTTACGAAAATGAACCATCATTGACGCATTAAATGCTTCTTTGCTACTATAGCTTTCCATTCCTATAAAGTACTGTAAATAAGGGTTCTCTTTTATTTGTTCTACTGTTTCTCTGTCACTTTTTCCTGAAATTTCTTTGATAATTAATGCTCCTAATGCCATTCTAAATGATTTGGCTGGGGCTCCTTTTTTTTCTGTGAAGTTTTTTGCATATTCTTCCTCATATTCTTCCCAAAGAATCATTTTTGACATTTCTATCCAACGATTTTCTTCGTCTAACTGCCCGCCGAACAGATTTTTCAAGTTTTCTGGTGTTTCAATTGAGTACTGTTGCTTTCGGTACATCTGCTTTCTCTCTTCTTAATGCAATGGTTTTGAGGCATTCTACCCTATTTTCGTGCATTCTAGCGGTTCTTAATTCGCCTACTATTTTTCTCCGTAAGGGTTTCAGCTTTTTTCAGCAAGCCCTAAGTAGTCATGCAAAATTAATTACCTATACAGACAGGTGCTATAATAGCCTAAATCAAAAGTAATGACACCATACGGCTGATGTGAGATAGAGAGGGGGTGTGACCTTTAGTTGATGAAGGAAAAGAAAAGTGTTAACATGGGATGAAAAGTGACAAAGAGGAAACAATGATGACAGCAAAACTAATTAATGTAGAGGGTTCAAAGATAAAAATAGAACTAACATTAGAACTCAGTCGTTCAATGTTGGATACAGAAATAAATATTCAAAAAGGCTTAAACGAAGTAGGTTGCATCGCCAGCAAAGAAGCCTTGAAATATTTAGATACAGATGGTTCACCCTTAAAAATCGGTGAAGAAATCTGGAAGAGTAAGGGAGAGCAACCGAAAGAATATCAAACACCTTATGGTGAGGTTATAGTGAATCGTCATGTATATCAGCGTTCAGTAGGAGGAAAAACGTATTGCCCCTTAGAAAGAGAAGGGCTCTCCCCTTGTCTGTGTGTAATGTTATGTTACGAGTTAAAGCAAGCTAACAATTTAAGCCGTAGATGCTCAAAATTAGCAAATCCATAACTTTTCCTTTTTATTAATTTAATTTTTGTATTCATCCCTTCCGTTAATCCATTAGTTGTATGGTTTTCAAAATAATTGCATATACCTGTCAAATGAGTTTTCAGCATACCCACACTTTTTTTATAGAATAGGCTCGCTGTTCTCATCCATTTTTCAAATTTTCTCCTTGCACCATTTGTCGTTCTTGAATGCTCATAAATATCTCTAATCTCTTCCTTCATTTCATACGCTATTCCTAAACCTGACTTTTCCCGTTAAGTCCAAAATCCAGCAATGCAAACTTCTAGAGGCTTTATCTGGCAAGGGTTTGAGTAATGATTCTCTTGACAGGAAAAAAATATTCTGAAGCCATCATCCCGCTTATCGTTCAAATTTCAAAAACAAAGGATGAAGGGAGTATGAGACTGTAAAATGGAGAAAATCTTAAAGGGCAGGTCAAAAAATGTTGGAATGGTGGACAAAAAACTTTGCCAGTTGTGAATTGGGAGACGAGAGGCTAAACAATCGTGCCTTCTCGATTGGGAAAAAGTTAAGTGAGGGGTTTGGAAAAGCCTTATCAGAAGTGTTTAAGGGAGGAAACGAGTTAAAGAGGGCCTATGAATTTTTGGGAATCCGAAAACAGACTTTGTCAAGATAATAGAGCCGCACTGTGAAATGACAACTGCCGCCGTAGAAGAATATAAGATAATGCTATCAGTCGGAGATACGACCTTCTTAGATTATCGCAATATCAAGGAAAAAAGGGAAGGGTATGGGCCGACTGGAAAAGGAGGGAATGGATTAATACTGCATAGTGCTTTAGCAATTGAGCCAGAAAAAGGACAAGTATTAGGTTTATTATGGCAAAAACTGTGGAATAGGGAGGTAAAAGAAAAGCCCCCAACAGATGAAACGGCGAAGCAGAAAAAAGAAAGACAGAAAGAACAAAGAAAAGCAGCTCGTCAAAGACCATTTGAGGAAAAAGAATCCTACAAATGGGTAGAGGCTCTAAACACCTGTGAGAAACAGGTAGAAAGTTCAACGAGGGTAATTCATGTATTTGACAGAGAAGGAGATGTTTCAGAAGTCTTTGACTCAGTGCGTCAACTCAAGCATACAGGAGTGCTGGTCAGAGCGTCTCATAATCGTAGTTTAGACAAAAATAGTGAACGACTTTGGCAACATTTGGAATCAGAACCGATTCGTTTTCATCAAGAAATCGAGATTCCGAGTACAGGAAAAAGAAAAGCACGGAAGGTTAAGCTTGCCGTCCGATTTTGCTCAGTTAATCTACGAACTCCCTATCGTTTTGATAATCGTGACCCGTTGAATGTCTATGCTGTTTATGCGACAGAAATCGATTGTCCCGAAGGCGAAACTCCTTTATCTTGGATGCTTCTGACTACAGAAGTTGTTGAGACTATTGAGATGGCTGTCACTATTCTTCGTTGGTACACCTACCGATGGCGGGTTGAAGAATTTCATAAAGTCCTTAAGTCTGGTTGTCAGAGTGAGCGTTATCGACTTGCCTCTGATGGAATGAAAACTCTTTTGGGTTTTTTAAGTGTCATTGCTGTTGAACTTTTACACGTTACTTATCTTCATCGTACCCAGCCCGATGCTCTCGCGATTGAAATTCTTAATCCTCTTCAACTTCAGGTGTTAAAAGCAGCCGCCTCTCAAAAACTTCCCCCTATTTTGACTGTTGCTTGGGCTGTCGAGTCTGTTGCTTTTCTTGGTGGTTATCTTGAACATCGTCGTAAAACTCCTCTCGGTATCCAAGTCCTTTGGCGCGGTTGGTTGAAGTTGCATGACCTTTGCCAAGGCTGGCAGCTTGCAATCCGCACTTAACGGGAAAAGTCAGATTCCTAAACAAGGATACATTTTCAATATCTCTTCTAACTCTTCTCTTTTTTCTTCTTTTAACTCTTCTTTATTTTTCCATAATAGGTATGTTAAACCCTTTTTATGGATATTCATTTTCTTTCTCAATTTATTCAATTCTTCATTTATATTTTTCATTACATGAAATCTATCATAGACGATTTTAGCATTTACAAATAACTCCTTTATTGCTGACGTAAATCCCTCCCACATAGGGTGCATCCCACTTAAGATAATACATTGACACTCAAAAGAGGAGAGTGATTGAGATAAGCACATCGTAGCCGAAGAATACGAGAAACATTATGAAGATGCCAACGTGCTCCCGACAATTTAACCCTAGCTCCCACCTGTTTAATCTTAGACTCCACATCACCAGAACCAATCACAATACCAAGCTGTTGATAGTATTGGTAATCAGGGATACGCTGATAATGCTTCGTCAAATAGGCTTGAAAATTCTTTGCCCTCTTGCTTTTGACTCCATCAAACGCATCTATTGCCTTGTTCACAAAACCCCGCCACAGTAAATGCTCCACTGCTTCTAGCCGTTTGAGAGAGCCACCCACTTTGAACAGATTCTCCTTGAGATGATACCAATCCAACACCTCTCGTCGTATCAGCCACGATTGAGTGGCGAAACTCTCTACCGCATTCCAGATTGCGGGATGACCATCTCCCAAAAAGGTCACTATTGGAGACAAAGGTTGAACATTGCTCCAATTCTTTAAGCCCTCTGGGTCTTGGAAAAAGGCTTCACAGACATTGCCATGAAGACTCACCAGTTTATAATCTCGCCACTGTCCCCCTTCCTTCTCCTCGCCCCGCAGACAAATCTTTCCCCCATCTATACTGACCCCCGCACTCTCTGACTGAGCTTGAGCTAAGGGCAGTTCTGTCCGTTCTACCAAGCGATGTAAACTGCTATGTCCTACTTTTATCCCCATCAACTCCTCTATATCTTCTTCTGCTTGTTGGTAGGATGTTTTCGCACTGGCTCTTAGACAGCATTTCTCTAAACCTGGACTTAAGACGATTTTTGGCGACACCTTTAGTTTTCTGGCTTGTTTTTGGCTTATTTCCACTTCTCCGACTAGGGTTTTGATTTTTCGCTTGTTTCCAGACCGTTTTTTTCCCCCTTCTGAAAAAAAAACTCCCCCATTGTTGGCCCCACAATTTCTAACATCTGGGTTCTGACTTCTACTTCGATGCTTCCAAAGTCCTTCTGTTTCTCTGGTTCCGTATATTTGCGCAGGATACGGGCTGATTCGGTGAGATGCTGTTTTAACAGTGCTTTTTCTTCTGGGGGAATCGGTAACATACTTTTTTCGCTCATCAGTTTTTTTCCATTTTACCCCAGATTCTATGTACTACTTTGTCCGGGATGTACCCTCCCACATATCCACACTTACTTCCTTTACATTCTCTCTAACCCTTGCTGGCTGCACCTTTAGGGCTTCTATTATCTCTTCTTTTTTGTGTCCTTTTATTACTTCTAACAATTCCTTTTTATTTATATCTATCACTGTTGTAATAAAGTCTTTTTTCCTTTTCTATTACTAAATTCGTCTAAACTTATCTTTTCTGGTAATTCCCATTCCTTCTTTTCTGCCTGCTTTGCATACTCTTCAAATATTGATTCCAATGTTCCCCAACTTATTTCTTCTTCTTGCCTTACCTCTTCTACATTTTTCTTTTTTACTTGCTCATAAATCTTTTCTTCATAACGAATTGTATAATGTTTTCTTAGCCGCATAAAGTCCAGTCTTTCTGTTATGTATTTCTGACATTTTTCACAATGGAACTGGCGGCGGGGCACTTCCAGATATACTTTCTTTCCCAATAGGGATAAATCCCGAACCAAATTATATTCTATTTGATTTATATCTTCCAATTCTTTATGACAATTTGGACATTCCATTACTTCGTTTTTCATTTTTAATTTTAAGAACAAAGCACCATCTATTTCTCGATAGTTTACGACTGTTACCTTGCACCATCTATTTCTCGATAGTTTACGACTGTTACCTTTGGCAAACCTAGTAGCTCATCCAAGTTTATCCACATACTCCACCTCCTACTGTGGTATTACTATTATACACTTTCCACACAGTTGGGGGAAGAGCCAGAGAAGCAAGGATAATCATAACATCAACGCCATTATTGGCAAAACAGGTATCCTCAAAAATCAGCAATTCCAAATTCAAATGGTATAAATAGAGACAGAAAAACTTTGACCTATAGGAAGTTATGAATAAAGAGAAAAGTGTCTACTGATTTTGCAGAGAGAAAGATGGAAGTAAACGACCTAAGTTTTGACGGAATCGTTCACTGTTTAAACGAGGTCATTGGGAAGATAGATGACCCCCGTTCGGTTAGTAATGCAACGAAATATAGTCTAAGAGAGGCGATACTGGGGGCATTTGCCGCCTTTTTTATGCAAAATGAGTCATTTTTAGAGTACCAACGTCAGCTTAACAGCCGTTGTGGGCGAGATAATGCTCAGAGCTTGTTTGGACTCTAAGTACAGGACAAAAGGCTTGAAAAGTATACGAGAAAGGGGTTTCATGGAAGATGAACGTAATGTAAGAAAACCCATGAACCAATATAACGCATTGAAACAAGCCCTAAAACCCCATTTGGGATGGCATGGTGCCAGACTCTCCTTCCTAGCCTTGTTCTTACTCGCCCTCCTCAAAGTGAAAACGGTTAACCTTAAAGAATTGGCTCTGGGTTTTGAAGGTCGGGCATTGGTGGATTCTCATTACAAACGCTTACAACGCTTTTTCTCAGGATTTGAGCTGGATTACCATCACATTGCCCGTATTGTAGTCAGTTGGCTGGATATCCCTCAACCTTGGGTATTAAGTATTGACCGCACAACCTGGGAGTTTGGCAGTCATGGTTATAATATCCTCACTGTCGGCATTGTCCATGAAGGAGTAGCCATTCCCATCTTGTGGTGGATGCTTAGCAAGAAAAAGGGCAATTCTAACAGTGATGAACGAATGCGTTTTATCGAGGAGATGCTCAAGATTTTTCCCACCGCCCTGATTCGTTGTTTATGTGGCGACCGTGAGTTTATTGGTCAGGCTTGGCTTCGCTATCTTCTGCTCGAACCGCTACTGGCTTTCTGTCTGAGAATTCGGGCTACGGACAAGATTGAGCACAATGGCAAGCTTTTGGCCGCCAAAGTCATTTTTGCCCATCTTGCAAAAGAGTGAATCTCAACGTCTTCAAGGGAGTTGTCGGGTTTGGGGATATCCTGTTTCTGTAGAGGCTCTTCGCTTGCCTGATAATTCTCTACTCATCGTCATTGGACATCCCGATTCCCAAGGTCTTATTCACGATTATGCCCTGCGTTGGGGCATTGAAACCCTTTTTGGCATCTTTAAGACTCGTGGCTTTTGCTTGGAATCTACTCACTTTACTGACCCCAAGCGTCTTCGTAAGCTTTTGGCTTTACTGACTTTAGCTTTGGCTTGGTCTCTCAAAACTGGTCTAGCAATTCATCATCTTCATCCCATTCCCCTCAAGAAACATGGTCGCCTAGCGCAGAGTCTTTTTCGTCTTGGTTTTGACCATCTTCGTCATCTTGTTCTTAATCCTTCTCTACCCAATTTTTCTCTTTTTCTCGACTCCCTACATTTTTTGTCCTGTACTTAGGTTTGGACTAGAAAAAATACCAACAGTAGAACAGATTCGCAACATTGTGGATGGGGTAGCAGCGAGTAGTCTATCATCCGTGTCAACTTAAAGGAATGGGTTCCCAAATTTGTTGATTGAGAGCGGCCTTTTCTCGATGTCGCTTTCTCTCAGCTTTGACCAAACCAAATAACTTAGCACGTTCAGCCAGATAGGTTACTGTATCAGGCTTTTCTCCTCTAGCAATAGCCTTCGCTACATAGTATAGACTCCGAAACACCATCTCTACTGAGATTTTTTCTTTCGGTTGATTTAGAGCAATCGCCACTTCCCCTACCAATTGATTTAAGACCGTATAGAAAATCAAAGTGCAAATAATCTGGATTTGGACACCATTCTTATTCCCTACCCATAAATAGGCTAGTCCTAAAAGTCTTTTCGTTAATAAAAAGGCTTCTTCGATTGTCCATCGTCTTCGATATAAATCACAGACCTCTTCGGCGGACAGTTGTTCGGGAGACAACACATTTGTTAAATACTGATACCAGATTGTTCCCCATAATACTGAGACTAATCTCACCGGATGCTTGCAAGGATTAGAACGGTAATTTCCCATAATGATAATCTCATCTCTGTAATGACTACCTTGAGACAATACTTGTTTGGTTTTGTAAGATGTACCCGCTCTAAATCTGGTTAGAAAAAACTTTTTAGCTTCTGTTAACAAATCAAACCACACAAAGCTAAAAAATCCCATATCTACGAGAATTAAACCATTTTCTGGTAATTTAGCTGCCAATTCTTCACACCATATTTTATCATTTGATTTATCATTTTCTGTGTACCATAAAGTAACGGGTCTTTGGGTAAAGGCTTCCACTACCATCATTATTTTACCCCCCAATTTACTCTTTTCTTCTTTACTTATTTTCATATTTTTCCTTATCTGCTCTAGCGTTGAGCCATCTGCTATCCACACTGCACTAAACTTTTCTCTTATTTTTTCCCATTTTTCTCCTACTTGGAGCTTCTTCCCTTTTTCGGCTGCTTTTTCTAACACTTCTTTTAGTAATATTGCAAATATTTCGGCTGGCACATTCATCATTCTTTTTGATACTGCCTGTTTGCTTACTTTTAATGATGCTACCCATAGCAATCCCTCTTCCTCTAACAGTCTTACCGCTTCACTTATACCCGCTATTTGACGATACACTATACTTAACACTAATGCCACCATTACTGGTAAATTTAATACCCTATCTCTCATCATTTTCTCATGAGTTCCCTGTAAATATTTTAATGGTGTAAACATTGTGGGTTCTAGTAATTCAAACAACTCTTTTGTTATTTCAGGGATTTCTACCCCTGGCTGATTTGTCTTACGACGTAAGTCTGGGTTTCCTTTTCTCCGAGGATGTTGTCTTGCCATTTGTTTTTTGCTCACTTTTTTATATACTAACCTTTTTTTCAGCCTACTCTTACTTCCGCCTGCTTTTAGGCTAATCTTTTGTGAGTAGGCATTTTGGCTTAAGTTGACACCAATGGTAGTCTATTCCCTTTGTTTGGGTTAATTTACCAAGCATTGAGGAGCATGGGATTCTTGAAAGCCTATGAAATATTGAGGGGAAATCTTCTAGTAGCAATGGATGGGACAAATTACTACAGTTCGGAAAAAGTAAATTGTCCATGCTGTTCAACCAAAACGTCAAAACAGGGAAAAGTCACCTACTTCCATCAGGCATTATTGCCCGTGATTGTTTCCCCAGACCATGAATCAGTTTTTTCCTTACCCCCTGAATTTATTACCCCTCAAGACGGGTCTGAAAAGCAAGATTGTGAGCAAAATGCGGCGAAACGTTGGATAAGTAGTAACCATGCTAGTTTGTTTGCGGGACAGAAGATAACTCTGCTAGGGGATGACTTGTACAGTCGTCAGCCCACTTGTCAGCACTGTCTCGACCACGATTTCAACTTTATCTTCGTCTGTTTACCGACTTCTCATCCCACACTCTACGAATGGTTAAACTATTTAGAAGCTAATGGAGAAGTCAAAACCACTCAACACCGACGTTGGAATGGGAAGTATTTCGAGATTTGGCACTGCCGTTATCTCAATCAGATTCCCCTGCGAGACCAACAGCCTGCTTTGTTGGTTAACTGGTGTGAGCTAAAAATCCACCGCGAATCCGATGCTCAACTTCTTTATCACAATAGTTGGATTACCAATCATTTTCTCACCCCTTACATCGTTCTTGATGTCTGTCGTGCTGGACGGACTCGTTGGCGTACTGAGAACGAGAATCACAATATTCTCAAAAATCGAGGCTATCACTTAGAGCATAATTTTGGGCATGGTAAACAACACCTCGCCTCTGTTTTGCTTACCCTGAATTTGCTGGCTTTTCTCTTGCACACGGTTTTAGGTTTGGTTGATGAACGTTACCAGAGAATTCGCGTCCAACGCGGCACTCGTAAGGGATTCTTTCAAGATATTCTCTCTTTGACCAAATATCTGTTCTTTGAAAGCTGGCATCATCTTTTAGATTTTATGCTTGATGACTCAGTTTCTCTCGCTGTCTCGAATTCTTCCTAGTTGATTAATTGGCAATTTTCATAGCAAAACCCTTGCCAGTAAATACATCGAGCCTTTTGTATCTTTGACTACATTCTGAATTTGAAATTGCTGCTCAAAAATGTCAGGGATGGCAGGCAAAGAGGTGAAAAATGATTTATTAGAAAATCATGGTAGAAAAGTAGCGCTATCCTATATCCAAAGATTGAGTGAAGCAGTAGGAAGTGTGGTACAGGCAAAAGAAGAAGCGTGGAGTTATACTGAACACGGTCACAAGTTGCGAATTTTAAAAATAAGAGATAATATAGTAAAAATAGAAAAAGTAGTCAAGAGGCTGAGAAATGATTAAGTTAGAATTTACGGAAGAAGACAAAAGACTGTTGTCTTACGGTCGGTTTAATCACCCGCATCCTAGAGTACAGCTAAAGATGGAAGTTTTATGGTTAAAAAGTCAGGGATTATCTCATCAAAAAATTGCTCAATTCGCAGGAGTTTCAGTAAATACGGTGACAAGCTATATCCGTGATTATCAAGAGGGCGGGATAGAAAAACTAAAAGAAATAAAATTTAATCGCCCGAAAAGCGAGTTAACAGAGCATCAAGGGACAATTGAGGCATATTTTGAGTCAAATCCACCAGCAAGAATAAATGAAGCAGTAAAAAGAATAGAAGAATTAACGGGAATAAAAAGAAGTCCAACGCAAGTCAGAAAATTTTTAAAGTCAATAGGAATGAGGTGTCTAAAGGTGGGAACAATTCCATCAAAAGCAGATGTAGAAGCTCAGGATAGCTATAGAGAAAAAGAGCTAGAACCAAGGCTAGAAGAGGCAAAAGCAGGAAAAAGGGCAGTTTTTTTTGTAGATGCCTCTCATTTTGTAATGGGAGCATTTGTAAATTTTATATGGTGCTTCAAAAGGATTTTTATTAAGTCACCATCAGGGAGAAAACGTTTTAATGTGTTAGGAGCATTAAATGCAATTACCCATGAAGTAATTATGGTAACGAACAGTTCTTATATTACGGGAACTCAGGTTTGTGAACTCCTAGAAAAGATAGCAGAATTAGGACTATTAATACCGATTACGTTGGTATTAGACAATGCTCGTTATCAAAAATGCCGAATTGTGCAGGAGTTGGCAGAATCATTAGGAATAGAGTTACTGTACTTACCTCCTTATTCTCCTAACTTGAATTTAATTGAAAGACTGTGGAAGTTTGTGAAGAAGAAGTGTTTATACGCAAAATATTATGAAGATTTTACGCAGTTTTCTGCAGCAATTTCAGGATGTCTTGAAGATGCTAACGTAAAATATAAGGAGGAGCTTGATTCTTTGCTCACCTTACGATTTCAACGCTTTGATAAATCTCAGATTATGAACGTTTGAAGTATATGCCCCGCCCAAGGAGGATAGCCAAATTGCAACAGTGGGAATAGGATTAGATGGAACCTGTATGCTGATGTGTGAGGATGGCTACCGTGAAGCAATGGTGGGAACCGTTTCCCTATACGATAGTGAAGGCGAACGTCAACCTACAATCTATCTAGGTGCGGCACCAGAGTATGGAAAAAAGAGTTTTCTAGAAAGATTAGAAAGAGAAATTGAGCGAGCGAAAAACCGTTATCCAGAGGCAACATTGGTCGGGATAGCAGACGGGGCAGAATCAAATTGGAAGTTTTTAGAAAAGCAAACGGAAGAACAGATATTAGATTTCTATCATGCCTCTGGTTACTTAGGTGCCTTGGCAGAAGCGTTGCATCCGAATACCGTGTCAAAACAAAAAGAATGGTTGACTGAAAATTGTCGAGAACTCAAGCATGAAAAAGGAAAAGCAGGAGAACTGCTAAATCTGATGAAAGAAGTCAAAGAAGAAAAAAGTCATTCTAAGAATCTTACCGAGAAACTACAAGCGGCGATTACTTATTACGAGAATCATCAGCATCAAATGGATTATGCTGAATACATAGGGCTTGCTGAAAAAGTCCACAAAACGAACCTAGATGCCACAGGGCGCGAAAAATGGTGACTTCAGAGATCAGTTTCCAGTTTTACCTCACATTTTTCCAGCAAAGTGCATGGATTTTGAGCCTCCAAATGCCATAACCTTGCATCTGGTCGTTTGTAAAATGCCTGAAAGTATTGTCTAGCAAGGATTTCATCCTTATTCAGCAAACCCTACATAGAGAAAAAGTATCCGATTGGTTCAGGTGTTACGGAAGCAGCTTGTAAGACGTTGGTCAAACAACGATTATGTTGTTCAGGGATGCGATGGAAGGAAAAAGGAGCAGGAATTATTTTGAGCCTACGAGCTTTGGTATTGACCAAGGAACGATGGAGTCAATTTTGGGCAAAACTTGATCAATATGGGTTCCCTGTAGAACCCTGATTACAACAGCTTTTATCAACTAAAGGTCGCACCCTAGAGAGGTCTGCAAAATCAAGGGGAGACATCATGATAAAGGTAATCATACTCCAAAGCATGAGGTCTCCCATGAATACAGCAATTCTCAGTTTTAGATACAGCAAGCCTTTTAGGGATTTAAAGAACATTTCAAAGGGGGTTTTTGGGGCAATTCTATGTGTACTACCATGCCTGAAAGCCTGAAGACTCGTAAAATGAACTTGTTAATCCCGTTGAATTTTATCCCGTATTACGCGAACTAAAACCTGAAACCCTTGCTACAGGGCAAATTTAGAATTGCTGCCCATGAATATGATAGATGCTCCAACCCTCTTGACCATCATTTATGTCCTTGTGGATGACTGGTAAGCTGTCATCAGTTTAACTTGCAATAGTACTTGATCCCTTGTTTTTGATTTTGCGCCCCCAACGGATTGTCAATCCGCCTTCATTAAGAAGTTTTTTGATGGTAACCGTCCAATAGCCTACAAAAAAATCAAGGGTCTAGGATTTGAGACGGCGGGCTCCTGAACAACAGGAATTAGAGAAGGAGGCTGCTCCCCTAGTCGAGCCGCTAGACATGATTGCGTCAGAAAATCTAAGACAGAACGCCCTTGTAATTTCAACGAATGATTGACTGTCAGCATTCTCGACACAAACTCACTCCCCGCTTGAGACTGAGAACCAAAGCTGAGGTTACGCCAAATTACGGCTGGTCGCAAAGCTCGTTGTGCTGAATTATTCGTCGGTTCCACCCCCTCTCTATAGACAAACGTCCAGAGAGCCGCCTCCACTTTCAGCAACTTTCGACAGGTACGGACTGTTTTCGCGAGGGGCGATTTTTCGCGCCAACCAATTTCGATAGCCGCCGCCGACATTAATTCTTGGTGCATTCCCCATCTGAGCAATTCTACTGCTTCGATAAATAACTCCTTCGACAGCGTGCCGTCTCTGACTTTGTGCCACCAATGAAACAGGCGATAGCCTCTCGCTAGTAATGCTGTACCGATTTCTTGTGATGCCCCTGTTCTTTCTGCCATCGCCTGAAAGTCTCTCAGCACATGAGACCAACATAGTTGTCGCAATTCTGACTTCACCCAACTGTAGCTGCCATAACGGTCACTGCCTAAGTAGCCCGTGAATGTCTCGCCGATTAACTGTTTGGCCACTTCTTGGCTACGACTCAAGGTGACTAGAAATAGGCTTATCCATGGGGTCACCAGCACCCACAGCCATGCTTTCTTCTCTGTTGGGTTGTTGCCATCCCGATTTTGCTGGCTAAATCCCCTCTCATCACAGTTCACCACCGGTTGTTGCTTGGCATATTCTTTCGCTTCTTCATTGGCGGCGGCTATGGCTTCACTTACTTCTTGCCTGATGTTGTTGATTGTCCCTCTCCCTATCTCTATGCCAAATACCTCTCTCAGCAGCCCTTGTATCTGACGATGGCTTTGTCTTGCTTCGACACTTAGCACTCCCACTAAGGCGGCTAATCTTGCCCCATAGCTTTTCTCGGTCACTCCTGCTGGCAATTTCCCTCGGCTTTTTGACCCGCAGTGTTCGCATTCTAGGCTATGTAGTCTGTATTCTGTTACTTGGGGCTTGAGGACGGGCATCCGTGTCAACTTAAAGGAATGGGTTCCCAAATTTGTTGATTGAGAGCGGCCTTTTCTCGATGTCGCTTTCTCTCAGCTTTGACCAAACCAAATAACTTAGCACGTAATTAGTCACCGCAATAAAGAAGGAAATTATTGAGAATGAGAAGCAAATGAAAAAAGTAAAGAATAATGAAGAAAGGAAAGGCGGTTAAAGAGATAGGTTAGAATAGGGAGACTATGAAAAAACTAGACCCAGTTCCAGACTTAAACCAAGAAGAAGTGAAAATGCCATGGCAAAAAGAAGTGGCAAAAGATTGGTATGAAGATTATCAGAAAGAAAAAGAAGAGAACGAAAAGCTGAGAAAAGAATTGGTAGAGTTAAAGAAAGAGATAGAAAAGTTGAAAGAAAAGCTGAAAAAGCTTAACCAAAGAACGAGTGAAAATAGCTCTCAGCCCCCAAGCAGTGACGGTTACAAAAAGAAAGTCGCCAAAACCTTCGGTCAAAAAGGAAAAAAAAGAGGTCCAAAGTACGACCATGTGGGTAAAACCAGAAACGGGTTTGGTCGGGTAGATGAAATAGTAGATTTAAGGATGGAAAAATGCCCAAAATGTGGTGCGTCAGTGGAAAAGCAAAAGGAGACTATCATCAAAAAAAATCAAATAGCTGAATTAGTCAGTAAACCAGTAGAGGTAAGGGAATATGTTAGGGAAAAGTATCAATGCTCAAAATGTGATTGGGAAGGTTATGCCCCACTTCCTTTGGGATGTCGTGAAGATTTTAGCTACGGTGCAACCTTATCCAGCTTAGTGGGATGGCTGGGATATGGGGGAAATTTGACTTGGCTAAAACAACGATACTTGGTAGAAACGGTCTTTGGCATTCCTCTGTCTCAAGGGAGTTTAGCTAAAATGCACCGATGGTTTTGCGAAAGCTTGTATCCTAGTTATGAACAGTGGTGGACTTACATACAGGAGCCTGGAGTCCGTTGTGTGGACGAAACCAGCTATCGCGTCAATGGGGTTAACTATTGGATGTGGGTGGCTACTTCCTCCTCTGTTTGTGTTTTGTTTCTGGCTCCCAGCCGGAGTTCCGATGAGGTTCATTCCCTATTAGGTAAAGATTTTCATGGGCTTCTCAGTACGGACTGTTGGGGGGCTTACCATCGCCAAAATGCCCAGCATAAACAGAAATGTCTGGCTCATATTGGGCGGGAATTGAAGGCCTTGGAAACTTCCCACTTTTCTGAAAATAAACTTTTTGCTCAGAGAGTTTTTCCTATTCTAGAGCAAGCTCGTCAATCCCATCGAGATTATCATCAAGGCAAACTGAGCTTAGAAGCTTTACAACAACAGCGACCCCTAGTAGAAGCTCAACTTCAAGAGGTTCTGGATAATCCGCCGCCCACGGGATGGGCAAGTGATTCCCAATTGTTATCTAATCGCTTTCGACGTTATTGGCATGATTGGTTTACTTTTCTTACTTTTCCTGAAGTTAAACCTGATAACAATGATGCCGAGAGAGCCTTGCGTCCTGTTGTTATTCATCGTAAGGTTAGTGGCGGTGCTAGAAGTCATTGGGGCGGACAACTTGTTGCCATGATGTTTAGTTTTCTTGAAACCATGAGACTTCAAGGTAAAAGTGCGGTCGAACAGTTATCTCTTATTTTATCTTCCTCTGGTCTTTCTCCTCCTTCCATTGATGACTTTCTTCCTCTCTAGTATTTTTGGGGCTTAATGAGAATTAAGCCCCACTTATTGCTGTGACTAATTACCTTTAGTTAATAATCAGATCAGAAATGTTGCTCCCCTCTATGAGTTGCCTAAGTTGGGAAAAGTCCGTCTGCAACGAAATCCGATCGCCCAAAAGTTTTGTCCTCGTAATGACGAAGCTCTTTGTTTTCTTTAAAGTATTTGCCAGAGAATTTGTGATCAGCATTTTTAAAGATGAGTTGTCGTCAACAAACATTAGCTAGAAAAGTTACCCCAAAAAAGTTTGATCAAAGCCTTACCATGGGTTAGGGTGACAGTTATCTAGACTTGGCACTTTTTCTTTATTCCCTGCGGTTATGTCCACCAGTCCCTTAAAGTCCCTTCTACGCCGACTCAATGCCGAGAAACGCAAATGGGGAGCCAGTGTTAGTCAGCGAACTCCCCAACGAGTCAATAGCTGGTTTAAATGGTTGTCACCTGGGCTATTTGTGAAGCGTTGGTTGTTGATTAGCTCGATTGGGCTAAGTATGACCTTTTTGGGTTTAGCTATTTGGATCAAGTTAACGCCGATCTTTCGCATTGGAGAATTTGTCTCCCAGACCTTGGAATGGTTAACCCATCTTTTCCCTAGTTATATTTCTGGCCCTGTTCTATTAGCCTTGGGGATCTTTTTTGTCCTCTGGGGTCAGAGCCGCACTGTCGGAGCGATTACCGAGGTGTTACAGCCGGAGGGGAGTCAAGATTTAGTGGATGTTTTAATTAATCATCGTCGTCTTAACCGTGGCCCCAAGATTGTGGCGATCGGTGGTGGGACAGGACTTTCAACCTTGTTACGGGGCTTAAAACTCTACAGTTCCAATATTACGGCGATTGTCACGGTGGCGGATGATGGGGGATCTTCGGGACGGCTACGGCGAGAAATTGGGGTTTTACCGCCTGGGGATATTCGTAACTGTATTGCCTCTTTAGCGGATGAGGAAAAGCTGTTAACAGAATTATTTCAGTATCGTTTTCAGGCGGGGGATGGTTTGACAGGCCACAGTTTTGGCAATCTCTTTCTCACAGCCATGACAGAAATTACGGGAGATCTCGAACAAGCGATCGCCGCCAGTTCTAAGGTGTTAGCCATTCAGGGTAAGGTTTTCCCTGCGACGCTTACGGATGTCAGGCTCTGGGCGGAGTTAGAGGATGGTCGCTATATTGAAGGGGAATCTCTGATCACTGAAGCGGGGGGAAAAATTAAGCATTTTGGGTGTCATCCCCCCAATCCACCTGCTTTGCCGGCGGCTATTCGTGCTATTGAGGAAGCAGACTATATTATTATTGGGCCGGGTAGCCTCTATACCAGTGTGATCCCGAATCTGCTAGTTCCTGATATTCAAGCCGCGATCGCCGGAGCCGATGTACCCCGCATTTATATCTGCAATATTATGACCCAGCCCGGAGAAACTGATGGTTATAGTGTTTCAGACCATTTAAAAAAAATTGATGAGATGTCAGAATATCGCCTCTTCGATGCCGTCTTGGTGCAACGAACGCCCCCTTCTCCCCCAGCCCTCAAACATTATGCCGAAGAAAATTGTCATCCCGTCTATATAGATCGAGAGGAAATTGCGGCTCTTGGTTGTCGTATTGTCATTGCCAATGTGATGGAGGAAAGTGAAACAGGACGAGTACGCCATGATCCCTTTCGACTAGCACGAGTATTATTACGTTGGTATAGTGGTCAATAATGGGCCAGCAATTCCAAATTCAGAATAGACCTCTTGCATAAATATTATGTGTTGTAATAAAAGGCTGCCTGAAATGCGTTTCATAGGGGCGGTGGCATAAATTGACCGTATAAAACAAGAAAATGCTATCATTGGAGAGAAAAATAAAATCACTCATCGTAATTATGGAATATTACAAGGCAAGAAAACTATGGTTCATCGGTAGTTACTATGCTAAGTCATTTTATCAACTCTTAAAACCCTTGCTGTATAAGGCTTTCAGTTAAAACTATCAGTTAATTTGGCATAAATTGAGTGTAAAGACAAGGAAACCCTTTCTTGGCATGGGTTCTGAAGTAAATAACCTCATATTTAGCATAACAAATACCGAAAAACCTCTATTTGTAACTACTTTCTGAGTCGAACGACGAATGGGGCAATGGAAGGAATTAATAATCGTCTTAAACTAATCAAGCGTCAAGCTTATGGGTTTATGAACTTTGATAATATGCGAAACCGTTTTTTAGCTTGCTTTTCATGATAAGTTTTAATTATAAATCTTTGTTCAGGAGAACCACTTTTTCTCTTTTATAATAGCCTTTTCTTCTCTTAGATGATTACTTCTTTTTCAGCCTATATTTCTCTCTTTTTCTCTGTATTTTTTGTAACAAACAAGATGCGATCAACCTGCCATAGTGTGTTTTTGCATGAATAATCAGAATAGTGTGATCGTCTTCATAAATTTAATAAACGAGACGATCGCGTTCGATTTAGGCGATAGGAATACAAACTTTTTAAATCGCCTTTTAAGGATTTGCCAATATAGGGATTAATGACGATCGCGGTGGTTAAATTTTCTTGAAGAAGGATTCCCATTTTGCTTGAGTGATGAGAATATAACTGCGATTTTCACGAACGATCGCTACTCCATCGGGTTCTTTTTCTGTGCGATCGCAGAGTTCTTCTAGGTTGGCTTTGGCGTAATCAACGGTGACTTGATACATAATTTGATGTTTAATTTGGGGTTTGTTTGGTTATTTTACAGAGCATTGAGATATTGCAATTCGTCCCTACAATGCTTGTCGTAGGTTACGTAACATTTGGACGGTTTCGGAGGAGAAGCGTTGATTTAATTCATCGTCGGGAAGTTGGGCTAACATTTGATAATAATTCATCTTTACTGTTTGAGTGTTGGGGTGATTTTCTCCTGATTTTTCCGAAAAAATGGCAATTGCTCTTTGGTAGAGAGGTTCCGCTTCTTCGTATTTCCCTTGAGAGTAATAAAGACCCGCCAGATTGTTGAGACTTTGGGCAACATCGGGATGATTTTCTCCTAATTGCTTTTCCATTATTGCCAGCGATCGCAGAAAAAGGGGGTCGGCTTCTGCGTATTTCCCTTGAGACTTATAAAGACTCGCCAGATTGTTGAGACTTTGGGCAACATCGGGATGATTTTCTCCTAATTGCTTTTCTCTGATTGCCAGCGATCGCAGAAAAAGGGGTTCCGCTTCTTCGTATTTCCCTTGAGACTGATAAAGACCCGCCAGATTGTTGAGACTAGTGGCAACATCGGGATGATTTTCTCCTAATTGCTTTTGTCTGATTGCCAGCGATCGCTGATAAAGAGGTTCCGCTTCTGCGTATTTTCCTTGAAATTCATAAAGAGCCGCCAGATTGTTGAGACTTTGGGCAACTAAGGGATGATTTTCTCCTAATTGCTTTTCTATTATTGCCAGTGATCGCAGATAAAGAGGTTCGGCTTCTTCGTATTTCCCTTGTGACTTATAAAGACCCGCCAGATTGTTGAGACTTTGGGCAACTAAGGGATGATTTTCTCCTAATTGCTTTTCTATTATTGCCAGTGATCGCAGATAAAGAGGTTCGGCTTCTTCGTATTTCCCTTGTGACTTATAAAGACCCGCCAGATTGTTGAGACTTTGGGCAACTAAGGGATGATTTTCTCCTAATTGCTTTTCTATTATTGCCAGCGATCGCAGGTAAAGAGGTTCCGCTTCTGCATATTTCCCTTGAGACTTATAAAGACTCGCCAGATTGTTGAGACTTTGGGCAACGTCAGGATGATTTTCTCCTAATGGCTTTTCTCTGATTGCCAGCGATCGCAGGTAAAGAGGTTCCGCTTCTGCATATTTCCCTTGAGACTTATAAAGACTCGCCAGATTGTTGAGACTGGTGGCAACTTTGGGATGTTTTGGCCCGAATCGTTGTTCACTGAGACTCAAACATTGCTCAAAAGAAGGAACGGCTTGGTTGTAAAATCCTTGCGCTCGATGGAATGTACTTAAACCATAAAAAGGCCAATATAAATCCTCATCTTCTAGCCATTGATTTAACTCCTCTGCCGCAATTTTGAGGTGATCAATAAAGGGTTCAATGATGGCAATATCTTCTAAAGTTAGGGTTTGCTTAATATTTTTAGCAACATTCACCATCACCACACAATAAGCCTGTTTAGCCGTCTCCATCACCTCAGATGCTTCTAACTTATCCCGTAGATAATGACGAATCAAAGTATGCAATTCATAATTATTTTCCCCCAAATCCTTCAGCAAATTCAAATTCACCAAATGCCGCAAATCAGCTTTAGTTGCTATCGGTAAATTCAACTCAGGAATCGGTTCAACTTTAGGCTTACTAAACCACTTAGAAAAAGTCGGAAAAACTCTCTCTATAGCCCCCCTTTTTAAAGACTCTTCCTCAATAGCCCCCCTTTTTAAGGGGGGTTGGGGGGATCCAACCTCAAACAAAGCCAAAATTAAATCCTGAGCGATCGCACTTTCTGCAAACAAACTAAGCAACTGACCTGCCAACTGAGAACTCGCACTTAATTGTGTCCAACTCAACTCAAACGCCGCCGCAACTCCCCGTTGGGCAGTCATCAACGCATTTTGCGTAACCTGTAAACTTTCATTATCTAACCTTTGTGCTTTTAACTGTTCTAAAATCTCTGCCAAACTACTCTGCATATATTTCCCGTACTGCCCCACCAACTCAATGGCCAAAGGCAAATAACCCAACCAAGCACAGAGTTCTTGCGCCGTTTCTCGATCATTTTCTACCGCTTGAGACAGAAAAATAGCTAACAATTCTAGAGCTTTTTCTGGACTTAAAACCTTAACGTCAATCAGACTAAAGTTACTGGCAATTTGTTGATTTCTGGTCGTAATAATTACCCTAAAACGATTATTTTGAGGCGGTAAATAATCCCTAATTTGCAATAATTCACGCACATCATCAAAAATAATTAAGGTTTGATCCTGCTCATTTTTTAACCAACCTTGCCAAACATAACGAACCCGTTCAACTAACTCTCCTTCTTCGGGTAACGTTAACCCTAAATGAATCTGAGCAAAACTTAAAATACTCAAACCAGGATCACTTTCCGCCACATTCAGCCAACAAATCCCACCGCGACAGGTTTGCTTGGGCCATTCCTGCCAGGCATACTGCAAAGCCAACTCCGACTTACCAATGCCACCCATACCCGTCAAAGTGGAAATGGCAACGCGATCAATTTGCTGTAATTGCTGATCTAATTGCGCTAAAACTTCGGCTCGTCCCACAAATTGCGCGACACCACTATTCGGTAAATTGTGAGGAATAACTTTTATAGATTGCTCCCCACTAACCGCTACTTTTTTAGACGCTCTTTCACCCCCTTTAGATAACGATTAAAAGTCGGAAAATAAGTCCTAAAGGTACTTTCTGTATCCAGTTCTACTTCATAAGTCAACGACACAAAAGGCGGTAACGTCGAAATCGCCGCTTTTAACTTAGCCGCCGCAGGAGTATTAGGTGCATTTAACTTGGCGAGAATTTGTTGTAATAACTCTAAAATTTCTGGAGAAAATTGATCGGGTTGCTTTTTAACGGACTCAACCTCTGTCACCAACTCAGCCACAATCGGTTCAGCCTCTTCATTGGTAATCGTCAAATCTCCTGTCATTTGACTGATTAATTGCCATTGTTCCTGTTCCAAATCCCGAATTTGTTCCCGCAAATCCTCTATTTGTTGTCTCAGTCGTACCTTTTCTTCGGGAGCAATGGTCACTAACGTATCGCGTTTATTAGCTAATTGCGCTTTGAAACGGGCGATATTTTTATCCAGGTTCTTGAGTTCTGAGGCTGACATAGGCATTTTGGGCGAACGCAATCATTGGTGTCAACTTAAGCCAAAATGCCTACTCACAAAAGATTAGCCTAAAAGCAGGCGGAAGTAAGAGTAGGCTGAAAAAAAGGTTAGTATATAAAAAAGTGAGCAAAAAACAAATGGCAAGACAACATCCTCGGAGAAAAGGAAACCCAGACTTACGTCGTAAGACAAATCAGCCAGGGGTAGAAATCCCTGAAATAACAAAAGAGTTGTTTGAATTACTAGAACCCACAATGTTTACACCATTAAAATATTTACAGGGAACTCATGAGAAAATGATGAGAGATAGGGTGCTAAATTTACCAGTAATGGTGGCATTAGTGTTAAGTATAGTGTATCGTCAAATAGCGGGTATAAGTGAAGCGGTAAGACTGTTAGAGGAAGAGGGATTGCTATGGGTAGCATCATTAAAAGTAAGCAAACAGGCAGTATCAAAAAGAATGATGAATGTGCCAGCCGAAATATTTGCAATATTACTAAAAGGAGTGTTAGAAAAAGCAGCCGAAAAAGGGAAGAAGCTCCAAGTAGGAGAAAAATGGGAAAAAATAAGAGAAAAGTTTAGTGCAGTGTGGATAGCAGATGGCTAAACGCTAGAGCAGATAAGGAAAAATATGAAAATAAGTAAAGAAGAAAAGAGTAAATTGGGGGGTAAAATAATGATGGTAGTGGAAGCCTTTACCCCATTGGTGTCAACTTAAGCCAAAATGCCTACTCACAAAAGATTAGCCTAAAAGCAGGCGGAAGTAAGAGTAGGCTGAAAAAAAGGTTAGTATATAAAAAAGTGAGCAAAAAACAAATGGCAAGACAACATCCTCGGAGAAAAGGAAACCCAGACTTACGTCGTAAGACAAATCAGCCAGGGGTAGAAATCCCTGAAATAACAAAAGAGTTGTTTGAATTACTAGAACCCACAATGTTTACACCATTAAAATATTTACAGGGAACTCATGAGAAAATGATGAGAGATAGGGTATTAAATTTACCAGTAATGGTGGCATTAGTGTTAAGTATAGTGTATCGTCAAATAGCGGGTATAAGTGAAGCGGTAAGACTGTTAGAGGAAGAGGGATTGCTATGGGTAGCATCATTAAAAGTAAGCAAACAGGCAGTATCAAAAAGAATGATGAATGTGCCAGCCGAAATATTTGCAATATTACTAAAAGGAGTGTTAGAAAAAGCAGCCGAAAAAGGGAAGAAGCTCCAAGTAGGAGAAAAATGGGAAAAAATAAGAGAAAAGTTTAGTGCAGTGTGGATAGCAGATGGCTCAACGCTAGAGCAGATAAGGAAAAATATGAAAATAAGTAAAGAAGAAAAGAGTAAATTGGGGGGTAAAATAATGATGGTAGTGGAAGCCTTTACCCAAAGACCCGTTACTTTATGGTACACAGAAAATGATAAATCAAATGATAAAATATGGTGTGAAGAATTGGCAGCTAAATTACCAGAAAATGGTTTAATTCTCGTAGATATGGGATTTTTTAGCTTTGTGTGGTTTGATTTGTTAACAGAAGCTAAAAAGTTTTTTCTAACCAGATTTAGAGCGGGTACATCTTACAAAACCAAACAAGTATTGTCTCAAGGTAGTCATTACAGAGATGAGATTATCATTATGGGAAATTACCGTTCTAATCCTTGCAAGCATCCGGTGAGATTAGTCTCAGTATTATGGGGAACAATCTGGTATCAGTATTTAACAAATGTGTTGTCTCCCGAACAACTGTCCGCCGAAGAGGTCTGTGATTTATATCGAAGACGATGGACAATCGAAGAAGCCTTTTTATTAACGAAAAGACTTTTAGGACTAGCCTATTTATGGGTAGGTAATAAGAATGGTGTCCAAATCCAGATTATTTGCACTTTGATTTTCTATACGGTCTTAAATCAATTGGTAGGGGAAGTGGCGATTGCTCTAAATCAACCGAAAGAAAAAATCTCAGTAGAGATGGTGTTTCGGAGTCTATACTATGTAGCGAAGGCTATTGCTAGAGGAGAAAAGCCTGATACAGTAACCTATCTGGCTGAACGTGCTAAGTTATTTGGTTTGGTCAAAGCTGAGAGAAAGCGACATCGAGAAAAGGCCGCTCTCAATCAACAAATTTGGGAACCCATTCCTTTAAGTTGACACGGATGGAACGCAATTCGCCCCTACGATGGGGATTACTCTGATAATAAATCAAAAACTTCTTCACGGCTAACATTTTCACCATCAATTCCTTCCGCGATCACCTTAGCTAACGCAATATCTTCCAGTGCGGTAATTTCTGAATCATCAAACAACATTTCAATTACCTCCTGTAAATTTTCTCGTAACTCATCTAATGTTTCTCCTTGGGAATGCGCTCCCACAAATCCAGGCACATAACCGACATAGAGATTGGTATCTACATCCCTTTCAATGATCGCCGTAAAAAGTTTCATAAATTATCTTTCTTTTTTAGAAAATGATGATCTAAAATAGTTAAGTAGCTGGTTGCAATTAAATATAAAATGTAGGATAGGCATCCTGCCTGTCCACAGGCTAGAAGCCTGTTCTACGATCTGACAATTAATTAAGCCCACTTACTCACAAGCTAAAAGTGTTATTTTGGCTATTACTGATTCCTGATTGACTGACCGTAACTTGCTTATTTTGATTGATCATTTGAATAACATAGGGATTAGATTCATTTTCTTTGGTGACTTGTTCCGCCACTTCCCGCAATTCTTGATCTTCCAATAAAGTGGCCATTACCTCAATCGTTTTAGGTAAGGCCGCAGGATTCTTGGCCGTCGCCTCTAATTGCTTCCATATTTCAGGAGACTTCACCACAATCAAATTCTTCAACTGCGCGATCGCTCCATCCAAAGACAGTTCCCCAACACGAGTTAAAGCACCCGCCAAAATAATTGTTGCCCCCGTAGCCAGTAGGGTTAAAGGTTCCATGATTCAACCTCGTTTAAAAAACTGTTCTTATTATAGTAAAGGATTGGGCGATCGCGTTTTTTGAATGGATAATGGACAATTAACAATGGATAATTATTAACTATTCATTATCAATTATCAATTATCAGTGATCGCTTTTAACTAATACATAGACCTTGATGGTGAGGAGATGTTGCCCAGTCCTCTACAATAGGGATTAATGTTGGAGGTGCTTCTGTGAGCAAAAATAAGGATAGTAGTGCGTTATGGGTCGGTGTTGTCGTGGGCGGACTAATGGGGACAATTGCCGGACTTCTCCTCGCTCCCCGTTCAGGGCAAGAAACTCGTCGTATCTTAAAAAAATCGACTGACGCATTGCCGGAATTGGTGGAGGATCTTTCAACCACGCTACAACTCCAAACCAATCAACTTTCTGAAACAGCCCAACGCAATTGGCAAGAAACCCTAAATCGTTTACAGGTGGCGATCGCGGCGGGAGTAGAAGCCAGCCAACCAGAACTCCCTGTGTCTCTAGGTTCCCAGGATATATCCCCCAAATCCTAACATCCTTGACTTTCCACGGCTAATCTCCCATGACCGAACCTCTTTTTTGGCTAGGATTATCCCTAACCTTACTTTCTGTTAGCTTAACTGCCGTACTGATTGCTGCTGTACCTGCCCTACAGGAATTAGGCCGGGCTGCTCGCAGTGCCGAAAAACTATTTGATAGTCTTAACCGAGAATTTCCCCCTACCCTAGAAGCGATCCGGCTCACTGGACTAGAAATTAGCGAATTAACCGATGATCTCAATCAAGGTCTGAAAAGTGCGGCCGATATTGTCGAGAATGTTGATCAAACCTTAAACACTGCCAAACAGACCGTTGATCAAGTCCAAGCTAATAGCCGTCGTTTGGGTCTAGGCTTCAAAGCCGCCTGGGAGACTTGGCAAAAATATCCCACGTCTCGCTCCCTGCTTTCCTCCTCTTTTAAAAATCGTCCCTCGCCCTAAAAACTGCCCTTGCTTCTGAGACTGAATCCCTTAAAATAGAGTAACGAAGTGTAACAAAACTGAAAATTTATTGCTTTAAGTCACCGTCTTTATGAAAAAATCTGCTTTCTCAGGATTCCTAATTGGCATCTTGGCGAGTTGTTTAACCGTTTTAGCCTGGTGTTCCCTACCAATGACTGCCCTAGCGGTCAATAATCCCGAATTACTACCGGATACGGTTACGCCCGTGGTTGACCTTGCCAATTTTCTGCCCCAAGTTCAGGAAGATGCCTTAATTAAAGATATTCAATCCTTTGAAGCGGAGACGGGTTGGAAACTGAGAGTATTGACCCAATACGATCGCAGTCCGGGAAGAGCGGTCATTAAATTTTGGGGACTAGATGATAAAAGTATTTTGGTAGTTGCGGATGCCAGGGGTGGCAATCTTCTCGCCTTTAGTATTGGGGACGCAGTTTATGAATTGATGCCTCGTACTTTCTGGATTGAATTACAGGCACGTTTCGGAAATATTTATTACATTCGTGAAAATGGTGAAAATCGAGCCATTACCCAATCCCTCGATACCGTCAAAGGTTGTCTGTTACAGGGCGGTTGTAATGTGGTACCTGGTTTGCCAAGAGAACAGTGGATTCTAACCCTGGTAACGTCCATTGTGGGCGGAGTGATCGTGGGCTTTGCCGGTATTCCCCGTAAAGAAGGCCAGGTTTTTGCCTGGCAATGGGTTTTGGTTCTCTCTCCTCTTTGGGGCATTTTAGTAATTGCCTTTGGTATTGGCCCGGTTGTTACTCGGACAAGTGATTGGTTGCCCTTATTTCGGAATATGATGGGGTTTGCGATCGGTGTTTTAGTGGCCTATCTGTCGCCTTTGCTCAATCAAACGAATATCTCTAGGACTTAAAATTTTAGGGAGCAAAAGGCAATATCGAAGGCACACTTCGTGACCGCAGCTAATATTTCGTTAAACTCGGAGTCGGGATTTATACTCCTCACGGTCATAATTTACGATTTTTAGTTTAGCCCCCCTAGCTCCCCAACTTTGGGGGGAACCGTTCTCTATTTATGGGTTTCAAAGTCCCCCAGAATTGGGGGATTTAGGGGGCAAAAATCACAATTCATGACCGTGCCAAATATAAGTCAACATTACAGCACAACCGTTTATTATTGGGGATTAGATTGGCATGGAATGGCACATTAGTGATGCCCAAAGTCTTGCAATCATTGATCAAGAAATTGAAAATGTTAAGTTTTCGCCGGCAGAATATGAAATTGTTCGCCGTGTCGTTTATGCAACAGCCGATTTTGAATATTATCAATTACTACAATTTTCAGAACGGGTTTTAAATGCAGGAGCCGCTGCTTTGGCCGCCCGCACCACCATCATTGTCGATGTGCCGATGGTACAGGTTGGCATTGTTCCCAATCTTCAGAAAACCTTCGCCAATCCGGTCTATTGCGCGACCCAAACCATCACTCGTCCCCAAAAAGGAAAAACCCAAACGGCTTGGGGACTGCAAACTTTAGCCCAACGCTATCCCGAAGGCATTTTTGTGATTGGCGACTCCCAAACTGCTTTAATCGGCTTAGTAGAACTGATTGAAGAAAAACAGGTTAAACCGACTTTAGTGATTGCCACCCCCTCCGGCTTTGTTGATATGGATGTGGCCAAACAACGGATTCATGACGCTCTCATCCCGACCATTATTGTGGATGGACGCAAGGGCAATGCTGTCGCCGCAGTGGCGATTTTAAATGGACTGGTAGATTTAGCCTGGCAAGCCTATGAACAAAGTGCCCATTCCTAAGGAAAATTTGAGCAACATCTGGCTATCAGGGTGTCCATTCCAAATACATGCCAACCCGATTATCTTTGTGAACTTTGGAATTTTGCTGTTCTAAATCAGTCGCGATGCGCCAATGGTTGCTGATGGCATAGCCTACCGATAGAGTTGAAATCCCTACTTCATTTTCACTACCAGGTGATACAAAGCTCTGACTAAAACTGAGATCGGCGGCTCCGGTTCGAGATAAGGCAAACATAATTTTCCCGCCGACATTAAGACCCTGGGTATGGTAGTCATTGGTTTGGATATAGCGATAGCCGACCAAGGGCGCGATATTTAGATAACCCCCTAGCGGTAACACATAATAGTTCAGATTCAGTCCTCCCGATTGGCGATCGCCGAAGTTTGTTTCATAGTCAGCATCTAGGGTTAAAGGAGAGCTTTCGATACCCCAATCTAATAGACCTAGCCCCATGCCACTGGTATTACTGGTAGAGGGAAATTGATTATAACCAACCCGCAATCGAGTCCGAAAACTGGGATCCTGCTGAATGTCCTCTAACAGATTGGGAATTTGTTTTTGCCAACGTTGGAGTACGGGACTGTCTTGAATGATGGCTGGGGGCAGATTTAAATTGTCCTCTGGGGCATCAGGATTAATCCCTGGATTTTCCGCCACGGTCACAAAGTGTGCCTTCGGCATCGCCTTTTCTCTTCCCCAGCAAGGCAGATTCATTCCTCCTCCCCAAAGAGCCAAGACAATCAGAAAAGTCAAGGAAGAAAGCTGTCGATTCTTCATGAATAAAGAGGGAAAAGATAAAGTCAGGATGAGCTAACTCTATTTTCGGATAAAAAGCACCGATTTAACGGGACGTAGAATGGGTTGGCCTTGCTCATTAAACTTACCGCTCTCCGTTTGACCTTGATAATACAAAGCCGAAGAACTGCCACCGTCCAAATTTAGCGCGTCTTTGACCCCTTGAGATTGCAAAAATTCAGCTAACTCGGCTAAAGATAAACCGCTATTTTGGGGACTTGTCGGTTTTTGAGCGGCCATCACCCAGAGTAAGTCGCCGGTGGGAAAAATGCCGATCGCCGTGCGGGCATTACGTTGTTTAAGGCCAATGGCATCCCGAATCACCTGGCCCTGATCTTCTTGCCAAAAGGCTTCTTGGGTAGCTGTTAACTGAGGTAACAGTCGAGGGCCACCGCCCACCGCATCGATCAATTGACAGTGACTTGGAATAGGATCCTGGTGAAAAGCGATCGCATACTGGGTTTTCTGGTCGCAACGATAACGGCGAAATTCGGCGCTGGTATCGTCTAGCTAGAAGCTACAAACGTTGCAATACGAGAGGTTCAACAAATCAGGCGAATTTGGAGTAAGTCCTCCCAAGTAAACCCTTTTTCAATTATACCGAGAGCTACAGCAGGAACTTTTCTCGTAGTAAAATGGCTGCGAACAAAGTTATGAACCATCCAGAAAATATCTAGGACTCGCTGTAATCCCACAACAGATTTAGCATAAGTATTTGTACGACGACGAAAGGCAGATAAATAGCGTCGGATAGCACTATTAAATGCCTCAACGTGATTGGCATGAACATCCTTTTCTGCTGGTTTTTCTGTTGTCTCAGGATGCTCAGGTTTCGGAGTTTCTACTTTCTCTAATTTACCCGCAGAATCTCGACGTTTACTACTCTTATTTTTTAATCTTACCACAAGACCCTTCGGTAATACTTTGGTGGGACGACCTCGCTTTCCAGTCTTCAATACTTCGTGACAAATATCAAATAGCAATTGACTATATCGCTTTTCCCCATCTGTAAATAGCTGGAGACATTCTGTACTTTTTTCAAATAATTCCGCTATGGTCATCATTGCTTCTAGAAATAATTTCTGCTCTTTTCGACCACATTTTAAATGCCAAATAAAGCGGCTAGCCCTGTCCATGAGCACGATTGTCCACCCCTCAGAGGCACTTGCTTCTTTATTCTTTTTAACTTTTGTGTATAGTTCATCTCCTTCTATTACTAATTTAACAAATTCATTCACTAAGGCGTATAAAAATAATGTCTCTTGTAATCCCGATAACTTCTTTTCCCAATTCAATATTGTTGTTTTCGCGTAGCCAAATACTCGGGCTGCTGCATTTAGTCCCATGCCTTCCATTCTGGCTTTTAATACTTTTACAATTTCACTTAATGGGGTTTCTAAGCCAGCGATTACGCTACCATAAGTCTCAGCAAAACAAGAACTACATTCTTGACAAATGAACATTTTACGTTCCCCGTTACCTTTCGTTTGATAATGAGAATGTATTTTTACGTTTTCACTATAGCAATGAGGACGGTTGTTCTTGAATAAGGCATCCTCTTTCTCTTGGCACAAGCCAACATCATTCAGGATTTCCATAGAGCTTTTCTTTAATATTGACATTGTTTTCTGTTTCCTTCTTCTTTGATATAATGACAATAATAATAGTATAATAATAACGGGCCGATGTCTAGTCTTAAACTATTTTTCTATTTTCTCAAAGCCTTACACCATAACTTTTTCCAACTTTGATCAGACGATACCAGTTCCAAGCCCGCCATTTAGTCGAAAACTTCTTTGCGAAACTCAAACAATATCGTGCGCTTGCGACTCGTTACGACAAGCGCACAGCCAATTTTCTAGGAGGCATCTATCTGGCAGCATCAGTTATATGGTTAGCGTAGCTCCACTTGAACAGCATAATTATCCACTAATGTCAAGAGCCTTAATTGATGACCAGCAATTCCAAATTCAAATGGTATAAATAGAGACAGAAAAACTTTGACCTATAGGAAGTTATGAATAAAGAGAAAAGTGTCTACTGATTTTGCAGAGAGAAAGATGGAAGTAAACGACCTAAGTTTTGACGGAATCGTTCACTGTTTAAACGAGGTCATTGGGAAGATAGATGACCCCCGTTCGGTTAGTAATGCAACGAAATATAGTCTAAGAGAGGCGATACTGGGGGCATTTGCCGCCTTTTTTATGCAAAATGAGTCATTTTTAGAGTACCAACGTCAGCTTAACAGCCGTTGTGGGCGAGATAATGCTCAGAGCTTGTTTGGACTAGAAAAAATACCAACAGTAGAACAGATTCGCAACATTGTGGATGGGGTAGCAGCGAGTAGTCTATTCCCTTTGTTTGGGTTAATTTACCAAGCATTGAGGAGCATGGGATTCTTGAAAGCCTATGAAATATTGAGGGGAAATCTTCTAGTAGCAATGGATGGGACAAATTACTACAGTTCGGAAAAAGTAAATTGTCCATGCTGTTCAACCAAAACGTCAAAACAGGGAAAAGTCACCTACTTCCATCAGGCATTATTGCCCGTGATTGTTTCCCCAGACCATGAATCAGTTTTTTCCTTACCCCCTGAATTTATTACCCCTCAAGACGGTTCTGAAAAGCAAGATTGTGAGCAAAATGCGGCGAAACGTTGGATAAGTAACCATGCTAGTCTGTTTGCGGGACAGAAGATAACTCTGCTAGGGGATGACTTGTACAGTCGTCAGCCCACTTGTCAGCACTGTCTCGACCACGATTTCAACTTTATCTTCGTCTGTTTACCGACTTCTCATCCCACACTCTATGAATGGTTAAACTATTTAGAAACTAATGGAGAAGTCAAAACCACTCAACACCGACGTTGGAATGGGAAGTATTTCGAGATTTGGCACTGCCGTTATCTCAATCAGATTCCCCTGCGAGACCAACAGCCTGCTTTGTTGGTTAACTGGTGTGAGCTAAAAATCCACCGCGAATCCGATGCTCAACTTCTTTATCACAATAGTTGGATTACCAATCATTTTCTCACCCCTCACATCGTTCTTGATGTCTGTCGTGCTGGACGGACTCGTTGGCGTACTGAGAACGAGAATCACAATATTCTCAAAAATCGAGGCTATCACTTAGAGCATAATTTTGGGCATGGTAAACAACACCTCGCCTCTGTTTTGCTTACCCTGAATTTGCTGGCTTTTCTCTTGCACACGGTTTTAGGTTTGGTTGATGAACGTTACCAGAGAATTCGCGTCCAACGCGGCACTCGTAAGGGATTCTTTCAAGATATTCTCTCTTTGACCAAATATCTGTTCTTTGAAAGCTGGCATCATCTTTTAGATTTTATGCTTGACGACTCAGTTTCTCTCGCTGTCTCGAATTCTTCCTAGTTGATTAATTGGCAATTTTCATAGCAAAACCCTTGCCAGTAAATACATCGAGCCTTTTGTATCTTTGACTACATTCTGAATTTGGAATTGCTGGTCATCAATCAGCAATTCCAAATTCAAATGGTATAAATAGGGCTTGCTGAATAAGGATGAAATCCTTGCTAGACAATACTTTCAGGCATTTTACAAACGATCAGATGCAAGGTTATGGCATTTGGAGGCTCAAAATCCATGCACTTTGCTGGAAAAATGTGGGGTAAAACTGGAAACTGATCTCTGAAGTCACCATTTTTCGCGCCCTGTGGCATCTAGGTTCGTTTTGTGGACTTTTTCAGCAAGCCCTAAATAGGGCTTGCTGAAAAAGTCAAAAAACGAAAGAAATGTGGGTTAGGGAAGTATGGACTGAAAAAGCATAGATAACTTATCCTTATGGAAACAAATCAAAATACAGATTTTGTTTAATCTATTGTTCCTTTCTGTCTAAAAAGGTCAACACAAATCACTCCTCACAAAAGAGAGGAAAATTAACACCATTTTTCACAAGAAAAACGACTCTACAACTTTTTACTTTTTGTCTTCTGAAGTAGAGTAGAAAGATTCATTACCAAAAAGTTCATCGCAATTACCGTTTCCGAGGTCTCAGGTAGTTTGGCCATCACTCGACCAAGACTAAATTTCCTCTTTCCCTGTCCGAATTTACCCTCAATGGCATTACGCACTCTTTCATCTGAGCGTGCCTCTTTCTTTTTTTCTTTGCTCACCTCTTTCGGCGGTCTTCCCAATCGGGGACCACTCATTCTTATATCCCTTTCTTTACAATGGGTGCGACCTTTAGTTGATAAAAGCTGTTGTAATCAGGGTTCTACAGGGAACCCATATTGATCAAGTTTTGCCCAAAATTGACTCCATCGTTCCTTGGTCAATACCAAAGCTCGTAGGCTCAAAATAATTCCTGCTCCTTTTTCCTTCCATCGCATCCCTGAACAACATAATCGTTGTTTGACCAACGTCTTACAAGCTGCTTCCGTAACACCTGAACCAATCGGATACTTTTTCTCTATGTATTCAGCATAATCCATTTGATGCTGATGATTCTCGTAATAAGTAATCGCCGCTTGTAGTTTCTCGGTAAGATTCTTAGAATGACTTTTTTCTTCTTTGACTTCTTTCATCAGATTTAGCAGTTCTCCTGCTTTTCCTTTTTCATGCTTGAGTTCTCGACAATTTTCAGTCAACCATTCTTTTTGTTTTGACACGGTATTCGGATGCAACGCTTCTGCCAAGGCACCTAAGTAACCAGAGGCATGATAGAAATCTAATATCTGTTCTTCCGTTTGCTTTTCTAAAAACTTCCAATTTGATTCTGCCCCGTCTGCTATCCCGACCAATGTTGCCTCTGGATAACGGTTTTTCGCTCGCTCAATTTCTCTTTCTAATCTTTCTAGAAAACTCTTTTTTCCATACTCTGGTGCCGCACCTAGATAGATTGTCTGTTGACGTTCGCCTTCACTATCGTATAGGGAAACGGTTCCCACCATTGCTTCACGGTAGCCATCCTCACACATCAGCATACAGGTTCCATCTAATCCTATTCCCACTGTTGCAATTTGGCTATCCTCCTTGGGCGGGGCATAACTCCACGCTTCTTCTTTTGCCTGTACCACACTTCCTACTGCTTCACTCAATCTTTGGATATAGGATAGCGCTACTTTTCTACCATGATTTTCTAATAAATCATTTTTCACCTCTTTGCCTGCCATCCCTGACATTTTTGAGGATACCTGTTTTGCCAATAATGGCGTTGATGTTATGATTATCCTTGCTTCTCTTTCTAAGGGGCAATACGTTTTTCCTCAAAGGTGAACGCTGATATACATGACGATTCACTATAACCTCACCATAAGGTGTTTGATATTCTTTCGGTTGCTCTCCCTTACTCTTCCAGATTTCTTCACCGATTTTTAAGGGTGAACCATCTGTATCTAAATATTTCAAGGCTTCTTTGCTGGCGATGCAACCTACTTCGTTTAAGCCTTTTTGAATATTTATTTCTGTATCCAACATTGAACGACTGAGTTCTAATGTTAGTTCTATTTTTATCTTTGAACCCTCTACATTAATTAGTTTTGCTGTCATCATTGTTTCCTCTTTGTCACTTTTCATCCCATGTTAACACTTTTCTTTTCCTTCATCAACTAAAGGTCACACCCCTTTACAATAAGCTCGATTCGCTTTTGTTCGATAGATTTTATCCACATGAACCGATTCCGGATAACATCCTGTTTCCCTTTTATATTCTTCTATTCGCGCTTGTAAATCTCCCGATTCGTTGTAATTATCCCAACTTAATTTGTCTAAGAAGACAAAGCCATTCACATTACTTGCCGATATTTTAGCTCCAAACTCTACTGCTTTTCCCGCTTTTCCACGCACTATTGGACGCACGTGAGGTTGGCTTACACTCACAATTCTGTTTTCTACTTTATTTGTCTTTTTTTCATACATTTCTAACTGTTGCTCATACACTTTTCCTATCGTTACAAGCTCTTCTTGCTCTTTTTTCGTTAGTTTTTCTAACTTTGCTCCCTCTTCTATCATTTTTTCTATATCAGACAAGTTTCTTTTTATATATCCTAGTTGTTTTTTTGTTCCTTTTCTTCTTTCTTTTTTTGACACACGACGTTTTTTTGCTATGGCTAAGTACTCTTTTCTTGCCACTTCCCTATAAGTCCTCGGCTTTTCTTTCCTTTTCTCTTTTATTTCTTCATACAGCTTATCTATTATTTTTTCTGTTTTTTCTCTGGCATCATTCAATATTCCTATATCCGTTGGATATTTTATATCTGCTGGTGTACAAGTCGCATCTAACAATAACTTTCCTTCATTTTCTTTTTTTTCTGACGCTACACCCGTCGCTTTTTTTTCTATTTCTTTATTAATTTTATTTATTAATTCCATTCCTATTTTTTTACGAAAATGAACCATCGGAACTGGTATCGTCTGATCAAAGTTGGAAAAAGTTATGGTGTAAGGCTTTGAGAAAATAGAAAAATAGTTTAAGACTAGACATCTGACTTTTCCCGTTAAGTGCGGATTGCAAGCTGCCAGCCTTGGCAAAGGTCATGCAACTTCAACCAACCGCGCCAAAGGACTTGGATACCGAGAGGAGTTTTACGACGATGTTCAAGATAACCACCAAGAAAAGCAACAGACTCGACAGCCCAAGCAACAGTCAAAATAGGGGGAAGTTTTTGAGAGGCGGCTGCTTTTAACACCTGAAGTTGAAGAGGATTAAGAATTTCAATCGCGAGAGCATCGGGCTGGGTACGATGAAGATAAGTAACGTGTAAAAGTTCAACAGCAATGACACTTAAAAAACCCAAAAGAGTTTTCATTCCATCAGAGGCAAGTCGATAACGCTCACTCTGACAACCAGACTTAAGGACTTTATGAAATTCTTCAACCCGCCATCGGTAGGTGTACCAACGAAGAATAGTGACAGCCATCTCAATAGTCTCAACAACTTCTGTAGTCAGAAGCATCCAAGATAAAGGAGTTTCGCCTTCGGGACAATCGATTTCTGTCGCATAAACAGCATAGACATTCAACGGGTCACGATTATCAAAACGATAGGGAGTTCGTAGATTAACTGAGCAAAATCGGACGGCAAGCTTAACCTTCCGTGCTTTTCTTTTTCCTGTACTCGGAATCTCGATTTCTTGATGAAAACGAATCGGTTCTGATTCCAAATGTTGCCAAAGTCGTTCACTATTTTTGTCTAAACTACGATTATGAGACGCTCTGACCAGCACTCCTGTATGCTTGAGTTGACGCACTGAGTCAAAGACTTCTGAAACATCTCCTTCTCTGTCAAATACATGAATTACCCTCGTTGAACTTTCTACCTGTTTCTCACAGGTGTTTAGAGCCTCTACCCATTTGTAGGATTCTTTTTCCTCAAATGGTCTTTGACGAGCTGCTTTTCTTTGTTCTTTCTGTCTTTCTTTTTTCTGCTTCGCCGTTTCATCTGTTGGGGGCTTTTCTTTTACCTCCCTATTCCACAGTTTTTGCCATAATAAACCTAATACTTGTCCTTTTTCTGGCTCAATTGCTAAAGCACTATGCAGTATTAATCCATTCCCTCCTTTTCCAGTCGGCCCATACCCTTCCCTTTTTTCCTTGATATTGCGATAATCTAAGAAGGTCGTATCTCCGACTGATAGCATTATCTTATATTCTTCTACGGCGGCAGTTGTCATTTCACAGTGCGGCTCTATTATCTTGACAAAGTCTGTTTTCGGATTCCCAAAAATTCATAGGCCCTCTTTAACTCGTTTCCTCCCTTAAACACTTCTGATAAGGCTTTTCCAAACCCCTCACTTAACTTTTTCCCAATCGAGAAGGCACGATTGTTTAGCCTCTCGTCTCCCAATTCACAACTGGCAAAGTTTTTTGTCCACCATTCCAACATTTTTTGACCTGCCCTTTAAGATTTTCTCCATTTTACAGTCTCATACTCCCTTCATCCTTTGTTTTTGAAATTTGAACGATAAGCGGGATGATGGCTTCAGAATATTTTTTTCCTGTCAAGAGAATCATTACTCAAACCCTTGCCAGATAAAGCCTCTAGAAGTTTGCATTGCTGGATTTTGGACTTAACGGGAAAAGTCAGCTCTCAAATGACTCACAGGCTACAATATTTAAGCAGCATTTTTCTAAATAAGGACTCACTTGTTTATTTTTTTCTAACCCTAGCTTTTTCGCCTGTTTTTCTGTAATTTTTACTTTTCCGATAATACTGTCCACTGTTCTTTCTCTTCCTGCTTTTGTTCCTGTTGCTGTTTCACAAAAAAAACGGCCAATAGCTGGACTTACGACCGTCAACATTTGCTCTCGTACCGCTAGTTCTATACTTTCAAAGCTTTTCAAGTCTTCTTTTTGCGTATTTCTGACCATGATTTCTGCGATAGCTTTGAGATGGTCGTCTAATTTTTGCTTATCTTCAACGTTCATTTTTTGTACTCCAATTTTTATAACTTTTTAGATTATCCCCTTTCCCCTTCTTTGTAACTAAGCATTTATACTTACTGCAAATTTGGGATGCTCCCGAAAGAAGAAAGAAAAGCCATGAATAAAACTCAAACGTTGGGCGATCGCCCGTCTATTCTGAATAATAACTTGTTAAATCGTCGTGGGTTAACAAGTGAGCAGTATGTTATCCTCAGAGAATTAGTTAATTTGAGGGCGACGACCCCTAGTCGCTTTGAAATTGAAACTAGTCGTATCGGTCAAAATCTGAAAGACCTATTGGACTGTTTTATCTCTCAGGGATTAGCTGAAAGCGAAGAGCAGAACAGAGAAGTCGATAAGTTGATTTATACTCCTACTTTGGAGGCAATCCGTTTCGTCACTCGTACTGAACGAGAAAATATGAAGAAACAGCGCGATCGCCGAGGGTTTTCGTTGAGTAGAAAGTAAAAGTTAATACTGGTTTGTCGAAAAGTGAGCCTTGTTGCTGTGATAGCCTACTGGCCTCACTTTTTTTAATGAACTTATACTTGAATGAAATTTTTACGTTTTCAAACTATTGTATATTTGCATCCAGATTTTTTGAAAGAATGAATGAATTTTGGGGATTATTGATAGAAATTGCTCAACAATTGGAAGCTTTTGGTCTGGATCAAAAAAATCTTATCAAAATAATTATTTTTCTCAGTATATCAATAGTAGGAACTCGTCTCTAATTTTCTAAAATCATACAAGATTATCCCAGCGTTAGGATTAGTAAACTGAGCAAAAATGTCAATAAAATGTTAGTTGTTAACATTTTCTTTTATGGAATATTAAATATTTTAATGTATGCGATTTTTGATTGGTTAAATAAAATTTTTGCCGAGCTTCTCTTGCAGACTGTAATTTTTGCAACCCTTACTATAATCTTGATTTTGAATCAATCTACATTGCTTGTTAATAATCAATTTAACTCTACGAAGGAAGCGATTAAATCTACCGATGAATCTATTGAAACTATTAATGGATTCCTCGGAGGTCTGAATCTCAATACTTTTCCCCCGATAAGAAGTCTTGTCAAATTTTCACTGGATTTTTATAGCTTACTTTATACTACCATCCACCGTGAGATTTTAGATGTATGCAGCAAAATTGCCATGATAGCTTATAATGGAACTCACACTGATGATACAGATAGGTATGAGTAAAGCGGATTGGCAAATACGACAAAAAATTGGCCAATTAATTGTTGTTCGAGCTTCAGGCTTTTTGTTTGATCACCAAATTCGTTATCCAGTCTGGGAACCCCTCAATGCCCAGCTAAGAGATTGGTTAGAAACCTTAAATTTGGGTGGGGTGATTCTTTTGGGAGGAAGTGCTGCCGAATTAGCCCAACGCACTCAACAGTTACAGTCCTGGTCTAGTAATCCGCTTTTAATTGCTGCTGATATTGAGGAAGGGGTAGGTCAACGTTTTGCCGGAGCGACCTGGTTCCCGCCACCCTATATTTTGGGCGCGATCGCTGCACAGAATTTAGATTTGGCTAAGGACTATGCCCGACGTATGGGGGAAGTGACCGCTCAAGAAGCCTTAGCTCTGGGTATTAATTGGGTTTTAGCACCGATCGCCGATGTGAATAATAATCCCGATAATCCGGTGATCAATATTCGGGCCTTTGGCGATCGCCCGGCCATAGTCAGTGCCTTAGTCACAGCTTTTATTGAAGGAGCAAAACAATATTCAGTTTTAACAACGGCGAAACATTTTCCAGGTCATGGCGATACGGCCACCGATTCCCATTTGCATCTTCCAGTGCTTTCCCATTCCCCTGAACGTTTGGCTGCGGTAGAGTTACCACCTTTTCAATCGGCGATCGCTGCTGGTGTGGATACGGTGATGACCGCCCATCTTCAGATTCCGGCTTGGGATCGAGAAAATCCGGCTACCCTTTCGGCGGCAATTTTGACGGGACAATTGCGAGAAAATTTGGGTTTTGAAGGGTTGATTGTCACTGACGCGCTAATTATGGGGGGTGTTACTCAGATTGCTAGTCCTGGGGAAGTGGCAGTCCGAGCTTTAGAAGCAGGAGCCGATATTTTACTGATGCCCCCAGATCCGGTGGAAACCATTGAGGCGGTGTGGGCCGCTGTGGAATCAGGACGTTTAACAGAAGCCAGAATTGAGCAATCAGTTCACCGCATTCAACAGGCTAAGAACCATTTAGCGATCGCTTCAGTGACTCCCCATCCTCTCAAGGTTGCTCAACCAGCATCCAGACAAACGGTTCAGGAGATCATTAAATCGGGTCTGCAAACGGGAGGCATTTTACCTTTAGCCCTGGAAACGGCGATCGCTAAGCGCAATCTGATCATTGTCGATGATTTATTAAATTGCGATTTTTTAGACCGAGCCTGTCCGAGTGTGACGATTCCCCAAGTCTTTGGTTATCAACGACAATTGTTAGATCAAAGTAGCCTGGGCCAAGTCAGCTTGGCAGCCTTGCCGACGTTGTTGCAGGTTTTTGTGCGCGGTAATCCCTTTCGAGGTACCGCCGGATTAACACCAGAAGCCGAACATTTTTATCAAACTATTTTTCAGGCGAATTGGTTGCAAGGCCTAATTCTCTACGGTAGTCCCTACGTTCTAGAGTGGTTCCGTTCCCAATTGTCTCCTGACTTTCCCTGGGTATTTAGTTATGGTCAGATGCCCCAGAGTCAGGCGATCGCTTGTCAGCAGTTATTAGGAAGCTCAGAGCAAACCACCGAATTAGAGGGCAAGGATTTTGTCTAGTGGCATCCAATTTTTAGAGAGACACGTATGATCAATAGTTAGTCTTCAGAATTGGAGTTGCTCAGACATTATGGTTCCCCAACTTGCTTCTCTTCGAGCCAAATCGCCTCCCCAACCCCAGCAAAAATTGGCGGCTAAACTATTTCATGGTTTAAACCTAGTTAGTCTCACCTTAATGATCACCAGTGGCTTGCAAATTTATAATGCCAATCCAGTCTTTGGGGGTCGAGAAGGATTAACTATTCCGGTTATTTTTACCCTCGGCGGTTGGTTAGCCGGAGGACGACATTGGCATTTTGCAGCCATGTGGTTATTTTCCCTGAATTTGCTCAGTTATGGCCTTTATATTGTCATCACTCAACGTTGGAAAAACCGCTTTGTGGGCAGCAATGATCTAACTGCTTTACAAAAAAGTCGGAATATTAAACGCAAAAATTATGCCTGGCATCGATTAGCCTATACCTTAATAGTTCCCCTCCTCTTACTCTCCATTTTGACGGGTTTGGGAATGTATAAACCGGCTCAACTTGACTGGATTGTTAGCTTTTTTGGAAGTTGGCAAGCCTTACGTGTGGTTCATTTCCTGGCAGTTCCTATATTGGTCATTTTTACGGTAATTCATACCATTTTAGGGCTACAAGTCGGCGGTGTTCGGTTAATTAAATCCATGTTTGTTTAGGGCTACCAATATGTCTCAGTTTGATCCGCCTCAAATTTATCTGCCTCGTCGTCGTTTTTTGCAAGTATCGGGTCTTTCTGGTTTGGGTTTATTGCTGGGGGGCTGTGGTATCAGTTTGTGGGATGATCTCGCTCAAAAGGCCACTGAACCCTTGAATGAAACGGTGGAAGCTTGGTTATTAAATCCCCAAAAATTAGTTCCCGAATTTCCGAGCAGTGCGATTGAGCCAGAAGCCTTAATTGTTAATACTTTTGACTTTACGCCACAAATTGATCCCTATCGTTTTCGTCTGCTCATAGACGGTGAGGTTAGCCATCCGTTAAGTCTTAGTCTTGCCGATATTGAAGCGATGCCTTTAACTACTATGACTATTCGCCATATTTGTGTGGAAGGTTGGTCAGCGATCGTGCAGTGGGGCGGAGTAAAATTGCGAGATTTATTTGCCCTGGTTCAACCTTCAGCCAAGGTGAAATATGTGTATTTTAAATCCGCCGATGGCTATTATGAAAGTTGGGATTTAGCCTCTGCATTACATCCTCAAACCCTTTTAGCTTATCAGAAAAATGGTCTGGCTTTACCTGTCGAAAATGGTGCGCCGTTACGATTAGCTTCTCCCATCAAATTGGGCTATAAACAAAGTAAGTGGATCACTCAAGTTACCTTCCTTACTGAGAAACCTAAAATGTTAGGCTATTGGGAAGATCAAGGTTATGAGTGGTTTGCTGGACTTTAGCTGTAAAATCATGCCAATCTGTTTTTGTCAATTTCTCATTTTAGTCGGTAAACTTCATGAAGAAACGTCATTTTTTACAAGCCAGTGCTGCACTTTTAGGAACCGTCATTCTCTCCCAATTTCAAACTCGTCAAGATGAGGCGATCGCCGCTCCTGCACAAACCTTTGAAATTACCAAAACCGAGGCAGAATGGCGAAAGATTCTTACCCCAGAGCAATTTCGGATTTTGAGACAAAAAGGGACAGAACGGGCTGGAACCAGTCCCCTGGATCGACAGGAAGGTAAGGGCATTTATCAATGTGTAGGCTGTCAATTACCACTTTTTTCTTCTTCAACCAAGTTTCATAGCGGCACGGGTTGGCCCAGTTTTTACGCACCTCTCAAAAATGCGATCGCTATTTCTGTGGATAATTCCTTTTTTATGACTAGAACAGAAGTCCATTGTCGTCGTTGCGGCGGCCATTTAGGTCATGTTTTTAATGATGGGCCACCTCCTACTGGTAAACGCTATTGCATGAATGGAGTTGCATTAAAATTTGTTCCAGCTTAGGACATTCTGGCAAAGAAAATATCATTATAAAGCCCCCTAAATCCCCCAATGCTGGGGGACTTGCTGGTATAAATTTTGTAAGAAATCGCCTTAGCTATTGACGGTCATTAACTATTTTCAAATCAGGAGTTTTTATGAATAAGCATTTTTCTCACTTTCCCCGTCTGTTGCTTGGACTGGGCTTAGGAACACTTGTTTTTTCTGGCATAGTTTGGGCTAGTAATAAAACGCTCAAGAATTTTCCTAACCCCAATACTGATAATCCTGTCGCCGTTACCAAAGGGCAAGAAACTGCGGTTTTAGCAGGTGGTTGTTTTTGGGGCATGGAAGCTGTTTTTGAACATTTAAAAGGGGTCTCTGAGGTGGTTTCTGGTTTTGCTGGCGGAACATCAGCAACGGCCTCCTATGAGCGGGTTAGTTCTGGTGACACTGGCCATGCCGAAGTTATCAAAATTACCTATGATCCGAGCCAAATTTCCTATGGTCAACTGTTGAAAGTTTATTTTTCCGTAGCTCATGATCCAACCCAATTAAATCGTCAGGGGCCAGATACCGGCACTCAATACCGATCCGCCATCTTTTTTGAAAATGATCAACAGAAAAAAGTTGCCCAAGCCTATATCAAACAACTCAATCAGGAAAAGATTTTTTCCGCCCCGATTGTCACCACGTTAGTGCCTTTGCAAGGTTTTTATGACGCGGAAGATTATCACCAGAATTTTATCCAGCACAATCCGACCTATACCTACGTGGTTGTCCATGATCTGCCCAAATTAGCCCAGCTTAAACAACAGTTTCCTCGTCTTTATAAGCAATAGTTGAGAAGTTTTAGAGCAGTTTTAGAGCAATTTTTCTAAGCCATAAACTAAACTTTTTAACTCCGTAACTTTGCGAATGCCTAATAAAACCCCTGGCATATAACAGGCGCGATCGCTGGTGTCATGACGAAGAGTATAGATCTGTCCTGGCGCACCAAAAATAATTTCCTGATGGGCCAGTAAACCAGGTAAACGCACACTATGAATGGGAATATTGTCTGGCCCCAAACCGCCCCTGGCTCCAGCCAGAGTTTCCTTTTCTGACACCAAAGGTGGATTAAAAGCTTTACCCAATTCTGCTAACATTTCAGCAGTTTTAATGGCCGTTCCACTGGGGGCATCGGCTTTTTGATTGTGGTGTAATTCAATAATTTCCACATGGTCAAAATATTGAGCCGCTTGAATGGCTGCTTGCTGCATCAATAAAACTCCGATCGCAAAATTAGGGGCAATTAAGCAACCCGTACTGGCCTTGTCAGCAAAATCAGCTAACTCTTCAATTTGAGCCGCACTTAACCCCGTTGTTCCCACCACTGGCCGCACTCCATAGGCGATCGCTGATCGGACATTTTCATACACTGCATTAGGATGGGTAAAATCCACCATGACCCCCTGAACTTTTTCCTGGGTCGCTAGGACTAAAACACTCTGAAGATCATCTAATACAGGGACATCTAGGGGAGCAATGCCAACGATCTCACCAATATCCTGACCTCTTAATAAGGGATTAGCATCCACCGCTCCGACTAAGACCATATCCTTGGCGTTAGCAACGGCTTTGATAACTTCTCGACCCATCTTACCAGCAGCACCATTGACAACGACGGGGATTAACGGTTTATTGGTCATAATGAATAAATTGTCCTAAACAAACGAATCTCTGTATTTTACAGAAAAATTCTCACGATTGAGGTTTAATTTTTAAGGCGATCGCTTTTCCCCACTCGATCTGCAATGTTAATCAGAAAATTTTACCGACTACATCTTTCCTGGTCTGATCTGACTTGTGTAGAATGGAGACAGCGACAATTTAATTTTGCAGTTCCTTGGTTCCTCTTCCCAGCAATATTATTTTTTGTCTTAAATAACCGGCTGAATGTGGGTTAATAGTTGATAGTTAATAATGAATAGTTGTTAAAGTTGAAATGCGATCGCCTTTTACGAACTATTAGACCTCTTGCAAATTTTAAAAAGTCCCCCTTTTTAAGGCTTCGGCCGTGAGCTCAGCCGAACGGGGGATTTAGGGGGATCAAACGCTATTGGGCATCACCGATGAGAATAAAAGGCGACCAAAAGTAAGGTTTAGGATTTTCTTTAATTTGGCTGAGTTTGGCTTTTTGCATGGCTTCACTTTTCGTCATTCCTTTTTGTAGGTTTTGATAGAATTGAGTCATTATTTCGGCACTGGTATTATCTTCTGCATTCCAAAGACTGGCGATCGCGGATTTAGCTCCTGCTCTTTCTAAAACGTAGGCGAGTCCAGAGATTTCCTGTCCGTTGGCGTTGGCTTCTTTGGCGGTTTGGCAAGCACTTAGGGTGATTAATTCGGTATTTTTGAGTCCTAAAAGAGCGGCATCAGCGATGTTATATTGTTGGTTATTGGCGAAGAGGATGGTGTTAGCTTGCATTTTTAAGTTAGGGCAACCTGCTAACTCGAAACAGCCGTGAGTACCGAGGTGGAGAATGGAAAAACGAGAAGCTTGGGTTTTGAAGGTGTCGAGGGTGGCTCTTTCACCTAGATAGGTTTCGCTTTGGGGAAAGATTTTGAGCAGGTTTTCGGCTTCTTTTTCTGTGCCTTTGAGTTCTTGATTGGTGGGTTTGGGATTAGCTAGGGCTAAGGCACGATTGGGTTGTAGATTATTAGATGGAATAAAATTTAAAAATATTACTATTCCCAGTGATAAACTAAACACAATTAATCCTGAAATAATTCCAAATTTACGAATTGCGAAAACAACTGCAATACAAATGAAAATAACAAGAGTTCCAAAAATGATGTAATCAAGAATAATTGGTGAAAAAATAGTATTTTTTAGGGAGCGATAGGTAGAAATACGAGTGAGGTAGGAAATGGGATATTTTTGCAGGAGATATTGATTGGTTTTGGAATCGTAGAGGCTTTCAAAGGGAATATAACGCAGGCGATTGGTGGCGATAATGGCTAAGTTTTTAGGGGAATTGCTTTTGATTTGCTGTTCGATGGGACGAATTAAAATGTCGTAGAGTTGGCTACTGGTGTCGAGATAATCTGAATTTAGACGATCTGCAAGTTGGTTGCGATATTGGTTAACCAGTTGGTTAAAGTCTTTGGGGAGGGGGATTTGGGTGACGGTGATGCTGTCGCGGGTGAGGCGGAAGAGGGCGACGGTGTTGGGGACGTTTGTGGTGTCTGTAAGCAGGATAGGGTGGAGGAGGATGGTGTTGGGAGGGATGGATTTTTGGAGTTGGGCGATGTCGGTGGGTTTGGTTTCTAGTAGGTCGGCGAGTTCGGGGTATTGATTGATGAGGGGTTCGCGTTGTTGGTTGATTTTTTGTTCGAGTTCTCGATATTGCTTGGATTTGGGTTCTGAGAAGTTTTTTTGGAGGTCTTGGTATAGGTTTTCGAGTTGTAGGTTTTGGGCGTTCCAGTTATCAAGTGCTTTTTGGGCTTCGGGGTTGGCAACTTTGGCGTTGATGAGGAGGTTGTAGTTGGCGAGGTTGAAGGTGGTGAAGCGGTTTGCCCATTGGTAGGCTTTTTCGGGTTGGTTTTGGCGGATCAGGAGGTCAATAAGGGCGATCGCTGTTCCTCTGTTAGCTTGGATAAAGGCTGCTCGATTTTCTCTGGTTAATCCTCCCCGTAGGCTGAGGGTGATTTCTGCGGATGCTTCTAAGTTAGTAATTGCTTTAACGGTTTGATTAGTATCTCGATAAACACGTCCAATATTACTGAGGGTCGTGGCTTCCATCCTGCGATAGCCCACTTCGCGTAAAATCGGCAAGGCTTGACTATGGAATTTCAACGCCTCCTCTGCTTTGCCGATATCAGTGTAAACCGACCCAATATTATTGAGAGTTGTGGCTTCTCCTCCGCGGTCACCCACTTCTCGTCTAATTGGCAAGGCTTGGTTATAGTATTGCAACGCTTTCTCTGGTTTGCCGATATCATTGTAAACAACCCCAAGATTACTGAGAGTCGCGGCTTCTCCACGGCGATCGCCCACTTCGCGTAAAATCGGCAAGGCTTGATTAAAGAATTTCAACGCTTCCTTCGGTTTACCTATGTTAGGATAGACTGCTCCAATATTAGCGAGAGTCGTTGCTTCTCCTCCGCGATCACCCACTTCCCGTCTAATTGGCAAGGCTTGGTTATGGTATTTCAACGCTTCCTCTGGTTTGCCTATGTTATTGTAAACTGCTCCAATACTAGAGAGAGTTCCGGCTTCTATTGTGCGATCGCCCACTTCGCGTAAAATCGGCAAGGCTTGGTTATAGTATTTCAACGCCTCCTCTGGTTTGCTGATACCAGCGTAAACTCCTCCAATATTATTGAGAGTAGTGCCTTCTCCAAGGCGATCGCCCACTTCGCGTGAAATCTGCAAGGCTTGATTATAGTATTTCAACGCTTTCTCTGGTTTGCCGATACCATTGTAAACTCCTCCAATATTAGAGAGAGTCGTGGATTCGCCACTGCGATCGCCCACTTCGCGTTTAATTAGCAAGGCTTGATTATAGTATTTCAACGCTTCCTCTGGTTTGCCGATACCAGCGTAAACAAGTCCAATATTATTGAGAGTAATGGCTTCTCCACCGCGATCACCCACTTCGCGTGAAATTGTCAAGGCTTGGTTATAGTATTTCAACGCCTCCTTTGGTTTGCCGATACCATCGTGAACTCCTCCAATATTATCGAGAGTCGTGGCTTCTAATCTGCGATCGCCCACTTCGCGTGAAATCGTCAAGGCTTGGTTATAGAATTTCAACGCTTCCTCTGGTTTGCCGGTACCATCGTAAACTCCTCCAATATTATTGAGAATCGTGGCTTCTCCTCCGCGATCTTTGAGTTCTCGAAAAATCGGCAAGACTTGGTTATAGTATTTCAACGCCTCCTGTGGTTTGCCTATGTCCCGATAAACTGCTCCAATATTAGCGAGAGTCCTGGCTTCCCCACCGCGATTGCCCACTTCGCGTGAAATCGGCAAGGCTTGATTAAAGAATTTCAACGCTTCCTCTGGTTTCCCTATACCCCGATAAACAAGTCCAATATTATTGAGAGTCGTGGCTTCTCCTCTGCGATCGCCCACTTCGCGTCTAATTGGCAAGACTTGGTTATAGTATTTCAACGCTTCCTCTGGCTTGCCTATATCATCGTAAACAGCCCCAATATTACTGAGAGTAGTGGCTTCTCCAAAGCGATCGCCCACTTCGCGTGAAATCGGCAACGCTTGGTTATAGTATTGCAACGCTTCCTCTGGTTTGCCGATCCCATCGTAAACTTCTCCAATATTATAGAGAGTCATGGCTTCTAATCTGCGATAGCCCACTTCTCGTGAAATCGGCAAGGCTTGGTTATAGTATTTCAACGCCTCCTCTGGTTTGCCGATCCCATCGTAAACTTCTCCAATATTATTGAGAGTTGTGGCTTCTCCAACGCGATCTTTGAGTTCTTGAAAAATTAATAATGCTTGATTAAATTGACCCAAAGCAGGTTGATACTGCCCAATACTTTCGTAATTAAATCCCAATCCTAAGTGAGCAAAGGCTTCATTTTTTTTATCCCCTTTTTGCTGACTTAACTTCAACACTTGCTGCAAAATTTCGATCGCCTGTCGCGGTTTTCCCGTTTGATTATATTGCACTGCCTGTTGTATCAGGGTTTCGATATCTTCACTTTGCGCCATTACTGAAGGCATCAGAGAAAATCCTCTCTCGTTCACTATCGGTAAAATTGTCCCTGCCAATAGCAAAAAGCAAAATAAAGAATCTGACTTTTCCCGTTAAGTGCGGATTGCAAGCTGCCAGCCTTGGCAAAGGTCATGCAACTTCAACCAACCGCGCCAAAGGACTTGGATACCGAGAGGAGTTTTACGACGATGTTCAAGATAACCACCAAGAAAAGCAACAGACTCGACAGCCCAAGCAACAGTCAAAATAGGGGGAAGTTTTTGAGAGGCGGCTGCTTTTAACACCTGAAGTTGAAGAGGATTAAGAATTTCAATCGCGAGAGCATCGGGCTGGGTACGATGAAGATAAGTAGGGCTTGCTGAAAAAAGCTGAAACCTTTACGGAGAAAAATAGTAGGCGAATTAAGAACCGCTAGAATGCACGAAAATAGGGTAGAATGCCTCAAAACCATTGCATTAAGAAGAGAGAAAGCAGATGTACCGAAAGCAACAGTACTCAATTGAAACACCAGAAAACTTGAAAAATCTGTTCGGCGGGCAGTTAGACGAAGAAAATCGTTGGATAGAAATGTCAAAAATGATTCCCTGGGAAGAATATGAGGAAGAATATGCAAAAAACTTCACAGAAAAAAAAGGAGCCCCAGCCAAATCATTTAGAATGGCATTAGGAGCATTAATTATCAAAGAAATTTCAGGAAAAAGTGACAGAGAAACAGTAGAACAAATAAAAGAGAACCCTTATTTACAGTACTTTATAGGAATGGAAAGCTATAGTAGCAAAGAAGCATTTAATGCGTCAATGATGGTTCATTTTCGTAAAAAAATAGGAATGGAATTAATAAATAAAATTAATAAAGAAATAGAAAAAAAGCGACGGGTGTAGCGTCAGAAAAAAAAGAAAATGAAGGAAAGTTATTGTTAGAGGGTGTGACCTTTAGTTGATGAAGGAAAAGAAAAGTGTTAACATGAGATGAAAAGTGACAAAGAGGAAACAATGATGACAGCAAAACTAATTAATGTAGAGGGTTCAAAGATAAAAATAGAACTAACATTAGAACTCAGTCGTTCAATGTTGGATACAGAAATAAATATTCAAAAAGGCTTAAACGAAGTAGGTTGCATCGCCAGCAAAGAAGCCTTGAAATATTTAGATACAGATGGTTCACCCTTAAAAATCGGTGAAGAAATCTGGAAGAGTAAGGGAGAGCAACCGAAAGAATATCAAACACCTTATGGTGAGGTTATAGTGAATCGTCATGTATATCAGCGTTCACCTTTGAGGAAAAACGTATTGCCCCTTAGAAAGAGAAGCAAGGATAATCATAACATCAACGCCATTATTGGCAAAACAGGTATCCTCAAAAATGTCAGGGATGGCAGGCAAAGAGGTGAAAAATGATTTATTAGAAAATCATGGTAGAAAAGTAGCGCTATCCTATATCCAAAGATTGAGTGAAGCAGTAGGAAGTGTGGTACAGGCAAAAGAAGAAGCGTGGAGTTATGCCCCGCCCAAGGAGGATATACTGAACACGGTCACAAGTTGCGAATTTAAAAAATAAGAGATAATATAGTAAAAATAGAAAAAGTAGTCAAGAGGCTGAGAAATGATTAAGTTAGAATTTACGGAAGAAGACAAAAGACTGTTGTCTTACGGTCGGTTTAATCACCCGCATCCTAGAGTACAGCTAAAGATGGAAGTTTTATGGTTAAAAAGTCAGGGATTATCTCATCAAAAAATTGCTCAATTCGCAGGAGTTTCAGTAAATACGGTGACAAGCTATATCCGTGATTATCAAGAGGGCGGGATAGAAAAACTAAAAGAAATAAAATTTAATCGCCCGAAAAGCGAGTTAACAGAGCATCAAGGGACAATTGAGGCATATTTTGAGTCAAATCCACCAGCAAGAATAAATGAAGCAGTAAAAAGAATAGAAGAATTAACGGGAATAAAAAGAAGTCCAACGCAAGTCAGAAAATTTTTAAAGTCAATAGGAATGAGGTGTCTAAAGGTGGGAACAATTCCATCAAAAGCAGATGTAGAAGCTCAGGATAGCTATAGAGAAAAAGAGCTAGAACCAAGGCTAGAAGAGGCAAAAGCAGGAAAAAGGGCAGTTTTCTTTGTAGATGCCTCTCATTTTGTAATGGGAGCATTTGTAAATTTTATATGGTGCTTCAAGAGGATTTTTATTAAGTCACCATCAGGGAGAAAACGTTTTAATGTGTTAGGAGCATTAAATGCAATTACCCATGAAGTAATTATGGTAACGAACAGTTCTTATATTACGGGAACTCAGGTTTGTGAACTCCTAGAAAAGATAGCAGAATTAGGACTATTAATACCGATTACGTTGGTATTAGACAATGCTCGTTATCAAAAATGCCGAATTGTGCAGGAGTTGGCAGAATCATTAGGAATAGAGTTACTGTACTTACCTCCTTATTCTCCTAACTTGAATTTAATTGAAAGACTGTGGAAGTTTGTGAAGAAGAAGTGTTTATACGCAAAATATTATGAAGATTTTACGCAGTTTTCTGCAGCAATTTCAGGATGTCTTGAAGATGCTAACGTAAAATATAAGGAGGAGCTTGATTCTTTGCTCACCTTACGATTTCAACGCTTTGATAAATCTCAGATTATGAACGTTTGAAGTATAGCCAAATTGCAACAGCGGGAATAGGATTAGATGGAACCTGTATGCTGATGTGTGAGGATGGCTACCGTGAAGCAATGGTGGGAACCGTTTCCCTATACGATAGTGAAGGCGAACGTCAACATACAATCTATCTAGGGTCTGCTGAAAAAGTCCACAAAACGAACCTAGATGCCACAGGACGCGAAAAATGGTGACTTCAGAGAGTTGTTTCCAATTTCAACCCCCAGTTTTCCAACGACGTGCATGGGCTTTGAATCATTAAGGGATAACGTTGATCGAGGTTTTGCCCGTATCCCCTGCACTTCAAAATAATTAATCTCAAATAGCAAAAAACTCCAGTATCCTAGAAGGTATCTTACGCCAACCAAATACTCGGAGTTTTTGTGCCTGACCAACTCAATATCGGTCAAAAATCTAATGTTCCCATTGTATCTTTTATTCATCAAGATGGATATACATTCTTAGAATCCCTCTCTGAAAAAGATAAGCCTTGGGATAAGCATCGGAAAAATGCCGACATCATCTCTAATTAGGGCTTGCTGAAAAAGTCAAAAAACGAAAGAAATGTGGGTTAGGGAAGTATGGACTGAAAAAGCATAGATAACTTATCCTTATGGAAACAAATCAAAATACAGATTTTGTTTAATCTATTGTTCCTTTCTGTCTAAAAAGGTCAACACAAATCACTCCTCACAAAAGAGAGGAAAATTAACACCATTTTTCACAAGAAAAACGACTCTACAACTTTTTACTTTTTGTCTTCTGAAGTAGAGTAGAAAGATTCATTACCAAAAAGTTCATCGCAATTACCGTTTCCGAGGTCTCAGGTAGTTTGGCCATCACTCGACCAAGACTAAATTTCCTCTTTCCCTGTCCGAATTTACCCTCAATGGCATTACGCACTCTTTCATCTGAGCGTGCCTCTTTCTTTTTTTCTTTGCTCACCTCTTTCGGCGGTCTTCCCAATCGGGGACCACTCATTCTTATATCCCTTTCTTTACAATAAGCTCGATTCGCTTTTGTTCGATAGATTTTATCCACATGAACCGATTCCGGATAACATCCTGTTTCCCTTTTATATTCTTCTATTCGCGCTTGTAAATCTCCCGATTCGTTGTAATTATCCCAACTTAATTTGTCTAAGAAGACAAAGCCATTCACATTACTTGCCGATATTTTAGCTCCAAACTCTACTGCTTTTCCCGCTTTTCCACGCACTATTGGACGCACGTGAGGTTGGCTTACACTCACAATTCTGTTTTCTACTTTATTTGTCTTTTTTTCATACATTTCTAACTGTTGCTCATACACTTTTCCTATCGTTACAAGCTCTTCTTGCTCTTTTTTCGTTAGTTTTTCTAACTTTGCTCCCTCTTCTATCATTTTTTCTATATCAGACAAGTTTCTTTTTATATATCCTAGTTGTTTTTTTGTTCCTTTTCTTCTTTCTTTTTTTGACACACGACGTTTTTTTGCTATGGCTAAGTACTCTTTTCTTGCCACTTCCCTATAAGTCCTCGGCTTTTCTTTCCTTTTCTCTTTTATTTCTTCATACAGCTTATCTATTATTTTTTCTGTTTTTTCTCTGGCATCATTCAATATTCCTATATCCGTTGGATATTTTATATCTGCTGGTGTACAAGTCGCATCTAACAATAACTTTCCTTCATTTTCTTTTTTTTCTGACGCTACACCCGTCGCTTTTTTTTCTATTTCTTTATTAATTTTATTTATTAATTCCATTCCTATTTTTTTACGAAAATGAACCATCATTGACGCATTAAATGCTTCTTTGCTACTATAGCTTTCCATTCCTATAAAGTACTGTAAATAAGGGTTCTCTTTTATTTGTTCTACTGTTTCTCTGTCACTTTTTCCTGAAATTTCTTTGATAATTAATGCTCCTAATGCCATTCTAAATGATTTGGCTGGGGCTCCTTTTTTTTCTGTGAAGTTTTTTGCATATTCTTCCTCATATTCTTCCCAGGGAATCATTTTTGACATTTCTATCCAACGATTTTCTTCGTCTAACTGCCCGCCGAACAGATTTTTCAAGTTTTCTGGTGTTTCAATTGAGTACTGTTGCTTTCGGTACATCTGCTTTCTCTCTTCTTAATGCAATGGTTTTGAGGCATTCTACCCTATTTTCGTGCATTCTAGCGGTTCTTAATTCGCCTACTATTTTTCTCCGTAAAGGTTTCAGCTTTTTTCAGCAAGCCCTAATTATTACAAGCAAGGGGGAATGGATTCTCACGCCGAGAGGGTTTCCCTTTGCTCTCAATTACTAGAATTCAAACTGGTTCCCGATAATAAGACAGGTCAACAGAGGTTAAAGTTGGCTTCTGCTAAATTCTGTCGGGTTCGCCATTGTCCGATCTGTCAGTGGAGACGATCGCTCCGTTGGAAGGCAAAAGCCTACGAGAATCTACCAAAGGTAGTTACTGATTATCCTGATGGGCGTTGGATTTTTCTGACGTTGACCATGAAAAATTGTGAGTTGACCGATTTAAGAGAGACATTGCATCATCTTAATCAGTCTTTTAGACGGTTAACCCAGTTGAAGGCATTCCCTGGGATAGGTTGGATAAAGTCGGTTGAGATTACAAGGGGACGCGATGGGCAATCAGCACATCCTCATCTCCATTGTCTAATCCTGTTGAAGGATAGCTATTACAAGGAAGATTATCTATCCAAGACTGATTGGATCGCTTTATGGAAGCAATGCCTTCGAGTTGATTATTCTCCAATTCTGGACGTAAAAGCTGTTCAGGCTGAAAGTTCACCAGTGGGGTTGATTGCGGAAATCTTAAAGTACCAGTGCAAGGAAAGTGACCTTGTGGCTGATTGTGATTGGTTTTTGGAGTATGTTAAACAGGTACATGGTACAAGAGCAGTCGGGGTTGGCGGTGTTCTTCGGGACTATTTCAGAGAATTAGAAGAGGAGCCAGAGGATTTAATTGGCCATGATGAGGAATCAACGGAAGAGACTGAAGGCCCGTCTCTCTATTTTCGATGGAATAGGAAAATCAAAAAATATGTCATGGTTACGGCGACCGCGATAGGGATTGTCTGTAAGATTCCCGAAAAGGGATATGACGACACCACCTAACACCACTAAAACATGACTCTTTCTATACTCTAAACGGCTAAAAAATGGACTTATAAAAAAGGACTAAAATCCATTGCTAATAAGGCTTTTAGCCATTTTGAAAAAGTTAAGTTCTAACCCGTTCAGAGTATAACACTGGCTTTATCCATGTATTTCATGGATAATTTTTGCTATACTTTACCATGTATTACATGACATTTTCCATTACTTATGATAATGATGGTGTAACATAGTCAATATAGGAGAAAGAAAATGCCTAGAGGTGGTAAGCGTGTTGGCGCAGGAGGAAAGTTTAAGTGGAATCACGGGAAAACAAGAGTTATCAGGGTTCCCGATTCACTCGCTAATGATATTTTGGAGTTCGCTAGGCGATTAGACGCAAGCGACTATGATTGTGTTACAGAGACAAAAATCATTGATTTGTCAGGGGTGTCAGTTTTCACAAAGAATGGCAAGTCCTGTATATTTCTCAGTGATCTACTATTTTTGGGTTATGAGATTAAGCCAGATAAATTAACGGAAAGAATTATCTCTGAAGCTTATAAAGACCAGTTAATCAAAGGAATTTAGAGTATGAACACTAGAATTAAGACTATAGAGCGCAAAATTGAGGGAATTGCCATATATCAGCGAGAAACAGATGGATATGTCAATGCAACCCAGATATGTAAGGCACATCTGGAGATAACGGGAGAGAGAAAAGATACGTCCAATTGGCTACAAACAAAAATGGCACAGTCCGCCATCAATAAGCTTTCTCTCGTTACAGGAATTCCTGTAACGGAATTAATAGAGGTAAAGCAAGGTGGCAAATATCAGGGGACATGGATACATCCCCGTCTTGCTGTTCGTTTTACGATGTGGGTCAACGATGATTTTTCTTTGTTCGTAGAAGACTGGATTCATTCTTGGTTGGGTTCTGGCTATACTCCTGCTCAGATGGAAGCAGATATAGACAGGATTGCTATGCGTGATAAATTGAAAAATTCTAGCAGGACAGCACTGACAGATCAGGTAAAGTCGTTTTTAGAGGCATCCAACCAATACAACCCACGTTCTAAAGAAACAGGGATATTCTTTGGACGAGTCCACAACGAAGTCAATCTTGTTCTTACAGGAGAGAAGGCTTCTGACATGAGGCAAAGGCTGGAGTCTTCTTTAGGTAAGCCTGTTAGTGAAAATGAATTACTTCGTGATTATTTTCCTATTACTGATTTGGCTGATTATGCTGCGATTTGTCAGACAGCAGCAAACAACATAGAAAACGGGATGCACCCCATAAACGCCATAAAAATGGCCGCCAAGCAAGTTTTGCCTCCGAACCATGTTCCAAATCCAATTGACTTTACTGAAAAAATAAGTTTTGCAAGGTATCGCTTAGAGCAAGCTAGACGAGGACGGTTCTATCTTGAAGATGAAAAATAATAAATAATCAAGTAATACATGGATAGTGCTATCCTTTCGGTAATCAATCCTCTGACTTTCATGTATTACTCGGTATGACCCGCATTCGTGGTGACAACGGTAAATTTATTCAAAAGTCTAATGAGCTTCGTCCTGTCAGAAGCATTCGGGCGACAGATTCAACATGGGAAATGCTAGGAAATATAGCCGACAAACAGCGTATTACAAGGGCAGATTTGATTGAACATTTTGCATTAAACCATGTATTACATGAGAGTTTGGAAAAAGAAAACGAGAAACTGAAAGACGAGATGGCAGTATTGCGACTTCAGCTATCGGACATGGAGGGTAAGACTTCTTTCTCTAATCATGGAAATCCTCAACAACTAGATATGTTTTCAGGTATTAAGCAACTTGATCGTGATCTGCTACATCAGCTTCGAGATCGGGTTCTTGGGATGAAGATTTTGTCGGTTGGGGAACAATCCAAGTATTACAAGGAGACCGTAAAGGTGCTTAATAAGTTTATTAGCCTCCTGTTGAAAGAACTCTAGCCTTTTGCCATGTCTCTTTGATGCGGATCGAGACCTGTTTAAGTAGTTCGTTTCTCGTAGTCAAGGGAGTGTTGTAGTGAAGTCCTAGACCTTCAAAAGTCTATTCTGGTAGTCGCCAAGCTCTGTACTTCCCCCGATATGTCGGTTGGAAAACTCATTCAGGAATCTGCGATAATCAGGACAATACGCTCTGGTGGAGACCAACGTAGGAACCGACATAGAGCCTCCATAGTCCGTAGCCACTCGGCAGGAGGCTTGTCAATATTTGCTTCTTTACCGCCAAATTTACACCGCATTTGGCGGCCTTTAGCGCGTCAGCGCGACTAGAAAGATTAGAAAGAGAAATTGAGCGAGCGAAAAACCGTTATCCAGAGGCAACATTGGTCGGGATAGCAGACGGGGCAGAATCAAATTGGAAGTTTTTAGAAAAGCAAACGGAAGAACAGATATTAGATTTCTATCATGCCTCTGGTTACTTAGGTGCCTTGGCAGAAGCGTTGCATCCGAATACAGTGTCAAAACAAAAAGAATGGTTGACTGAAAATTGTCGAGAACTCAAGCATGAAAAAGGAAAAGCAGGAGAACTGCTAAATCTGATGAAAGAAGTCAAAGAAGAAAAAAGTCATTCTAAGAATCTTACCGAGAAACTACAAGCGGCGATTACTTATTACGAGAATCATCAGCATCAAATGGATTATGCTGAATACTTAGAGAAAAAGTATCCGATTGGTTCAGGTGTTACGGAAGCAGCTTGTAAGACGTTGGTCAAACAACGATTATGTTCAGCAATTCCAAATTCAAATGGTATAAATAGAGACAGAAAAACTTTGACCTATAGGAAGTTATGAATAAAGAGAAAAGTGTCTACTGATTTTGCAGAGAGAAAGATGGAAGTAAACGACCTAAGTTTTGACGGAATCGTTCACTGTTTAAACGAGGTCATTGGGAAGATAGATGACCCCCGTTCGGTTAGTAATGCAACGAAATATAGTCTAAGAGAGGCGATACTGGGGGCATTTGCCGCCTTTTTTATGCAAAATGAGTCATTTTTAGAGTACCAACGTCAGCTTAACAGCCGTTGTGGGCGAGATAATGCTCAGAGGTTGTTTGGACTAGAAAAAATACCAACAGTAGAACAGATTCGCAACATTGTGGATGGGGTAGCAGCGAGTAGTCTATTCCCTTTGTTTGGGTTAATTTACCAAGCATTGAGGAGCATGGGATTCTTGAAGGGTGCGACCTTTAGTTGATAAAAGCTGTTGTAATCAGGGTTCTACAGGGAACCCATATTGATCAAGTTTTGCCCAAAATTGACTCCATCGTTCCTTGGTCAATACCAAAGCTCGTAGGCTCAAAATAATTCCTGCTCCTTTTTCCTTCCATCGCATCTCTGAACAACATAATCGTTGTTTGACCAACGTCTTACAAGCTGCTTCCGTAACACCTGAACCAATCGGATACTTTTTCTCTAACTGGACAGTGGGAAGTTTATGGATGCCAGATAAGGTAATGACTATGCGACGAAAGTAAGCATATCAGGGCTTGAGGAAGAGGCAAGTTTAGCGGTAAGGAATTTAGGCAAAAGCAGACTGGGTGGACTTTGAGGAAAAATCATTTGGGCTTGATGTTGAAGGGCTAGTTGAGCAATCCGTTCACTAGGGTAGCCATGGGATGGTAATGTCCGAAACCATCGAGGAAAATTAGCCCAAATCCCCTGGGGTAACTCTAAGGCGAGAATTTGAAGTAGCCCTAAAGCAATGGCATTAAGGTTAACAAAACGCTCAAAGGCTTCTACCTTGTTTAAAATCTGAGTCTGAACAGCTTGTGGATAGTCACTGAGGATAAGATTGCTGGGCCAGGTAGGTAAAGTAGGAAGACTCTTAAGCCAAAAACGATAGGCAAAGCTGCCCAAAAGATGGACTAATTGACGAAAAGTGACTTCAATCTTAAATCGGAGACCGTAAGCGGCAATAATCTCAGGTCCAGTCAAACAGAGATCAGTAGAAAGCAGAATCAGTCGTCGTCCGTTAGGCAATTGGGTCAGAACAAACTTGACGAGCTGATGGGGACTATCCCAGTGGAACTCAAAGCACTGATAAGAAACCGTGACTTGTTGACCATAGAGCCAGACTTTAGCTGTCGGAAAGTCCGCCGCCAGAGCGAACAGCTTTTCTAGTTTTATCGAACTCCCCCAAATCCGTGGTCGTCCTCTCCCCGTCAGCGTCGGCACGGAACAAAAGGGGGCATAGGCGACGGTGGAGCAACGCACTCTTGTGATTAGATGCAAGGCGTTCTGGCGAAAACTTTTGAGCACTGGTTCGCAAGCAAAATAAGCATCCAAAATTACATAACTCCCTGCCTCTGCGTAAGTAACACAAAGGTCAGCCATTTTTGTCACCAGGCTCGTCTTCACCTTTTTTTTGCCTTTTCCCTCCCCCTTCTCGGTTGCTTTGGACTTGATGCCATCGTCTAGCCGCAACACTAAGGGCAAGGCAAAGCAGGCTTTCCCTACTCCCACCAAAATACTCAAGGCATTGAAGTAATGACCCCTTATCCACTCTGGCTTGGACACATCTTCCGATTCTTGGTGTAGTCGTTTTACACCTGGCATCTTGCGTCCTTCTTTCCCCACTTTGATGCCATCACCCACATACACCCGTTTCCCTTTAATTCTGTATAGACTTTCATGCTGACTTAGCCACTTTGACCATTGTAAAGTTAGTCCTTCGACCCTAAACGCCTTGGAATCAAACCAATGTAGAGCCTGATTGTAGTAGCTCTCTGTTCAGCCAATGGCATTGACATAGCTAGTTATTGCGCTGGGTTGGCTGTTGAGCACTACTCCCCAGACTAACAGGATAAACCATTGGAACGTTGCTTCTCGGCTAAAGGCTGGACGGAGATTATTGAGGATTTGCTCTAGTCGCTGACATAGTTGCATAATTGATAGATAGCACTGGCTATCGATTTTCTTATATCAGCCAGTTTCGGACATAACGGCACTCTTTTGTATCGGATGTCCGATTTTCTTTTCTCCACTTACACGCCTCGAGAACTTCCCACTGTCCAGTCTCTAAGTATTCAGCATAATCCATTTGATGCTGATGATTCTCGTAATAAGTAATCGCCGCTTGTAGTTTCTCGGTAAGATTCTTAGAATGACTTTTTTCTTCTTTGACTTCTTTCATCAGATTTAGCAGTTCTCCTGCTTTTCCTTTTTCATGCTTGAGTTCTCGACAATTTTCAGTCAACCATTCTTTTTGTTTTGACACTGTATTCGGATGCAACGCTTCTGCCAAGGCACCTAAGTAACCAGAGGCATGATAGAAATCTAATATCTGTTCTTCCGTTTGCTTTTCTAAAAACTTCCAATTTGATTCTGCCCCGTCTGCTATCCCGACCAATGTTGCCTCTGGATAACGTTTTTTCGCTCGCTCAATTTCTCTTTCTAATCTTTCTAGAAAACTCTTTTTTCCATACTCTGGTGCCGCACCTAGATAGATTGTAGGTTGACGTTCGCCTTCACTATCGTATAGGGAAACGGTTCCCACCATTGCTTCACGGTAGCCATCCTCACACATCAGCATACAGGTTCCATCTAATCCTATTCCCACTGTTGCAATTTGGCTATCCTCCTTGGGCGGGGCATAACTCCACGCTTCTTCTTTTGCCTGTACCACACTTCCTACTGCTTCACTCAATCTTTGGATATAGGATAGCGCTACTTTTCTACCATGATTTTCTAATAAATCATTTTTCACCTCTTTGCCTGCCATCCCTGACATTTTTGAGGATACCTGTTTTGCCAATAATGGCGTTGATGTTATGATTATCCTTGCTTCTCTTTCTAAGGGGCAATACGTTTTTCCTCAAAGGTGAACGCTGATATACATGACGATTCACTATAACCTCACCATAAGGTGTTTGATATTCTTTCGGTTGCTCTCCCTTACTCTTCCAGATTTCTTCACCGATTTTTAAGGGTGAACCATCTGTATCTAAATATTTCAAGGCTTCTTTGCTGGCGATGCAACCTACTTCGTTTAAGCCTTTTTGAATATTTATTTCTGTATCCAACATTGAACGACTGAGTTCTAATGTTAGTTCTATTTTTATCTTTGAACCCTCTACATTAATTAGTTTTGCTGTCATCATTGTTTCCTCTTTGTCACTTTTCATCTCATGTTAACACTTTTCTTTTCCTTCATCAACTAAAGGTCACACCCTTCTTGAAAGCCTATGAAATATTGAGGGGAAATCTTCTAGTAGCAATGGATGGGACAAATTACTACAGTTCGGAAAAAGTAAATTGTCCATGCTGTTCAACCAAAACGTCAAAACAGGGAAAAGTCACCTACTTCCATTACTGCATTATTGCCCGTGATTGTTTCCCCAGACCATGAATCAGTTTTTTCCTTACCCCCTGAATTTATTACCCCTCAAGACGGTTCTGAAAAGCAAGATTGTGAGCAAAATGCGGCGAAACGTTGGATAAGTAACCATGCTAGTTTGTTTGCGGGACAGAAGATAACTCTGCTAGGGGATGACTTGTACAGTCGTCAGCCCACTTGTCAGCACTGTCTCGACCACGATTTCAACTTTATCTTCGTCTGTTTACCGACTTCTCATCCCACACTCTATGAATGGTTAAACTATTTAGAAGCTAATGGAGAAGTCAAAACCACTCAACACCGACGTTGGAATGGGAAGTATTTCGAGATTTGGCACTGCCGTTATCTCAATCAGATTCCCCTGCGAGACCAACAGCCTGCTTTGTTGGTTAACTGGTGTGAGCTAAAAATCCACCGCGAATCCGATGCTCAACTTCTTTATCACAATAGTTGGATTACCAATCATTTTCTCACCCCTCACATCGTTCTTGATGTCTGTCGTGCTGGACGGACTCGTTGGCGTACTGAGAACGAGAATCACAATATTCTCAAAAATCGAGGCTATCACTTAGAGCATAATTTTGGGCATGGTAAACAACACCTCGCCTCTGTTTTGCTTACCCTGAATTTGCTGGCTTTTCTCTTGCACACGGTTTTAGGTTTGGTTGATGAACGTTACCAGAGAATTCGCGTCCAACGCGGCACTCGTAAGGGATTCTTTCAAGATATTCTCTCTTTGACCAAATATCTGTTCTTTGAAAGCTGGCATCATCTTTTAGATTTTATGCTTGATGACTCAGTTTCTCTCGCTGTCTCGAATTCTTCCTAGTTGATTAATTGGCAATTTTCATAGCAAAACCCTTGCCAGTAAATACATCGAGCCTTTTGTATCTTTGACTACATTCTGAATTTGGAATTGCTGGATTATGTTGTTCAGGGATGCGATGGAAGGAAAAAGGAGCAGGAATTATTTTGAGCCTACGAGCTTTGGTATTGACCAAGGAACGATGGAGTCAATTTTGGGCAAAACTTGATCAATATGGGTTCCCTGTAGAACCCTGATTACAACAGCTTTTATCAACTAAAGGTCGCACCCTTGTTAGATGCGACTTGTACACCAGCAGATATAAAATATCCAACGGATATAGGAATATTGAATGATGCCAGAGAAAAAACAGAAAAAATAATAGATAAGCTGTATGAAGAAATAAAAGAGAAAAGGAAAGAAAAGCCGAGGACTTATAGGGAAGTGGCAAGAAAAGAGTACTTAGCCATAGCAAAAAAACGTCGTGTGTCAAAAAAAGAAAGAAGAAAAGGAACAAAAAAACAACTAGGATATATAAAAAGAAACTTGTCTGATATAGAAAAAATGATAGAAGAGGGAGCAAAGTTAGAAAAACTAACGAAAAAAGAGCAAGAAGAGCTTGTAACGATAGGAAAAGTGTATGAGCAACAGTTAGAAATGTATGAAAAAAAGACAAATAAAGTAGAAAACAGAATTGTGAGTGTAAGCCAACCTCACGTGCGTCCAATAGTGCGTGGAAAAGCGGGAAAAGCAGTAGAGTTTGGAGCTAAAATATCGGCAAGTAATGTGAATGGCTTTGTCTTCTTAGACAAATTAAGTTGGGATAATTAGGGCTTGCTGAAAAAGTCAAAAAACGAAAGAAATGTGGGTTAGGGAAGTATGGACTGAAAAAGCATAGATAACTTATCCTTATGGAAACAAATCAAAATACAGATTTTGTTTAATCTATTGTTCCTTTCTGTCTAAAAAGGTCAACACAAATCACTCCTCACAAAAGAGAGGAAAATTAACACCATTTTTCACAAGAAAAACGACTCTACAACTTTTTACTTTTTGTCTTCTGAAGTAGAGTAGAAAGATTCATTACCAAAAAGTTCATCGCAATTACCGTTTCCGAGGTCTCAGGTAGTTTGGCCATCACTCGACCAAGACTAAATTTCCTCTTTCCCTGTCCGAATTTACCCTCAATGGCATTACGCACTCTTTCATCTGAGCGTGCCTCTTTCTTTTTTTCTTTGCTCACCTCTTTCGGCGGTCTTCCCAATCGGGGACCACTCATTCTTATATCCCTTTCTTTACAATAAGCTCGATTCGCTTTTGTTCGATAGATTTTATCCACATGAACCGATTCCGGATAACATCCTGTTTCCCTTTTATATTCTTCTATTCGCGCTTGTAAATCTCCCGATTCGTTGTAATTATCCCAACTTAATTTGTCTAAGAAGACAAAGCCATTCACATTACTTGCCGATATTTTAGCTCCAAACTCTACTGCTTTTCCCGCTTTTCCACGCACTATTGGACGCACGTGAGGTTGGCTTACACTCACAATTCTGTTTTCTACTTTATTTGTCTTTTTTTCATACATTTCTAACTGTTGCTCATACACTTTTCCTATCGTTACAAGCTCTTCTTGCTCTTTTTTCGTTAGTTTTTCTAACTTTGCTCCCTCTTCTATCATTTTTTCTATATCAGACAAGTTTCTTTTTATATATCCTAGTTGTTTTTTTGTTCCTTTTCTTCTTTCTTTTTTTGACACACGACGTTTTTTTGCTATGGCTAAGTACTCTTTTCTTGCCACTTCCCTATAAGTCCTCGGCTTTTCTTTCCTTTTCTCTTTTATTTCTTCATACAGCTTATCTATTATTTTTTCTGTTTTTTCTCTGGCATCATTCAATATTCCTATATCCGTTGGATATTTTATATCTGCTGGTGTACAAGTCGCATCTAACAATAACTTTCCTTCATTTTCTTTTTTTTCTGACGCTACACCCGTCGCTTTTTTTTCTATTTCTTTATTAATTTTATTTATTAATTCCATTCCTATTTTTTTACGAAAATGAACCATCATTGACGCATTAAATGCTTCTTTGCTACTATAGCTTTCCATTTCTATAAAGTACTGTAAATAAGGGTTCTCTTTTATTTGTTCTACTGTTTCTCTGTCACTTTTTCCTGAAATTTCTTTGATAATTAATGCTCCTAATGCCATTCTAAATGATTTGGCTGGGGCTCCTTTTTTTTCTGTGAAGTTTTTTGCATATTCTTCCTCATATTCTTCCCAGGGAATCATTTTTGACATTTCTATCCAACGATTTTCTTCGTCTAACTGCCCGCCGAACAGATTTTTCAAGTTTTCTGGTGTTTCAATTGAGTACTGTTGCTTTCGGTACATCTGCTTTCTCTCTTCTTAATGCAATGGTTTTGAGGCATTCTACCCTATTTTCGTGCATTCTAGCGGTTCTTAATTCGCCTACTATTTTTCTCCGTAAAGGTTTCAGCTTTTTTCAGCAAGCCCTAATTACAACGAATCGGGAGATTTACAAGCGCGAATAGAAGAATATAAAAGGGAAACAGGATGTTATCCGGAATCGGTTCATGTGGATAAAATCTATCGAACAAAAGCGAATCGAGCTTATTGTAAAGAAAGGGATATAAGAATGAGTGGTCCCCGATTGGGAAGACCGCCGAAAGAGGTGAGCAAAGAAAAAAAGAAAGAGGCACGCTCAGATGAAAGAGTGCGTAATGCCATTGAGGGTAAATTCGGACAGGGAAAGAGGAAATTTAGTCTTGGTCGAGTGATGGCCAAACTACCTGAGACCTCGGAAACGGTAATTGCGATGAACTTTTTGGTAATGAATCTTTCTACTCTACTTCAGAAGACAAAAAAGAAAACAAAAAGTAAAAAGTTGTAGAGTCGTTTTTCTTGTGAAAAATGGTGTTAATTTTCCTCTCTTTTGTGAGGAGTGATTTGTGTTGACCTTTTTAGACAGAAAGGAACAATAGATTAAACAAAATCTGTATTTTGATTTGTTTCCATAAGGATAAGTTATCTATGCTTTTTCAGTCCATACTTCCCTAACCCACATTTCTTTCGTTTTTTGACTTTTTCAGCAAGCCCTAAGTACTCTTTTCTTGCCACTTCCCTATAAGTCCTCGGCTTTTCTTTCCTTTTCTCTTTTATTTCTTCATACAGCTTATCTATTATTTTTTCTGTTTTTTCTCTGGCATCATTCAATATTCCTATATCCGTTGGATATTTTATATCTGCTGGTGTACAAGTCGCATCTAACAATAACTTTCCTTCATTTTCTTTTTTTTCTGACGCTACACCCGTCGCTTTTTTTTCTATTTCTTTATTAATTTTATTTATTAATTCCATTCCTATTTTTTTACGAAAATGAACCATCATTGACGCATTAAATGCTTCTTTGCTACTATAGCTTTCCATTTCTATAAAGTACTGTAAATAAGGGTTCTCTTTTATTTGTTCTACTGTTTCTCTGTCACTTTTTCCTGAAATTTCTTTGATAATTAATGCTCCTAATGCCATTCTAAATGATTTGGCTGGGGCTCCTTTTTTTTCTGTGAAGTTTTTTGCATATTCTTCCTCATATTCTTCCCAAAGAATCATTTTTGACATTTCTATCCAACGATTTTCTTCGTCTAACTGCCCGCCGAACAGATTTTTCAAGTTTTCTGGTGTTTCAATTGAGTACTGTTGCTTTCGGTACATCTGCTTTCTCTCTTCTTAATGCAATGGTTTTGAGGCATTCTACCCTATTTTCGTGCATTCTAGCGGTTCTTAATTCGCCTACTATTTTTCTCCGTAAAGGTTTCAGCTTTTTTCAGCAAGCCCTATCTACAATTCCACCTCCGGTGCATTGCTCTTTGACAGTGATGGCAATGGTTCTATTGCAGCGATTCAGTTTGCTACCTTGAGTCCCAATTTGGCTCTGACCTTTGAGGATATTTCTATCAACTAACAGGGTGCAACAGGCTGGCTTGAGAACTTAGAGGCGATCGCTTTCTATCAGCAATTCTAAATTTGCGCTGTAGCAAGGGTTTCAGGTTTTAGTTCGCCTAATACGGGGTAAAATTCAACGGGATTAACAAGTTCATTTTACGAGTCTTCAGACTTTTAAACGCAATAGTACACCCATGATTGCCTCAAACCCCCCCCTTTAAAATGTTCTTTAAATCCCTAAAAGGCTCGCTGTGTCTAAAACTGAGAATTGCTGACAAGGGGGAGAAAATCTCAATCTATGACCGTGCCAAGTATATCCTAGAGAAAATGTGTTAGTATCAGGGGAAATTTTTTAACCTCTGCTATATAAGCCTATGGGCAAGGTTCTAGTGCTAAATGCCTCCTATGAACCGCTCAACATTACCAGTTGGCGAAGGGCGGTTGTTTTGTTGCTCAAAGGTAAGGCCGAGCAACTGGAACATAACGGGCAATTGATCTATCAAGATTTACCGATCCCAACGGTCATTCGTCTGCGTCAGTACGTCAAGGTTCCCTATAAAGAGATTCCCTTGACTCGTCGTAATTTGCTGGAACGCGATCGCCACACTTGCCAGTACTGCAACTATAAAGGGGAGGAGTTGACCCTGGATCATGTTCTTCCCCGTTCCAGGGGCGGTGACGATAGCTGGGAAAATTTGGTGACTGCCTGTGTCCGTTGTAATGTCAAAAAGGGAAATCGCACCCCCAAGGAGGCTAATATGTCCCTGAATTACCAACCTCGCCGTCCCTATAGCAGTTTACTATTTGAAATTTCTAAATATACTAGGGAAAATAGTAATCAGGAATGGCGCAAATATGTGATTGGGATTAACTAATGATTTGCCATCATCGGTTTGTCAATGAGCTTACAGGATCTCTATGAATGGCAAAAGTTATACTTACTTTGCCTCCATCCAATTCTTACCGGCATGAATATCGACAACTAACGGTACTGTTAAAGTAATTGCTTGTTCCATGACCTGCTTAATTTCTGTGGCTAGAATTTCCCACTCTGTTGGTGGCATTTCAAAGATCAATTCATCATGAACTTGTAACAGTAATTGAGCTTGATAGTTTTTTAAGCGAGCGGCAATATTAATCATGGCAATTTTAATAATATCGGCACTGGAGCCTTGGATAGGCGCATTGGCTGCGGCCCTGAGTAATTGGGAATCGGCATAGTTAATGTCTAAACTATCGAGATCAATTTGATTGGGATCACAGCCCCGTAATTGCCGTAAACTGTCACTAACAAATTCAAAATAACGTCTTCTGCCCACAATCGTGGTGACAAATCCTGCTGCGATCGCCTTCTTTTTGGTCATTTCCAAATAATTAAAAACCTGGGCATAGGTTTGACGATAGCGATCGATGAAAAGCCGACCTTCTTCAGAACTCACATTCGCTTCCCTGGCAAATCGTTGCGCTCCCATACCATAAATTACCCCAAAGTTAATCGTCTTACCTAAATTACGTTCCGCGGCAGAAATATCTTCCTTTTCAAAGAGTAATTTTGCTGTCACCCGATGGACATCTTCACCTTGACGATAGGCTTCTAACAGCACCGGTTCCTGACTAAGATGAGCTAAGATACGTAATTCAATTTGAGAATAATCGGCGGATACTAATAACCAATCAGTTTGAGGAATAAAGGCCTGACGAATTTTGCGAGAAAATTCAGTGCGAATGGGAATATTTTGTAGATTAGGATTGGAGGAAGACAGTCGCCCGGTGCTGGTGACAGTTTGATTAAAATCGGTGTGAACTCGTTGAGTATGGGGATTGATTAAAGTAGGAAGAGCATCCACATAGGTTGACTTTAATTTGGCAAGGGTACGATGTTCCAAGATGTGATCAATAATGGGATGATCGCCCTGAAGTTTTTCCAAAGTGGCATGATCGGTGGAATAACCGGTTTTGGTTTTGCGAGATTTCTTGCGATTCAGTGCCAATTTTTCAAATAAAATATCCCCTAATTGTTTCGGAGAACCTAGGTTAAAAGTTTCTCCGGCTTCAGCATAGGCGGCTGTTTCAATTAAATTTAAATCTAGTTGTAATTGCTCAGAAAGGACAGCTAAATAGTCTCGATCAATGCGAATGCCTCGATCTTCCATCTCGGCTAAAATCGGCTCTAGGGGCAATTCTATTTGTTGTAATAATTGCTCTAAGTCAGGAATTTGGGTGAGTTCTGATGTTAATTTAGCAAATAATAAATAGGTGCTGTAACAATCTAAGCCACAATAGTAAGCCGCTAGATTAATTTCTATATCAGCCAGGGTTTTGCCCTTGGCAATATTAAGATCTTTATAACTGAGAGCTTCAATCCCAGATAGGTATCGCCGACATAGATCGGTGAGGTTATGACTTTGCTCCGGGTACAGGACATAGCTGGCTAACATGGTGTCAAAAACAACGCCAGCTAGGTTAATTCCTTGATGTTTAAAAATCAGTCGATCAAATTTGGCATTTTGCAATACCTTCGGATGGCGATCGCTTTCTAAAATGGGAGCCAGGGATTGTAAAACCAAGTTTAAATTCAGTTGTTGACCTTGAACATGACCAATGGGAATGTAAGCTGTGTCAGTGGCATTTTCCCCCCAGGTACAACCAATCCCCACCAAATGAGAAGTAAAGGGATCCAGTCCGGTGGTTTCCGTATCCCAGGCAATGGGATGATCTGGGTTCTGATGGCTATCTAATTGCTGGATTAGCGTTAATAATTTCTCTGGATTATCAATAATTTGAGGTTGAATAATAGCAGCAAGACGCGTTAATAAAGAGGAGGTGATCGCAATTTTGGCTTCGGATTGAATAGTGTTGGAATCAGGGGTTGAAGCAAATAGAGATAATTGCTGGTTTTCGGATGAATCGGATGGAGAGGCGATCGCGGGATGGGCAATTTCTAGGCTATCACCGCCAATTTGTTGATGTAGAGAATTTAGCTTATCGAGAAAAGTACGTAATTCTAATTGTTCGAGCAGAGGCTTAAGTGTTTGGGGATTAAATCCTTTTAAATGAAAATCTGCTAGGTTAATTTCTAAAGGAACATCTAAGACAATTTGAGCTAAGTGTTGGGAATGTTCAGCATCCGCTTTGCCAGTGACTAATTTCGTTTTAATGGCTGTGGATAATTTATCTAAATTGTCATAAACACCAGCTAGGGTTCCGTATTGCTGTAATAATTTAGCTGCCGTTTTTTCGCCAATACCGCGAACGCCAGGAATATTATCTGATTTATCGCCACAGAGAGCCTTATAGTCCACAATTTGTAGCGGTGTCACTCCCATTTTTTCTACCACGGCCTCCCAATCATATTCACTATAGCCCGCCGAGCCTTGGAAGGGATTACGACTGAGATAGAGAACATTAATTTGTTTTTGAGGATCCACTAATTGAAATAGATCGCGATCGCCGCTCACAATTTTAACTTGATAACCGGCGGCACTACCCTGTTGAGCCAGGGTTCCTAAAATATCATCGGCTTCGTAACCGGCATAGGTAATAATTTGTAAATTTAGAGCCGTTAATAGTTGTCGCAGATAGGCTAAATCGGTGATAAATTCTTCTGGGGTAGCTTGACGATCTGCCTTATAATTTGCATCGGCTTCATGGCGAAAAGTGGGTTCCCGTCGATCAAAGGCAATGGCGATCGCCTGAGGTTTTTGAGCATTAATCGCCTGAATGAGAGAATTTAAAAAACCAAAACAAACACTGGTAGGAATCCCACTCGCCGTCCGTAGCGGGCCTTTTTTAGATGTGGCAAAGGCATAATAGGCGCGAAAGGCGAGGGAATGGCCATCAATCAATAAGAGTAGAGGAGAAGCAGTCATAATTAATCAAGTATTAATTTAGTATTGATTGAGTTATAGCAGTCGTCACAATACTGAGGACGTTAACAAGGGGCTTAAGCCCCTTGCCCCAAAAGTTTGAAAGTATTAATCAAGCTGTCCATTGCTATAAATAGACGATTCAGAGAAAAAGAAAAAGGCTTGATCCCTCAAACCTTCCCTCACACTTTAAAACGAAACTCATTGAGTTATTAAACACCTCGTTCAACGGCCACAGAAGCTTGTTTAAATTCTTGTTTTAAACGTTTTTTCAACTTCTCAGGCACAGGGCGAGTACCATAGGAAGTATAATAGCCGGCCAACGAATTCAGAGCCGTTTGCATGGTGGTAAAAGAGCGTAGTTTACCCGAACTTGCATCTCGACGATAGCGCGAAATATAGTCGTTAATCTCTGCCCGAACCGACGATTGTACCTCAGAGAGATTTTCCGCATCACTGGGTAAATCTAGGGCCGTGCTTAAGGTTTCAATCACTTTTAAGGTATCCTGGCTATAGTTGCCGGTTAATCCCGTACCACTGGAGCAGCCCATCAGACCGATCGCAACCACGAGAACTAGGGCCAATAGACGAGATATAACATTCTTAAAAAACATGGTGGCGTTTTTCCCCTCATAATCCCAAATTTCCCTATCCTATCAGCAAATCTACCCCGACTTCTCAAATCCCCTCGTCATCCCCTGTGCTTTTGGCGATCGCCTCGTTAAGATAAGAACGGACGTTATCCTCCTATTTTTTGCTCTTTTACCCTATGGTCTGGCCCTTTAAACCTAAATCGACTAAACAAATCGCTCGTATCGAAATCAGTGGCGCGATCGCTGGCAATACCCGTCAACAGGTACTCAAGGCCCTAGAAACCGTCAAAGAAAAAAAATTTCCAGCCCTCTTACTGCGCATTGACTCCCCTGGTGGCACAGTGGGCGACTCCCAGGAAATTTACTACGCTCTCAAAAAATTAGGAGAAACCGTTAAAATTGTTGCAAGTTTTGGTAATATCTCAGCCTCCGGTGGGGTTTATATCGGCATGGGAGCCAATCAAATCATGGCTAATCCTGGGACGATTACTGGCAGTATTGGGGTCATTTTACGGGGCAATAACCTAGAAAAATTACTCGATAAAGTTGGGGTTTCCTTCAAGGTCATTAAATCTGGCCCCTACAAAGATATTTTGTCCTTTGATCGAGAATTATTGCCCGAAGAAGAAAAAATTCTGCAAGATCTCATCGATGATAGCTATCAACAATTTGTGGAAACAGTGGCGGAAGCTCGTAAATTACCTATTGAAACCGTTAAAAGTTTTGCCGATGGTCGCATTTTCACGGGACAACAGGCCCTCAGTTTAGGCGTGGTTGATCGCCTGGGAACAGAAGAAGAAGCCCGTCGTTGGGCCGCAGAATTAGCCGGTTTAGATCCCGAAAAAGCAGAATGCAATACCATTGAAGAACCCAAACCTTTGTTAAAGCGGCTCTTAAATAGCCAGATTTCAAGCTCTAATCAGTTGGGAAATGCGGTTAATTGGCTAGAATTTGAACTGGCCACCAGTGGCCAACCGCTTTGGCTCTATCGGCCTTAAGTCTTCAGTAAGGATTGGTTTTAATTATCTCTAGAGTAAACTCGATGATAAATGATGAAGTCTCTTTCTCCTAAACCGACTCCTCTACAGGTTGCTCTGGAGAATTATAATACACTCCTTAGTTCTTGATTTGGCTGAATATCGGGAGAGTTTACTAATTTCTGACCAAGTCTGGTGGTGGTACTTGGATAGTAGGAAATCTTCCCATCCTCTGAATCGTTGGGATTGGTTGGCGAAAACGCTAAAACTGATTTTATTAGGGATTAATTTTACCTTAATTGGTGCGATCGCCACTCGATTTTTAGGCGGCGGTTCGGGTTTAGTGGAAATTGGCGGTGTTATTTTTTCTTGCTGTAAAATTTTCGTTGATTACATCTGACACGAGATCGAAAGCCCTATCGTACCGTTTCACAGGATAATCTATCAACGAATTATTTACAGGTAGAACTATTTTGAGTCTACGAGCTTTGGTATTGACGCAGGGCAAACGCCTCTAAATTCTAGACTCCTTATCTGATAAGACTTTCAGCGTTTCATAAAAAATCAATCATGATCTCGGAAACCCTTATCCAGCCTACCTTTCAAAAATAAGATACGTTCGCCCTGTTGACGTTGACGATTCACACTAGCTCGCATAAACTATCCTGCTTCTTCGACAACTGGCGGAATGTGGTTTCCAGGGTTTCCTTGCTATGGTAAGAGCTTGTTATACTGGGGAAATTAATACTTTTGCCTGATCATCATTGGTGCCGTATTTACAAGTTCTTGTTTTTCTGCTCTGTCTTGCTGCCCTGGGGTATTATGGTTTTTCGCTGTACGCGACGATCGCTTTTTTCAGATCTCAACCTAACGAGCCAACAGAGACTTTTACCCCGCCAGTCACTATCCTTAAACCTTTGTGTGGCTTGGATTGGGAGAGTTACGATTGTTTAGCATCCTTTTGTCAACAAGATTATCCAGAATATCAACTGGTTTTTACCCTCCAAGATTCCCAAGATCCCAGTTTGGCCATTGTGGAAAAGTTACAACGGGATTTTCCTGCACTAAACATTGAATTTGTGATCAGCGATCGCCATTTAGGGATTAATCCTAAGATCAATAACTTGGCCAACGGTTTCAATCTAGCTCGCTACGATCTTTTCGTGATTTCGGACAGTGATATTCAGGTTAAAAACGATTATCTTGAGGCAATTATACAACCGTTCAAAGAGGCGGAAGTTGGTGTTGTCACCTGTTTATATAATTCCGTGACCGAGGGCTGGTTAGCGGGTTTCGAGGCATTGGATATTGCCACTCAATTTTTACCCAAGGTGATGACGGCACGTCGATTAGAAGGGATGAACTTTGCTCTAGGTTCTACCATTGCCATTCGTCGGGAAACCCTAGATAAAATTGGCGGATTGGTCGAGATTGTTAACCACTTAGCCGATGATTATCAATTAGGTTATCTTTCTACCGTCCAGGGCTATCAGGTGATTTTATCTCGTTATATTGTGGAGCACCACCTAGGGAATGTGACTCTAGGAAATATGATCAGTCGTCAGACTCGTTGGCAAAAGTGTATCCGCATTGAACGTTTTTGGGGTTATGTTGGTCTGATTTTTACCCAGGGAACGGTTTTGAGTAGTCTTTTTCTGGCTTTAACCCACGCGTCACGTTGGGGCTGGATTGTTTTTGGAATCCTTTGGTTGGCCCGTTATCTAACAGCTTATTGGATCGCGATCGCCCTGTTTCAAGATCCCACTGCGAAACAATTTTGGTTATGGACACCGCTACGGGATTTTCTGACTTTTGGTATTTGGTGTTATAGTTTCATCGGCGATCGCGTGACCTGGCGAGGAAAGACTTTTCAGTTATTACCGAATGGTCAACTTAGCCAATTATAAACCACCTCTATTTTGAAAACTGGAAAAAATCTCTCTTTTTAATCGGGATTGAGGAGGATCAACTTAGGTCACTTAAAAACAAGAGGTTTCAATTTAGACTGAATATATTAAAGAGATTTTTGTGAAATTTAATGGTGACTTCCAATGGTAACACTTGCATCTAGAATTATTACTTTAGAAACTTTTTTAACCCTAACTGAAACTCAGCCTGCTTCAGAATATAGCAAGGGAACTATCACTCAAAAACCAATGCCTAAAGGAAAACACAGCCGTATTCAAAGCTATTTAGTGCAAACTATTAATCACTGGACAGTGGGAAGTTCTCGAGCAGGGTAAGTGAGAAAAGAAAATCGGACATGCGATACCCAAGAGTGCCGTTATGTCCGAAACTGGCTGATATAGAAAATCGATAGCCAGTGCTATCTATCAATTATGCAACTATGTCAGCGACTAGAGCAAATCCTAGAGAATCTCCGTCCCGCCTTTAGCCGAGAAGCAACGTACCAATGGTTTATCCTATTAGCCTGGGGAGTAGTGCTCAACAGCCAACCGAGCGCAATAACAAGCTATGTCAATGCCTTAGGGTTAACAGAGAGCTACTACCATCAGGCACTACATTGGTTTGAATCCAAGGCATTTAACGTCAAAGGACTGACCTTGGGATGGTCGAAGTGGGTAAGTCAGCATGAAAATCTATATCGAATCAAGGAAAAACGAGTGTATGTGGGGGATGGAATCAAAGTGGGGAAAGAAGGGCGCAAGATGCCAGGGGTAAAACGACTATACTGAACACGGTCACAAGTTGCGAATTTTAAAAATAAGAGATAATATAGTAAAAATAGAAAAAGTAGTCAAGAGGCTGAGAAATGATTAAGTTAGAATTTACGGAAGAAGACAAAAGACTGTTGTCTTACGGTCGGTTTAATCACCCGCATCCTAGAGTACAGCTAAAGATGGAAGTTTTATGGTTAAAAAGTCAGGGATTATCTCATCAAAAAATTGCTCAATTCGCAGGAGTTTCAGTAAATACGGTGACAAGCTATATCCGTGATTATCAAGAGGGCGGGATAGAAAAACTAAAAGAAATAAAATTTAATCGCCCGAAAAGCGAGTTAACAGAGCATCAAGGGACAATTGAGGCATATTTTGAGTCAAATCCACCAGCAAGAATAAATGAAGCAGTAAAAAGAATAGAAGAATTAACGGGAATAAAAAGAAGTCCAACGCAAGTCAGAAAATTTTTAAAGTCAATAGGAATGAGGTGTCTAAAGGTGGGAACAATTCCATCAAAAGCAGATGTAGAAGCTCAGGATAGCTATAGAGAAAAAGAGCTAGAACCAAGGCTAGAAGAGGCAAAAGCAGGAAAAAGGGCAGTTTTCTTTGTAGATGCCTCTCATTTTGTAATGGGAGCATTTGTAAATTTTATATGGTGCTTCAAAAGGATTTTTATTAAGTCACCATCAGGGAGAAAACGTTTTAATGTGTTAGGAGCATTAAATGCAATTACCCATGAAGTAATTATGGTAACGAACAGTTCTTATATTACGGGAACTCAGGTTTGTGAACTCCTAGAAAAGATAGCAGAATTAGGACTATTAATACCGATTACGTTGGTATTAGACAATGCTCGTTATCAAAAATGCCGAATTGTGCAGGAGTTGGCAGAATCATTAGGAATAGAGTTACTGTACTTACCTACTTATTCTCCTAACTTGAATTTAATTGGGGCTTGCTGAAAAAAGCTGAAACCTTTACGGAGAAAAATAGTAGGCGAATTAAGAACCGCTAGAATGCACGAAAATAGGGTAGAATGCCTCAAAACCATTGCATTAAGAAGAGAGAAAGCAGATGTACCGAAAGCAACAGTACTCAATTGAAACACCAGAAAACTTGAAAAATCTGTTCGGCGGGCAGTTAGACGAAGAAAATCGTTGGATAGAAATGTCAAAAATGATTCTTTGGGAAGAATATGAGGAAGAATATGCAAAAAACTTCACAGAAAAAAAAGGAGCCCCAGCCAAATCATTTAGAATGGCATTAGGAGCATTAATTATCAAAGAAATTTCAGGAAAAAGTGACAGAGAAACAGTAGAACAAATAAAAGAGAACCCTTATTTACAGTACTTTATAGGAATGGAAAGCTATAGTAGCAAAGAAGCATTTAATGCGTCAATGATGGTTCATTTTCGTAAAAAAATAGGAATGGAATTAATAAATAAAATTAATAAAGAAATAGAAAAAAAAGCGACGGGTGTAGCGTCAGAAAAAAAAGAAAATGAAGGAAAGTTATTGTTAGATGCGACTTGTACACCAGCAGATATAAAATATCCAACGGATATAGGAATATTGAATGATGCCAGAGAAAAAACAGAAAAAATAATAGATAAGCTGTATGAAGAAATAAAAGAGAAAAGGAAAGAAAAGCCGAGGACTTATAGGGAAGTGGCAAGAAAAGAGTACTTAGCCATAGCAAAAAAACGTCGTGTGTCAAAAAAAGAAAGAAGAAAAGGAACAAAAAAACAACTAGGATATATAAAAAGAAACTTGTCTGATATAGAAAAAATGATAGAAGAGGGAGCAAAGTTAGAAAAACTAACGAAAAAAGAGCAAGAAGAGCTTGTAACGATAGGAAAAGTGTATGAGCAACAGTTAGAAATGTATGAAAAAAAGACAAATAAAGTAGAAAACAGAATCGTGAGTGTAAGCCAACCTCACGTGCGTCCAATAGTGCGTGGAAAAGCGGGAAAAGCAGTAGAGTTTGGAGCTAAAATATCGGCAAGTAATGTGAATGGCTTTGTCTTCTTAGACAAATTAAGTTGGGATAATTACAACGAATCGGGAGATTTACAAGCGCGAATAGAAGAATATAAAAGGGAAACAGGATGTTATCCGGAATCGGTTCATGTGGATAAAATCTATCGAACAAAAGCGAATCGAGCTTATTGTAAAGAAAGGGATATAAGAATGAGTGGTCCCCGATTGGGAAGACCGCCGAAAGAGGTGAGCAAAGAAAAAAAGAAAGAGGCACGCTCAGATGAAAGAGTGCGTAATGCCATTGAGGGTAAATTCGGACAGGGAAAGAGGAAATTTAGTCTTGGTCGAGTGATGGCCAAACTACCTGAGACCTCGGAAACGGTAATTGCGATGAACTTTTTGGTAATGAATCTTTCTACTCTACTTCAGAAGACAAAAAGTAAAAAGTTGTAGAGTCGTTTTTCTTGTGAAAAATGGTGTTAATTTTCCTCTCTTTTGTGAGGAGTGATTTGTGTTGACCTTTTTAGACAGAAAGGAACAATAGATTAAACAAAATCTGTATTTTGATTTGTTTCCATAAGGATAAGTTATCTATGCTTTTTCAGTCCATACTTCCCTAACCCACATTTCTTTCGTTTTTTGACTTTTTCAGCAAGCCCTAATTGAAAGACTGTGGAAGTTTGTGAAAAAGAAGTGTTTATACGCAAAATATTATGAAGATTTTACGCAGTTTTCTGCAGCAATTTCAGGATGTCTTGAAGATGCTAACGTAAAATATAAGGAGGAGCTTGATTCTTTGCTCACCTTACGATTTCAACGCTTTGATAAATCTCAGATTATGAACGTTTGAAGTATACACCAAGAATCCGGAAATGTGGCGAAGCCAGAATGGATAAGGGGGCATTACTTCAATGCCTTGAGTGTTTTGGTGGGAGCAGGAAAAGCCTGCTTTGCCTTGCCCTTAGTGTTGCGGCTAGACGATGGCATCAAGTCCAAAGCAACGGCAAAGGAAGGGAAAAAAGGCAGCAAAAAAGAGAAGACTACTCTAGTCACGAAAATGGGGGAGCTTTGCACTACCTAGGGCTTGCTGAAAAAGTCAAAAAACGAAAGAAATGTGGGTTAGGGAAGTATGGACTGAAAAAGCATAGATAACTTATCCTTATGGAAACAAATCAAAATACAGATTTTGTTTAATCTATTGTTCCTTTCTGTCTAAAAAGGTCAACACAAATCACTCCTCACAAAAGAGAGGAAAATTAACACCATTTTTCACAAGAAAAACGACTCTACAACTTTTTACTTTTTGTCTTCTGAAGTAGAGTAGAAAGATGCATTACCAAAAAGTTCATCGCAATTACCGTTTCCGAGGTCTCAGGTAGTTTGGCCATCACTCGACCAAGACTAAATTTCCTCTTTCCCTGTCCGAATTTACCCTCAATGGCATTACGCACTCTTTCATCTGAGCGTGCCTCTTTCTTTTTTTCTTTGCTCACCTCTTTCGGCGGTCTTCCCAATCGGGGACCACTCATTCTTATATCCCTTTCTTTACAATAAGCTCGATTCGCTTTTGTTCGATAGATTTTATCCACATGAACCGATTCCGGATAACATCCTGTTTCCCTTTTATATTCTTCTATTCGCGCTTGTAAATCTCCCGATTCGTTGTAATTATCCCAACTTAATTTGTCTAAGAAGACAAAGCCATTCACATTACTTGCCGATATTTTAGCTCCAAACTCTACTGCTTTTCCCGCTTTTCCACGCACTATTGGACGCACGTGAGGTTGGCTTACACTCACGATTCTGTTTTCTACTTTATTTGTCTTTTTTTCATACATTTCTAACTGTTGCTCATACACTTTTCCTATCGTTACAAGCTCTTCTTGCTCTTTTTTCGTTAGTTTTTCTAACTTTGCTCCCTCTTCTATCATTTTTTCTATATCAGACAAGTTTCTTTTTATATATCCTAGTTGTTTTTTTGTTCCTTTTCTTCTTTCTTTTTTTGACACACGACGTTTTTTTGCTATGGCTAAGTACTCTTTTCTTGCCACTTCCCTATAAGTCCTCGGCTTTTCTTTCCTTTTCTCTTTTATTTCTTCATACAGCTTATCTATTATTTTTTCTGTTTTTTCTCTGGCATCATTCAATATTCCTATATCCGTTGGATATTTTATATCTGCTGGTGTACAAGTCGCATCTAACAATAACTTTCCTTCATTTTCTTTTTTTTCTGACGCTACACCCGTCGCTTTTTTTTCTATTTCTTTATTAATTTTATTTATTAATTCCATTCCTATTTTTTTACGAAAATGAACCATCATTGACGCATTAAATGCTTCTTTGCTACTATAGCTTTCCATTCCTATAAAGTACTGTAAATAAGGGTTCTCTTTTATTTGTTCTACTGTTTCTCTGTCACTTTTTCCTGAAATTTCTTTGATAATTAATGCTCCTAATGCCATTCTAAATGATTTGGCTGGGGCTCCTTTTTTTTCTGTGAAGTTTTTTGCATATTCTTCCTCATATTCTTCCCAAAGAATCATTTTTGACATTTCTATCCAACGATTTTCTTCGTCTAACTGCCCGCCGAACAGATTTTTCAAGTTTTCTGGTGTTTCAATTGAGTACTGTTGCTTTCGGTACATCTGCTTTCTCTCTTCTTAATGCAATGGTTTTGAGGCATTCTACCCTATTTTCGTGCATTCTAGCGGTTCTTAATTCGCCTACTATTTTTCTCCGTAAAGGTTTCAGCTTTTTTCAGCAAGCCCTACCTACGCAGAGGCGGGAAGCTATGTGATTTTGGATGCTTACTTCGCTTGTGGAGCAGTGCTCAAAAGTTTTCGCCAAAATGCCTTGCATCTCATCACCCGAGTGCGTTGCTCTACAGTGGCATATGCTCCCTTTTCTTCCGTTCCGACCTTGGGGGGGAAAGGACGACCACGGCTTTGGGGGAGTTCAATAAAACTAGAAAGCCTGTTTGCTCTTGTGGAGGATTTTCCCACCGCTAAAGTCTGGCTCTATGGTCAACAAGTCTCCGTTTCTTATCAGTGCTTTGAGTTCCACTGGGATAGTCCCCATCAGCTCGTTAAGTTTGTCCTCACCCAATTGCCCAACGGACAAAGACTGATTCTGCTTTCTACTGACCTCTGTTTGACTGGACCTGAGATTATTGCCGCTTACGGTCTCCGATTTAAGATTGAAGTCACTTTTCGTCAATTAATCCATCTTTTGGGCGGCTTTGCCTATCGTTTTTGGCTTAAGGCTCTTCCTACTTTACCGACCTGGCCTAGCAATCTTATCCTCCCTGACTATCCCCAAACTGTTCAGACTCAGATTTTAAACAAAGTAGAAGCCTTTGAGCGTTTTGTTAATCTTCATGTCATTGTTCTCGGCTTACTTCAAATTCTGGTAATGTTGCAAACCTGTGGATTGATTTTTTGAATTGTAGTGAATTAAGCTATCAGGGAATGACTTATCTACAGATTTAGAACACTACCAAAGTGGCGATCGCCGATCAATCTGTCTCTGTTTCAAACGTGATCGCCGCTTCGTAGTTTGGCTTGAGAAAAGTAAGTCCAACTAATGATTAAAATGACCCTATCCTTAGCTGACACTACTTTCACAAATAACTGAATAGGGACAAATACTACAATTAGCTACTGAGGGAGTTGGATCAATGCGGCGATCGCCGAGTTGGGTAATGAGGTCTTCGGCCTCGATGGCAATCTTAGCTAAATCCTGAGATGTGAAAGTATGCAGGCGATCGTGACGGAGGTAGGCGATATGGGCTTGAGATTTATCGAAAGAGTAAGCATAGGCCCAAAGTTGAAAACGGTGTTCCTGCGGGTCAAATTCCTGATCGGTTTTAATATCCAAAACAAAATCTGCTCCGACTAAATCTGCTTTACCTGTAAAGGTGATGCCCGATCGCTGGAATTGTAGCGGTTTTTCCCAGTTTCCTGTTTGGACGGTGGCATAAGTGGATGATGTCCGAAAACGGTCAGCGAGGGTTAGGGCTTCGGCAATTTTATCGGTAGGTAATTCGGGTTGGTAGCTTTGGAGACGGTCTAACTGAGTAATCTTCTTTTCTAAAGCAGTATGGGTTAAAGTTCCTAATTCGCGGGCAAAATTGGTTGTACCAGTCGTAAGCCCAGGATGACCTTCCATATGGGCGTAATCAAACCGTTTAGGACAACGGGCGTAATCGGTTAAAGCCGTGACAGGTAGGCGTAAACCCTGAGCATGGACGGGATGGAGCAGTAAAGGGGCGATGGTTTCCGAAACGGGAGGTAAAGGGGCAACAAACGCGGTAATTCGTTGGGGTTCGTAGGGAATCCTTTGAACTTCAAAATTGCCGATGATACCTGGTTGCAAAAGGTCTAAACCCAGTCCTTTTGTTTGGGGAGCAGTTAGGATCAGGCGATCGCGGGCGCGGGTCAGAGCTACATAGAGTAATCGTTTAGCTTCCTCGGCCTCCCGTTGTTTTTGTTGCTGTTCTAGTAGGGTAAAGAGGGCGGGTTTTTGTTTTTCTCCCTCGTCATCGGCCAGCGACCAACTCACCCCCACTTGCGGATCAAAGCGAATAATACTCGTATCATTGGGGGACGCACGGGTTAAATCGGGAACAATGATCACCGACCATTCCAGACCTTTGGCCCCATGAATCGTCATCAGGGCAACGGCATTACGAGCTTCGAGCGGAGGACGGGGCAAGGCTAATTGATGAGCTTGAATACGTTGAAGACGGCGTACTACGGTAAATACATCGGCAAGTCCCATTTCCAGTTGTCGCACCAGATGAATAAACCCTTGCCAGTCGGCTAAACGGCGTTGAGCATCGGGCAAATTAGCGATCACTGCGGTATATCCTGTTAGGCGATCGCTCCATTGTAGTAAACGACTGGGGGAATCACTGCGACGACGTTTGAGGAGGGTTTTCAAAGTTGTAACGACGGGAATTAGCTCAGATAAATTACTCTCTTGAATAATTTGCCACCAACTTTTTTCAGAGCGTTCTGTAGCCAGTTCCGCTAATAGGCGATCGCTGATGGTAAAAAAGGGACTACGCAGGACAGCAATGAGGGCCAAATTATCTTTAGGATCAGCAAGAAAACGTAATAGCGTAATGCCATCTTTTACTTCTCGACTCTCTAATAAATTACCGCCTTTCGTTTGAACAACAGGAATTGGTTTACCGTTAATTTGACGATTTGTTAATGCCTGTCCATAAATTTCTAAAGGCGACCAACTACGGGATAAAATGGCAATATCTTGAGGAGCGATCGCTCGATGTTCTTCTAATTTTTTATCCCAAATTGGGACTTTTTTCTGTAATAAATTTTCAATAATATCGGCAATACGTTCGGCTTCCACTTGACGACAATTTTCAACAGGGGGTTTGGGTTTAAGATCGGGATCAGGAGTAACCGCAAAAATTTCTAAATGGGGCGCAGGATGGGGCGCAATGTTTCGATCAGCTTCTAAGTTTTGATGAAGATCATTTAAAACGGGTTGAAATAGTTGGTTAATGTGATTAATTAAATTTTCATGGCTGCGAAAACTGGTATTTAGGGCGACATCATAATTAATTTGCGATCGCCAACTTTGAAAAATGGTAATATCTGCCCGTCGAAATCCGTAGATAGATTGCTTTTCATCCCCCACCAAGGTTAAGATTTTTGCCCCATCAGCCCCACTATTTTGGGGAGAATTCAGAGCGTCTAGAGGTTTAGAGTCTTTCAGTATGGGGGAATTTTTGAGAGAAGTTAAACAGCTTAAAATCTCACTTTGAATAGGATTAGTATCTTGAAATTCATCAATCAAAAAAACTTGCCAACGCTGGGAATAATATTCCTTAACGTTTGGATTATTTAAGGCTTTTAAGGCATAAACTTCGAGGTCATTAAAGTCTAAAATACGTTGCTGTTGTTTAATTTGACTCAGATAATTTTGCACAAATTCAAAGGCTCTTTTTAAATCGGGAAGAGTCGCAACAATTTGCTGATCTAATTCCCCCATCGTTAAGGTTAAAAGTCCCGCTTTTTCTATCGACTTAACCCATTCTTTCATCGCCTTAAGATGCTCTTTTACTTCGGCTAAATCCTCCTTACTTGCCCAACTTTTTGCACTGCCTCCCCGTAGATCGACTTTAGCGATCTGGTTTAATTTTACTGCAATATTTTCTCCTGCTTGAATAGCTACCATTGCCTCTAAAACAATTTGACGAGCTTCTTCAATTTTGTCCCCACTTTTACCTATTATTTGATGAAAACATTGCCAAGCATTTTGCCAAATTGTCTCTTGAATTAATTTTTCTAACTCTTTTTCTCGAAAGGTTTTTAAGGCATTTTCCCATTGAGTTGAATCACAATTTAAGGCTCTTTCTGCACTAAGGCGATCGCCTAAAAAGGCCAACATGGCCTCTCGCATTAGGGAATAGGGAATATTGGCGTACAATTCTGAGGGTAAATGATCCAGAGCAGCCGCGAGATGTTCTGTTTGCCAGAGTTGCCCTTCCCATTCCTCCAAAGCCGTAAAATCAGGGGGAATACCGACAATTTGTGCCTGTTCTCGACAAATACGACCCGCTAAGGAGTGAAATGTACTAATCGGAGCAGCCTCTAATTCGGCTAACCAATCGCTACGATCACTCGCTTGGCTTAAAACGGTTTGGCGAATGCGCGATCGCAGTTCCGTAGCCGCCTTATTGGTGAAGGTGACAGCGACAATTTGTAGGGGTGAGTAGCCCTGTTGTAGGTGGTACAAATACCGAGCCGCTAACATAAAAGTTTTACCCGTTCCTGCTCCCGCCGTGACACAAACACTATGGGGAGCATGGGCAGCACGTTGTTGGTCGGGTGTTAGGCTCATGGTAAAGATTTCCGAAAAAGAATTGTTTGGGCGTTTATCAATTTATTTTAGCTACTATTTACTCAAAAATTCTTTATAATTTAAAAGTCCCGTTTAATCCTTATCCCTGTGAGAAAATGAATGGTACAAACAAAACCTAAACCGCTAACACTGTCGGAATTTTTACAAATACCAGAAACTAAACCTGCCAGTGAATTTATTAATGGCAATATTATCCAAAAACCAATGCAGAAAGGAAGACATAGCCGATTACAAGCTCAATTATGTGCCACGATTAATCAAGTCACTGAACCCGCTAAAATTGCCTATGCTTTTCCAGAATTACGCTGTAGTTTTGGCGATCGCTCTATTGTTCCTGATGTGGCCATTTTTAGCTGGAAAAACATTCCTTTTACAGACAGAGGAGAAATTCCTGATAACTTTAATATCGCGCCCAATTGGGTCATTGAAATTTTATCTCCCGATCAACGCCCTAACAAAGTATTAGGTAACTTGCTTTATTGTTTGGATCATGGCACAAAATTAGGTTGGTTTATTGATCCCGATGATTTCAGTATTTTAGTGGTTCGTCCGCAAATACAGCCTATTTTATGCGAAGGAATTACCTCTTTACCGATGTTAGAAAATATTCCTTTACAGTTAACGGTTGAACAAATTTTTAACTGGCTAAAAATGAATTAGGATTCGCTAAAATTAATCTGTTTCTGTTAGCTTTAAACACCAACAATTTTAACACGACTACCCAGACGAGAACTAATCACATCTAAGCGTAGATTCATGTGATCACGCAATTCCGTAATATGGGAAATAATGCCAATCGTGCGACCATGACTTTGTAAATCCATCAGGGTACGAATCGCTAATTCTAAGGACTCAGAATCGAGACTACCAAAACCTTCATCAATAAATAGAGTATCTAGTTTAATACCGCCTGCGTAGGATTGAATGGTATCAGATAAACCCAAAGCTAGGGATAGAGCCGCTAAAAAAGATTCACCGCCCGATAGGGTAGAAACAGGACGTAATTTTCCTGTATATTCATCTAAAACCTCCATTTCTAAACCCGATGCTCGATTATTTTTAGCTCGTTGATTTTCGGGACGTTCGAGGCGATAACGACCTTGAGTCATGCGATAGAGTCGAGCAGAAGCTTGGGAAAGTACATCTTCTAATAAGACTCCTAAAACAAAGCGTTGGAGACTAATTTTATTGCCTGTTTTCCCATCGGCAACCTCGCTTAAAGTGCCATAAATTTTATAGTCTTCATCTAGTTTGGCCTGATGTTGATGCGCTTGATTAAGTTTAGTTTGCAGTTCTTGAAGTTGTTGATGACGATTGGCTAATTGCTGATAGCTCTGGGATTTTTCAGTAAATAATTGGGATTGTTCCTGTAAGTCTATTTCGAGTTGCTTTAAATCAGGGGTTGTTTGCCCTGTCAATTCTATTTTAAGTTGATTAATGACTCCCTGAAGGGCATTTAATTCAGCATGATAGGATTCAATTTCCGCAGCGATCGCGGTTTGTTGAGCTTCAGAAAGTTGGGCAGCTTGAAAAATAGTGAAGTCAGAAAAGAGACTGCTTTGAAGAGCATTTTGCCAAGTCGTTTCCGTTGTTTGAGTTTTGCCCTGTTGGGATTGGCATTGACTGTCAATTTCCAGTTGTTTGGTTTGACATTGCAGACAATCCTGTTGCTGTTTTTGATAGTCTTTTTCTGCTTTTTGATGAGTTTCGGTGAGAGATTGAATCGTTTTTTCTAAATTAGTCAGAGCTTTATCTAAAGCTTTTGCTTGATGAAATTCTTCAGGAATTTGTTTTTCGATTTGTTCAACGATGGAACGAGCCTGAATAGTTTGGACTTGATCTGTTTGGACTTGCTCATTTAAAAGAGCGATCGCGGTTTCTAAGGTTGTAATTTCTATTTGCAAAGTAGCGAGTTTTGTTTCTGTGACTTCCCGTTCTGCTTGTTGGCTTTGTAGGGAATTAATTTCTTGAGTTAGATCATCTACTAAAGTTTGTAAATAGGCGATCGCTTGATTAGCTAAGTCATCAAGAGAGTTTTCTAGGGGAATAATTGCCTGTTGATGGTGTTCAATTTTTTGGTTAACTTTTACCAATTCCTGCTCAATTTTTTGGTATTTTTGACGAATTTTTTCTAACTCCTGTTTAGCTTTTTCCAAGTTCTCTTTGGTAATCATAGGAGTATCAGGAGAACCTTGGGCGGGTTGGGGATGTTCACAGCTACCACAAACAGGACAGGGCTGATCTTGGGTTAAGGTTTGCGCTAAACTAGCGGCTTGCCCTAAATGCCAGTACATTTCCATTGTTGTCAATTCAGTTTGGGTCAGTTGTAATTTTTCGCGCTGTTTTTCCTCCTCTTTTTGGTGTTTATTTTGTTGACGAGTAAATTCATCTAATTCTTGTCGTAAGTCTTCTAACTGTTGCCGATCCTGTAATTGTCGTTGATGCTCTTTTAATGTGGCTTTTTGACTCTCAATGGTGATTAAGGCCTGATTTAAATCAGCGATCGCGGTTTCTAATTTTTGTTTTTCTAATTGATTTTGGGTTAACTCTGTTTGTGCTTTTTGTAGAACTTGAGAACTTTCTTTTGCAATTTTTTCAGCAACTTTTAAAGCTTTGCGTTTTTCAATTAATTCTTGTTGGTGCTTTTCATACTGTTGTAACTCAATCTGCTCTTTTTTAAGTTGATCAAGTTTACTAAAATCTATCTGAGCTTTTTCATAAAGACTTTTTGCCTCGGTAACTGCTTCTGTAATTTTAGTTAATTGTTGCTGATTTTCTGCTGATTTTTGGGTTAATGTAGCCAGAATATTAACTTCTTCTTGGTAACGTTGATATAAAGGTAATAATTTATCCGCCTGTTTAGCTTGCTCTAACTGTTGTTGGTTTTGTTCAATTATAGAAGCTTGGGATTGTTTCTCGGTCAATTCAACTTCTTTTTGTTGATAATTATCAAATTGTTTTTGTAAATTTAGTCCTGATTCTTGATGTTTGACTGCCTCCATTTTAGCGATTTCAGTCGCCTCTTTTTCTGCTTGGGCAATGGCTAATTTTGGAGTTAAATCATTGAGTTCAAGACTAACTTGGGTTTCTTCAGTCAGATTAGCACTTTCTAAAAATATTTTAATGCTGGTATCTTGTTTTTGTTTATCTGCAATGATTCCTTTGGCTCGTTCTTTTAAATGATCTTGAATTTGCTCATAGATTTGAGTTTGAAAAAGTTGCGAAAAAATGGTTTCTCGGTCTTTTGAGTTCGCCATTAATAATTCTCGAAATTTTCCTTGGGGTAACACCATGACCTGCCGAAATTGATCTGCTTCTAAACCCAGTAGTTCTTGAATTTTAGTATCCACTTCTTTGACTTTTTTAACGGCTAGTAATTCCCCTTCTTTTGAATTTTCTAAACGCCATAGATAGGCTTCACTCTGCTGAGTTGTTGTGCCTTCACCACGATTTTTTGGCTTCTCCTGAGTGGGTAAACGACGGATACGATAGTCTTTTTCTCCTAAGCGAAAATCAAGAATAATTTCCGTTAATAAATCAGGTTTAGCATAATCGCAACGCATATTAACGGCTTCTCGTTCTTTGCCCGTTGATTCTCCATAGAGTGCAAAACAAATGCCATCTAAAATTGAACTTTTACCCGCACCTGTGGGGCCATTAATCAAAAAGAGGGGATTCTCTCCTAGTGCTTGAAAGTTAATAATTTCTGTGCCAGCAAAGGGGCCAAAGGCTTGGAGAGTTAGGCTTAAGGGTTTCATTTTGTTTCGATAAAAGTCAAGAACTGAACAATAAATTTAATTATCTTTGCGGTGAATGGCAGCGATCGCCTGTTGAACGGCTTCAGCTTGAGCGGGATTAAGTTCTTCTCCCTGTACTTGTCGAAAAAAGTCTTGAAACATTTCAAATTCACTATGTTTAGCAAATTTATCCGGTTGTAAACGGGTTTGAGCCGTATTAAATATACCAATTTTTTCGACGTGGAGAACATTTTGATAAACCGTGCGTAGGCGTTCCATCGGTTCTAAAATAGCGTGTTTATCGGTGAGACGAATCAGTAAATAGTCATCGGCTTTTGGGTCAGTTTTTCCTCGTTCTAAAATGGTTTGAAATTCTCCTTCAATAATGCGTAAATCATGGGGTGATTGTAAAGGTAATTGTTGAATAGATTGCAATCCGTTGGCATTAATTTCTACTAATGTTACCCCTTTTTGATGATTATATTCCGAAAAACTATACTTCATTAAAGAACCACTATAGCGAATTTGTTGCTGTTCCTTGTGTTGAGGACGGTGTAAATGGCCGAGGGCGACATAATCAAAGGGGGCAAAGGGTTCTGTACTAATACATTCGGCTCCACCAATGGACAGAGGGCGTTCTGATTCCGAGCTTTTGGCTCCTTCCATAAAGCAGTGACTCACCAATACGGTCGGAGCATCGGGTTTAACTGCTAGGATTTGTGCAACGAGATGACGGTGGGCTTGGTCGTGGGTTTTGACCTCTATATTAAAGTGATTACGAACATTTTCAGGATCATTGTAAGGAATGCCAAAAATATGCACGGTACAGTCTTGGCTTTTTATGGCGATCGCGTCGGTAATCTGGCTGAGTTCACTAATAATATGCAGGTTGGCTGTCCGCAGATGACGAGACCCAAAACTTAGGCGATCGGCACTATCGTGATTGCCAGGAATGAAAATGACAGGCACTTTGAGGTCAAGGCAAATTTTAGCGAGGGTCTCATCCAGCAGTTTAACGGCGGCGGCAGGGGGGACAGCGCGATCATAAATATCCCCTGCAATAATGACGGCATCAACGGCTTCTTGTTCGATGTATTGTAGGAGTTGTTCGAGTACTTTTTCCTGATCTCCGAGGAGAGATCGATGATGGAATTGGCGGCCTAAGTGCCAGTCAGAGGTATGGATAAATTTCATTGAGTTTTGCTCAGAGCGATCACAGTTTAAGTCATTATAAATAAAAAGTTTCAGTGCTGACTAAAATTGAGCCAATTAAAAATTATTTGAGGGGTGATCGTCCAATTTTCCAGTTCTACTAAGACGGGTAATATTTGATTTTCAGTTTGTGTTTCGGGTAATCTGTCTCCTTGAAAAACCATAACTAGGCGATCGCCAGGAGAAATAAGCCAACCTAATTTTGTCCCATTCTTGAGGGCAAAGCTAATTTTTTCAACAAGTTGAAGGGAGGATTGTTCAGGGGATAATATTTCAATGATCCAGTCAGGAGCGATAGTAATTTTGTTAAGAATTTCGCTATTTTCATCTAGGGGAATATGATTCCATTCAAATACGGTAATGTCAGGGACGAGCGATCGCCCAGCAAAGGTACAACGCAGTTCAGTAAAGGCATAGGCAATGCGTTTTGATTCTGCTTGTTGATTAATTTGGCTGGCTAAGGTTATTTGTAGTTTGCTGTGTTTTCCCTGCGGCATAGGTTTTTGATAGATATGGCCATTAAAATATTCCTGAGCGGGTTTGGTTTCTGGTAAGGCTAAAAAGGTTTCTAGGGATAGGGTTTCAGGGATTATTAAAGTGTTAACCATGATGTTTTTCGGGTATTTTAGAGGAACTTGAGGAAATGCGATCGCCTAATTTCAGAGTTGTTCGTGAAGCATTAGCCAATCAATCAATTAATAGTAATTTTAGATAATCTAATTTTTGCAAGTATTGATAAATTAAGGGAAATTGCTTGTTTTTTGTAAAATAAAGTTCAGCTAAAGATGGATTTGCGAGAATACGAAAATCTCGTAATTTTGTTAAGGTTTGATCAGGATTTTTAATTTGTTGGTTAATTTTTATTTGACTGGCATAACCACGAAGGTCTGCGGTTAATAAATCAATTTCTTCGAGAATAGAAAATTTGTGATTATTAGGAGGAAAATTTTCTAATAGTGTTTTTTTGTCTTGTTGTAATATCTGTTGATAATCTTGGGTTAATTGGGTTAATAAGTCAACAATTTTTTGTGTGCTTTGTTCTAGGGGATTGATGGTGATGGAGTTCACAATCTTGATCCTCTTGGTTTAAAATTAGGGTTAAAGGTTAGTTTTTTCGTTTTACTTAAAACCATACTTTTGTTCTCGTTTAATAAACGCTTCTTTTCCTCCTTCGAGAACATCACATAGCTTCTTCCTTATTTCAGGATTTTCGAGCGAACCACTAGTGGTCTGTCAATTTTCTATTTGTGGATAAAGACGCTTGAGACGGATACGAGCCTCAGCCGTCGTGAATTGCCAATCTACCGACTTTTGGGAATGATTGCGCTGAGTGTACCAAGCCGTTGTTTCTTGCTCTAAAGTTTCCCGATCTGGAATTCGACGAGCTAGGCATTGCCGAGTCATTGCGGACAGCTCGTTTTCAGCAATATTAAGCCAACTGCCATGTTTTGGGGTATGGTGAATTTCCAACCGTTCGACTAGACGACGAGCCGTGGAAGGCTCAAATGCTTCATATAGTGAGGCAAGTTTGTGAGTATTTAGCTGATCACATACTAAAATGACTTTGTCGTTATCAGCATAGTCGTTATCGAGTAAATTCTTAATTTCTGTTGCCCAGTCAACCGATGTTCTACGTTCACTGACAACTGTCTTTCGCCACCCAGACAAGGGTTCTGTAAACATAAAGATATTGGCTGTTCCATTGCGTTCATATTCGTAATCATGCGCCTCTGGCTGTCCAGGTTTGGCTGGTAGAGGAAGGCGGGTTTCTTTGACCAATTGTATAGGTTGCTCATCCATGCAAATCACTGGACAATTGGGGTCATAGGGTCGGTGATAAATTTCTAGAACATCTTCCATGTTAGACACAAATTCGGCACTCTTTTCTGGTGGAATCACGTACATCTGTCGCAGATGAGGTTTTAGTTCGTTTTTTTTAACACTTGACGCACGGTTTCGTGACTAATTGCTGGCACAATTTCTAACTCGACCGCCTTGTCGGCTAGTAACCTCAATGTCCAACGGGCTTGACCAGCAGGCGGTTCTCCACAACGTAAGGCGATTAGTTTTGCTTCTACCTCTCCATCAATAATCGGTTGACGAGGCGGCGTTTTGCGGGGCTTGCGGCTTAATGCTGACTCCACACCTTCATTGACCAATCGCTCCCTGAGATTGGCGACTGTGTTACGGTGACAACTAAAGGCGGCGGCAGCTTCCTCATCCGTCCATCCTTGTCCATTCACATCAATGTTTAACAGAATATTGGCGTGCTTAATTTTGTAAGCCGCTCCTTTGCCGATGGATACCAAATCTTTTAGGGTCTGACGTTCTTCTTGACTTAATCGGACAATATAGGTCTTGAGCATGGTTACTTATTACGATATCTGTTGAGGTAATGAATAGCCTCTCCATTTTCCCTCAAATTCACAATCTTTAGCTTGACAGACCACTAGAATAGGATAAACTTTCAGAATTATTTTCTGCAATAACCACCTGCTCTGCATCAGCATTTATAACTAGGTTTGCGTTATGGGTAACAATGATAACTTGACGATATTTTTTTATAGTTAAAAAGATAGGTACAAGACGCTTCATAATAAAATCATTATCAAGATCGTCTTCTGGTTGATCTATGATAATCGGATCAAAAAAAGATTCTGTTGCAAGTTTTAGACATAAGTAAAGAGTCCCTCTTTGGCCTACCGATAATTCTTCTGGACTTTTTCCATCATACTGAATTCTAGCAATAACATTGAGATATTTTTTTCTTTCTGTCTCAGAAAAGAGAAATTTTTGAAATTTATTTGAACCATCTTGTTTAAAATAATCATGTTTTTCTAAAAAAGCTTGTAATGTTAATACTTCCTGATCTATTTTAATAATAGGCTCATTTTTTATGAGACACTTGTAATCATCATAGGAATTAATTGGAATTGTACTTTTAACCTTTGCTAAGGATGTACTATTCTTTGTTTTTGGAAATTTTATGAGATTCAAGAAAGTGTCTGCCACTTGTTTGTAAAATTCTTCAACGTTAAAGTATATTTCCCCAAAAATATCGATAGGCTTAAGCAGGTCTTTAATTAAGTTTTTTTGTTGCTCATTCCAGTCTATTCTTCCATCTATTTTTTCTTTCCACTTATTGTTGATTTGATTCACTAACTCATGAAGCTCATTATTTAATAGTTCTACAAAATCATTTCTCTTCTTTTGAAGGGATTGTAATTCATCCTGATATTCGTCAATTTGCCGAATAATTTCTTGCTGTTCTTCAATTTCAGCACGATACTCCTTCACTTTATCTAATAAAGTAATTGGATCTCCTTCAATCTTTTCGTTTTTTAACTCTTCTTGAATACATATATTTTGGTTTTTTAACTGATTTATCGCTGAATCAAGAAAAAGTTTTACTTGATTAGTCGAATCTATTTGAGGGTTAAAATCTAGAGATGGTATAGAATACTCCGATAACTCATTATTAATTTCTCGAATTTCATTATTAATTTCCTCGGAAATCCGATTTAAGTTGTTTGCAAGCGATATTAATTTTGAAATGTGTTTTTCGTGTTTATTTACTAGAGAAATGTTGTTTGAATACTTCTCTAGTATTTCCCTATTTTTTTCTGTTGTAATTGTTTCAATTAATTGAGTACGCTTCTCAACAGTTAAATTGCTCTGGTTTTTGTCATGTTGATCTAGCCAATCTTGACAATCTTTCATGTTAGATAAGATATCATCAATTTCATTTAAAGATTGATTTTTAAATCCAGAAATCCCAAGCATATCAAGTATTGTCTTACTCAATAATTCAGGATCTTTGACAATACCATTAACTTCTCTTTGATGAATATGTAAGTATATGACTTCAGCTTTTTCCCCAATTTCATATAACTCTGTTTCACCTGTATTTTTAGAATATAAAATCGAAAAACCATCTTGAAGTGAAATTTCGTCTTTTCTTTCTGGACTTTTTGGTTTATTGAAAGTCTTAGCAATGGCATCTAAAAGAATACTTTTTCCTGTGCCTCTACCTCCAACAATAGCAACTAAACCACTATTTAATTCAATTTCTGTAGAAGAAAACTTAATTCGTTTATTAGGTTTATCTGGAAAAATAAACGATTCTTGTATTTCAATTTTTTTGAAATATGGCTTAGGAAATTCTAAATTTGGATCGTTTGATGAAATACGGACTCTTTCAGATGGATCATACATTGTGTATTTCAACCCATCAAAAGTTGGATCACCTTTAATCCATGTAATTTTGTCGCTAGGATAAATACCATAGTTAGAAAATTTATGAGCATCACTTCCAGAAACAACAGGCTTTGGTTTTCCACCTAATGATTTTATAAAATCATCAATAAATGATTGATTGTTGTCTGTTTTTATATTTAAAAAAAGATTTATATTGTCATCTCCCCTAACTTCAAACGCATCAGAAGACTGCATAAAAAAATTAGCATCACTTGAATGTTTTTTCCAGTCTAGTTTTGCAAAGCCATCTGAGGTATCCCAAGGAAGAATAATCAGACATAAACCTTCTGAAATTTCTTCTTTAGCTTTTAGTAAACAATCTTGAACGACCTTTGCCGTCTTGCTTCCTAGTTCAAGAAGCTTATCTCTATTTGTAAGATCTGTTTCATTAAAACCATGAACTCTTGCTTTACTTATATCTAGACTTTGGGCGAATTCAATTAGAGCTTCATCTGATAAAGAACGCTCTTTGGTACCGATGCGTAATTTAATCTTAGACTTGAAATCATTTAGTTGCTGATTAGATAATGTGTTAGACAATAAAATATGTATATTAAGCTTAAATGAAACTGGAGCCTCAATTCTTAATTCCATTCCTGGCAATATAGTTTTGTGGCAAGTTATACTCGGATTTTCTTCAAGAAATCTGACTAGTTCGCAATAGCCATCGAACGTCCAGTAATCCATAAGACCAAAAACATCAATGTCAGAACTATTGATATTTTGTATTAGGTTTGTTAACTCATGATGTTTTTCTTCTTGCGTCATATCATAGAAACGTTTTCCACCTTCCCAATGAAATGAAGCGGGAGTATGAATATGTAAATCCCATTTTCTCCATTCGGAGCCTCTTGCGAATAAGTTTTTCATTATTACCTTTAATTTGATTGATAAATTTGACCAAAGGAGAATTACTAGATTTGTAAGCGTTTTTTACATTTCTAAAATATTACAATTAATTGTAGAAATTAAGTAATGATTTTAGCATTTTATTTCTAATGAGACCACATCATTAAAAATTTAAAGTGGAACACAATCTTCCCAACTTGTATTTTTTCCTATAATTAAATCCTCCTTAACCCCTGGAATAGACGATAAATAGAGAGTTTCCTGCAAACCATTCCATTCCTCTAAAGAAACCAATACCGCCTGTTTTTGCTCATCAATAGTGATGAGTGTTACTTCCTGACCCTGATTAACCCTATCAATAAGATCGGCAAGGGTAGGATTCGGCTCTTTGAGATTAATATGATTCATAGATAACGCCAATTCAAAAAATTTGATTTCATTATAACCCCAAAACCCATCATCATCACCTAGTCTAAAGAAAACCGCCCCCACCTAAATTTATGCGCCGTATCCTTTGCCATAGCGACCTCAGCCAACCCAAACCTGGTCAACCAAGCGATCGCCTGAATATCACCCCCAACCGCCACGCCGCCAGAGCTTTAGGAGTGCCTTTTTATTCCCTAAAAGAACTCGCCCAAGAAACCATCGCCCAACAAGAAAAACCCTTGAGTCTGGCTTCCCCCGTCCGAGCCTACTACCAACTACGAACCGTTATTCGAGATATTGTTAATCCCCAGGACTTAGAAGGCACAACCCGCACCTGGATGCCCACCATCCAAAGTTTACTCAGTGCGACTCCCCAACTCACCCTCACCGAAACCCTCTCAGACCGTTCAAAACAACTCATTCAAACCGCGATCGCCTATCAAACTGCCCTACATCAAAACTACCAATTTGACTTTGCCGAACTCTATTGGCAAGCCATTAATGCCCTAGAAAATACGACCCAAAAACGTCCCTTACTCATTTATGGATACTTCACTCCTAGCCCTGATGAAATTGCCTTTATTAACGCGATCGCAGGAGATAATAGCCTCATTTATTTACCAACAGGAGAAGAAGATTTATTTAGCTCCCAACGCTATACCATTGCAAGCTTAAAACAAGAAGGCTGGCAAACCGTTAACAGTCAGACCAAACCCACTACTTTACAAAGCCAATTTTTAAGCATAAATCCCCAAAACACCGTTCAAGAAATTCAAACGAGTTATCAAATTTATTCTGATCAAAATATAGAAGCAAGAAGCATTTTAACTCAAATTAAACAACTTTTATCTCAGGGTATCTCTGCCCAAGAAATTGTCATTGTTACCGCTCAGGACACCCTTTGGGGAAACTTACTATTAGATATGGCTTGGGAATTAGGAATTGCCCTCCGTCTTCCCTATAATATTCCCCTCAGTGAAACTCGATTAGGAGCCTGGTTTGCCCATTTAAGTCAAGTCATCGATCAAGGCTTTCCCTACGAACTCACCCGTCGTTTATTACACCATCCCCTCAGTCCTTTCTTAACCCCAGAAAATTGGCAACAAATTCAAGCAAATCCACCTAAAAATCTTAGCCAATGGCAAACAATTTTAGAAAATACGTCAGTTAATTTGCAGGACTTTCCACTTCCAACTAAAGCCAATCGCCAAGCCTGGTTAAGTACCTTTCAAGAACTCTTACAACATCTACAAATTCGAGAAAATTCCGCTCATTGGGCTAAAGAAAGTGTCGCTTATCAAAACCTAGAAAAAGGATTACAAACCTTGGCAGAACCCAGTCAAGAAATTATCCCCTGGTCACAATGGCGAGATGAACTTTTGACCAGTTTAAGTATCTTGCAAACCACTGCTTACCCTGGCAGAGAAGGTGTTGAATTACACAATGCCAATTCAATTGTGGGCGCACATTATACTCATGTTTTTGTCTTGGATATGCTCGAAGGAAAATTACCTGCTGCCGTTAAAGATGATCCCATTTTAGACTTTTTTGAACGACAACAATTACAATCCGAAGATATTTATTTACCCAACGCCGCCGATTTAGCCCGTCAAGAAACCGTCCGTTTTTATCAGTTACTCAGTCTTGGGACGAAAAACATGACCTTCTCCCATAGTCGTATGGATCGCCAGGGTCTTTCCTACAGTAGTGCAGAACCTTCTTCCTACCTTGAGCGACTAGGATTAAGAGCAAGTGAAGTTAGCTTACCCATTGCCAGTCTTGAACTGGCCCGACAGCAATATTTAAGACATCCCCAAACGTCCCTAGATGACCCTCTTTTAAATCAGATTTCAGAGCATTTCATGATCGAACATCAGCGCGAAAATCAGACTTTGACGGAGAAATTTACTCAATATAATGGTGGGGTCGGTATTCCCGTTAATTTAGAAACCCATATTTTCAGTGCGTCTCAACTTTTACAATTAGGACAATGCCCCTTTAAATGGTTTGCCAACAAAATTTTAAAACTAGCAGAATTAGACGAATTAGAAGAGGATTTAAGCCCTAGTTTACGCGGTAATTTATATCATAAAGTTGTGGAAATTGCTCTCAACTATTGGCAACAAGATAAAACTATCAATTTGAGTGATCAAGCTCACTTATTCCAATGGTTTTTAGAAGCCGAAAAACAGTTAAACTTTCCGACTTTACCTGCTTGGCCAAATCGCCGTCAAGAACATATCAACACCCTGAAAAATACCTTCCAAAAAGCTGACTTTTTACCCGAAAAGAGTGAAGTATTAAAGCTAGAGGCCAAATTTACAGGGGAATGGCAGGGTCTCAAGATTACAGGACGGGTCGATCGCCTAGATGATACAGCCGAGGGATTAGTCTTAATAGATTACAAAACCAGTGGCACTGCTCCCAAGGGGGTCAAAAATGCCGAGGGTGAAGCCAAAATTGATCTGCAATTACCGCTCTATGCTGCCGTTGCGGCCCCTAACTTATCTCCCGATCGCCCAGTGCATAAAACCCTTTATTATTCCCTGACCAAAGGTGAAGATATTTCTCCTAAATCCTTTCCATCAGCAGCAGAATTAATTGAAGTCGGCGATCGTCTTAAAGCACATCTAGAAACAGGTAACTATCCCGTAGAACCTGATCTTAAAGAAGAAGCCTGTCGGTATTGTGATTATGATCTAGTCTGTCGCAAGCGATCGTCTTAAATTGCGGTAATCAAGTAGGAAGAGAAAAGCCCCAAAGGAACACCTGTATTGGCATATTTACCAAGGAAATAGGTTAGGGTAATTGAGAAATTATCTAGTGGTCTGTCAATTTTCTATTTGTGGATAAAGACGCTTGAGACGGATACGAGCCTCAGCCGTCGTGAATTGCCAATCTACCGACTTTTGGGAATGATTGCGCTGAGTGTACCAAGCCGTTGTTTCTTGCTCTAAAGTTTCCCGATCTGGAATTCGACGAGCTAGGCATTGCCGAGTCATTGCGGACAGCTCGTTTTCAGCAATATTAAGCCAACTGCCATGTTTTGGGGTATGGTGAATTTCCAACCGTTCGACTAGACGACGAGCCGTGGAAGGCTCAAATGCTTCATATAGTGAGGCAAGTTTGTGAGTATTTAGCTGATCACATACTAAAATGACTTTATCGTTATCAGCATAGTCGTTATCGGGTACTGGTATCGTGTGATCAAAGCTAGAAAAAGTTATGGTGTAAGAGTTTGAGAAAATAGAAAATAACTTACGACTGGACATATTCCCGTTTTTGTTATACTATTATTATTGTCATTATATTAAAGAAAGGGAAAACAGAAAGCAATGTCAACATTGAATAAAAGCTCAATTGACCTCCTAAGTGATATTGGCTTACCCCAAGAGAAAGAGGAAGCCTTATTTCAGAAAAACTGCCCTCATTGCTATAGTGAAAACGTAAAAATACATTCTCATTATCAAACGAAAGGTAACGGGGAACGTAAAATGTTCATTTGTCAAGAATGTAGTTCTTGTTTTGCTGAGACTTATGGTAGCGTAATCGCTGGCTTAGAAACCCCATTAAGTGAAATTGTAAAAGTATTAAAAGCCAGAATGGAAGGAATAGGATTAAATGCAGCAGCCCGAGTATTCGGCTACGCGAAAACAACAATATTGAATTGGGAAAAGAAATTATCAGGATTACAAGAGACATTATTTTTATACGCCTTAGTGAATGAATTTGTTAAATTAGTAATAGAAGGGGATGAACTATACACAAAAGTTGGAAAAAATAAAGAAGCAAGTGCCTCTGAGGGTTGGACAATCGTGCTCATGGAGAGGGCTAGCCGCTTTATTTGGCATTTAAAATGTGGTCGAAAAGAGCAGAAATTATTTCTAGAAGCAATGATGACGGTAACGGAATTATTTGAAAGGAGTGCAGAATCTCTCCAGTTATTTACAGATGGAGAAAAGCGATATAGTCAACTGCTATTTAATATTTGTCACGAAGTATTAAGGACTGGAAAGCGAGGTCGTCCCACCAAAGTATTACCGAAGGGTCTTGTGGTAAGACTAAAAAATAAGAGTAGTAAACGTCGAGATTCTGAGGGTAAACTAAAGAAAGTAGAAACTCCGAAACCAGAACATCCTGAGACAACAGAAAAACCAGAAGAAAAGGACATCCATGCCAACCACGTTGAGGCATTTAATAGTGCTATCCGACGCTATTTAGCCGCCTTTCGTCGTCGTACAAATACTTATGCTAAATCTGTTGTGGGATTACAGCGAGTCCTAGATATTTTCTGGATGGTTCATAACTTTGTTCGCAGCCATTTTACGACTAGAGAAGTTCCTGCTGTAGCTCTCGGTATAATTGAAAAAGGGTTAACTTGGGAGGACTTACTCCAAATTCGCCTGATTTCTTGAACCTCTCGTATTGCAACGTTTGTAGCTTCTAGCTAGACGATACCAGTGCCCGTTATCGAGTAAATTCTTAATTTCTGTTGCCCAGTCAACCGATGTTCTACGTTCACTGACAACTGTCTTTCGCCACCCAGACAAGGGTTCTGTAAACATAAAGATATTGGCTGTTCCATTGCGTTCATATTCGTAATCATGCGCCTCTGGCTGTCCAGGTTTGGCTGGTAGAGGAAGGCGGGTTTCTTTGACCAATTGTATAGGTTGCTCATCCATGCAAATCACTGGACAATTGGGGTCATAGGGTCGGTGATAAATTTCTAGAACATCTTCCATGTTAGACACAAATTCGGCACTCTTTTCTGGTGGAATCACGTACATCTGTCGCAGATGAGGTTTTAGTTCGTTTTTTTTAACACTTGACGCACGGTTTCGTGACTAATTGCTGGCACAATTTCTAACTCGACCGCCTTATCGGCTAGTAACCTCAATGTCCAACGGGCTTGACCAGCAGGCGGTTCTCCACAACGTAAGGCGATTAGTTTTGCTTCTACCTCTCCATCAATAATCGGTTGACGAGGCGGCGTTTTGCGGGGCTTGCGGCTTAATGCTGACTCCACACCTTCATTGACCAATCGCTCCCTGAGATTGGCGACTGTGTTACGGTGACAACTAAAGGCGGCGGCAGCTTCCTCATCCGTCCATCCTTGTCCATTCACATCAATGTTTAACAGAATATTGGCGTGCTTAATTTTGGGTACTGGTATCGTGTGATCAAAGCTAGAAAAAGTTATGGTGTAAGAGTTTGAGAAAATAGAAAATAACTTACGACTGGACATATTCCCGTTTTTGTTATACTATTATTATTGTCATTATATTAAAGAAAGGGAAAACGGAAAGCAATGTCAACATTGAATAAAAGCTCAATTGACCTCCTAAGTGATATTGGCTTACCTCAAGAGAAAGAGGAAGCCTTATTTCAGAAAAACTGCCCTCATTGCTATAGTGAAAAAGTAAAAATACATTCTCATTACCAAACGAAAGGTAACGGGGAACGTAAAATGTTCATCTGTCAAGAATGTGGTTCTTGTTTTGCTGAGACTTATGGTAGCGTAATCGCTGGCTTAGAAACCCCATTAAGTGAAATTGTAAAAGTATTAAAAGCCAGAATGGAAGGAATAGGATTAAATGCAGCAGCCCGAGTATTCGGCTACGCGAAAACAACAATATTGAATTGGGAAAAGAAATTATCAGGATTACAAGAGACATTATTTTTATACGCCTTAGTGAATGAATTTGTTAAATTAGTAATAGAAGGGGATGAACTATACACAAAAGTTGGAAAAAATAAAGAAGCAAGTGCCTCTGAGGGGTGGACAATCGTGCTCATGGACAGGGCTAGCCGCTTTATTTGGCATTTAAAATGTGGTAAAAAAGAGCAGAAATTATTTCTAGAAGCAATGATGACGGTAGCGGAATTATTTGAAAGGAGTGCAGAATCTCTCCAGTTATTTACAGATGGAGAAAAGCGATATAGTCAACTGCTATTTAATATTTGTCACGAAGTATTAAGAACTGGGAAGCGAGGTCGTCCCACCAAAGTATTACCGAAGGGTATGGTGGTAAGACTAAAAAATAAGAGTAGTAAACGTCGAGATTCTGAGGGTAAACTAGAGAAAGTAGAAACTCCGAAAACTGAACATCCTGAGACAACAGAAAAACCAGAAGACAAGGATGTTCATGCCAACCACGTTGAGGCATTTAATAGTTCTCTACGACGCTATTTAGGGCTTGCTGAAAAAGTCAAAAAACGAAAGAAATGTGGGTTAGGGAAGTATGGACTGAAAAAGCATAGATAACTTATCCTTATGGAAACAAATCAAAATACAGATTTTGTTTAATCTATTGTTCCTTTCTGTCTAAAAAGGTCAACACAAATCACTCCTCACAAAAGAGAGGAAAATTAACACCATTTTTCACAAGAAAAACGACTCTACAACTTTTTACTTTTTGTCTTCTGAAGTAGAGTAGAAAGATTCATTACCAAAAAGTTCATCGCAATTACCGTTTCCGAGGTCTCAGGTAGTTTGGCCATCACTCGACCAAGACTAAATTTCCTCTTTCCCTGTCCGAATTTACCCTCAATGGCATTACGCACTCTTTCATCTGAGCGTGCCTCTTTCTTTTTTTCTTTGCTCACCTCTTTCGGCGGTCTTCCCAATCGGGGACCACTCATTCTTATATCCCTTTCTTTACAATAAGCTCGATTCGCTTTTGTTCGATAGATTTTATCCACATGAACCGATTCCGGATAACATCCTGTTTCCCTTTTATATTCTTCTATTCGCGCTTGTAAATCTCCCGATTCGTTGTAATTATCCCAACTTAATTTGTCTAAGAAGACAAAGCCATTCACATTACTTGCCGATATTTTAGCTCCAAACTCTACTGCTTTTCCCGCTTTTCCACGCACTATTGGACGCACGTGAGGTTGGCTTACACTCACAATTCTGTTTTCTACTTTATTTGTCTTTTTTTCATACATTTCTAACTGTTGCTCATACACTTTTCCTATCGTTACAAGCTCTTCTTGCTCTTTTTTCGTTAGTTTTTCTAACTTTGCTCCCTCTTCTATCATTTTTTCTATATCAGACAAGTTTCTTTTTATATATCCTAGTTGTTTTTTTGTTCCTTTTCTTCTTTCTTTTTTTGACACACGACGTTTTTTTGCTATGGCTAAGTACTCTTTTCTTGCCACTTCCCTATAAGTCCTCGGCTTTTCTTTCCTTTTCTCTTTTATTTCTTCATACAGCTTATCTATTATTTTTTCTGTTTTTTCTCTGGCATCATTCAATATTCCTATATCCGTTGGATATTTTATATCTGCTGGTGTACAAGTCGCATCTAACAATAACTTTCCTTCATTTTCTTTTTTTTCTGACGCTACACCCGTCGCTTTTTTTTCTATTTCTTTATTAATTTTATTTATTAATTCCATTCCTATTTTTTTACGAAAATGAACCATCATTGACGCATTAAATGCTTCTTTGCTACTATAGCTTTCCATTTCTATAAAGTACTGTAAATAAGGGTTCTCTTTTATTTGTTCTACTGTTTCTCTGTCACTTTTTCCTGAAATTTCTTTGATAATTAATGCTCCTAATGCCATTCTAAATGATTTGGCTGGGGCTCCTTTTTTTTCTGTGAAGTTTTTTGCATATTCTTCCTCATATTCTTCCCAGGGAATCATTTTTGACATTTCTATCCAACGATTTTCTTCGTCTAACTGCCCGCCGAACAGATTTTTCAAGTTTTCTGGTGTTTCAATTGAGTACTGTTGCTTTCGGTACATCTGCTTTCTCTCTTCTTAATGCAATGGTTTTGAGGCATTCTACCCTATTTTCGTGCATTCTAGCGGTTCTTAATTCGCCTACTATTTTTCTCCGTAAAGGTTTCAGCTTTTTTCAGCAAGCCCTATTTAGCCGCCTTTCGTCGTCGAACAAATACTTAGGGCTTGCTGAAAAAGTCAAAAAACGAAAGAAATGTGGGTTAGGGAAGTATGGACTGAAAAAGCATAGATAACTTATCCTTATGGAAACAAATCAAAATACAGATTTTGTTTAATCTATTGTTCCTTTCTGTCTAAAAAGGTCAACACAAATCACTCCTCACAAAAGAGAGGAAAATTAACACCATTTTTCACAAGAAAAACGACTCTACAACTTTTTACTTTTTGTCTTCTGAAGTAGAGTAGAAAGATTCATTACCAAAAAGTTCATCGCAATTACCGTTTCCGAGGTCTCAGGTAGTTTGGCCATCACTCGACCAAGACTAAATTTCCTCTTTCCCTGTCCGAATTTACCCTCAATGGCATTACGCACTCTTTCATCTGAGCGTGCCTCTTTCTTTTTTTCTTTGCTCACCTCTTTCGGCGGTCTTCCCAATCGGGGACCACTCATTCTTATATCCCTTTCTTTACAATAAGCTCGATTCGCTTTTGTTCGATAGATTTTATCCACATGAACCGATTCCGGATAACATCCTGTTTCCCTTTTATATTCTTCTATTCGCGCTTGTAAATCTCCCGATTCGTTGTAATTATCCCAACTTAATTTGTCTAAGAAGACAAAGCCATTCACATTACTTGCCGATATTTTAGCTCCAAACTCTACTGCTTTTCCCGCTTTTCCACGCACTATTGGACGCACGTGAGGTTGGCTTACACTCACAATTCTGTTTTCTACTTTATTTGTCTTTTTTTCATACATTTCTAACTGTTGCTCATACACTTTTCCTATCGTTACAAGCTCTTCTTGCTCTTTTTTCGTTAGTTTTTCTAACTTTGCTCCCTCTTCTATCATTTTTTCTATATGAGACAAGTTTCTTTTTATATATCCTAGTTGTTTTTTTGTTCCTTTTCTTCTTTCTTTTTTTGACACACGACGTTTTTTTGCTATGGCTAAGTACTCTTTTCTTGCCACTTCCCTATAAGTCCTCGGCTTTTCTTTCCTTTTCTCTTTTATTTCTTTTATTTCTTCATATCGCTTATCTATTATTTTTTCTGTTTTTTCTCTGGCATCATTCAATATTCCTATATCCGTTGGATATTTTATATCTGCTGGTGTACAAGTCGCATCTAACAATAACTTTCCTTCATTTTCTTTTTTTTCTGACGCTACACCCGTCGCTTTTTTTTCTATTTCTTTATTAATTTTATTTATTAATTCCATTCCTATTTTTTTACGAAAATGAACCATCATTGACGCATTAAATGCTTCTTTGCTACTATAGCTTTCCATTCCTATAAAGTACTGTAAATAAGGGTTCTCTTTTATTTGTTCTACTGTTTCTCTGTCACTTTTTCCTGAAATTTCTTTGATAATTAATGCTCCTAATGCCATTCTAAATGATTTGGCTGGGGCTCCTTTTTTTTCTGTGAAGTTTTTTGCATATTCTTCCTCATATTCTTCCCAGGGAATCATTTTTGACATTTCTATCCAACGATTTTCTTCGTCTAACTGCCCGCCGAACAGATTTTTCAAGTTTTCTGGTGTTTCAATTGAGTACTGTTGCTTTCGGTACATCTGCTTTCTCTCTTCTTAATGCAATGGTTTTGAGGCATTCTACCCTATTTTCGTGCATTCTAGCGGTTCTTAATTCGCCTACTATTTTTCTCCGTAAAGGTCTCAGCTTTTTTCAGCAAGCCCTACTTATGCTAAATCTGTTGTGGGATTACAGCGAGTGCTAGATATTTTCTGGATGGTTCATAACTTTGTTCGCAGCCATTTTACGACGAAAAAAGTTCCTGCGGTAGCTCTCGGTATAATTCAAAAAGGGTTAACTTGGGAGGACTTACTCCAAATTCGCCTGATTTGTTGAACCTCTTGTATTGCGACGTTTATAGCTTCTAGCTAGACGATACCAGTGCCTAATTTTGTAAGCCGCTCCTTTGCCGATGGATACCAAATCTTTTAGGGTCTGACGTTCTTCTTGACTTAATCGGACAATATAGGTCTTGAGCATGGTTACTTATTACGATATCTGTTGAGGTAATGAATAGCCTCTCCATTTTCCCTCAAATTCACAATCTTTAGCTTGACAGACCACTAGGTGGACTTTGAGGAAAAATCATTGGGGCTTGATGTTGGATGGCTAGTTGAGCAATGCGTTCACTAGGATAGCCATGGGAGGGTAGAGTCCGAAACCAGCGAGGGAAATTAGCCCAAATCCCCTGGGGTAACTCTAAGGAAAGAATTTGAAGTAAGCCGAGAACAATGACATGAAGATTAACAAAACGCTCAAAGGCTTCTACTTTGTTTAAAATCTGAGTCTGAACAGTTTGGGGATAGTCAGGGAGGATAAGATTGCTAGGCCAGGTCGGTAAAGTAGGAAGAGCCTTAAGCCAAAAACGATAGGCAAAGCCGCCCAAAAGATGGATTAATTGACGAAAAGTGACTTCAATCTTAAATCGGAGACCGTAAGCGGCAATAATCTCAGGTCCAGTCAAACAGAGGTCAGTAGAAAGCAGAATCAGTCTTTGTCCGTTGGGCAATTGGGTGAGGACAAACTTAACGAGCTGATGGGGACTATCCCAGTGGAACTCAAAGCACTGATAAGAAACGGAGACTTGTTGACCATAGAGCCAGACTTTAGCGGTGGGAAAATCCTCCACAAGAGCAAACAGGCTTTCTAGTTTTATTGAACTCCCCCAAAGCCGTGGTCGTCCTTTCCCCCTCAAGGTCGGAACGGAAGAAAAGGGAGCATATGCCACTGTAGAGCAACGCACTCGGGTGATGAGATGCAAGGCATTTTGGCGAAAACTTTTGAGCACTGCTCCACAAGCGAAGTAAGCATCCAAAATCACATAGCTTCCCGCCTCTGCGTAGGTAGTGCAAAGCTCCCCCATTTTCGTGACTAGAGTAGTCTTCTCTTTTTTGCTGCCTTTTTTCCCTTCCTTTGCCGTTGCTTTGGACTTGATGCCATCGTCTAGCCGCAACACTAAGGGCAAGGCAAAGCAGGCTTTTCCTGCTCCCACCAAAACACTCAAGGCATTGAAGTAATGCCCCCTTATCCATTCTGGCTTCGCCACATTTCCGGATTCTTGGTGTAGTCGTTTTACCCCTGGCATCTTGCGCCCTTCTTTCCCCACTTTGATTCCATCCCCCACATACACTCGTTTTTCCTTGATTCGATATAGATTTTCATGCTGACTTACCCACTTCGACCATCCCAAGGTCAGTCCTTTGACGTTAAATGCCTTGGATTCAAACCAATGTAGTGCCTGATGGTAGTAGCTCTCTGTTAACCCTAAGGCATTGACATAGCTTGTTATTGCGCTCGGTTGGCTGTTGAGCACTACTCCCCAGGCTAATAGGATAAACCATTGGTACGTTGCTTCTCGGCTAAAGGCGGGACGGAGATTCTCTAGGATTTGCTCTAGTCGCTGACATATACTGAACACGGTCACAAGTTGCGAATTTTAAAAATAAGAGATAATATAGTAAAAATAGAAAAAGTAGTCAAGAGGCTGAGAAATGATTAAGTTAGAATTTACGGAAGAAGACAAAAGACTGTTGTCTTACGGTCGGTTTAATCACCCGCATCCTAGAGTACAGCTAAAGATGGAAGTTTTATGGTTAAAAAGTCAGGGATTATCTCATCAAAAAATTGCTCAATTCGCAGGAGTTTCAGTAAATACGGTGACAAGCTATATCCGTGATTATCAAGAGGGCGGGATAGAAAAACTAAAAGAAATAAAATTTAATCGCCCGAAAAGCGAGTTAACAGAGCATCAAGGGACAATTGAGGCATATTTTGAGTCAAATCCACCAGCAACAATAAATGAAGCAGTAAAAAGAATAGAAGAATTAACGGGAATAAAAAGAAGTCCAACGCAAGTCAGAAAATTTTTAAAGTCAATAGGAATGAGGTGTCTAAAGGTGGGAACAATTCCATCAAAAGCAGATGTAGAAGCTCAGGATAGCTATAGAGAAAAAGAGCTAGAACCAAGGCTAGAAGAGGCAAAAGCAGGAAAAAGGGCAGTTTTCTTTGTAGATGCCTCTCATTTTGTAATGGGAGCATTTGTAAATTTTATATGGTGCTTCAAGAGGATTTTTATTAAGTCACCATCAGGGAGAAAACGTTTTAATGTGTTAGGAGCATTAAATGCAATTACCCATGAAGTAATTATGGTAACGAACAGTTCTTATATTACGGGAACTCAGGTTTGTGAACTCCTAGAAAAGATAGCAGAATTAGGACTATTAATACCGATTACATTGGTATTAGACAATGCTCGTTATCAAAAATGCCGAATTGTGCAGGAGTTGGCAGAATCATTAGGAATAGAGTTACTGTACTTACCTCCTTATTCTCCTAACTTGAATTTAATTGAAAGACTGTGGAAGTTTGTGAAAAAGAAGTGTTTATACGCAAAATATTATGAAGATTTTACGCAGTTTTCTGCAGCAATTTCAGGATGTCTTGAAGATGCTAACGTAAAATATAAGGAGGAGCTTGATTCTTTGCTCACCTTACGATTTCAACGCTTTGATAAATCTCAGATTATGAACGTTTGAAGTATAGTTGCATAATTGATAGATAGCACTGGCTATCGATTTTCTATATCAGCCAGTTTCGGACATAACGGCACTCTTGGGTATCGCATGTCCGATTTTCTTTTCTCACTTACCCTGCTCGAGAACTTCCCACTGTCCAGTTTACGAGTCTTCAGGCTTTTAGGCGTAATAGTACATACAGGATTGCCCCAAAAACCCCCTTTGAAATGTTCTTTAAATCCCTAAAAGGCTTGCTGTGTCTAAAACTGAGAATTGCTGGCTCCAAATCAGCAATTCCAAATTCAAACAGTAACATAAGATACAGACGTTATCTCGCTTTTATGCAGTTAAAAGAGATTTCGCTGATTTCTGACGTTTTTCGTACTTCCTCCTCGAATCTTAGCCTCTTGGAGAGTCAGCAACCTGCAAACAAACTTGATCAATCACTAAATAGGGCTTGCTGAAAAAAGCTGAAACCTTTACGGAGAAAAATAGTAGGCGAATTAAGAACCGCTAGAATGCACGAAAATAGGGTAGAATGCCTCAAAACCATTGCATTAAGAAGAGAGAAAGCAGATGTACCGAAAGCAACAGTACTCAATTGAAACACCAGAAAACTTGAAAAATCTGTTCGGCGGGCAGTTAGACGAAGAAAATCGTTGGATAGAAATGTCAAAAATGATTCCCTGGGAAGAATATGAGGAAGAATATGCAAAAAACTTCACAGAAAAAAAAGGAGCCCCAGCCAAATCATTTAGAATGGCATTAGGAGCATTAATTATCAAAGAAATTTCAGGAAAAAGTGACAGAGAAACAGTAGAACAAATAAAAGAGAACCCTTATTTACAGTACTTTATAGGAATGGAAAGCTATAGTAGCAAAGAAGCATTTAATGCGTCAATGATGGTTCATTTTCGTAAAAAAATAGGAATGGAATTAATAAATAAAATTAATAAAGAAATAGAAAAAAGCGACGGGTGTAGCGTCAGAAAAAAAAGAAAATGAAGGAAAGTTATTGTTAGATGCGACTTGTACACCAGCAGATATAAAATATCCAACGGATATAGGAATATTGAATGATGCCAGAGAAAAACAGAAAAAATAATAGATAAGCTGTATGAAGAAATAAAAGAGAAAAGGAAAGAAAAGCCGAGGACTTATAGGGAAGTGGCAAGAAAAGAGTACTTAGCCATAGCAAAAAAACGTCGTGTGTCAAAAAAAGAAAGAAGAAAAGGAACAAAAAAACAACTAGGATATATAAAAAGAAACTTGTCTGATATAGAAAAAATGATAGAAGAGGGAGCAAAGTTAGAAAAACTAACGAAAAAAGAGCAAGAAGAGCTTGTAACGATAGGAAAAGTGTATGAGCAACAGTTAGAAATGTATGAAAAAAAGACAAATAAAGTAGAAAACAGAATTGTGAGTGTAAGCCAACCTCACGTGCGTCCAATAGTGCGTGGAAAAGCGGGAAAAGCAGTAGAGTTTGGAGCTAAAATATCGGCAAGTAATGTGAATGGCTTTGTCTTCTTAGACAAATTAAGTTGGGATAATTACAACGAATCGGGAGATTTACAAGCGCGAATAGAAGAATATAAAAGGGAAACAGGATGTTATCCGGAATCGGTTCATGTGGATAAAATCTATCGAACAAAAGCGAATCGAGCTTATTGTAAAGAAAGGGATATAAGAATGAGTGGTCCCCGATTGGGAAGACCGCCGAAAGAGGTGAGCAAAGAAAAAAAGAAAGAGGCACGCTCAGATGAAAGAGTGCGTAATGCCATTGAGGGTAAATTCGGACAGGGAAAGAGGAAATTTAGTCTTGGTCGAGTGATGGCCAAACTACCTGAGACCTCGGAAACGGTAATTGCGATGAACTTTTTGGTAATGAATCTTTCTACTCTACTTCAGAAGACAAAAAGTAAAAAGTTGTAGAGTCGTTTTTCTTGTGAAAAATGGTGTTAATTTTCCTCTCTTTTGTGAGGAGTGATTTGTGTTGACCTTTTTAGACAGAAAGGAACAATAGATTAAACAAAATCTGTATTTTGATTTGTTTCCATAAGGATAAGTTATCTATGCTTTTTCAGTCCATACTTCCCTAACCCACAGGGTGCGACCTTTAGTTGATAAAAGCTGTTGTAATCAGGGTTCTACAGGGAACCCATATTGATCAAGTTTTGCCCAAAATTGACTCCATCGTTCCTTGGTCAATACCAAAGCTCGTAGGCTCAAAATAATTCCTGCTCCTTTTTCCTTCCATCGCATCCCTGAACAACATAATCGTTGTTTGACCAACGTCTTACAAGCTGCTTCCGTAACACCTGAACCAATCGGATACTTTTTCTCTATGTATTCAGCATAATCCATTTGATGCTGATGATTCTCGTAATAAGTAATCGCCGCTTGTAGTTTCTCGGTAAGATTCTTAGAATGACTTTTTTCTTCTTTGACTTCTTTCATCAGATTTAGCAGTTCTCCTGCTTTTCCTTTTTCATGCTTGAGTTCTCGACAATTTTCAGTCAACCATTCTTTTTGTTTTGACACGGTATTCGGATGCAACGCTTCTGCCAAGGCACCTAAGTAACCAGAGGCATGATAGAAATCTAATATCTGTTCTTCCGTTTGCTTTTCTAAAAACTTCCAATTTGATTCTGCCCCGTCTGCTATCCCGACCAATGTTGCCTCTGGATAACGTTTTTTCGCTCGCTCAATTTCTCTTTCTAATCTTTCTAGAAAACTCTTTTTTCCATACTCTGGTGCCGCACCTAGATAGATTGTAGGTTGACGTTCGCCTTCACTATCGTATAGGGAAACGGTTCCCACCATTGCTTCACGGTAGCCATCCTCACACATCAGCATACAGGTTCCATCTAATCCTATTCCCACTGTTGCAATTTGGCTATCCTCCTTGGGCGGGGCATAACTCCACGCTTCTTCTTTTGCCTGTACCACACTTCCTACTGCTTCACTCAATCTTTGGATATAGGATAGCGCTACTTTTCTACCATGATTTTCTAATAAATCATTTTTCACCTCTTTGCCTGCCATCCCTGACATTTTTGAGGATACCTGTTTTGCCAATAATGGCGTTGATGTTATGATTATCCTTGCTTCTCTTTCTAAGGGGCAATACGTTTTTCCTCAAAGGTGAACGCTGATATACATGACGATTCACTATAACCTCACCATAAGGTGTTTGATATTCTTTCGGTTGCTCTCCCTTACTCTTCCAGATTTCTTCACCGATTTTTAAGGGTGAACCATCTGTATCTAAATATTTCAAGGCTTCTTTGCTGGCGATGCAACCTACTTCGTTTAAGCCTTTTTGAATATTTATTTCTGTATCCAACATTGAACGACTGAGTTCTAATGTTAGTTCTATTTTTATCTTTGAACCCTCTACATTAATTAGTTTTGCTGTCATCATTGTTTCCTCTTTGTCACTTTTCATCTCATGTTAACACTTTTCTTTTCCTTCATCAACTAAAGGTCGCACCCAACCCACATTTCTTTCGTTTTTTGACTTTTTCAGCAAGCCCTAAATAGAGCATTACGCTGATTCCACATATTGATACAAAACCCCTTGACCGTAAGCACTTCAAGGCTTTTGTATCTTGGACTACATTCTGAATTTGGAATTGCTGGCTCCAAATCAAGCTCAGTCTTTAAATAACCCTTTTGTGTTACAATTTTTGAGACTTTTGTCATCAAAGGGTTCCTGACCAGGGAACAAGCCTGATTTTGGAGTGTGTGTCAGCACCCCGCACTGAAGTAACGGCGGCTCTCGTGCCTCTAACTTTAGTTAGCTGACCAGCCTAAGTCCTTCGAGGACTACGTTATCTAAGTCAAGATACCCACAAATGCGACGCTAGTTTGTGGCTCTATCGTCAACCATTAAACAGTTTTACGAGGGGTAAGACAGTGTGGTTGGCCTAACAAGCTTAGATAACCTTGGCGAAGCGAACATTACGTCGTACAGAATAGGCAGACTTCGGCTTAGAAGCGGGATAGAAACTGTACCTCTTTCTATCTCTCCCTTTCGCGGGGAATAAATTCCCCTGTGTCGTTTTTCCTCTCAGGTCTGAAGACACTGAGTTTCCAAACTCCCATTTTTTTTATGACCAATAACTACAGTGCCGATCAAATTCAAGTCCTCGAAGGTTTGGATCCGGTTCGTAAGCGTCCGGGGATGTATATCGGTACAACAGGCCCGAAGGGGCTACATCACTTGGTTTATGAAGTGGTGGATAACTCCATTGACGAAGCGATGGCAGGTTACTGTACCCATATTGAAATTGATATCAATGTTGATGGATCAGTGCGGGTGACAGATGATGGTCGTGGGATTCCCACTGAGATCCACCCGACAACGGGGAAATCTGCGTTAGAAACAGTATTAACAGTTCTCCATGCAGGGGGTAAGTTTGGTGGTGGTGGTTATCGAGTCTCCGGTGGATTGCATGGTGTCGGTATTTCCGTAGTGAATGCCCTCTCAGCTTGGGTAGAAGTCACGGTTTGGCGCAATGGCAAGGAATATATTCAACGTTTTGAAAAAGGGATTCCTGTCACGGAACTACAGGTTTCAGAGAATCCGGATCATGCCACTGGAACCTCGGTCATCTTTTTACCGGATCAAGAGATCTTTACCGGCGGGATTGAATTTGAGTACTCTACGCTTTCCGGTCGGTTACGGGAATTAGCCTATCTCAATGCCGGTATTACCATTACTTTCAGCGATTGCCGTCCATCCGATCCCCATATTGAAACCTATTTATACGCAGGGGGCATCAAGGAATATGTCGCCTACATGACCTCCGAGAAAGAAGCCCTACATAAGGATATTATCTATGTTTCTGGTGAACGCAATAACGTTCAGGTAGAAGTGGCCCTTCAGTGGTGTATTGATGCCTACAGTGACAATCTTTTAGGATTTGCCAATAATATTCGCACCATTGACGGAGGAACTCACCTCGAAGGTTTAAAGACAGTTCTCACTCGTACCATTAATTCCGTCGCCCGCAAACGCAATAAAATTAAGGAAAACGAAGCCAATTTAGGGGGTGAAAATGTTCGGGAAGGTTTAACGGCGGTTATTTCCGTCAAAGTCCCCGATCCTGAATTTGAAGGTCAAACCAAAACCAAATTAGGTAACACCGAAGTTCGCGGCATTGTTGACTCTTTTGTGGGTGAAGCGTTAGGGGAATTTTTAGATTTTAATCCCCAGGTTGCTGATTCAATTATTGAAAAAGCAGTGCAAGCTTATAAAGCGGCAGAGGCAGCCCGTCGTGCGCGGGAGTTAGTGCGTCGTAAATCGGTTTTAGAATCCTCAACTTTACCAGGTAAATTGGCAGATTGTAGCAGCAAAGATCCCACTGAATCAGAGATTTATATCGTCGAAGGCGATAGTGCTGGGGGCTGTTGGTGCGGAGATACTAAGGTCGCATTGGCTGATGGTCGTAACCTTAGCTTTAAAGAATTAGTCGAAGAAGAAAAAGCTGGAATTCAAAATTTCTGCTATACCATTCGAGACGATCACAATATCAGCATAGAGCGAATTATCAATGCTCGTGTTACCAAGAAAAATGCAACGGTTATCAAAATTACGTTGGATAATCAAGAAGAGTTAATCTGCACACCAGATCATCCTTTTATGTTAAGGGATGGTAGTTATAAGGCGGCGATTGATTTGACTCCTGATGATTCTTTAATGCCTTTGTATCGTAAGCTTTCTCAAAAGAACTCGAATGGCCAAGGTTTAGATGGTTACGAACTTGTTTGGAATCCCAAGCATGATAAGTGGATTTATACCCATTTGTTAGCTGACTTCTACAATTTGCAAAATGGAGTTTATTCGGCTTCTGAGGGATCAGACCGTCATCATGTAGATTTTAATAAGCTTAATAATAATCCAAGCAATATTAAACGACTTCCGAAAAAAGATCATATTGCATTGCATCGTCGTCATATTGAAAAAACGTTACATCGTCCTGATGTGATTGAGAAAAGCCGTCAAATCCATCAAAGTGAAGAGTTTCGTCAAAAAATGAGCGATCGCATGAAGCAACCTGAAACCCAGGCAATTTTGTCTGAACTGGCTAAAGCTCAATGGGAAGATCAAGCCTATAAAACTTATATGACCAACAAATGGTTAGAGTTTTATCAAAATAATGAAGACTATCGCCGTCAAAATCATGTTCAACTGAATCAGGCACAACAGCAATATTGGGGTCAAGCGGAAAATCGTTTAGCCCAGTCTGAGCGAGTTCGTGAGTATTTTAATGAGCATCCTGAGCTACGAGAACAGTATTCTGAAACCTCGAAAGAGCAATGGAATAATCCTGAGTTACGGGAATGGCGACGGGAAAAAACGAAAGAACAATGGACTCCAGAATTTCGGAAAAAACGACGTTCTGCGTTAAATAAAACCTACTATCAGAAAACCTTAGCTACCCTTAAGCAAGTTGAATTAGAACAAGGTTATTTGGACTTAGAGGCTTATCGAGCTTACCGTTTACAAACTAATGATAAATCTCTGTTACGGTTTGATACTTTCTGTAAGCGTTACTTTGAAGGCAACGAACAGTTAGCTAAGGAAGCGATCGCAAACTATAACCATCGTATTGTTTCTATTGAGATGGTGACGGAACGATATGACGTTTATGATATCGAAGTTCCCCATACCCATAACTTTGCCTTAGCAAGTGGCATCTTTGTTCATAACAGTGCTAAACAGGGGCGCGATCGCCGTTTTCAAGCAATTTTGCCGTTACGAGGTAAGATTTTAAACATTGAAAAAACTGATGATGCCAAGATTTATAAAAACACAGAAATTCAGGCCTTAATTACAGCATTAGGATTAGGGATTAAAGGCGATGAATTTGATGTCAATCAACTACGCTATCACCATATTATTATTATGAGTGTGGCAGGGGATGAGCCGACTCTCGTCATGGATGATACCGGCAAAACAGAATTTGTCAAAATTGGGCAATTTATTGATGATTGCATTGAGGGTCGAAAAACCCCTGAACGCTATCAAGTGATTTCCTTTGATCCCCATACTCATCAAACTCGATTCCGTCCCCTCAAAGCGGTGATTCGTCACGGTCATGAAGAGCCGATGTATGAAATTACCACCCGTTACAATCGCTCTATTAAGGTTACATCTTCTCATAGTGTCTTTGTCTATGATCAAGGAGAAGTGAAACTCAAAAAAGGCAATGAAATTCAGGTAGGGGATTTATTAGTTGCCAGTCGTCGTTTACCCCGTCCTAATAGCCAACCGGAGCGTATCGATCTACTCAAAACCTTTTATCAGGCTGGCTTAACCCATTCTCTTTATCTGCAAGGAGAATCGGTACGACGTATTGCCAGTGAACGAGTTTTAGCAAAGGTAGAACGTCCCGATTTATTAAGTGAGCCAAGGGTGCAACTGTGCGAAGAAGATTGGCAAATTTTGATCCAACAGCGTCAAACTTCCCAAATTTCCCAAAAACAAGTAGCGACTCTTTGCAATGTTAAACAACCGATAACGATTAGTCATTGGGAACGAGGGATCAATCATCCAACCTTGCCTGCTTTTCTCAACTATTTAGAGGCGATCGGCGGTAATGACCAAATTGTCTATGAAACCCTACCTTCTAAATTAGAAACCTATCTTCATCAGGATAACCAAAGCAAAAATGCTCGTTGGCGAGAAGTCAGTGACTATAAAGCCTTTGAGGACTTTACCCCTAGCGAATTAATTGTCCTAGATGATCATATTCAATTGGTTCCTCAAGCTCATCTAGATAAAGCTTTTGCTCGTTACTTGCCAATTACGGCTGAATTACTGTGGTTTTTAGGCTGGTATGTGGCCGAGGGAACCTTAAGTCAACATCAAGTTAGTCTCAATTTAGGACAAAAAGATCAGGTCTTTATCCCTGAATTAATGGCAGCTATTACCGCCACTTTTGGAGAAACACCTCGATGCTATGCAGATCCCGATAGTCAGGGTATTAAACTCTACTTCCATAGTGTCTTAGCGGCTCGTCTGTTAAAAGCCTGGAATCTTGCAGAGGTGGCCCATCAGAAACAATTGCCCGATCTCATTTTTAGCTTAAGCGAAGAGTTACAACTAGCCTTTTTAGAAGGTTATTTCCTCGGCGATGGAACTATTGGAGACAACCATTTTTCGCTGACGACTAATTCTACCTCGGCTAAAGATGGACTACTGTACTTATTTGGTCAATTGGGATTGATTGTCAGCCACTCTCGCTTACAACCGTCAACGGCGATCGATGCGCCTATCCAAACCCGTCATCCCTACTTCACCATTACTCTCTGTGGTAAAGAACAGTTAGAACAATGTCGCCCGATTTGGCAACGTCATCATCTTGCGAATGTATTGATTAATCATCTAGCGAACCCCACTCGCAAAGCCCAGAATTTTGTCCCGATTAGTGAAGATTTAATGGGATTGAAAGTGATCAGCCATCAAGAAATTGAGGCGGTGGGGGAATATGTTTATGATTTCTCAGTTGAAGATGATGAGAACTTTGTCTGTGGTGTGGGTGGCGTTCTTGCCCATAATACTGATGCTGATGTTGATGGGGCGCACATACGCACTCTTTTACTGACTTTCTTCTATCGTTATCAACGGGATATGGTGGATCAAGGTTACATTTATATTGCCTGTCCTCCTCTGTATAAATTAGAGCGTGGTAAAAACCATTACTATTGCTATTCAGATCGAGAATTACAGGAACAAATTAGTCAATTTCCCTCCAATGCCAGTTATACGATTCAACGCTTTAAAGGGCTAGGAGAAATGATGCCAACTCAGTTATGGGATACAACGATGAACCCAGAAACTCGCACCTTAAAACGGGTTCAAATTGAGGATGCTGCCGAAGCCGATCGCATTTTTACGGTATTGATGGGCGATCGCGTTGCCCCGCGTCGGGAGTTTATTGAAACCTATGGAGCTAAATTAAATCTCGTTGATTTAGATATTTAGTGTAAAAAATGGGTTGTAAAACCAGGGAATCTTCCCCAACGAAGTGGTGGGCTTGAAATGGAGTCCGGTATTACCCAGACCTTTCTGCTCGCCATTATTCCCGTTGTGCTACTAGTTGTTTTGAATCTGTTTGGGAGTGCAAAATTTTCAATACCCTCCTCCTAACATTGATCAGTAATCTAGGAAACTTTCTGTAACGGTTCAAATTTAGTAAATTGTAACTTTTTACTTGACTGAGAAACTTGTGGGGGAACAGTAGGGTAAAGTTTTGGCGGTAAGATTTTGGTGCTTTTGGGAGAGGTGATATGTAGTCTCCTGCGCATTACAGATAGCTTCGGTAACTGAAGATCTAAGGGAATATGATTATCCCCTTCCGTGACAACCACATCAATCGTAAAAGTCCTGTTCTGATCGGGATAGGAAAGCTCGACAAAATAAGTAATCTCTCGTTTATGGGTGTATGTGGCCGGATGATCTTGAGAGGAAATAGTGTCAGCGATTGCAGGGATTTCTACAGAAAGTTTTGTTATGTTTTCATCGGCTTCTTTGGTACTTTTCCCTTCTAGTAGAGGTAGTTCTTCTAAGCAAATTGCTTGGGTTTCTTCTGGGTTGATATCTGTTGCTAATTCTGACGAAGAAACAGTGGCGAAAAGAGTTTGAATTTCTTCCGCTTCTATCTCCTCTAATTCAGCTAGGGAAGGAAATAACTCTGATAGGATCGGCTGGTCATCTTCTGCATCTATCTCATCAAGGAAAGGTAATTCTGTGATCACTGATGGGGAAGAGGAGACAAGTTCTAATTCTTCTGGGATAGGTACACCAGGGGAATCGGATTCCGGCAAGATTACCGTAACTGAGTTTGTCGTAGTAGATGAGTCTAAAGATAACGGATCTGGTTCAGGAGTTAAGGGAGCATCAATGTTGACAGGCTGACAGATTACTTCCATTTCATAATGAATTTGACTAATGGCTTCTAATTCAGGTGTTAAAGCCGCTTCTTCAAGGTAGGCAAATTGATGAGGTGTGGGAGTAAATACGTCGGGCAGAGGTGATAATTCGGGCATCTCCATTGAGCGGAAGAAATCTAGGAGAGAAGATTTTTGGGGAGGCTCCAAGGGGGTTTCTAATAGCTCAACGGGAGTAATATCAAACTGAAGTGAGGTTCGCCAAGTTGCGCCGGACATTTCAGCTAAGATAGATGGAAAACAATGAATTTGCCATTGACCAGCCGATAAATGGGTGAGGGGAAGTAACAAAATAAAACCCTCATGATCTAAGCGGTGTGAGAGAGAAGCAATGGTTTGGGGCGGATTTGCTTGCTTGAGATCTTGATGGGTGATGCGAATATCCACGTTGAGTTTGGGGCGATCGCTTTTGGCCGCCAATTGATAGCATCCGGCTGGCAAACTAGAAAGATCTGTCAGTTTAGACCATTCTGTTTCACCGTCTTTTTGAATCAAAAAGTCCCAAGTGTTGCTCATAAAATTGTCAAAAGAGGAGGAGGAGCGACCCGATAGTAATAGGTATAATACTAATTTTCTCAAATCTAATGACTTAAAAATCAAACTGGCATTAGTTTAAGAAATCCTATTGTTAAGGTCTAGGTAAAATTACTAGAAGCGATCGCGAAATCCCGCTAGTTATGAGAATTTAAGTCTGTTAATCTCGGCTCGAAGTTCCCCCAATTGAGAAAATAATTGCGTCAGACTCAGGGTTTCCTGTTCTTTTTGAGCTAACCATTTCAGTTGTACGGTTTGGGCCTCGGCCTCCGCATCTCCTAAGATCAAACAAGCGATCGCCCCACTCCGATCCGCCCGTTTAAATTGTTTACCAAAGGCACTGCCACTCAGATCCAATTCTGCGCTAAAACCAGCTTGGCGTAAGCGTTGGGCCAGCAGTAGAGCATGGTGTTCCGCCTTTTCTCCTTTGGAAACCAGATAAAAATCCGGTCGCGGGGAAAGAACCGGTTGTAATTGTTGCAAAAGTAAAATGAGTCGTTCTAAACCGATCGCCCAACCTACGGCCGGTGTGTCAGGGCCACCGAGGGAAGACACTAAACCATCGTAGCGACCGCCGCCACAAACCGTTGCCTGGGCCCCTAGATCATCGGATTGAATTTCAAAGGCGGTATGGGTGTAGTAGTCCAAACCTCTGACTAAGGAGGGATTTAATTGATAAACAATGCCCAGATCGCTTAATAATTGCTGGACTTGCTCAAAATGCTGGCGGGAGCGATCGCCGAGATAGGCCAAAATATTGGGAGCCTGACGGACAATTTCCTGGGTTTTTTGATCCTTGCTATCCAAAATTCGGAGGGGATTGCGACTCAAACGGGCCTGGGAATCGGGATCAAGATCGGCATGATAAGGAGTGAGATAGTTAACCAAAGCCTCGCGGTACTGTTGACGGTCTTCCACATTGCCCACCGAGTTCAGGGATAAATGCAAATTTTTCAAGCCCAAGGTTTGCAAAATATCGGTTCCCAAGGCAATGACCTCCGCATCGGCACGGGGATCGGCACTGCCTAACACTTCTACCCCAATTTGGTGAAACTGCCGTTGACGACCTGCCTGGGGCCGCTCATAACGAAACATTGGCCCTTTGTACCATAGTCGCTGCACACCACCACTGGCCTGTAAATTATGCTCAATCAAGGCTCTTACTACGCCGGCTGTGCCTTCGGGTCTGAGAGTTAGAGAGCGATCGCCGCGATCCAGAAAGCTGTACATTTCTTTGCCTACCACATCGGTGGCCTCGCCAATGCCCCGTTCAAAGAGAGCCGTTTGTTCAAAAATAGGAGTCCGAATTTCCTGGTATAGAGCCTGTTCAAGAACCTGAGTCGCCACCCTTTCCACCTGCTGCCAATAACCCATCTCTGAGGGAAGAATATCGCGGGTTCCTCGGCTCGCTTGAATCGCACCCATTCTGCTTTGCACCTTTCACTATTAATCTGCCTTATCTACCATAGCCGATGAAGTTAAGATCCGAAAATCAGAAAACTCTCTATAATGAGAGAAATATTAAGAAATGTTACAAACTCCCATGCCCGTTCCAGACCTTGCTCAAATTTCAACCCAGCTAGAAAGTCCCAATTCCCGCGATCGCATGATTGCCTTAGCCTCATTACGGGAAATCAGCAGTGCGGAAGCGGTTCCTCTGATTAAAAAAGTATTAGAGGATGAAGTGTTACAAATTCGCTCCATGGCTGTGTTTGCCCTGGGCATTAAACAAACTGAAGAATGTTATCCCATTTTGGTTAGACTCTTGGAAACCGATCCCGACTATGGCATTCGGGCGGATGCGGCAGGTGCTCTGGGTTATTTGGAAGATAATCGAGCTTTTGAACCGCTCTGTCGGGCTTTTTATGAAGATACGGAATGGTTAGTCCGTTTTAGTGCAGCAGTTTCTCTCGGCAATTTGAAAGATCAACGCGCTAAACAGGTTTTACTTCAGGCCTTAGATAATCAGGAAGTGGTGGTACAACAGGCAGCGATCGCCGCGATCGGAGAAATTGGAGCCGTAGATGCGGTGGAGGCCATTTTAAGATTTGCCGGTTCCGAGGATTGGTTAGTTCGACAACGTTTGGCTGAGGCTCTGGGTAATCTTCCCTGTGAAAAATCTCTTTCTGCTCTCAAGTTTTTAGCCAAAGATGAACACTTCCAGGTGAATCAAGCAGCCCAGCTTGCGTTGCAACGGCTCCAAATAACCTAAAATTGATCAGGTTTGGTCAATTCGGTTTTAATAAACGATTCATGGAAATTCAAGATTTTTTAACGCTATGGGAGGGAAAATGGTTCTCTCAGCGCAGTAATTACGACTTTAACCGTAATGTGGCCGAAAGCCACAAATCCGAGTTGACCATTGAAACCTTAGCCTTTAATCATCCAACTGTTGTCGAATTTGCACAAAGTCAGGATATTCCCACTTCGGAGCAAATACTGGGCTTACAAATGGGCTGGGATAATTCCGTTGATTGGGGTAAACCGAAACAAACAGGCTCTTTACTTTATCTTTTTCTCCCCCATCCCGAACATTCCCATCACGGCCAACTGCGGCGATCACCCCTAAAAATAGGACAAAAAGCCTTGGTCGGGAAATATCTCTTTGCAGTGGATGAAAGCTTGACTCTGATTCTAGAACAAGGCCCCCTTCAGATTGAAGAAAGACTCTGGTTTGCCAGTCCTAACTTACGCCTGCGAACCAGCTTAGTCTTACAGAACCATCAGTTCAGCCATAGTGCTTTTTATACTGAAATTCGCAAACTGCCCCCCACCAAAACAGAATAATTTCCTTCTTTTCGTCCTCTTTGGTTTAGCAATTTCCTCTCCATGAACCGATTTCGATTAATCTGTCCTGGATTAATGGCAATTTGTTTAGCCATTTTTCTTTGCTTATCCGCTTGTAGTCAGCCCCTGATTAATAGCAACGGTGATGATAGTAGCAAGTCTGCCAATTCTAACTTTGAGATTAGGGATAGTGCCTCTTCCGCCAAGAACATCAGTGGTAGTATTTTGCTGTGGCATGATTTAGATGTTAATACAGCAGAAATTAGACGAACCATTAATACCTATAGACAGATTAATCCCAATGTTAATATTGTTGTTGAACAAATCCCGAAAAGAGAATTAATAAAACGTTTTTTTCGACAGTTTAGAGCTGGATTAGCCCCTAATCTTTTGCTGATAGATTATGATTTTATGTCTAAGCTGATTCAAGCTCAGACCTTAGTCTCGATTGATCCTAAAAGTATTGATCTAAGGAACATTCTGCCGTCCGCTTTAGCTCAAGTCACCTATCAAAATAAAATTTATGGATTACCCGGCGCAGTCATCACTCAAGTACTTTGCTACAACAAAAATAGAGTTGATGACAGTCAGGTACCAGAGAAGTTAGAGGATCTGGTCAGTCAAGCAGCGGCTGGTTACTCCATTGGCATCCCTTCTAGTTTTGAAGAAACCTTTTGGGGGATTCAGCTTTTTGGGAGTGAAGTTTTTGATGCCCAAGGTAATTTTGTTTTAAAACGAGGGAGTTGGGTGGCTTGGATGACCTGGCTACAATCCCTTAAAACCCAGCCTAAAATTATCCTTAGTTCTAGTGTTAAGGCTCTGAACCAATCCTTTAAAGGAGGAAATTTAGATTATCTTGTCTGTGACTCTACTTCCATTCCTGATTTTAAAAAAGCGTTAAAAAATAATAATTTGGGGGTGACAGTTTTACCCGCTCATGGACAGAATTTGGCGGGCCCCATCCTCTATACAAAAGTTTTAGCCATTACGAATAGCTTTAGTCCTCGCCAAACAGCGATCGCCTTAGATTTTGCCCGTTTTGTCACCAATAAAGAACAACAAAAACAACGAGCAATGGATCTTGGTGCCTTTATTCTCCCTGACAAAACAGTGATCCTAGATAAACGTTTATTTCCCATTGAAGCGATCCTAGAGCAACAAGCTCGTTCAGCAGTGGGCATTCCGCTGGATCATATTTCTAAAGCGGAGATTGTTTTTCCGATCGCTGAGAGCCTTTACGAGCAAATTCTGACTGGAGCAATTTCTCCTCAGGAAGGCGGAATTGAATTATTGAAATTGGTGCATCAATCTTCCCAAAAAACTCAGTAAACAACTCTTTAGATTTAGCCTATATAAAATATTGATATGCCTAATCCTGAGCCTCAATCCCTTAATTATCTCCTCGATCAAATTGATAAGTTGCTGATTTTTCTAGAACGTTCTCAAGTTCAAATTCAATTAGCGGCGATCGCGACAGTCCTAGTCATTTCGGCTGGGCTATATCGACGACTTTGGAAGCATTTCCAGCAAAAATTCCCCTTACCATTGATGCTCTGGCAACAAGATAGACCCATAGGACTCCAAGAATATAGCATTATTTTAATTCGTTATTTAACCTTACCTATTCTTAATCTTTTAGGCTTGTTTATTCTCTTAAAAACTTGGCAATCCCACCAGTTTATCAATGGCTTAATTGTCGTCGCTTGGGAAATTGCTATTCTTCATACTGGCTATCGGCTTTTGCTCGCCAGTTTATGTCTCGGATTTGCACCCAAAATTGTGCGGAAATATCAACTCTCCTTTTTTCTGCCTATTTTTATCCTGCTTGTCTGTATTAGAATCATTAATATTGCGGGCAACTTTCAGGAAATCTTATCGGCGAATGTATTAAACCTCTTTGGAAGTCCGCTGCGAGTCGGAGCTATCCTGATCAGTTCTGTCGGACTATATCTTTGGTTTGTTGGAGTTGGCATATTTCAATATCTTTTATTGTCCTTTTTGACTGCTAATAATCGAGTAGAAACAGGGACAGCAGAGGCGACGGTGATTTTAATTCGCTATTTTTTAATGGCGTTTGGTATTGTGCTCATCTTTGGTTATATTGGCTTTAGTCCCACCGCTTTTGCTGCTATTACAGGGGGACTTTCCGTTGGTTTAGGCTTTGGCTTGAAAGAGGTTTTTAGTAATTTTATTAGTGGCATTTTCTTACTTTTTGAAGGCGTTTTACGGCCCGGAGATTTAATTAGTATTGATGGTACTACGGCTGAAGTAAAAAAATTAGGGGTTCGAGCCACAACGGTTAAAATAGCAGCCGATAACTCAGAAAAAATTATTCCCAACCAAACATTTTTTACGGATATTGTCACTACCTTCACTGGCAGCGATCGCATTATTCGCAATTCCCTCACCATTGGGGTCAGCTACGATGCCGATCCCCAAAAAGTCATTGAGATTTTGTTAGGATTAACCGCAGATAATGCTCATATTCTCGAAGATCCCAAACCCTTAGCTTTTTTAATTGACTTTGCAGACTTTAGTATTAGCTATCAATTAACTTTTTACTTAGATGATCCCACCATTGGCAAAACCATCAAAAGTGATTTAAGTCGTCAACTGTGGCAACGATTTGCTGAAAATGGCATCGAAATGCCCTTTCCTCAGTACGATATTCATTTGCGAAGTAGCAATGTTCCCCTGGCTTTCCCCAGTCCTGATTCCCATCCCAATTCTCACGCTGATTCTGAGCCGCGATCACAACTCTAAAGAAAAAAGGGCAACACTGTCACAGCATCGCCCATACCCTGCCAAACTTTTTCTGGTCTCAGGACTTTTACCAAACCTAAAATGTCAAGACTAACTTATGCCAAAATCAAAGGCAGATTAGGTGAAAAACGTTGATCCCCGATACTTTTCCTACAATTATCATAAATAATTGGTGAACTCGACTGTAAGCAACTGTTACCAGAAAAATGGGTAAAAGCCTCGCCCTTCTAGGGCGACTTCCAGATCAACTCAATGTTTTATCTGCAATCTTTTATGATAAACTAGGGGAATGATAGTTAGAGAAGCCAAACTACTGAACGGAGCAAAAGAGCAATACCAATCTCTTGATGAAGCCATTCGGACTGCACAGTTTATTAGGAACAAAGCGGTTAGACACTGGATGGATAATCAAGGAGTCGGTAAAGCCGATTTGTATGTGCTATGCAAAGATTTAGCTAGGGCTTGCTGAATAAGTCTGCAAATCGAACCTAGATGCCACAGGGCGCGAAAAATGGTGACTTCAGAAATCAGTTTCCGATTTTAACCCACAATTTTCTAGCAAAGTGCATGGATTTTGAGCCTTCAAATGCCATAAGCTTGCACCTAATCGTGTTCAAAATGGCTGAAAAGCTTATCTGATAAAGGTTCTGCCTTTATTCGGCAAACCCTAGCTAAAGAATTTCCTTTTGCGAAAAAGTTAAATTCGGCGGCTAGACAGGCTAGTGCAGAACGAGCTTGGGCTTCTATCTCTAGCTTCTACAGTCGTTGTAGAAAAGGAGAAAAGAAAAAAGACTATCCCCAGTTTAAAAAACATTGTCGCTCTGTAGAATATAAAGTCTCAGGATGGAAACTATCTGATGATTGCATGAAAATTGCTTTCACTGATGGTTTTAATGCTGGCTCCTTTTCCCTATATTGCAACAAAGAAACGAGAGAAGACCTGTTTCGGCTAAAGATTAATCGGGTTCGAGTGGTGAGGGTACTGGTATCGTGTGATCAAAGCTAGAAAAAGTTATGGTGTAAGAGTTTGAGAAAATAGAAAATAACTTACGACTGGACATATTCCCGTTTTTGTTATACTATTATTATTGTCATTATATTAAAGAAAGGGAAAACAGAAAGCAATGTCAACATTGAATAAAAGCTCAATTGACCTCCTAAGTGATATTGGCTTACCCCAAGAGAAAGAGGAAGCCTTATTTCAGAAAAACTGCCCTCATTGCTATAGTGAAAACGTAAAAATACATTCTCATTATCAAACGAAAGGTAACGGGGAACGTAAAATGTTCATTTGTCAAGAATGTAGTTCTTGTTTTGCTGAGACTTATGGTAGCGTAATCGCTGGCTTAGAAACCCCATTAAGTGAAATTGTAAAAGTATTAAAAGCCAGAATGGAAGGAATAGGATTAAATGCAGCAGCCCGAGTATTCGGCTACGCGAAAACAACAATATTGAATTGGGAAAAGAAATTATCAGGATTACAAGAGACATTATTTTTATACGCCTTAGTGAATGAATTTGTTAAATTAGTAATAGAAGGGGATGAACTATACACAAAAGTTGGAAAAAATAAAGAAGCAAGTGCCTCTGAGAGGTGGACAATCGTGCTCATGGACAGGGCTAGCCGCTTTATTTGGCATTTAAAATGTGGTAAAAAAGAGCAGAAATTATTTCTAGAAGCAATGATGACGGTAGCGGAATTATTTGAAAGGAGTGCAGAATCTCTCCAGTTATTTACAGATGGAGAAAAGCGATATAGTCAACTGCTATTTAATATTTGTCACGAAGTATTAAGGACTGGGAAGCGAGGTCGTCCCACCAAAGTATTACCGAAGGGTATGGTGGTAAGATTAAAAAATAAGAGTAGTAAACGTCGAGATTCTGAGGGTAAACTAGAGAAAGTAGAAACTCCGAAAACTGAACATCCTGAGACAACAGAAAAACCAGAAGACAAGGATGTTCATGCCAACCACGTTGAGGCATTTAATAGTTCTCTACGACGCTATTTAGCCGCCTTTCGTCGTCGAACAAATACTTATGCTAAATCTGTTGTGGGATTACAGCGAGTGCTAGATATTTTCTGGATGGTTCATAACTTTGTTCGCAGCCATTTTACGACGAAAAAAGTTCCTGCGGTAGCTCTCGGTATAATTCAAAAAGGGTTAACTTGGGAGGACTTACTCCAAATTCGCCTGATTTGTTGAACCTCTTGTATTGCAACGTTTATAGCTTCTAGCTAGACGATACCAGTGCCGTGGTGAGAAGAGCAGATGGGTATTATGCTCAGTTCTGCTTTGACGCTGACCGCAAAGAACAAGGGGAATATACAGGTAATGTTGTTGGTTTGGATTTGGGATTAAAATATTTCACCAAAGACCAAAACGATAATGCCGTAATCTATCCCCAGTTCTTAAGAAAATCTGAGCGTAAACTAAAAAAGGCTCAGAAACGATTAAGCAAAAAATTCGTGAAAGGGGCTAAACCCCAATCCAATAACTACCATAAAGCACGAAAAAGACTGGGTAAAACCCATCTTAAAATTCAACGCCAACGGCAAGATTGGGCAATTAAGCAAGCCCGAAACGTGGTGGCATCTAACGATGTCGTGGTGTATGAAGATTTAAAGGTGTCGAACATGGTCAAGAATCATCACTTGGCTAAGTCAATTTCTGATGCTAGTTGGTATCAATTCACCCTGTGGTTAGACTACTACGGAAAAATCTGGGAAAAGGCAGTGGTGGCGGTTTCGCCTAATTATACTTCTCAGGATTGTTCTAGTTGTGGTCATCGGGCAAAAAAATCATTGAGTACCAGAACTCATTCATGTCCTAATTGTGGAATAGAAATTTGTCGTGATACAAATGCGGCAATTAATATCCTCAAAAAAGGGATGGGGATTTTGGGAAGGTCATGGCAAAACAGTACCTTTGGGCAAAAGGAATCTGCCTCGGAAGAGGGAAAGCATAGGGAGAGAACTACCTCTATCATTGAAGGGAAACCAACAAGAGTAAGTGGATCTCTGTGAACTATGAATAAGAATTCCCCGTCGTTCACGCGGGGGAGTATGTCAAAATACTTATTGCTTCGGGAAAGGGGCCGGATTAACGGCGATCGCCTGGGAAGTTTGTTGTCGTTTAATTTCCAGTTCCAAAGGATTGCCGATTTTACTGCCTTCAACCTGTTCCTGAACATCTGCTGCCGTCACCACCCGATTTTTTCCCACTGAGACAATAATATCTCCCGCCTTTAAACCTGCTTGTGCAGCTGGAGAATTCTTGGCCACTTCAATAATTAATACGCCGTTATCCTGAGTCAACTTAAAGGGTAAATTTTCTTGCTGATCAAGTTCCTGCTTGAGATCGGGGGTTAGCGTCACCATGTGAATCCCCAGATAGGGATGCTCGATTTTTCCCTGACTAAATAACTGTTCCGCCACCCGTTCCGCCGTTTGAATGGGAATCGCAAATCCTAAACCTTGACCATCGGCTCGAATTGCTGTATTAATACCAATTACTTCACCTTTGGCATTGAGCAACGGGCCGCCCGAATTGCCAGGATTAATCGCCGCATCGGTTTGAATAAATCTTACTCGTTTGTCTGGCACACCGACTTCTGAACTAGATCGACCCAAGGCACTGATAATTCCCACCGTTACAGTATTATCTAGGCCCATCGGATTACCGATCGCGATCGCCCATTCTCCTGGTAATAGCGTCTCGGATCTCCCAATCGTAACCTTGGGTAAATTAGAGGCTTCAATTTTCACCACGGCCACATCCGTTACCGAATCAACTCCAACCACTTTGCCAATATAAACCTTGCCATCTTTGAGCGTTACCTTAACTTGAGCAGAGCCTTCTACCACATGGGCATTGGTTAAAAGTTTGCCATCAGCAGAGAGAATAAAACCGGAACCTGTTCCCCGCTCTAGATGCTGTTTCGGCAGGGGCAATTCTTTGCCAAAAAAACGTTTAAAAAAGGGTTGATTGAGTGGGGTTTCATCTTCATTGGCCACTTCACGCGCTGCATCGATGCGAACTACCGCAGGTCCAACTTTCTGCGCCGCTTTAGCGATAAAGTTCACCTCATTGGGATCGGTAGCGGTTGTGGGAAAGGGCCGGGATTTCAGTGTGGCGGGTACAATGGCCGATTCTGGTAAGGTTGACGTTGTTGGCGAAAATAAGTAACGACTTCCCGCTAACCCCAGTCCTCCCCCTAAACATAACAAGAGAGAGGCCACTCCTAATTGTTGGATTGTCAAATTCATTGGCTTAAGATCTGGGGCTGGAGGTAATTTTCTCAAGTATAAAGGATGTTCCCAGGCTTTGAGGGCTGTTAACGGCCTTGCAGAGAGCGATCGCTACTTTTCAGCTGCCAAGCTTGGGCATAACGACATTACAGGAAGAAAGACTATAGCGAAAACAGAGCAATCGCAACCAGAGAGCAGGATATTGTTTTTCCAATTGCGGCTGCATTTTAGTTAACCATTGGGGAAACCAACGCGCTAAGAGTAAATTCTTAAAACTATCTAGGCTAAAATCTCCAAACACGCCTAACCAGCGAATCAGATCACTAGTGCCAGCCATTTCCCAAATCCAAAGCAATAATAGCGGGTTTTTAGTTGCTGCTTTCAAGGCAAGACGGGTAAACATTAACCAGGTGGTTTTGTCTTTAATAAAAGTATCAGCCACCTCTGGAGGGGAATCCGCTAATAGTCCAAAAAAGGTATTGAGCATGGCATTCACTCGCTGCGGTGGTAGCACTTTTCCAGTCGGAACCATCATGCCTTTAGAAAAGAGCCAAGTAACGGCAATATTACTTTGATAGGCACGAATTTGATTAAGGTTTTCCGCCTGAAGTAAATCATGCTTTAAAGCCGTATCTAATAAGTCGGTGAGTTTGGCTAAATTCCTAACTAGAGAACCGAAACCGGTAAAGACCAGGGGCGATTGTAAAGAAGCTGCATCCCCGATCGCCAATAATCGATCAAAGGCAACGGTGCGATCGCTTTTTCCTGTGCTGAAGTGGCCGGGAATATAACCAAAAGTTGGTTTCTTCCAAGTTAATTTTTCCAGATCGCAGCGACGATATTCCGGCAAAATGGTGAAAAAATCCTCATACATTTCTAACAAAGAGCCTGGATTATCAACATGAACTTGATGATAGTGAAAGAGATAAAAGGTTAACTCCTTGCCTTTACCCGGAAACAATTCCCAAATTAATTGTCTGCCCCTGGAAATATCACCATGGGAATTCAGCACATCGCCATAATGGGCATCCCAAACGGCAGGTTCCATACCTTCAATGACTGCCCCAACCGTTGGACAGACACTATCAAAAGTATGGGTTCCATTTAACTGCCAGGCGATTGGAGAGGCCGTTCCCATCGCATCAATTAATAAACGTCCCTGAACTTGTTTGGTTGTAACTGTTGGTAAATGAATGGTCTCTAGGGTGACAGCGCGATCACCGACTTCAGCCCTGATAAATTCCGTCTCATCCCAGATCTCTCCCCCCGCAGCCCGCAACTTTTCACCACATTTCTGAAGTAACTGGGCCGAATCCAGCGCAATATTTAAGACAGTAGGGGTGTGTAAAACTTTGGCTTTGAGATTAGGCGGATTATAACTATCAAAAAACTTATTAAAACCATCTCGATATTCCCTCGCAATCAAGGATTCAAACTCTGCTGTCGTGAAGAGTTGCAGATCAATTAAGCGTTGAAATTCAGCACGAGAAATATTCCATTCCCGATTCATCCGACCAAAGGGTAAACGTTCAATTAAGAGGACGCGATAGCCCCGTTGAGCCATCACTGCTGCATGAATTGCGCCTAAAGCCCCACCAATATAAATTAAGTCGTACAAATTTTCTGAAGAGATGGCAGTTTGTTCCCCTCTAAAAATCACTGATTTCGGCTGTTGCGGATGGCGCACACTTTCACGCCAGCGTTTTTCCCACCAATAAACGCGATTGAGATCGTATTCTCCCTCTGGCATTTGCTGAAAAAAATGAACCGTTTGAGGATAGTAAGGAGCCAGGTCGGCAAAAATGGACTGCTGGCTGAGGTCAATCTCTGGCGGTGCGGGATAGGTGGGCGGAAAAGCCAAACGAATTTCCTGCTGGAGTTGTTTAACCAGACTTTGTTCCTGGGTAAAAGGGTGATCTCCCCAGCGAAAACATTTCAAATAGACGGTACGTTGTACTGACCAGATAAAAATCGAGAGTATATTGGCCTGCTTGTCCTGGAGTCTTAGCCCCCCTGCTCTCAGTTGTTTATCCCCATTTAACGGTTGCCAGGTTTGGTGAAGCCAACATTTTACTGCTTCAAGATCGGGAGTGGGGACTTCGATATAGAGGAGTTCACGCATCTCAGTAATTAGCGATAGGGCAAAAACAGAAAATCAAGATCAGGTTGGGGATCAAAATCGGTTAAACTTCCGCTACGATGTAACTTTACTCAAAAATCTCAGCCACTGGTTGCCTTGATTACGGTTGCATCCCCAGTGTTTTGACCCTCCGAGCCTAGCTAATCTTTATATGCACCATTCTATTCCCACCAGTCCTGAAGAAATTATGGCACTCCGTAGCCGTCCTGTCGATGAGGAATTAATTGCGGTGGCGATCGCCGGAGTGGTGAGATTAGCGCGTCGGCAAGGCCAGTCCTTGGATGAATTAACGGCAGAAGTGATGGCCGATGATCCGATGCTCGATGTGGTGCAAAGGGGCTGGCTGAGTAAAATGATCGCCCAGGCCTGGAAGTCCCTGCCCTAGATTTTTGCTAATTTCCGATATATGACGCAATTAACCCCCCGAATTTTGGCTCTCGATTTCGATGGTGTGATCTGTGATGGAATGTTGGAGTATTTCCAATCCACCAAACGAGCTTATCGTCATTTCTGGCCCTTAGAAAATCTTGATCAGTTAGAACCTTTTGCAGAGGATTTTTATCGTCTTCGGCCTCTGATCGAAACAGGCTGGGAAATGATTCTTTTATTAAGGGCCTTAGTTTTAGCTGTTCCTGAAGCAGAGATGCGTAATCATTGGTCAGAATGGATTAAAAAGCTATTAGCTCAAGAAAATTTAGAACCCGTTTTATTAGCAAAAACCCTTGATCAGGTCAGGGATGAATGGATCAATGAGGATTTAGATGGTTGGCTGAATTTACATCGTTTTTATCCTGGCGTGATTGAAAGATTGAAATCTCTACTCAGTTCTTCCACGTTGCTCTATGTTATTACGACAAAAGAAGGTCGATTTGTACAAAAATTACTAGCCGACCAAGGCTTAGAGCTAGACAGAGAAAATATTATTGGCAAAGAGATTAAACAGCCTAAATATCTGACCCTTCAGCAATTATTAGATAAACATAGTCTTTCTCCCCCAGAACTTTGGTTTGTGGAGGATTTACTTCCCACTTTGTTGTTAGTTAATCAACAATTAGATTTAACTGGAGTGGGTTTATTTTTAGCAGATTGGGGTTACAATACTGAAGCAGCAAGAAACTCCTTATCATCCCCCTCTTCCCAGTCTTCCTCTCCTAAAATCCATTTACTATCCTTATCTCAATTTTCTCAGGATTTTTCTCAATGGCGATGACTGCTGCTATCTTTCTCCACTATTCACCTCGATCTATATGAATAATTCCATTTCTTCACCTTTTCAACGGTTTTCTTTACTGATCCTGGGTTTTGTTTTAGTTTTAGGATTGCTCATCGGTTGGATTTTTCTACAATCCCAATCCCAATCTGACACCGGCGAATCTAACGGTTTCTTTGCGGGTTCTGTCCCTGAAAATCTAGGTCTTACCCATCAGCAACTCGCGCCTTGTCCGCCAACGCCTAACTGTGTGGTTAGCCAAAATGCCGATGCTAGTCATCAAATTGCACCGCTCCTTTATACCGGCGATCGCGACCAAGCCAGGGAAAGATTGTTAAAAGTGCTGAGTGTCGTACCTCGAACCAGCATTTTGGTGAGTAATCAAGACTATATTCGTGCGGAATCTCGAAGTCGCATTTTCGGGTTTGTCGATGATCTGGAATTTTATTTGCCCGTTAATCAATCTCAAATTGAAGTCCGCTCTAGCTCGCGCTTGGGAGAATCTGATCTAGGAGTTAACCGCCGCCGTTTAGAACAAATTCGTCTAGCCATGCAAGATTTAGAGCCTTAATCAAAAAATATCCGCAGGGTCGGCGGCTCGTAATTTACCGACGGCGATCGCCCCTGAAATCACACACATCACCACCGTCAGAATCAATACTTGGGTTGCTCTAGCGAGGGTCATCATAATCGGTAAACCCGTTGCTTTAGCCGTATTACTATAGAGGAAAAAAGCTAACCCTAAACTAGGAACAAAACCCACGATCGCCAACAGAATGGCCTCTTGAAAAACAACGATTAATAAATAGGTATCAGCATATCCCATGGCCTTCAGCGTGGCATATTCGGGTAAATGATCAGAGACATCGGTATAAAGAATTTGATAAACAATGACTGTACCGACGATAAAACCCATGACAGTTCCCAAACCAAAAATAAAACCAATCGTTGTTCGCTTCTGCCAATAATTACGTTCATACTCGATCAGTTCCGCCTTGGTAAAAACCTTGACATCTCCTTCCGATAACTTCTGACGAACCTCCTGATAAACCTGATTAAGATTAGCACCGGGTTCTAGTTGAATAACGCCAACATTAATTAAACCCTTTTGACGATCAGGAAAGAGACGAAAAAAGTTGAGATCACTGGTGACAATGAAACCATCAGCCCCAAAGGATGAACCCAGCGTAAATAAACCACCGACTGTAATATTACGATTAGCAACTTCTGTCGTTACCGTTTTACCGGCTAAAAAATCTTGTTTGATCGGGCCAAATTCAGCACGAGAACGTTGGTCAAAGAGGACAACATCAGGCTGTTTGGTCAGGTCTAAATTGTCTGCAATTCCTGGCAGATCTAAAACATTATGAACGGGATTAAAACCAATGACAAAAATTTGGCGAGTTGCTTTTGTATCAGGGTTTTTCCAAACACTAACGTTCATATACATGGGATTAATATTTTGTATCCCATTGATGCCCATCACCTCATATAATCGTCTGGCCGAGAAATTTTTAGGGGCAATAAAGGTATCTGTCTGGGAGCTAACCAGAAAAATATCTCCCTTCAAACTTTTCGGTAATCGCACCGCACTATCAAATAGGGCATTCTTAAAACCCAACTGCATAAACATCAAGATATCTGCAAAAGCAATGCCAGCGATCGCCACCGCCAAACGCATTCTCTCATGGGTCAGTTGATGCCAAGATAGAGGAATTTTCATTATTGAGGTTAGGGCAGAATTTTCACGAGGGCTTTCGCATAGGTTAACCCAGCCACTTTCTTGCTTGATTCAGGGGTCAGCAGGATTTTAACCTCTACCACCCTGGCATCCACATCGGCGGCCGGATCCGTATTGAGGACATCCTTTTTACCAATCTTTAAGCCCACAACCCGAACAGTTCCTCCCAATTCTCCATCAAAGCTGCCATTCTCACTTTTAATCACGGCCATCTGGCCCGGCCGCACTTTGCGAATATCGTCTTCATAGACCTCGGCCACAACCATCATTTGATCTGTTTTACCAATATCGGCAATGCCATCACTATCAATGACTTTTTCCCCTGGACGGGTATAAATTTTTAGCACCTGACCATCCGTGGGAGATTTCACTAGGGTGGTATCTAGCTCAGCTTTCGCTTCATTGAACTGAGCCAAGGCTAAATTTAATTCAGCTTCGGCTTTTTGGACATCAACTTTACGGACTTCAGATACCTTATAAAGATTGCCCTCGGCTTCCTTGGATTGGAACTCAGATTCCCTAGCTCCTAAAAAGAGAGTGGATTTATCCTTCAGCATTTGCGCTTCCTGTTCCCGAATTTTCTGCGTCAGAGTGCCTTCGGTTTTAATCAGGCGAGCCTGGGCTTCACTCAGTCTTTGATGCGCCGTCACCATGGACAAACTGCGCTGTTCCAAATCTGCTAAGGCGATCGCTCCATCTTCGGCTAAGGCCCGATAGCGTCGATAATCATTTTGGGTTTGACGTAACTCAGCCTGTAAACGATCAATAGTGGCTTGCTGTTCGATGCGTTCTCCCCGTAACTCCTGCTTTAAATTTTCCAGGGAAGCCTGGTTAACCATTTGTTTTTGGACAAATTCTGCTTTAGACCGTTCAAAGGCCGCTCCTGATCGCTCAAATTCTGCTCTTTGGGCTTGAATTTCCCCGATTTTTGCCCCCGCCGCCACAATGGCCAAATCGGCTCTCGCAACCTTGACCGCTTCCCTGGCCGTCAACAGGGCCGCCACCTTACGCTCATAGCTATCTAGCACCGCCACCACTTGACCAGCCTTAACATTGGCACCTTCTGGTACTAAAATCCGATAGATTCTAGACCCCCCCATATTTGGAGAGGGAGATAACTTAATCACTTCTCCTAGGGGTTCAACTCTACCGAGGGCAGAAACCACATCGATATCGGCACTACTTGCAGGGGAAGAACTGGATAAGGCTCCGGTCGATGCTGTCGAATTAGCGGATGATGTAGAGGTCGTTTCTGCAAGATTACTTTTCGTGGATTTAACCCCATAGACGATCGTTCCTCCTGTCACTAACAGTCCCAGAACAAGGATTGCCATAATCCAGCGTAGGCTTGAGTCCGGCAGAGCGGCTTTGGAGGATTCTATCGGTTTATCCATAGGATAGTGCTGGCTTTGATTGAACTAGATTCTGGCCTTGATTACCCGTGATTATAACGTAAAGTTTCGTAAACAGTCATTGTACCGAAAGACAGAGATAGGATGACTGTGAACTTAAACCGTATCAAATAGAACCTTTGTCATATAACGATCTGCCCATTCATTACCGAAGGCTTTCTCTAGTACCCGACGGGTCTTATCATTTTTTTGTTGCTTGATGCAATAGTTCTGTTGTCCGGCGTAATGTTCCTGTTGTTGCTCGTTAGCCAAAGGTTCGGACTGTCGGGCCTGTTGGCAGTGAATTTGCAAAAAATCCTGGACTCGTTGTAAAAACTGCTTTTCTTCTTCGGCATGATCAGGACGAATAAACAGACAATAATTCGAGAAAATATCGCCCCATTCCGGCAAATTTCGCTGCTGTTTAAACAGGTAAGGGGGTAAGTTATCTAGGCTTTGAGCGTAGCCTAGGGGAAGTTGATGTTGGCTATTGGTGGGAGATAAATCGGCGATCGCGGCACTAATCCCCGCCGGGCCGGCGACAATATCACAACCAAACATCGGTAAACCGTAGGCAGTCTTGGGAAACATAACACAGTGAAGGATATCTAGTCCCTTACCCACCTTGGCCAATTCGAGGTGCATCTTACGAAAGTGGGTAGATTGATAGCAACGGTTCTCGATCACTAACTTCTCACCTTCTAGACGACCTTCGATATAACCCAAATCTTCTGGCAGTTGGTAGGGGGTTAAGTCCAGATAGGTTTGCCAAGTGTCGAGAATGACACCTGCCAGTTGATCGATTAAAGCATGAAGCTGAGGGCGAATTGATACGGAGACAGTCTCTACCATGGCCAGAAAAATATACACTCAAAACCCAATAGTTCTACCCTATCATGCTTAGGACGATGGGAAAGGCTTTGCTCTAGGTCAAAATCGTTATTTTCAGACGCAAGCTTCACACCGTCATCAGTTATTTTCAAAATCATCAAACATCATCTCCCGTCTGGTTTCTACGGGCCAATCTTCGTTAACACCACCAATAATCATTTTGAGAACGACGACATATTCTTTACTTAACTGATTTAAAGCATTGATCAAGATATCCAACGAAATTAAATCACTCGTCCCCAGATCAAACCAACAACGTCCCCAAACCCCTTCGTATTGAAACTCAGCCATATTGTGCATGGGGGCCATCATGGCATGATCAAGATGCTCGTTATCATATTCCAGATAATTCAAATCAATGCCCGCATCCTGAACCTGTAGATTTTCAGCATTAAAGGCTCCCAATCTGCCCAAATAGAACCAGGAATTGAAAAGTTCTTCGATATATTGTTGCTCCATCGATGAGGGAACAGACTCGAATTCTAGCCAAATCCAGAGATCAAAGGGATTAAATTCTCGAAATTGAATTTCCATAAATTAGCGTTAGATAAAATAACTAGGGATGAGATAGAAAAAAATACTTTTTGTTAAAAAATCGCTTTTTGGTGGGAATTACACTATTTCTAGTCCTATTAGTTAGTACACTTTAAAATGGTTAGGCAAGAAGGGCGATCGCTTTCAGCAATTCTAAATTTGCGCTGTAGCAAGGGTTTCAGGTTTTAGTTCGCGTAATACGGGGGAAAATTCAACGGGATTAACAAGTTCATTTTACGAGTCTTCAAGCTTTTAGGCACAATAGTACACCTAGGATTGCCCCAAAAACCCCTTTTAAATGTTCTTTAAATCCCTAAAAGGCTTGCTGTGTCTAAAACTGAGAATTGCTGGATCGCTTTGCAATTATAGCATTTTTCATTAAAATGAGGTATAAAATAAATGAAATTAATAATTTAGCTAAAACTTGAAAATGAGAGCCTATTTCCTCGATTTTAGACACAAGATAGTTCAAACCTATGAGAATGAGAACATTTCTCAGGAAAAACTCGCTAAACGCTTTAATGTGGCTAAAAGCTTTGTCCAAAAACTATCTACCTGTAAATAATTCGTTGATAGATTATCCTGTGAAACGGTACGATAGGGCTTTCGAGCTCGCGTCAGATGTAATCAACGAAAATTTTACAGCAAGGAAAAATTTGTCTTCCCAATATCATAGGATGCAGTCTAAATTTCAGCTTTTATTTACACTTCTTTACATTTGTTAACATTAAATCTTCTTTGCTTTAAAAGTCATTGCAGAAGCGATCGCTATCCAAAGAAATAGGTTAGGCTCACAAATAGAATAACTATTTTTGATGACAGTATGAGTCAAAAGACCTTAGAGAATATTCGTAATGTCGCGATTGTTGGCCCCTATGGCAGTGGTAAGACAACCCTATTGGAAAGTATCCTACTCGTAACTGGAACAACCACGCGTAAAGGCAGCATCAAGGACGGTAATACGGTTAGTGATAGTTCACCGGAAGCCAAAGAACGTCAGATGAGTGTAGAAGTGAGTGCAGCAACTACCACTTATCAAGATATGCAGTTCACCTGGCTGGATTGTCCGGGTTCCATTGAATTTGCCGAGGAAACTTACAATGCGTTAGTCGGTGCAGGAGCGGCTGTCATTGTTTGCGAGGCCTCCGTTGATCGAGTGTTGACCTTGACCCCGCTATTAAAGTTTTTGGATGATTGGGAAATTCCCCACTTAGTTTTTATTAACAAAATGGATCGGACGAAAAACGATTTTGCTGATGTCCTGCAAGCCCTAAAGAGTGTTTCCAGTCGTCCCCTCGTTCCTCAGCAATATCCCATTTGCCAAGGAGAATCCCTGGTAGGTTTCATCGATCTCGTTACTGAACAAGCCTATCAATATCATGCCGGTAGTCCGGCGGATCCAATTCCCTTACCTGGCGATCTCCGAGATGAAGAACAGGTCACTCGTCAGGAAATGTTAGAAACCCTTGCGGATTTTGATGATCATCTCCTGGAAGAGTTAATGGAGGAAATTGAGCCGCCCAGGGAGGAAATTGTCCAGGATTTGAAACAGGAACTGGGTGCTGATCTGATTGTTCCCGTGTTTTTTGGGGTGGCCGAGCAGGATTACGGCGTTAGACCTTTACTAGATGCTTTAGTGAAGGAAGCTCCAGCCCCAGCCCTAACGGCAGAACGACGAGGCTTAACGCCCAGCGATCAAAATGAAACAATTGTACAAGTTCTTAAGACCTACTTTACTCAGCAAGGCGGGCGATTGTCTCTGGCTCGGATTTGGCAAGGAACTTTAACAGAAGGCATGGCCCTTAATGGTATTCGCCCAGGGGGGATTTATCGTCTTTTGGGACAGCAACAACAACCCTTACAAGTGGCTGTGGAGGGTGAAATTGTGGCCATTGGTCGGCTAGAGGGAATTCCCACCGGAGAAACGTTGAGTACAGGGAAAACACCGAAACCGCTACCGAAAGTGGAGCAATTAGAGCCAGTTTATGGGTTGGCGATCGCACCAGCCAATCGCAAAGATGAAGTTAAACTGAGTGCGGCTCTGGGAAAATTAGTGGAAGAAGATCCGTCCCTACGGTGGGAACAACAGGCTGATACGAAGGAAGTGATTCTTTGGGGTCAAGGGGAAATCCATTTACAGGTGGCGATCGCTCGGCTCAATCGTAAATATGGCCTACCCATGATCACCCAATTACCCCAAATTCCCTACAAAGAAACCATTCGTCAAAGTACCAAAATTCATGGACGTTATAAACATCAAACGGGCGGCCATGGAGCCTTTGGAGATGTTTATCTGGAAATTAAACCCGTTGAACGAGGCAGTGGCTTTGCTTTTCATGAAACCATTGTGGGCGGGGTTGTGCCAAAACAGTATATTCCAGGGGTAGAAACAGGAGTACGAGAATTTTTGGCTCAGGGGCCTTTGGGTTTTCCCGTTGTGGATATCCAGGTGACGCTGACCGATGGTTCCTATCACAATGTGGATAGTTCCGAACAGGCCTTTAAACAGGCGGTTCGTATTGCCATGACGGAAGGAATGTCCAAATGTGAGCCAATATTATTAGAACCGATTCTTTCTGTTCTGGTGTCGGCTCCCTCTGAATTTACCTCCAGGGTATTGCCCTTGATTAGTGGTCGTCGCGGTCAAATTTTAGGTTATGAACCCCGTGCTGATTGGAAAGGTTGGGATCAAATTACGGCCTATCTTCCTCAAGCAGAAATGCACAATTTTATCGTTGAACTGCGATCGCTAACTTTGGGAGTGGGAAATTTTACCTGGCAATACGAGCATTTACAGGAAGTCCCTGAAAAATTAATTGGTACTCTCTTAGCCTCTAAAAATAGTCAAAGTTGAAAGGGTAACTAAGCTGTCTTTTGCCCCCTTAAAAAGGGGCACAGCAAATCTAGAAGCCTATACCCCTAGCTGGGGACGAAAAAACTGACAATACAAAGGGGTCAACAAAGCCTACGAATTTGAAGTAACTCCTCCCACGTTAACCTTTTTTGAATAATACTGAGAGCTACAGCCGGGACTTTTCTAATAGTAAAATGGCTGCGAATAAAGTTATGAACCATCTATGACTAACTTAATACATTCATTCGCCAAGGAATATAAAAAGCGGATTTACTCAGACGATACCAGTGTCAAGGGCGGCGATCGCCGTTTTTAAAGGAGAGACAGCTAATCGTCTTCGGTTAAGATGGCCAGACAGCTACATTAGATTTTTCAGGAATTACCAGGAGGGTTATCTAGGACGTGTTCAAGAAAATGCTAATTTTCCTAGGATTATTGGGTCTCGGAAGCGGCGCGATCGCTTACTACTATTGGCAACAGGCAACGAGTTTACCGGATTGGTATCAAACCCAACAGCTTAAACCGGTTCTCAATCGTCCAGACCTTAAACCTTCTCAATCTTCAGCAACCGAGATCGCGGCAGATTCTCTGACAACCATCAAAACGAAAATTAAGGAAAATATCCAGCAGCAGGAGAAGACCAACGCTTCCAAAGGGAACGATGGACAACAGCCGGTCGAAGTCAGGTTAAGCGATCGCGAATTTACACAATTGCTGCAAACGGAAATAACCCAAAAATTTAAACTGCCGATGAGCCAAGAGAATCTTATCCAGTCCCGAATTAATCAAGGTAGCCTAGAAATGGGAGCCGTTGTTAACCCTGAGAAATTACAATCTTTGGAGCTTTCCCGTTCCCAACAAGCCTTAGTGAGTCGTGTGGTGACAACCTTTCCCCAATTTAAGAATCAGGAATTTTATTTGGGGATTTCTGGTACACCCCAACTCCAGAATGGTCAATTAATGTTGCCAACTGACAGCCGTGTTAAGGTTGGAAATCTCAGTTTTACCCTCCCAGAAATTGCTCGAAAATTAAACATTCCGGTGGCAAGATTGCAACAAAGTTTACAAATGAATGTTGACCCCTTGAACCTGAATGACATTCAATTAAAGGAGAATCAAATTATCTTGAAAGTAAATCCCGCCGCCTATGACGTGCAGTAGTGTTAGCTTACCTCCAGGAACTCTCTGGCCTCGTGTGATTGCCCAAACTCAATCTGCCTTGGAGAATGGAGCCTTACAACCCATTGCTACCGAAATTCACTCTCTGGAAGAACAGGGGGTAAATTTCTTGGTCAGGATTTTGGCTAACCTAGAACGCAAAGCTCAGGCGAAAAAACTGCAAACTACTACCAAACCGAAGGATTTTAATCCCTTTTTGCCCTATGATGCCAATTTATTTGTTGGCGATCTCTCCGCCACCCATGTCTGTTTACTCAATAAATTTAATGCCGTTGATCATCATTTATTAATCATTACCCGTGATTTTGAAGAGCAGGAAAACTTATTGAATTTAGAGGATTTTACGGCGGCGGTTTTGGCTTTGACAGAAATAGATGGCTTGGTTTTTTATAACAGTGGCAAATTGGCGGGAGCGAGTCAGCGTCATAAGCATTTACAATTAGTCCCCTTACCCTTAGTAGATACTAATATTAGTTTTCCGTTAGAAACTTGGTTTTTAGCGGCGATGTGGGCGGGAAAGTCTCTCCCTTTTCAACAGGCGATCGCCCCCTGTCCCCAAAATTGTCAATCTGAACCCGAAAACTGGGCAGCATACCTTGAAATAACCTATCTTCAATTACTCCAGCAACTTGATCTCTGGCAACCTGCAAGCCCAAAACCTAAACCCTATAACCTGTTAATGACGCGACAATGGTTAATGCTCATTCCCCGTTCCCAGGAAAGTTACAACGGCATTGAAGTCAATGCTCTGGGTTTTGTGGGGGCTTTGTTAGTCCGCAATACCAGTCAATTAGAACAGTTAAAAACTATTGGCCCTTTTACCCTATTAAAAAAAGTAGGTGTTTAGGGAGCAAGTCAGGCGATTCGGTCAGCAAAACACCTCTGGATCATTGCATCAAGAACTCAGAACATCTGACACTGAACCAGCTATAGCAGATGCGCTATGATTACCCCAGACGCTGAAACCCAAAAACCTTTGGAGACGTTTATGAGCCTTGACCCCGTTCTCGAAAATCGAGACTACACCCTAATGATCGATAAAAGCAGCAGTATGGCAACTGCCGATAAACCAGGGGGTAAAACCCGTTGGGAACTGGCTCAGGAATCTACTATTGCCCTGGCTCAAAAGTGTGAAGAAATCGACCCAGATGGTATCACTGTCTATCTTTTTTCTGGTCGCTTCAGACGTTACGATAATGTCACCTCGGATAAAGTGACTCGCATTTATGCTGAAAATGAACCGATGGGACGGACGGATCTGGCCAGTGTGCTCAAAGATGGCCTAGATAACTATTTCCAACGCAAAGCGGCTCAATCTGCTCAATCCAACGGTGAAACCTTTTTGATTATTACCGATGGGGAACCGACGGATCATAAGGCGGTCATTCGGGTAATCATTGAAGCTTCTCAAAAAATTGATCGGGACGAAGAATTGGCAATCTCGCTCATTCAAGTCGGCCATGATAAAAAAGCGACGGTTTTCCTGCGCGCGCTTGATGATCAATTACAGCAGGCCGGGGCTAAGTTTGATATTGTCGATACCATCACGATTGAAGATATGGAAGGTATGAGTCTGAGTGATGTGCTATTAAAAGCCATAACAGACTAAACAATAGATCAGAGGATCGGGGGTGAGTGATTTTCATTCACCCAATTTGTTATTAGTCGTTAGTGACCCTATTTTCTCTCGTTTGATGGCAGAATCGGGTAATCGGTATGCTACTATACTACTAAAATAAAAAGGCTTAAGCTCTCTCAAAAACAGCATTTTTTATGAGTAAAGATACTAATTGTAATCTCTGTGGTGCGGATGACTATCAGGTTCTTTTTGCAGCCGATGTTGCCCAAATCAATCAAATTGTTCAATGTAATCATTGTGGCTTGATGTATGCCAATCCTAGACAGCAGATTGATTCGGATTCTATTGAAGAATATGATCCTAACTGGGTATTAGATCATCTTCATGAACCTAGAATGCAGCAGCGAATTGATAAAGAAACGTTACAGGTCAGAGACTATACTGATACAAAGGCCTTTGTCAATAATCGTTTTCCCAATAAAGGAAATTTACTGGAGATTGGCAGTGGTTTTGGCTTTTTGCTGAATTTCTTTAAACAAGATGGTTGGCAAGTGACGGGTATTGAGCCGAATGAGGCTCTCTGTCGTTATGCGGAGTCGGAATTAAAATTATCGTCTTTGCCCCTTCCTCTTGAAAAAACAGCGATCGCCGATCAAAGTCAAGATGCCATTTTGATGATTCATGTGATTGAACATGTTGCCGATCCCTTTGCCTGTTTAGAAAAAGTTTATCAAGTGCTGAAGCCAGGAGGTATTTTTGTCTTAGAAACCCCTCGTTATGATACCTTAATGTTTAAATTATTAGGGAAACGAGAAAGAAGCTTAAGTTGTGAAGGTCATATTTAGGGCTTGCTGAAAAAAGCTGAAACCTTTACGGAGAAAAATAGTAGGCGAATTAAGAACCGCTAGAATGCACGAAAATAGGGTAGAATGCCTCAAAACCATTGCATTAAGAAGAGAGAAAGCAGATGTACCGAAAGCAACAGTACTCAATTGAAACACCAGAAAACTTGAAAAATCTGTTCGGCGGGCAGTTAGACGAAGAAAATCGTTGGATAGAAATGTCAAAAATGATTCCCTGGGAAGAATATGAGGAAGAATATGCAAAAAACTTCACAGAAAAAAAAGGAGCCCCAGCCAAATCATTTAGAATGGCATTAGGAGCATTAATTATCAAAGAAATTTCAGGAAAAAGTGACAGAGAAACAGTAGAACAAATAAAAGAGAACCCTTATTTACAGTACTTTATAGGAATGGAAAGCTATAGTAGCAAAGAAGCATTTAATGCGTCAATGATGGTTCATTTTCGTAAAAAAATAGGAATGGAATTAATAAATAAAATTAATAAAGAAATAGAAAAAAAAGCGACGGTTGTAGCGTCAGAAAAAAAAGAAAATGAAGGAAAGTTATTGTTAGATGCGACTTGTACACCAGCAGATATAAAATATCCAACGGATATAGGAATATTGAATGATGCCAGAGAAAAAACAGAAAAAATAATAGATAAGCTGTATGAAGAAATAAAAGAGAAAAGGAAAGAAAAGCCGAGGACTTATAGGGAAGTGGCAAGAAAAGAGTACTTAGCCATAGCAAAAAAACGTCGTGTGTCAAAAAAAGAAAGAAGAAAAGGAACAAAAAAACAACTAGGATATATAAAAAGAAACTTGTCTCATATAGAAAAAATGATAGAAGAGGGAGCAAAGTTAGAAAAACTAACGAAAAAAGAGCAAGAAGAGCTTGTAACGATAGGAAAAGTGTATGAGCAACAGTTAGAAATGTATGAAAAAAAGACAAATAAAGTAGAAAACAGAATTGTGAGTGTAAGCCAACCTCACGTGCGTCCAATAGTGCGTGGAAAAGCGGGAAAAGCAGTAGAGTTTGGAGCTAAAATATCGGCAAGTAATGTGAATGGCTTTGTCTTCTTAGACAAATTAAGTTGGGATAATTACAACGAATCGGGAGATTTACAAGCGCGAATAGAAGAATATAAAAGGGAAACAGGATGTTATCCGGAATCGGTTCATGTGGATAAAATCTATCGAACAAAAGCGAATCGAGCTTATTGTAAAGAAAGGGATATAAGAATGAGTGGTCCCCGATTGGGAAGACCGCCGAAAGAGGTGAGCAAAGAAAAAAAGAAAGAGGCACGCTCAGATGAAAGAGTGCGTAATGCCATTGAGGGTAAATTCGGACAGGGAAAGAGGAAATTTAGTCTTGGTCGAGTGATGGCCAAACTACCTGAGACCTCGGAAACGGTAATTGCGATGAACTTTTTGGTAATGAATCTTTCTACTCTACTTCAGAAGACAAAAAGTAAAAAGTTGTAGAGTCGTTTTTCTTGTGAAAAATGGTGTTAATTTTCCTCTCTTTTGTGAGGAGTGATTTGTGTTGACCTTTTTAGACAGAAAGGAACAATAGATTAAACAAAATCTGTATTTTGATTTGTTTCCATAAGGATAAGTTATCTATGCTTTTTCAGTCCATACTTCCCTAACCCACATTTCTTTCGTTTTTTGACTTTTTCAGCAAGCCCTATTTATTTTTTCACCAGTGACACCCTCACGCAAATGGCCACTAAAGCGGGCTTTAAAGTCTTGAAGTTAGACTATGTGGGGCGATCGCTCAATTTTGAACGACTGGCTTATAACCTGGGCGTTATTAGTAAAAGTAAAGGTATTCAACAGTTTATTCAATGGCTATCCGTGAAGTTGAATCTTAAGCAAATTTGGTTTTACTTAAATGTCAAGGATATGCAACGTATTTACTTACAAAAATGAGACAAATTCCTGGGGAGCAGACGGAGCCAATCACAACCGATCACCAAAATTTTAATCGTCTCCAACAGGCGATCGAGTACTATATCGTCGGGCAAACAACGATTATCAATCAATTATTAATCGCTCTCTTAAGTGGTGGTCATGTGATTTTGGAAGGGGTGCCAGGAGTTGGAAAGACTCTATTAGTTAAAGTCCTCGCTCGCTTGATTCAATCCGACTTTTGCCGTATTCAACTAACCCCTGATATTCTACCCTCGGATATTTTGGGAACTAGCATTTTTGACTTGCAAAATCAAACCTTTACGCTCAGTTGATGAAAAACTATTAGATTATCTTTTAGAATTAGTTGAGCAAACCCGTAAACATCCTGATGTGTTAGTGGGAGCTTCTCCCCGTGCGGCGGTACTTTGGTTACAGTCCAGTCGTGCTAGAGCTTGGCTAAAGGGACGGGATTACCTCATTCCTGATGATTTAAAAAGTGTGGCTCCTAACCTTTTACGTCATCGACTGATTATTAAACCAGAAGCTCAATTAGATGGGGTAAAAATTGACAGTATTATTGCTAATATTCTCAAACAAATTACAGTACCGAGATAAATGGAATGTCGCTCAATTCCAGACTCGGACAGCTAAACTCACTAACCCACCCCCCAATACTAACCAGGCGGTGTTAATCGGAAAAAGAAAGAGAATAATACTACTGATAATCGCCAAACCAAGGGTTAAGCTATCTTGAAGTGTTTCTTGAGCTAAAGTGTAAGTTACCCCCGCCATTAAGCCCAAGGAAGCGGAATTGATCCCATCGAGAAAGCCACTGACCCAAAGAGATTGACGTAATTTAGCCACCCAGGGATGAACCAGCCAAACGAGGGCAAAAGCCGGTAAAAAAATCCCTACTGTTCCGGCGATCGCCCCTGCATTTCCGGCTAAAAGATAGCCAACAAAGGTTGCTGTGGTGAATACTGGGCCGGGCGTTATTTGACCGATCGCTACTGCATCTAAAAGCTGTTGAGACGTTAACCAATGATGTTGTTCAACCAATTCCCGTTGTAGAAACGCTAAAAGAACATAACCACTACCGTAGAGAATTGAACCAATTTTGAGAAAAAAGAAAAAGACCCCCAACCAACTGACCGAATTGAGAGCGGGGTTGCTAGTTGGTGTCAGTAAACCAGGCAGCGGCCATAGCCAAAAACCTATTCCCCAAGATTGAGATAGTCCTCTTTTAATGGCCATAACGAGTAGGCCGAGAAGCAATAAAATCAGGAGTTCAGGCCAATGTCCCAAATATCCAGCGATCGCCAGCAGCGTAGCGCAAAGTGTCCATTGATCTTTAATGGCTTTTTGTCCTAACTTTACGAGGGCCTGCACAACAATAGCGATAATCACAGGCTTAATTCCATACAAGAGCCATTCCATCTGGGGAACGGTTTGGTAACGCTGATAGAGCGCGGCCAATCCCCACACCATCAGCATGGCTGGCAGAATAAAACAACCTCCAGCGATCCATAGACCTCGCCATCCTCCCCGTTCATAACCAATATGAATCGCCAGTTCTGAAGAGTTTGGGCCAGGAATTAAGTTAGTAATTCCGAGTAAATCTAAAAGTTGAGTTCGACTCATCCACTGACGACGCTCGACAACTTCGTGATCCATTAAGGCGATATGGGCGGCTGGGCCCCCAAAAGCGGTCAATCCTAATCGGAAAAAAACCCTAGCTAATTCTCTTAATCGCTGTCGTTGCTGCTGAAGTGTTAAAACGGCGTAGGGAAGTCTGGCTGGGTCTTCAATGTCAATGGTCATCGCAGTAGCTCAATATTTATAGAGTGTGATTAAATGACGCAAAAAACTCAATAGACAAATTATTGACTATTTAGCCATTGGGCGAGTAGTTCCTCTACTAAGTCAGAAAAGTTTTGATGATTTGCCGATTGAAGTAGAGCAATTTTGATATTTTTATAGGTTTCTTTACGAATATAAGCAGATACTTGCTCATATTCAGGGTCACTACGCTTACCTTTGGTTTTTAATGATTTTGCGGCTGCTGATGGATTGTCAAGTTCTTCAAAGATTGCTTTAAATTTACTCATGGGTTTAGTCCTTCTACAATTTCTTGACCGACGGCTTGATAATCCGCCCAGGCGATCGCCGCTTTAGGATCATTAACGGCGGAAACAATAAGACCGGCTAGAGAGGCCTTTGGGAAAACGGAGTATCGTTTAATGCCGGTTTTAAAGAGAGGAAGTTCCGCTTTAGTCAGCAAATTTCTGGCTTCTTCTCCATCTTTAGACGGGTAGGGCGGAATCATCGTTAATAAGACCCGATGCTTCTGACTTCCTAAGACTCGGAGAGTATCAATCGTCAGCATCAAGCTATCCAAGGCTAGAGTATCCGGTGTTGATGGAATGACTAGTAAATCACAACCCTTGATCAAGGTCTTTAATTCCTCCTCCGTTGGGCGAGCCTGGGTATCAATAACAATATTCTGATAGGCCCGAACTGACTTAGCGGCCTCTGTCTCATCCTCTACAGTAAAAGGAAATGAGCCGCGCTTACTCCAAGTAGTAGAACTTCGATTCAGATCATCATCAATCAGCAATGTTTTCGCAAAACCAGAGAAGTAGGCGGCTAGATGAATCGCTGTTGTGGTTTTGCCGACTCCTCCCTTGAAACTGGCAATGGCAATAATCATGTACGCATAAAATTGGGGACAGTATTAATATTCACCCATACTATCTCAAATATTTGGATTTTTGACAAGCTATCAACTTACCCTTGTAAATGTTTGATTTTTTGCATTTTTAATTACTTGCATACGCACAATGTCAAAATTTTACCAACTCAAGTAGAAGCTTAGGCGGCGATCGCCAAATCAAAAATACTAGAACACTTGGTAGAACACTTTGAGGCTAGTCCGCAAGAAAAGACGGAAAATGCGGCAATATGACTAGAGGTCGTCGGAAGAGCAGGGCAATTATCGTGAAAATAAATCTTTCAAACTTTTTAAAACGTCTTTGAACTTAACCATCTAAGATGGAGGTAGTTAAAATTAACTATTCATTGCAGGTAGCCTCTATCTCAAGCCCTGATTACGACGTAAAATTTGATAGGATTTGTCTCGGTGGTTTCGAGTACACCATCCGTAGCCTGCGGGATCTCCAGCAGTTTTCCGATCCCAATGGAGAAGCCCTACGATTAGGCATTTCTTCCGCAATGTGGCCGCTCTTTGGTCAGATTTGGGCGATGGGAAAGATTTTGGCTAGGGTCATGCTCCAAGAGCAATTAGACGGAAAACGGATTCTTGAAATTGGTTGTGGTATTGGTTTCCCTAGTCTTGTCATCAAACAACTGGGTGGTGATATCACGGCCAGCGATTATCATCCTTTAGCTGAATCTTTTTTAATTGAAAATACTAACTTAAATCACTTAAAACCTATCCCTTTTCAAACAGGAGATTGGAATACAGCAAACTCAAAATTAGGGAAATTTGATTTAATTATTGGTAGTGATATTTTGTATGAGCATCAACATATCAAGTTATTATCGGCCTTTATTGATCATCATTCTAGTAATCAAGTCGAGGTCATTATTGTTGATCCTGGACGGGGTTCCCATCGTGCCTTTTCTAGGACAATGGAAGGTCTTGGATACCAACATACTTGGACTGATTTAAAGAATTATTCCCACCAAAATATCAAGCCCAAGGGATTCATCTTGCGGTTTTCCCGTTCTAATCTAGAAGTCATAATCGGCGATCGCCCCTGATTGCTCCAATTTTTTCTTGTCCGAGTATTCTGACAACCTCACGCTTTATGTGTGCGACCTTTAGTTGATAAAAGCTGTTGTAATTAGGGTTCTACAGGTAGGGCTGATTCATTCTCTGGTTTGATTCCTTTTTTGTCTCTCTTCAATCGCTTATGGGGTAAGCAAAGTAAGGTATTTTTAAAAATTTTCAGATATTTATTCTGAGAAATCGCCTTAAAACCTTGCCAGATAAGGATTTGATTGATTGAGATTTGTTAGAATGAATCAGCCCTAGTGGTCTGTCAAGCTAAAGATTGTGAATTTGAGGGAAAATGGAGAGGCTATTCATTACCTCAACAGATATCGTAATAAGTAGGGCTTGCTGAAAAAGTCAAAAAACGAAAGAAATGTGGGTTAGGGAACTGGACAGTGGGAAGTTCTCGAGGCGTGTAAGTGGAGAAAAGAAAATCGGACATCCGATACAAAAGAGTGCCGTTATGTCCGAAACTGGCTGATATAAGAAAATCGATAGCCAGTGCTATCTATCAATTATGCAACTATGTCAGCGACTAGAGCAAATCCTCAATAATCTCCGTCCAGCCTTTAGCCGAGAAGCAACGTTCCAATGGTTTATCCTGTTAGTCTGGGGAGTAGTGCTCAACAGCCAACCCAGCGCAATAACTAGCTATGTCAATGCCATTGGCTGAACAGAGAGCTACTACAATCAGGCTCTACATTGGTTTGATTCCAAGGCGTTTAGGGTCGAAGGACTAACTTTACAATGGTCAAAGTGGCTAAGTCAGCATGAAAGTCTATACAGAATTAAAGGGAAACGGGTGTATGTGGGTGATGGCATCAAAGTGGGGAAAGAAGGACGCAAGATGCCAGGTGTAAAACGACTACACCAAGAATCGGAAGATGTGTCCAAGCCAGAGTGGATAAGGGGTCATTACTTCAATGCCTTGAGTATTTTGGTGGGAGTAGGGAAAGCCTGCTTTGCCTTGCCCTTAGTGTTGCGGCTAGACGATGGCATCAAGTCCAAAGCAACCGAGAAGGGGGAGGGAAAAGGCAAAAAAAAGGTGAAGACGAGCCTGGTGACAAAAATGGCTGACCTTTGTGTTACTTACGCAGAGGCAGGGAGTTATGTAGGGCTTGCTGAAAAAGTCAAAAAACGAAAGAAATGTGGGTTAGGGAAGTATGGACTGAAAAAGCATAGATAACTTATCCTTATGGAAACAAATCAAAATACAGATTTTGTTTAATCTATTGTTCCTTTCTGTCTAAAAAGGTCAACACAAATCACTCCTCACAAAAGAGAGGAAAATTAACACCATTTTTCACAAGAAAAACGACTCTACAACTTTTTACTTTTTGTCTTCTGAAGTAGAGTAGAAAGATTCATTACCAAAAAGTTCATCGCAATTACCGTTTCCGAGGTCTCAGGTAGTTTGGCCATCACTCGACCAAGACTAAATTTCCTCTTTCCCTGTCCGAATTTACCCTCAATGGCATTACGCACTCTTTCATCTGAGCGTGCCTCTTTCTTTTTTTCTTTGCTCACCTCTTTCGGCGGTCTTCCCAATCGGGGACCACTCATTCTTATATCCCTTTCTTTACAATAAGCTCGATTCGCTTTTGTTCGATAGATTTTATCCACATGAACCGATTCCGGATCTGACTTTTCCCGTTAAGTCCAAAATCCAGCAATGCAAACTTCTAGAGGCTTTATCTGGCAAGGGTTTGAGTAATGATTCTCTTGACAGGAAAAAAAATATTCTGAAGCCATCATCCCGCTTATCGTTCAAATTTCAAAAACAAAGGATGAAGGGAGTATGAGACTGTAAAATGGAGAAAATCTTAAAGGGCAGGTCAAAAAATGTTGGAATGGTGGACAAAAAACTTTGCCAGTTGTGAATTGGGAGACGAGAGGCTAAACAATCGTGCCTTCTCGATTGGGAAAAAGTTAAGTGAGGGGTTTGGAAAAGCCTTATCAGAAGTGTTTAAGGGAGGAAACGAGTTAAAGAGGGCCTATGAATTTTTGGGAATCCGAAAACAGACTTTGTCAAGATAATAGAGCCGCACTGTGAAATGACAACTGCCGCCGTAGAAGAATATAAGATAATGCTATCAGTCGGAGATACGACCTTCTTAGATTATCGCAATATCAAGGAAAAAAGGGAAGGGTATGGGCCGACTGGAAAAGGCGGGAATGGATTAATACTGCATAGTGCTTTAGCAATTGAGCCAGAAAAAGGACAAGTATTAGGTTTATTATGGCAAAAACTGTGGAATAGGGAGGTAAAAGAAAAGCCCCCAACAGATGAAACGGCGAAGCAGAAAAAAGAAAGACAGAAAGAACAAAGAAAAGCAGCTCGTCAAAGACCATTTGAGGAAAAAGAATCCTACAAATGGGTAGAGGCTCTAAACACCTGTGAGAAACAGGTAGAAAGTTCAACGAGGGTAATTCATGTATTTGACAGAGAAGGAGATGTTTCAGAAGTCTTTGACTCAGTGCGTCAACTCAAGCATACAGGAGTGCTGGTCAGAGCGTCTCATAATCGTAGTTTAGACAAAAATAGTGAACGACTTTGGCAACATTTGGAATCAGAACCGATTCGTTTTCATCAAGAAATCGAGATTCCGAGTACAGGAAAAAGAAAAGCACGGAAGGTTAAGCTTGCCGTCCGATTTTGCTCAGTTAATCTACGAACTCCCTATCGTTTTGATAATCGTGACCCGTTGAATGTCTATGCTGTTTATGCGACAGAAATCGATTGTCCCGAAGGCGAAACTCCTTTATCTTGGATGCTTCTGACTACAGAAGTTGTTGAGACTATTGAGATGGCTGTCACTATTCTTCGTTGGTACACCTACCGATGGCGGGTTGAAGAATTTCATAAAGTCCTTAAGTCTGGTTGTCAGAGTGAGCGTTATCGACTTGCCTCTGATGGAATGAAAACTCTTTTGGGTTTTTTAAGTGTCATTGCTGTTGAACTTTTACACGTTACTTATCTTCATCGTACCCAGCCCGATGCTCTCGCGATTGAAATTCTTAATCCTCTTCAACTTCAGGTGTTAAAAGCAGCCGCCTCTCAAAAACTTCCCCCTATTTTGACTGTTGCTTGGGCTGTCGAGTCTGTTGCTTTTCTTGGTGGTTATCTTGAACATCGTCGTAAAACTCCTCTCGGTATCCAAGTCCTTTGGCGCGGTTGGTTGAAGTTGCATGACCTTTGCCAAGGCTGGCAGCTTGCAATCCGCACTTAACGGGAAAAGTCAGATTCCGGATAACATCCTGTTTCCCTTTTATATTCTTCTATTCGCGCTTGTAAATCTCCCGATTCGTTGTAATTATCCCAACTTAATTTGTCTAAGAAGACAAAGCCATTCACATTACTTGCCGATATTTTAGCTCCAAACTCTACTGCTTTTCCCGCTTTTCCACGCACTATTGGACGCACGTGAGGTTGGCTTACACTCACAATTCTGTTTTCTACTTTATTTGTCTTTTTTTCATACATTTCTAACTGTTGCTCATACACTTTTCCTATCGTTACAAGCTCTTCTTGCTCTTTTTTCGTTAGTTTTTCTAACTTTGCTCCCTCTTCTATCATTTTTTCTATATGAGACAAGTTTCTTTTTATATATCCTAGTTGTTTTTTTGTTCCTTTTCTTCTTTCTTTTTTTGACACACGACGTTTTTTTGCTATGGCTAAGTACTCTTTTCTTGCCACTTCCCTATAAGTCCTCGGCTTTTCTTTCCTTTTCTCTTTTATTTCTTCATACAGCTTATCTATTATTTTTTCTGTTTTTTCTCTGGCATCATTCAATATTCCTATATCCGTTGGATATTTTATATCTGCTGGTGTACAAGTCGCATCTAACAATAACTTTCCTTCATTTTCTTTTTTTCTGACGCTACACCCGTCGCTTTTTTTTCTATTTCTTTATTAATTTTATTTATTTATTAATTCCATTCCTATTTTTTTACGAAAATGAACCATCATTGACGCATTAAATGCTTCTTTGCTACTATAGCTTTCCATTCCTATAAAGTACTGTAAATAAGGGTTCTCTTTTATTTGTTCTACTGTTTCTCTGTCACTTTTTCCTGAAATTTCTTTGATAATTAATGCTCCTAATGCCATTCTAAATGATTTGGCTGGGGCTCCTTTTTTTTCTGTGAAGTTTTTTGCATATTCTTCCTCATATTCTTCCCAAAGAATCATTTTTGACATTTCTATCCAACGATTTTCTTCGTCTAACTGCCCGCCGAACAGATTTTTCAAGTTTTCTGGTGTTTCAATTGAGTACTGTTGCTTTCGGTACATCTGCTTTCTCTCTTCTTAATGCAATGGTTTTGAGGCATTCTACCCTATTTTCGTGCATTCTAGCGGTTCTTAATTCGCCTACTATTTTTCTCCGTAAAGGTTTCAGCTTTTTTCAGCAAGCCCTAAGTAACCATGCTCAAGACCTATATTGTCCGATTAAGTCAAGAAGAACGTCAGACCCTAAAAGATTTGGTATCCATCGGCAAAGGAGCGGCTTACAAAATTAAGCACGCCAATATTCTGTTAAACATTGATGTGAATGGACAAGGATGGACGGATGAGGAAGCTGCCGCCGCCTTTAGTTGTCACCGTAACACAGTCGCCAATCTCAGGGAGCGATTGGTCAATGAAGGTGTGGAGTCAGCATTAAGCCGCAAGCCCCGCAAAACGCCGCCTCGTCAACCGATTATTGATGGAGAGGTAGAAGCAAAACTAATCGCCTTACGTTGTGGAGAACCGCCTGCTGGTCAAGCCCGTTGGACATTGAGGTTACTAGCCGACAAGGCGGTCGAGTTAGAAATTGTGCCAGCAATTAGTCACGAAACCGTGCGTCAAGTGTTAAAAAAAACGAACTAAAACCTCATCTGCGACAGATGTACGTGATTCCACCAGAAAAGAGTGCCGAATTTGTGTCTAACATGGAAGATGTTCTAGAAATTTATCACCGACCCTATGACCCCAATTGTCCAGTGATTTGCATGGATGAGCAACCTATACAATTGGTCAAAGAAACCCGCCTTCCTCTACCAGCCAAACCTGGACAGCCAGAGGCGCATGATTACGAATATGAACGCAATGGAACAGCCAATATCTTTATGTTTACAGAACCCTTGTCTGGGTGGCGAAAGACAGTTGTCAGTGAACGTAGAACATCGGTTGACTGGGCAACAGAAATTAAGAATTTACTCGATAACGACTATGCTGATAACGACAAAGTCATTTTAGTATGTGATCAGCTAAATACTCACAAACTTGCCTCACTATACAGCAATTCCAAATTCAAATGGTATAAATAGAGACAGAAAAACTTTGACCTATAGGAAGTTATGAATAAAGAGAAAAGTGTCTACTGATTTTGCAGAGAGAAAGATGGAAGTAAACGACCTAAGTTTTGACGGAATCGTTCACTGTTTAAACGAGGTCATTGGGAAGATAGATGACCCCCGTTCGGTTAGTAATGCAACGAAATATAGTCTAAGAGAGGCGATACTGGGGGCATTTGCCGCCTTTTTTATGCAAAATGAGTCATTTTTAGAGTACCAACGTCAGCTTAACAGCCGTTGTGGGCGAGATAATGCTCAGAGCTTGTTTGGACTAGAAAAAATACCAACAGTAGAACAGATTCGCAACATTGTGGATGGGGTAGCAGCGAGTAGTCTATTCCCTTTGTTTGGGTTAATTTACCAAGCATTGAGGAGCATGGGATTCTTGAAAGCCTATGAAATATTGAGGGGAAATCTTCTAGTAGCAATGGATGGGACAAATTACTACAGTTCGGAAAAAGTAAATTGTCCATGCTGTTCAACCAAAACGTCAAAACAGGGAAAAGTCACCTACTTCCATCGGGTGTGACCTTTAGTTGATGAAGGAAAAGAAAAGTGTTAACATGGGATGAAAAGTGACAAAGAGGAAACAATGATGACAGCAAAACTAATTAATGTAGAGGGTTCAAAGATAAAAATAGAACTAACATTAGAACTAAGTCGTTCAATGTTGGATACAGAAATAAATATTCAAAAAGGCTTAAACGAAGTAGGTTGCATCGCCAGCAAAGAAGCCTTGAAATATTTAGATACAGATGGTTCACCCTTAAAAATCGGTGAAGAAATCTGGAAGAGTAAGGGAGAGCAACCGAAAGAATATCAAACACCTTATGGTGAGGTTATAGTGAATCGTCATGTATATCAGCGTTCACCTTTGAGGAAAAACGTATTGCCCCTTAGAAAGAGAAGCAAGGATAATCATAACATCAACGCCATTATTGGCAAAACAGGTATCCTCAAAAATGTCAGGGATGGCAGGCAAAGAGGTGAAAAATGATTTATTAGAAAATCATGGTAGAAAAGTAGCGCTATCCTATATCCAAAGATTGAGTGAAGCAGTAGGAAGTGTGGTACAGGCAAAAGAAGAAGCGTGGAGTTATGCCCCGCCCAAGGAGGATAGCCAAATTGCAACAGTGGGAATAGGATTAGATGGAACCTGTATGCTGATGTGTGAGGATGGCTACCGTGAAGCAATGGTGGGAACCGTTTCCCTATACGATAGTGAAGGCGAACGTCAACATACAATCTATCTAGGTGCGGCACCAGAGTATGGAAAAAAGAGTTTTCTAGAAAGATTAGAAAGAGAAATTGAGCGAGCGAAAAACCGTTATCCAGAGGCAACATTGGTCGGGATAGCAGACGGGGCAGAATCAAATTGGAAGTTTTTAGAAAAGCAAACGGAAGAACAGATATTAGATTTCTATCATGCCTCTGGTTACTTAGGTGCCTTGGCAGAAGCGTTGCATCCGAATACCGTGTCAAAACAAAAAGAATGGTTGACTGAAAATTGTCGAGAACTCAAGCATGAAAAAGGAAAAGCAGGAGAACTGCTAAATCTGATGAAAGAAGTCAAAGAAGAAAAAAGTCATTCTAAGAATCTTACCGAGAAACTACAAGCGGCGATTACTTATTACGAGAATCATCAGCATCAAATGGATTATGCTGAATACATAGAGAAAAAGTATCCGATTGGTTCAGGTGTTACGGAAGCAGCTTGTAAGACGTTGGTCAAACAACGATTATGTTGTTCAGGGATGCGATGGAAGGAAAAAGGAGCAGGAATTATTTTGAGCCTACGAGCTTTGGTATTGACCAAGGAACGATGGAGTCAATTTTGGGCAAAACTTGATCAATATGGGTTCCCTGTAGAACCCTGATTACAACAGCTTTTATCAACTAAAGGTCGCACCCCTTCCATCAGGCATTATTGCCCGTGATTGTTTCCCCAGACCATGAATCAGTTTTTTCCTTACCCCCTGAATTTATCACCCCTCAAGACGGTTCTGAAAAGCAAGATTGTGAGCAAAATGCGGCGAAACGTTGGATAAGTAACCATGCTAGTTTGTTTGCGGGACAGAAGATAACTCTGCTAGGGGATGACTTGTACAGTCGTCAGCCCACTTGTCAGCACTGTCTCGACCACGATTTCAACTTTATCTTCGTCTGTTTACCGACTTCTCATCCCACACTCTATGAATGGTTAAACTATTTAGAAGCTAATGGAGAAGTCAAAACCACTCAACACCGACGTTGGAATGGGAAGTATTTCGAGATTTGGCACTGCCGTTATCTCAATCAGATTCCCCTGCGAGACCAACAGCCTGCTTTGTTGGTTAACTGGTGTGAGCTAAAAATCCACCGCGAATCCGATGCTCAACTTCTTTATCACAATAGTTGGATTACCAATCATTTTCTCACCCCTCACATCGTTCTTGATGTCTGTCGTGCTGGACGGACTCGTTGGCGTACTGAGAACGAGAATCACAATATTCTCAAAAATCGAGGCTATCACTTAGAGCATAATTTTGGGCATGGTAAACAACACCTCGCCTCTGTTTTGCTTACCCTGAATTTGCTGGCTTTTCTCTTGCACACGGTTTTAGGTTTGGTTGATGAACGTTACCAGAGAATTCGCGTCCAACGCGGCACTCGTAAGGGATTCTTTCAAGATATTCTCTCTTTGACCAAATATCTGTTCTTTGAAAGCTGGCATCATCTTTTAGATTTTATGCTTGATGACTCAGTTTCTCTCGCTGTCTCGAATTCTTCCTAGTTGATTAATTGGCAATTTTCATAGCAAAACCCTTGCCAGTAAATACATTGAGCCTTTTGTATCTTTGACTACATTCTGAATTTGGAATTGCTGCTCACTATATGAAGCATTTGAGCCTTCCACGGCTCGTCGTCTAGTCGAACGGTTGGAAATTCACCATACCCCAAAACATGGCAGTTGGCTTAATATTGCTGAAAACGAGCTGTCCGCAATGACTCGGCAATGCCTAGCTCGTCGAATTCCAGATCGGGAAACTTTAGAGCAAGAAACAACGGCTTGGTACACTCAGCGCAATCATTCCCAAAAGTCGGTAGATTGGCAATTCACGACGGCTGAGGCTCGTATCCGTCTCAAGCGTCTTTATCCACAAATAGAAAATTGACAGACCACTAGGTTCTACAGGGAACCCATATTGATCAAGTTTTGCCCAAAATTGACTCCATCGTTCCTTCGTCAATACCAAAGCCCGTAGGCTCAAAATAATTCCTGCTCCTTTTTCCTTCCATCGCATCCCTGAACAACATAATCGTTGTTTGACCAACGTCTTACAAGCTGCTTCCGTAACACCTGAACCAATCGGATACTTTTTCTCTAAGTAGGGCTTGCTGAAAAAAGCTGAAACCCTTACGGAGAAAAATAGTAGGCGAATTAAGAACCGCTAGAATGCACGAAAATAGGGTAGAATGCCTCAAAACCATTGCATTAAGAAGAGAGAAAGCAGATGTACCGAAAGCAACAGTACTCAATTGAAACACCAGAAAACTTGAAAAATCTGTTCGGCGGGCAGTTAGACGAAGAAAATCGTTGGATAGAAATGTCAAAAATGATTCTTTGGGAAGAATATGAGGAAGAATATGCAAAAAACTTCACAGAAAAAAAAGGAGCCCCAGCCAAATCATTTAGAATGGCATTAGGAGCATTAATTATCAAAGAAATTTCAGGAAAAAGTGACAGAGAAACAGTAGAACAAATAAAAGAGAACCCTTATTTACAGTACTTTATAGGAATGGAAAGCTATAGTAGCAAAGAAGCATTTAATGCGTCAATGATGGTTCATTTTCGTAAAAAAATAGGAATGGAATTAATAAATAAAATTAATAAAGAAATAGAAAAAAAAGCGACGGGTGTAGCGTCAGAAAAAAAGAAAATGAAGGAAAGTTATTGTTAGATGCGACTTGTACACCAGCAGATATAAAATATCCAACGGATATAGGAATATTGAATGATGCCAGAGAAAAAACAGAAAAAATAATAGATAAGCTGTATGAAGAAATAAAAGAGAAAAGGAAAGAAAAGCCGAGGACTTATAGGGAAGTGGCAAGAAAAGAGTACTTAGCCATAGCAAAAAAACGTCGTGTGTCAAAAAAAGAAAGAAGAAAAGGAACAAAAAAACAACTAGGATATATAAAAAGAAACTTGTCTGATATAGAAAAAATGATAGAAGAGGGAGCAAAGTTAGAAAAACTAACGAAAAAAGAGCAAGAAGAGCTTGTAACGATAGGAAAAGTGTATGAGCAACAGTTAGAAATGTATGAAAAAAAGACAAATAAAGTAGAAAACAGAATTGTGAGTGTAAGCCAACCTCACGTGCGTCCAATAGTGCGTGGAAAAGCGGGAAAAGCAGTAGAGTTTGGAGCTAAAATATCGGCAAGTAATGTGAATGGCTTTGTCTTCTTAGACAAATTAAGTTGGGATAATTACAACGAATCGGGAGATTTACAAGCGCGAATAGAAGAATATAAAAGGGAAACAGGATGTTATCCGGAATCGGTTCATGTGGATAAAATCTATCGAACAAAAGCGAATCGAGCTTATTGTAAAGAAAGGGATATAAGAATGAGTGGTCCCCGATTGGGAAGACCGCCGAAAGAGGTGAGCAAAGAAAAAAAGAAAGAGGCACGCTCAGATGAAAGAGTGCGTAATGCCATTGAGGGTAAATTCGGACAGGGAAAGAGGAAATTTAGTCTTGGTCGAGTGATGGCCAAACTACCTGAGACCTCGGAAACGGTAATTGCGATGAACTTTTTGGTAATGAATCTTTCTACTCTACTTCAGAAGACAAAAAAGAAAACAAAAAGTAAAAAGTTGTAGAGTCGTTTTTCTTGTGAAAAATGGTGTTAATTTTCCTCTCTTTTGTGAGGAGTGATTTGTGTTGACCTTTTTAGGCAGAAAGGAACAATAGATTAAACAAAATCTGTATTTTGATTTGTTTCTATAAGGATAAGTTATCTATGCTTTTTCAGTCCATACTTCCCTAACCCACATTTCTTTCGTTTTTTGACTTTTTCAGCAAGCCCTAAGTATTAATACTTATTGCATAAGTGAGATGCTCCCCGTCCATGCCAACCACGTTGAGGCATTTAATAGTGCTATCCGACGCTATTTAGCCGCCTTTCGTCGTCGTACAAATACTTATGCTAAATCTGTTGTGGGATTACAGCGAGTCCTAGATATTTTCTGGATGGTTCATAACTTTGTTCGCAGCCATTTTACGACTAGAGAAGTTCCTGCTGTAGCTCTCGGTATAATTGAAAAAGGGTTAACTTGGGAGGACTTACTCCAAATTCGCCTGATTTCTTGAACCTCTCGTATTGCAACGTTTGTAGCTTCTAGCTAGACGATACCAGTGCCATAAACTCACTAACAGCATAATATCCATAATAAATCTGTCCTAAAATTTTTATTTGTCTATCTTAGACGAGATCAAACCCAAAAAGCAAGAATACTTTGATCAACATAAAATTTGTTAACTATTCACTATCAATTATTAACTAGGGCTTGCTGAAAAAGTCAAAAACCAAAGAAATATAGGTTAGGGAAGTATGAACTGAAAAAATGAAGATAACTTATTCTTATGACAAGAAGCTAAAATACAGGTTTTATTTAATCTATTGTACTTTTATTTCTAAAAAGGTCAGCAAAAGTCACTCCTCACAAAAGAGAAGAAAATTAACACCATTTTTCAGAAGAAAAACGACTCTACAACTTTTTACTTTTTGCTTCCTTCTTTGTCTTCTGAAGTAGAGTAGAAAGATTCATTACCAAAAAGTTCATTGCAATCACAGTTTCCGAGGTCCCAGGAAGTTTAGCCATCACTCGACCAAGACTAAATCTTCGCTTTCCCTGTCCGAATTTACTCTCAATGGCATTACGCACTCTTTCATCTGAGACTGCCTCTTGCTTTTTTTCTTTGCTCACCTCTTTCGGCGGTCTTCCCAATCCGGGACCACTCATTCTTATTCCCCTTTCTTTACAATAAGCTCGATTCGCTTTTGTTCGATAGATTTTATCCACATGAACCGATTCCGGATAACATCCTGTTTCCCTTTTATATTCTTCTATTCGCGCTTGTAAATCTCCCGATTCGTTGTAATTATCCCAACTTAATTTGTCTAAGAAAACAAAGCCATTCACATTACTTGCCGATATTTTAGCTCCAAACTCTACTGCTTTTCCCGCTTTTCCACGCACTATTAGACGGATATGAGGTTGCGTTACACTCACAATTCTATTTTCTACTGTATTCGTCTTATTCTCATACATTTCTAGTTGTTGTTCATACACTTTTTCTATGGTTATAATCATTTCCTTCTCCTTTTTTGTTAGTTTTTCCAATTTTGCTCCCTCATCTAACATTTTTTTTACATACAATAAGTTTCTTTTAATATATTGTAGCTGTTTTTTAATCCCTTTTCTTTTTTCTTTTTTTGACGGACGACGTTTTTTCGCTACCGTTAGGTAGTCTTTTCTCCCTTTTTCTCTATAGGTTATCGGCTTTTCTTTCTTTTTTTCTTTTATTTCTTTTATTTCTTTTGCAACTTATCTATTATTTTTTCTGTTTTTTCTCTGGCTTCATTCAATATTCCTATATCTGTTGGATATTTTATATCGGCTGGTGTACAAGTCGCATCTAACAATAACTTACCTTCATTTTCTTCCTTTTTTTTCTACTCCCTCAACCTTCTTTACCATTTCTTTATTGATTTTATTTGTTAATTCCATCCCTATTCTTTTACGAAAATTAACCATCGTTGATGCTTCAAACGGCTCCTCGCTACTGTAGCTCTCTATTCCGATAAAGTATTATAAATACGGATTTTCTTTTATTTGCTCTACTGTTTCTCTATCACTTATTCCTAACCTTTCTTTAATGATTAATGCCCCTAATGCTATTCTAAATGACTTTGCTGGTGCTCCTTTTTCTTCTTTGAAATTTTTAGCATATTCTCCTTCAAATTCCTCCCAGGGAATCATTTTTGACATTTTTATCCAACGATTTTCTTCGTCCAATTTCCCCTCAAACAGGTTTTTGAAGTTTTCCAGTGTTTTTTCTGTGTACTGTTCTTTGCGATACATACTGTTGAGGGGAGGGATGCAAGGTTTCCGACTCATTCTAGCTTATTTTCCTGCATCTTTGACGTTGTTATTATGGCTATGCTCTTTTCTCTATAAGGGTTTTAGCCTTTTTTGGCAAGCCCTAGATAGTGATGCAAATCTCACATTATGCATTACCCAGAATTGACTCACACACAAATTGAACAGGTCAAAAGGCGCAAGCCATACTCAATTCCCTCGACAACGGCTTGATAAGAAGCTTCTAAAATATTGCCCGAAACTCCCACTGTTGTCCAGCGTTCTTTACCATTACTAGATTCCACTAAAACACGGGTTTTGGCCGATGTCCCTGAACCACTATCGAGAATTCTTACCTTATAGTCAGTTAAATGAAAATCGGCAATTTGGGGATAAAATTTTACCAGAGCTTTCCGTAATGCTGAATCTAAAGCCGATACCGGGCCATTTCCCTCGGCGGCTTCTAAGATTTCGTGATCGTTTACCGTTAATTTAATCGTAGCTAAAGCATTACTGTAGGGCATCCCTCCATTTTGTAACATATCACAATGCACCTGAAAACCTTTAATTTTAAACATGGCTTGTCGTTCTCCCATGGCCTCACGCATCAACAATTCAAAACTAGCTTCTGCGGCCTCAAATTGATAACCTTCCTGCTCTAATTTTTTCAATTTTTCTAGAATTTGACGACAGGCAGGATCTTCTTTTTCAAGATGAATATTATAAAGTTTAGCCTTCGATAAAATATTACTTAAACCCGCTTGCTCGGATACCACAATCCGTCGTTCATTGCCAATTTGTTCTGGTTGAATATGTTCATAGGTGAGGGGATTACGTTGCACTGCTGACACATGAATGCCGCCCTTATGGGCAAAGACCGAACGACCAATAAAAGGGGCATGATCATCAGGGGCCAGATTTACAATTTCGCTAACAAAGCGGCTGGTCGCTGTTAATTGGGTTAATTGATGGGATTGAATACATTCATAACCTAGCTTGATCTGAAGGTTTGGAATGAGGGTACATAAATCGGCATTACCACAACGTTCGCCATAACCATTGATGGTTCCCTGTACCATTTTAACGCCTTCTAAAATAGCAGCCAAAGAATTAGCCACTGCTGTACCGCCGTCATTGTGGGCATGAATTCCTAATTTTGGCAGGTTGTCAGCTTGGGAATTCAGTTCTAAGGTTTGCATCACTTTCCGCGTAACGGCTTGAACTTCGTGGGGCAGGGTTCCACCATTGGTATCACAGAGAACTAACCATTCTGCTCCGGCTTCCTTCGCGCTTTGAAGGGTTTTGAGGGCATATTCAGGATTATTTTTATAACCATCAAACCAATGTTCAGCATCATAAATGACTCGACGGCCTTGACAGCGCAAATAGGCGATCGTGTCGCTAATCATGGCTAAATTTTCAGCTAGACTAGTTTTGAGTCCTTCCGTAACGTGCAGATCCCAGGATTTACCGAAAATCGTCACCCAGCGAGTTCCAGCAGATAAAATCGCCTGAAGCATTCGATCTTCTGCCGCTAATTGATGGGGACGACGGGTTGAACAAAAGGCAACGACTTCCGCTTGAGATAGAGGTTCTTCTCGTAATTTCCAGAAAAACTGAACATCCTTAGGATTGGCACCGGGCCAGCCTCCTTCAATAAAAGGAATCCCCATTTGATCTAGCTTACGCGCAATTTTGAGTTTATCTTCTAAAGAGAGTGAAATGCCTTCTCGCTGTGCTCCATCCCGAAGAGTTGTGTCGTAAAGCCAGAGCGGATTGGGGGTATTCATAGGTCAAGGACGGGAGTTTGAAAACTAGGGCGATCGCACCTAATATCTTAACTAAAAAGCAGACGAACAGTAAAAATAACTTAACATTAATTAAAATTATTTGCTCTTTTACAAACAGTAAAAATATTTTCTAAACTTAACTGAAGTATTCTTGATAATCACTCTATTCTAACTAAAACTAGCCTAAGTACAGGACAAAAGGCTTGAAAAGTATACGAGAAAGGGGTTTCATGGAAGATGAACGTAATGTAAAAAAACCCATGAACCAATATAACGCATTGAAACAAGCCCTAAAACCCCATTTGGGATGGCATGGTGCCAGACTCTCCTTCCTAGCCTTGTTCTTACTCGCCCTCCTCAAAGTGAAAACGGTTAACCTTAAAGAATTGGCCCTGGGTTTTGAAGGTCGGGCATTGGTGGATTCTCATTACAAACGCTTACAACGCTTTTTCTCAGGATTTGAGCTGGATTACCATCACATTGCCCGTATTGTAGTCAGGGTCGTGTTCTAAACCTGTGGAAAAGAGTAATAATAAATAAATGTAAATCTTAAAATTGGTGTGCCATGCTATTCAAAGCAATTGTTTGCCCAAGTTGTCAAAGTACGGATATTGTGAAACACGGCCCCTCTGGGGAGGGGAAAGAGCGTTACAGATGTCGTAATACAGAATGTAAGCGTTGCACATTTATCTTAAACTATACTTATAAAGGTTATTTGCCAGAAGTAAAGGAAAAGATTGCCGAAATGGCAATGAATGGTAGTGGCATAAGGGATACAGCCCGTGTGCTGAGGATTAGTCCATCAACAGTGATTAGTGAACTAAAAAAAAAGAGTCTAGTTTAGTATTCGTCAACGAAAAAAAACTAGCAGAACTGGAACCCAGTCAGAGTATTGTAACGCTCTGCCAATGGAATGACGTGGAAGCAGAACTCGACGAAATGTGGGGTTTTGTGAAGAGCAAAGATGGTTATGGCACGCTATTGCTCATAAGACAGGTGAGATATTAGCTTATGTTTTGTCTGGTCACAAAGACGAAGCATTTCTAAGGCTAAAAGAGTTGTTAGAACCTTTTGGTATTACTCAATATTATACAGATGGATGGGGGGCTTACGAACGACATATTGAGCCAGCATTGCATGAGGTGGGTAAGTATAATACTCAAAAAATCGAACGAAAGCACTTGACATTGAGAACTCGAATAAAGAGATTAGCGAGAAAAACGATTTGTTTCTCCAAATCTATTGTGATGCACGATATTGTCCTTGGATTATTTATCAATCGCTTTGAATTTGGATGTCTTATTTAGATGTGCTTCCACAGATTCAGAACACTACCCACGGTAGCCATCCTCACGGAAGTTTTTAGAAAAGCAAACGGAAGAACAGATATTAGATTTCTATCATGCCTCTGGTTACTTAGGGCTTGCTGAAAAAAGCTGAAACCTTTACGGAGAAAAATAGTAGGCGAATTAAGAACCGCTAGAATGCACGAAAATAGGGTAGAATGCCTCAAAACCATTGCATTAAGAAGAGAGAAAGCAGATGTACCGAAAGCAACAGTACTCAATTGAAACACCAGAAAACTTGAAAAATCTGTTCGGCGGGCAGTTAGACGAAGAAAATCGTTGGATAGAAATGTCAAAAATGATTCTCTGGGAAGAATATGAGGAAGAATATGCAAAAAACTTCACAGAAAAAAAGGAGCCCCAGCCAAATCATTTAGAATGGCATTAGGAGCATTAATTATCAAAGAAATTTCAGGAAAAAGTGACAGAGAAACAGTAGAACAAATAAAAGAGAACCCTTATTTACAGTACTTTATAGGAATGGAAAGCTATAGTAGCAAAGAAGCATTTAATGCGTCAATGATGGTTCATTTTCGTAAAAAAATAGGAATGGAATTAATAAATAAATAAAATTAATAAAGAAATAGAAAAAAAAGCGACGGGTGTAGCGTCAGAAAAAAAAGAAAATGAAGGAAAGTTATTGTTAGATGCGACTTGTACACCAGCAGATATAAAATATCCAACGGATATAGGAATATTGAATGATGCCAGAGAAAAAACAGAAAAAATAATAGATAAGCTGTATGAAGAAATAAAAGAGAAAAGGAAAGAAAAGCCGAGGACTTATAGGGAAGTGGCAAGAAAAGAGTACTTAGCCATAGCAAAAAAACGTCGTGTGTCAAAAAAAGAAAGAAGAAAAGGAACAAAAAAACAACTAGGATATATAAAAAGAAACTTGTCTCATATAGAAAAAATGATAGAAGAGGGAGCAAAGTTAGAAAAACTAACGAAAAAAGAGCAAGAAGAGCTTGTAACGATAGGAAAAGTGTATGAGCAACAGTTAGAAATGTATGAAAAAAAGACAAATAAAGTAGAAAACAGAATTGTGAGTGTAAGCCAACCTCACGTGCGTCCAATAGTGCGTGGAAAAGCGGGAAAAGCAGTAGAGTTTGGAGCTAAAATATCGGCAAGTAATGTGAATGGCTTTGTCTTCTTAGACAAATTAAGTTGGGATAATTACAACGAATCGGGAGATTTACAAGCGCGAATAGAAGAATATAAAAGGGAAACAGGATGTTATCCGGAATCGGTTCATGTGGATAAAATCTATCGAACAAAAGCGAATCGAGCTTATTGTAAAGAAAGGGATATAAGAATGAGTGGTCCCCGATTGGGAAGACCGCCGAAAGAGGTGAGCAAAGAAAAAAAGAAAGAGGCACGCTCAGATGAAAGAGTGCGTAATGCCATTGAGGGTAAATTCGGACAGGGAAAGAGGAAATTTAGTCTTGGTCGAGTGATGGCCAAACTACCTGAGACCTCGGAAACGGTAATTGCGATGAACTTTTTGGTAATGAATCTTTCTACTCTACTTCAGAAGACAAAAAGTAAAAAGTTGTAGAGTCGTTTTTCTTGTGAAAAATGGTGTTAATTTTCCTCTCTTTTGTGAGGAGTGATTTGTGTTGACCTTTTTAGACAGAAAGGAACAATAGATTAAACAAAATCTGTATTTTGATTTGTTTCCATAAGGATAAGTTATCTATGCTTTTTCAGTCCATACTTCCCTAACCCACATTTCTTTCGTTTTTTGACTTTTTCAGCAAGCCCTACTTAGGTGCCTTGGCAGAAGCGTTGCATCCGAATACAGTGTCAAAACAAAAAGAATGGTTGACTGAAAATTGTCGAGAACTCAAGCATGAAAAAGGAAAAGCAGGAGAACTGCTAAATCTGATGAAAGAAGTCAAAGAAGAAAAAAGTCATTCTAAGAATCTTACCGAGAAACTACAAGCGGCGATTACTTATTACGAGAATCATCAGCATCAAATGGATTATGCTGAATACATAGAGAAAAAGTATCCGATTGGTTCAGGTGTCACGGAAGCAGCTTGTAAGACGTTGGTCAAACAACGATTATGTTGTTCAGGGATGCGATGGAAGGAAAAAGGAGCAGGAATTATTTTGAGCCTACGAGCTTTGGTATTGACCAAGGAACGATGGAGTCAATTTTGGGCAAAACTTGATCAATATGGGTTCCCTGTAGAACCCTGATTACAACAGCTTTTATCAACTAAAGGTCGCACCCAAGGGACAGAAGAAAAAGTAGTGGCAATGGATGTAACAGAGAGTCCGATAGAAAAACCAAAAGAAAATCAGAAAAATTATTATAGTGGGAAGCAAAAAGAACATACATTAAAGACGCAAATAATTGTTGACCTTAAAAGCCAGAAAATCATCTGTCTAGCGAGTGGTAAAGGGAGAGTGCATGACTTCAAGCTATTCCAAAATAGTGGAGTAAGAGTAGGAGATTTGATAAAAATGATAGCGGACAAGGGATATCAAGGAATTGCCAAAATTCATAAATTAAGTGAAACACCGATTAAGAGAAAAAAGGGTAAAAAATTAAGTAAAGAGGAAAAGCAATATAATCGGTTGTTAAACCGTCTTCGAGTAGTAGTAGAACACGTTAATCGACGATTAAAAATTTTCAGAATATTATCTTCAACGGGTGCGACCTTTAGTTGATAAAAGCTGTTGTAATCAGGGTTCTACAGGGAACCCATATTGATCAAGTTTTGCCCAAAATTGACTCCATCGTTCCTTCGTCAATACCAAAGCTCGTAGGCTCAAAATAATTCCTGCTCCTTTTTCCTTCCATCGCATCCCTGAACAACATAATCGTTGTTTGACCAACGTCTTACAAGCTGCTTCCGTAACACCTGAACCAATCGGATACTTTTTCTCTATGTATTCAGCATAATCCATTTGATGCTGATGATTCTCGTAATAAGTAATCGCCGCTTGTAGTTTCTCGGTAAGATTCTTAGAATGACTTTTTTCTTCTTTGACTTCTTTCATCAGATTTAGCAGTTCTCCTGCTTTTCCTTTTTCATGCTTGAGTTCTCGACAATTTTCAGTCAACCATTCTTTTTGTTTTGACACGGTATTCGGATGCAACGCTTCTGCCAAGGCACCTAAGTAACCAGAGGCATGATAGAAATCTAATATCTGTTCTTCCGTTTGCTTTTCTAAAAACTTCCAATTTGATTCTGCCCCGTCTGCTATCCCGACCAATGTTGCCTCTGGATAACGGTTTTTCGCTCGCTCAATTTCTCTTTCTAATCTTTCTAGAAAACTCTTTTTTCCATACTCTGGTGCCGCACCTAGATAGATTGTAGGTTGACGTTCGCCTTCACTATCGTATAGGGAAACGGTTCCCACCATTGCTTCACGGTAGCCATCCTCACACATCAGCATACAGGTTCCATCTAATCCTATTCCCACTGTTGCAATTTGGCTATCCTCCTTGGGCGGGGCATAACTCCACGCTTCTTCTTTTGCCTGTACCACACTTCCTACTGCTTCACTCAATCTTTGGATATAGGATAGCGCTACTTTTCTACCATGATTTTCTAATAAATCATTTTTCACCTCTTTGCCTGCCATCCCTGACATTTTTGAGGATACCTGTTTTGCCAATAATGGCGTTGATGTTATGATTATCCTTGCTTCTCTTTCTAAGGGGCAATACGTTTTTCCTCAAAGGTGAACGCTGATATACATGACGATTCACTATAACCTCACCATAAGGTGTTTGATATTCTTTCGGTTGCTCTCCCTTACTCTTCCAGATTTCTTCACCGATTTTTAAGGGTGAACCATCTGTATCTAAATATTTCAAGGCTTCTTTGCTGGCGATGCAACCTACTTCGTTTAAGCCTTTTTGAATATTTATTTCTGTATCCAACATTGAACGACTGAGTTCTAATGTTAGTTCTATTTTTATCTTTGAACCCTCTACATTAATTAGTTTTGCTGTCATCATTGTTTCCTCTTTGTCACTTTTCATCCCATGTTAACACTTTTCTTTTCCTTCATCAACTAAAGGTCACACCCTCTTCAACCTATAGAAAGAGACATCGTAGGTTCGGTTTAAGAGCAAATTTAATAGCAGGTATTTATAACTACGAATTAGAAACAAAAGAGTTAAAAACTAAGGTGGAGATGAAAACAGAATAACTTATTCAAGATAATTTATTCTTTAAGTTCAGCTTTTGGAGACAAGCTGAGCGGATTGAGTGTGCCAATTTTTTGTTCTTCTACTTTAAGAGATTATTTTGGCTTGATTTTCGATGAGTTGTTCACCGTTTTTGACAGTCGAGGCGAATTTTCAAGTCGCGCTGTCGCGCTAAAGGTCGCCAAATGCGCGGTGATTTTGGCGGTAGGGAAACAAATATTTCCAAGCCTCCTGCCGAGTGGCTACGGACTATGAAGGCTTTATGTCGGTTCCTACGTTGGTCTCCACCAGAGCGTATTGTCTTCGATTATAGATTATCGGATGAGTTTTTCAACCGACATAAAGGGAGAAGTACAGAGTTTGGCGATCGTCCAAATCCTAATGTGAAGTTCTAGAACTTCACTAAGACACTTAGAGGATTACAAGAAACGAACTACTTAAGCAGATCTCGATTCGCATTTCAACGACACGATCAAGAAGTGATTACGGATTTTCCTGAATCCACTTAAGTAGTTTACTTTGTAGCTCAGTGGACAATTTACTGGCAGGAACATAGCCAATCTTTCTGCCCTTATATTCCCATCCAATGTTGTCAATATCTAGCTCCATTGTCCATTGAGAGAAGTCATCGGTAGCTCTCTTATTTTCGGTACTCAGTTTAGATTCGCCAATACTTTTCCCTGTCTTTGACAGAATCAATCTTTTTTCCAATATTTTTCCCTTAATGGGACTTATCTTAGGTAATTCCCCTAGTGGTTCTCCCAATAGATTGTCTATATAAATATTTGACGCATCGGTTGTCTGAATAGGTAAACTGACAGGTAATTCACTTAGTATATCGTTCTCTGCGCCACCGTTTATCCCTGGAATTTCTGGCTGAGCAACTATAGAATCAGGTAGTTCACTATAAGGTTTATTTTCTAGTTTACTGAGCCTCCCAAATAAATCGCTAACCTGAGACTCTAAAACTTTAATCCTATCCAACGCACTATTATCGGTTGTGGTCTCCCCAGTAATCTCCTTAACAATATCCTCCAACCCAAAGAATTTAGCAAAGATCACTGCCGCCGACTGCGACATAGAGAGCCCAGAGTCTCGGCGGAACTCATCAAAGCAGTCATAGATTACCTGTGGGACGTAAGCTGAAATTTTAGGGTTGTCAGTAGGCATAATAGTAAGCCACTAAGTGGAATACTATTAATTATGCTATAAACCAATGACTATGTTGGGTTGAAAGGCAAATAACGACTTACTATTGCTTCCCTAGCGGCTAAGAATAGCTCATACTTTTCTTGTTCATTAACAGAAGCTCTCTTTATTTCAGTAAGCTGAATTATGTAGTCATTAAGCAATCTTTGTTCCTCATATATTTGTCTAACAGCAAGCTTGCCATATTTATTAAGCAGATAAGCGGGGAGGTGCAGAGGAACATACTGATCTCTCAACCATGCCTTAAAATATGGGATTTCATTATAGTGATAAGCGTTACAACTTCTAGGGCCACGTTTATCACGAAACTTGTGTGTATATTCTCCAATCTCACACAACCATGACTTAGGATTACCATCAGCATCTTTTTTTTCACAATAATTTTTCCATCGACTACCAATACTTCCATCACACAAGTCAAAATTATTAACTGGAACTTTATATTGTTTTTCAACTAAGAGTAAAATTTCAGCACCTTCACGAAAAGTAGTCCACAAATGATCAGGAACCTTGTGATCAGCCATATTTTCCAATCGCTGAATATACACCGTACTATGAGGCTGAAGTAAAACACCTCTACGCCTTAATTCCTGCCGATACGCTATAAAAGCTTTAACTAAATTAGCTTTACATTCAACGACTCTAGGAGAATTTTTGCTAAGGGTTACATAAAAAAGGGATTGTTCCTCAGTTAACCAAGCAAAAAGTTCTGGTCGTCCACCTTTTGAGCCAACTTCGGGTTTTCCGTTTTCAAAACGGAGAACCCCAAACGATTGCTCCGTCTGAGCTTGATACTTTTTAATAATGTTCTGCATCCAATCAGAGTGGTTGATCTCTAGCTCTTGGGCTATTAAACGAGAGTCAACGACCAAAGCACTATCTTCATAAGCAGCGACAGCTATCTCACCCATAAGTTACCATTCCTTAGTTAAAGCAGTTAAAACAACATCATTAAGGCTTTTAGGCTCTATTTTGTACCCTTTACGGACTAAATCGCTAAGTTTTACGCCCATCTGACCAGAGATAACAGTAATTGACACCCCAGACATATCAATGACTTTAGATTGTGTGCCACAATCAATTGTGGCTGTTTTTGGCTCTTCTCCCTTTTCAATAAAGGATAAGCCCCGATCTAATCCTTGAGCTATCTCAATGATTCTATCAACCAAAGCAATAGGTACTCTAATGGTCACAGTTTTTCCATGATGCCATTTAGGGCTTGCTGAAAAAAGCTGAAACCTTTACGGAGAAAAATAGTAGGCGAATTAAGAACCGCTAGAATGCACGAAAATAGGGTAGAATGCCTCAAAACCATTGCATTAAGAAGAGAGAAAGCAGATGTACCGAAAGCAACAGTACTCAATTGAAACACCAGAAAACTTGAAAAATCTGTTCGGCGGGCAGTTAGACGAAGAAAATCGTTGGATAGAAATGTCAAAAATGATTCTTTGGGAAGAATATGAGGAAGAATATGCAAAAAACTTCACAGAAAAAAAAGGAGCCCCAGCCAAATCATTTAGAATGGCATTAGGAGCATTAATTATCAAAGAAATTTCAGGAAAAAGTGACAGAGAAACAGTAGAACAAATAAAAGAGAACCCTTATTTACAGTACTTTATAGGAATGGAAAGCTATAGTAGCAAAGAAGCATTTAATGCGTCAATGATGGTTCATTTTCGTAAAAAAATAGGAATGGAATTAATAAATAAAATTAATAAAGAAATAGAAAAAAAAGCGACGGGTGTAGCGTCAGAAAAAAAAGAAAATGAAGGAAAGTTATTGTTAGATGCGACTTGTACACCAGCAGATATAAAATATCCAACGGATATAGGAATATTGAATGATGCCAGAGAAAAAACAGAAAAAATAATAGATAAGCTGTATGAAGAAATAAAAGAGAAAAGGAAAGAAAAGCCGAGGACTTATAGGGAAGTGGCAAGAAAAGAGTACTTAGCCATAGCAAAAAAACGTCGTGTGTCAAAAAAAGAAAGAAGAAAAGGAACAAAAAAACAACTAGGATATATAAAAAGAAACTTGTCTGATATAGAAAAAATGATAGAAGAGGGAGCAAAGTTAGAAAAACTAACGAAAAAAGAGCAAGAAGAGCTTGTAACGATAGGAAAAGTGTATGAGCAACAGTTAGAAATGTATGAAAAAAAGACAAATAAAGTAGAAAACAGAATTGTGAGTGTAAGCCAACCTCACGTGCGTCCAATAGTGCGTGGAAAAGCGGGAAAAGCAGTAGAGTTTGGAGCTAAAATATCGGCAAGTAATGTGAATGGCTTTGTCTTCTTAGACAAATTAAGTTGGGATAATTACAACGAATCGGGAGATTTACAAGCGCGAATAGAAGAATATAAAAGGGAAACAGGATGTTATCCGGAATCGGTTCATGTGGATAAAATCTATCGAACAAAAGCGAATCGAGCTTATTGTAAAGAAAGGGATATAAGAATGAGTGGTCCCCGATTGGGAAGACCGCCGAAAGAGGTGAGCAAAGAAAAAAAGAAAGAGGCACGCTCAGATGAAAGAGTGCGTAATGCCATTGAGGGTAAATTCGGACAGGGAAAGAGGAAATTTAGTCTTGGTCGAGTGATGGCCAAACTACCTGAGACCTCGGAAACGGTAATTGCGATGAACTTTTTGGTAATGAATCTTTCTACTCTACTTCAGAAGACAAAAAGTAAAAAGTTGTAGAGTCGTTTTTCTTGTGAAAAATGGTGTTAATTTTCCTCTCTTTTGTGAGGAGTGATTTGTGTTGACCTTTTTAGACAGAAAGGAACAATAGATTAAACAAAATCTGTATTTTGATTTGTTTCCATAAGGATAAGTTATCTATGCTTTTTCAGTCCATACTTCCCTAACCCACATTTCTTTCGTTTTTTGACTTTTTCAGCAAGCCCCATTTAAACCTATTTCCCGATCCTGGTCGTTTACCACCTCTAGGCATGGCTATCCAGTCCTCTCTATAAAATTTCAATCAATAAGACCATCATAAACCACTGATGGTTTACTACGTAGTTCACTATTCCGTATTCTGATATTCCTTATCAGGGATCTTATAGACGACTCCCATTGAGTCAGAACGCACCATCACATACTTTTTGATTTTCCGATTCCAACGAAAATAGAGAGACTCTGGTTCAACCTCATCGTCCGACTCCTCATCATGTCCAATTAAATCTTCTGGCTCCTCTTCTAATTCTCTGAAATAGTCCCGAAGAACACCACCAACCCCAACGGCTCTTGTACCATGTACCTGCTTGACATACTCCAAAAACCAGTCACAATCAGCAACAAGATCGCTTTCCTTGCACTGGTACTTTAAAATCTCTGCAATCAATCCCACTGGTGAGCTTTCAGCCTGAACAGCCTTTACATCAAGAATTGGGGAATAATCAACTCGAAGGCATTGTTTCCATAAAGCGATCCAATCTGACTTAGATAGATAATCTTCCTTGTAATAGCTATCCTTTAGCAGAATCAGACAATGAAGATGGGGATGGGCTGACTGACCATCACGGCCCCTTGTGACCTCAACCGATTTGATCCAACCTATCCCAGGGAAAGCCTTTAGCTGAGTCAACCGCCTGAAAGACTGATTAAGGTGATGCAATGTCTCCCTTAAATCAGTCAACTGACAATTTTTCATAGTCAACGTCAGAAAAATCCAACGCCCATTAGGGTAATCAGCAATGACTTTCGGCAAGTTCTCATAGGCTTTTGCCTTCCAACGAAGTGATCTTCGCCATTGACAGATAGGACAATGCCGAACCCGACAAAATTTAGCAGAAGCTAGTTTTAACTTCTGTTGGCCAAGCTGCTTATCAGGAACTATTTTGAATTCTAGTAACTGAGAACAGAGTGAGACCCTCTCTGCGTGAGAGTCCATTCCCCCCTGTCTGTAGTAGTTGCTTATGATGTCAGCGTTTTTCCGATGCTTGTCCCAAGGTTTATCTTTTTCAGAGAGAGACTCCAGAAAAGTATATTCATCTGAAGGCAAAGAGGTTACAATGGGGTCACAAGCTTTATGGCTGACATTGAGTCGGTCGGGCACAAAAACTCCATGTATTTAGTTTGGTGTAGTTACTTAACAGAATACAGGAGTTTTTTGCTATCTGAGATTAATTATTTTAAAGTGCGGATTTACTGAAAAAGATCTTGATCAACGTTATCCCTTAATGATTCTATGGGTAGCATCATTAAAAGTAAGCAAACAGGCAGTATCAAAAAGAATGATGAATGTGCCAGCCGAAATATTTGCAATATTACTAAAAGAAGTGTTAGAAAAAGCAGCCGAAAAAGGGAAGAAGCTCCAAGTAGGAGAAAAATGGGAAAAAATAAGAGAAAAGTTTAGTGCAGTGTGGATAGCAGATGGCTCAACGCTAGAGCAGATAAGGAAAAATATGAAAATAAGTAAAGAAGAAAAGAGTAAATTGGGGGGTAAAATAATGATGGTAGTGGAAGCCTTTACCCAAAGACCCGTTACTTTATGGTACACAGAAAATGATAAATCAAATGATAAAATATGGTGTGAAGAATTGGCAGCTAAATTACCAGAAAATGGTTTAATTCTCGTAGATATGGGATTTTTTAGCTTTGTGTGGTTTGATTTGTTAACAGAAGCTAAAAAGTTTTTTCTAACCAGATTTAGAGCGGGTACATCTTACAAAACCAAACAAGTATTGTCTCAAGGTAGTCATTACAGAGATGAGATTATCATTATGGGAAATTACCGTTCTAATCCTTGCAAGCATCCGGTGAGATTAGTCTCAGTATTATGGGGAACAATCTGGTATCAGTATTTAACAAATGTGTTGTCTCCCGAACAACTGTCCGCCGAAGAGGTCTGTGATTTATATCGAAGACGATGGACAATCGAAGAAGCCTTTTTATTAACGAAAAGACTTTTAGGACTAGCCTATTTATGGGTAGGGAATAAGAATGGTGTCCAAATCCAGATTATTTGCACTTTGATTTTCTATACGGTCTTAAATCAATTGGTAGGGGAAGTGGCGATTGCTCTAAATCAACCGAAAGAAAAAATCTCAGTAGAGATGGTGTTTCGGAGTCTATACTATGTAGCGAAGGCTATTGCTAGAGGAGAAAAGCCTGATACAGTAACCTATCTGGCTGAACGTGCTAAGTTATTTGGTTTGGTCAAAGCTGAGAGAAAGCGACATCGAGAAAAGGCCGCTCTCAATCAACAAATTTGGGAACCCATTCCTTTAAGTTGACACGGATGGATGGTGGTGTCCCTCTCTTTATGCAATTAGGAGATGGCAATGAATCGGATAAAAAGGTGTTTCCCCAGATAATCAAAGACTGTCAAGAAACGTTGAATATGGAAGGTTTATCGGTGATGGATGGAGCTTTTTATACGGCGGAAAATGTGGGCATGGCGAGGTCAATTCAATGGTTAAGTCGTGTCCCTCTGAAAGAAGCCACTGAGACTTTGGCAAATATATCAGAAGACCAATGGCAGCAGGGTGAACAGGACGGTTATCGTTGGCAAGTGAGGGCTTCGGAATATGGGGGTGAACAGCAACGATGGCTTGTGGTCGAAAGTGCTCAACGTCTCCAGTCCGATAATAAAGCTATAAGTCAAAAAATTGAGAAAGCCGATAAAGTTGTCAAAAAAGAATGGCAGAAACTTTGTGGACAGAATTTTGCTTGTGAGGCCGATGCTCTTACTGAGGCTCAACTCTGGCCAAAAACCTTGACTTATCATCAACTCAGTCAAGTTGAGGTTCAGACTATTCCTTACTATGCCAAGGGAGGAAGACCGAAACAAGGGGCTACCCCTCTCGGTTTTCATTACCGCTTAACTGGGCAATTAAGCCTTGATTCCTCTTGCTTGGAAGCCGCATCTAAACGGGCTGGACGTTTTATTTTAGCTACTAATGTTCTTGATTCTCAGGTTTTGAGTCCCGACCAGATGTTGGCTGAATATAAGGCTCAACAAAACACCGAGCGCGGCTTTCGCTTTCTCAAAGACCCTTTCTTTTTTGCCTCTGCTCTTTTTCTCAAGAATCCTCAACGCATTATGGCTTTGATGATGATTATGGTTGTCTCTTTATTGGTTTATACTTTGGCACAACGTCGCCTACGACAGGCTTTGGCTCTTGCCCATCAGACTATTCCTAATCAAAAGGGTAAACCGACCGCCATTCCCACTCTGCTTTGGGTCTTTCAGTCTTTTCTGTTTATCCGTTGGTTAGAGATTGACGGCATTCAAACTATCGTTAATTTGACCTCCAAACACAAACATATTCTTTCCTTTCTTGGCTCTTCATGTCAAAAGTACTACTTTGTCTCTTGACTTACCTGCGGAATGTGGGTTGATGTGGCCAAGGGTCAAGTAATCTGCTCTACAGTCGGAAAGACTCGCACAGAGGCAGACTATTTAGGGCTTGCTGAAAAAAGCTGAGACCTTTACGGAGAAAAATAGTAGGCGAATTAAGAACCGCTAGAATGCACGAAAATAGGGTAGAATGCCTCAAAACCATTGCATTAAGAAGAGAGAAAGCAGATGTACCGAAAGCAACAGTACTCAATTGAAACACCAGAAAACTTGAAAAATCTGTTCGGCGGGCAGTTAGACGAAGAAAATCGTTGGATAGAAATGTCAAAAATGATTCCCTGGGAAGAATATGAGGAAGAATATGCAAAAAACTTCACAGAAAAAAAAGGAGCCCCAGCCAAATCATTTAGAATGGCATTAGGAGCATTAATTATCAAAGAAATTTCAGGAAAAAGTGACAGAGAAACAGTAGAACAAATAAAAGAGAACCCTTATTTACAGTACTTTATAGGAATGGAAAGCTATAGTAGCAAAGAAGCATTTAATGCGTCAATGATGGTTCATTTTCGTAAAAAAATAGGAATGGAATTAATAAATAAAATTAATAAAGAAATAGAAAAAAAAGCGACGGGTGTAGCGTCAGAAAAAAAAGAAAATGAAGGAAAGTTATTGTTAGATGCGACTTGTACACCAGCAGATATAAAATATCCAACGGATATAGGAATATTGAATGATGCCAGAGAAAAAACAGAAAAAATAATAGATAAGCTGTATGAAGAAATAAAAGAGAAAAGGAAAGAAAAGCCGAGGACTTATAGGGAAGTGGCAAGAAAAGAGTACTTAGGGCTTGCTGAAAAAAGCTGAAACCTTTACGGAGAAAAATAGTAGGCGAATTAAGAACCGCTAGAATGCACGAAAATAGGGTAGAATGCCTCAAAACCATTGCATTAAGAAGAGAGAAAGCAGATGTACCGAAAGCAACAGTACTCAATTGAAACACCAGAAAACTTGAAAAATCTGTTCGGCGGGCAGTTAGACGAAGAAAATCGTTGGATAGAAATGTCAAAAATGATTCTTTGGGAAGAATATGAGGAAGAATATGCAAAAAACTTCACAGAAAAAAAAGGAGCCCCAGCCAAATCATTTAGAATGGCATTAGGAGCATTAATTATCAAAGAAATTTCAGGAAAAAGTGACAGAGAAACAGTAGAACAAATAAAAGAGAACCCTTATTTACAGTACTTTATAGGAATGGAAAGCTATAGTAGCAAAGAAGCATTTAGTGCGTCAATGATGGTTCATTTTCGTAAAAAAATAGGAATGGAATTAATAAATAAAATTAATAAAGAAATAGAAAAAAAAGCGACGGGTGTAGCGTCAGAAAAAAAAGAAAATGAAGGAAAGTTATTGTTAGATGCGACTTGTACACCAGCAGATATAAAATATCCAACGGATATAGGAATATTGAATGATGCCAGAGAAAAAACAGAAAAAATAATAGATAAGCTGTATGAAGAAATAAAAGAGAAAAGGAAAGAAAAGCCGAGGACTTATAGGGAAGTGGCAAGAAAAGAGTACTTAGCCATAGCAAAAAAACGTCGTGTGTCAAAAAAAGAAAGAAGAAAAGGAACAAAAAAACAACTAGGATATATAAAAAGAAACTTGTCTGATATAGAAAAAATGATAGAAGAGGGAGCAAAGTTAGAAAAACTAACGAAAAAAGAGCAAGAAGAGCTTGTAACGATAGGAAAAGTGTATGAGCAACAGTTAGAAATGTATGAAAAAAAGACAAATAAAGTAGAAAACAGAATTGTGAGTGTAAGCCAACCTCACGTGCGTCCAATAGTGCGTGGAAAAGCGGGAAAAGCAGTAGAGTTTGGAGCTAAAATATCGGCAAGTAATGTGAATGGCTTTGTCTTCTTAGACAAATTAAGTTGGGATAATTACAACGAATCGGGAGATTTACAAGCGCGAATAGAAGAATATAAAAGGGAAACAGGATGTTATCCGGAATCGGTTCATGTGGATAAAATCTATCGAACAAAAGCGAATCGAGCTTATTGTAAAGAAAGGGATATAAGAATGAGTGGTCCCCGATTGGGAAGACCGCCGAAAGAGGTGAGCAAAGAAAAAAAGAAAGAGGCACGCTCAGATGAAAGAGTGCGTAATGCCATTGAGGGTAAATTCGGACAGGGAAAGAGGAAATTTAGTCTTGGTCGAGTGATGGCCAAACTACCTGAGACCTCGGAAACGGTAATTGCGATGAACTTTTTGGTAATGAATCTTTCTACTCTACTTCAGAAGACAAAAAGTAAAAAGTTGTAGAGTCGTTTTTCTTGTGAAAAATGGTGTTAATTTTCCTCTCTTTTGTGAGGAGTGATTTGTGTTGACCTTTTTAGACAGAAAGGAACAATAGATTAAACAAAATCTGTATTTTGATTTGTTTCCATAAGGATAAGTTATCTATGCTTTTTCAGTCCATACTTCCCTAACCCACATTTCTTTCGTTTTTTGACTTTTTCAGCAAGCCCTATTTAAGCCATATCCAAAAAACCATTGCCACCAGCCCTGATGTAGCAAAATGGCACTTGAGCATGGATTGCCTAAATACCCATCAGTCAGAATCTTTGGTTCGCTATGTAGCAGAATTTGAGGGACTTAATCTTGAATTAGGAGAGAAGGGCAAGAGTGGCATCCTTCAATCAATGGCGAGTAGAGCAACTTTTCTCAGTGACCCCAATCATCGAATTGTTTTTCACTTCACACCGAAGCATTGTTCATGGCTCAATCAAATTGAGATTTGGTTTGGTATTTTAATGCGTAAGTTACTGAAACGAGGAAATTTTCTCAGTCAAGATGATCTAAGAACGCAAATTCTTGAATTCATCGACTATTTTAACCGCACTATGGCGAAGCCCTTTCGATGGACGTATCGGGGGAAGGTTTTGGCTGCTTAAATTTTATAGCACCCAAATTTACGCCTTGGACTACTAGGGGGATTTAGGTGCATTATTAACAGTTGAATTAGAGGATTGACTTGGTTGGGACATTTGTTGTATCTGCTGCTGCTGCATCTTTTTAAAAGCTTCGGCGGCCTTACTCAGATTACGCTGACTATCTTCGGCAAAATCCTCTCCAGTACGGCTACGACTCAAATTAGCATTATGGATGAGAGACATCGGATCAAACCCACCTACGGAGCTTTTCATCGGATCTTTTTCGCTGGCTTCGTAGCCCAGGGGCTGTTGGGGTTGATATTGGGTTTGTGCCAGGATTATTTTTGAGCTTGCAGCGATCGCACCCACAATCCCCACAGAAGCTAGGAGAATATTAACGAAAAGTTTGTTATTCATAGTCTTATCGGAAAGATTCCTCACTTACAGAAAACGGCGACGTAACAGAGGTTGGATTAATAACAATACTAGCGCGTCGAAGAGGAGTAGCACACCAAGCACCTGGCCAAAACTCATGGCGGCCCAGGGAGATTGCAAAACAACGCTGTCTAATCCCCAATGGGTTTGTAAATAAAGATAGCGGATCGGTTCAATGGCATAGGTGAGCGGGTTTAAACTGGCAACAATCTGTAACCATTGGGCCATAAAGGACAGAGGTGCGAGGGCAGTGCTGGCAAACAATAGAGGTAAGTTAGTGACAAAGATAATGGCAATCAGTTCAATGTGACCTGGCAAGGCAAAGGCCAATCCTAAACTCAAGGCAGTCACCCCTAGCACAATCAGCAGCACAATTAAGGCGATCGCCGTTAATCCCACTAGATTGGGTAAACCGGCCCCTAGTAAAGCACTTGCTCCCACAATCACTGCCGTTTGAATAAAACTCAGAACAATAATATAAATGGTAGAAGCGGCCACGATGGAATAACGGGAAGCCAAAGGTGCGACCAACAACCGATTTAAAAACCCAAATTCCCGATCAAACATCACGGGTAAACCGGCATTTAAGGCTCCTGAAAAGGCAGTAAAAACAATGATGCCAGGAGCAAGAAATTGGGCATAATTTAAGTCATTACCAAACAAGCCTTGGGGAGCATTTAAAAATAAGGCTCCAAATAAAACGAGCCACATGAAAGGTTGAATGATGCCAGCGACTAAGGTTGAGGGCCGCCGTTGTAATTGGATAAACAAGCGTTTGGTTAAGGCCAAGGTTTCTTGAATAAAGTCGGCGATCGCGTTTTCCTTGACTGGGCTATTAATAACAGGATTAGGCGCGAGTAGGTTGGCCGGTTTGGGGGAGATCAGGGTTTGAGTCATGGGGAGGTTTGGGAGATAGGGGAGATAGGGGGATGGGGAGACGGGGGGATGGGGAGACGGGGAGATGGGGCGGTAATTTAACTGGGGGATTTCATGGCTTGTTTTTGTTCTGCTTTCAGATCGCGACGGCTGGCGGCAGCAATTTCTGCATCCATAAGCGTTCTTCCCGTTGCCGCTAGATAAACATCATCCAAACTGGGACGAGATTGGGCCAGGCTAAAGATCGGTAAGTCAGCAGTAATGAGAGTCTGTTCAATTTGACTAAGGGGATTACTTTGGGCCGTAACCACTAAATTTAATGAGTTACCTTGGGCTGTATTAATAATAATATCTTCCACAAAAGGTAAGGTTTTCAAAAGCTGTTTAGCCTGTTCTGTTTCTGCTAAGTCAGCAAATTCCCGAATTCTTAAGGTAACGCGATCGCCGCCAACTCTATCTTTGAGGTCAGACGGGCTTCCTTCTGCAATTACCAGACCTTGATCAATAATTGCCAGGCGATCGGCTAGGGCATCAATTTCTCCTAGATAATGACTGGTAATCAAGACAGTGGTTCCGGCATCCCGTAACTGTCGTAAAAATTCCCAGAGGATAAAACGACTTTCGATATCCAGTCCAACTGAGGGTTCATCCAAAATCAAAACCGATGGCTGGTGTAATAGTCCCGCCGCTAAATCTAAACGTTTGCGAAGTCCGCCGGAATAGGTTCCTGTTTTTTGCTCTGCATACTGGCTAAGTCCGAGCAAGTCGAGTAGTTGGGGAATCCGTTCTTTAGCTTGGGAGACAGTGAGGTGGTATAAAGAGGCTTGTAGTTGCAATAACTCCCTACCAGTCAACATCTTATCAAGGGCAACTTCCTGGGCAACGTAGCCTAAGTGACGACGAGCTAACTTGGGTTGGCTAATCACGGAAATACCGTCGATTTCTAATTTGCCTTGATCCGGTTTAGATAACGTACAGAGACAACGAATCGTGGTGGTTTTTCCGGCTCCGTTTGGCCCCAAGAGTCCAAAAATTTCTCCTGGCTGCACTGAAAAGGAAATATCTTTGACAGCCGTGATGGTGCCATAGCGTTTTTGAAGATGTTCAACGAGAACCGCAGGACGCATAGAGGTGTTGGGAGAAGGAAAAAATAAGACTCGGTGCAATGACACCTAAAAATAGCATAACTCAGGGTCTTCGCTTTAGCTCGTTACCACACTTCTCCAAGGCCGCGATCGCCCCTTACTTTGTAAAAAGAAAACAGTGATCGCCCCTTACTGTGAAGATAAACAGAGATCTGACTTTTCCCGTTAAGTCTGAAAACGACGACAGAATAAGGGTTTTAAACTCTTTGCTGTTTCCAATAAGTTGGATTTAATGATGATAGCCAACGAGAGAATAGGGCTTTGAGATAGGGAAAAATTAGGTGATCGCTCAAATAAAAAGATAACGGGAAAAGTCAGAAACAGAGATCTCCTCTTAAAGTGAAGATAAAAAGCGATCGCCCCTTACCGTGAAGATAAACCGCGATCACCCCTTACCGATAAACATAAACAGCGATCGCCGATTAATTGATAGTTAATAATTATCCATTTAAAAAGCGATCGCCGATTAAGAAAAACTTCGTCACTTACAAAGAGTGATCGCCATTTCCAAAATGATCGCCACTTTCCCTTTCACTTCTCAAAACGAAATCGCTATTTTCCCCCTCACCTCACAAAAAGCTCGCAGATTAAGGTATGGTATAAAAATTGTCTTAGGAGTAGGGGTAGCGTGTATTAGCGTAGCGTGACGCACAAAATTGGATTCTCTTGCAAATAATCAAAAGGTGCATTATATTTTATTGAATGAATCCTACAAGATCAGCGATCGCACTGGTTCAGGAGGATTCTCTATGCAAGCTAATTTTGTCATTTTGGGGTTACTACGTCTTCAAATATAAAATTTTGTTACAACATTGAACATTTCTGCTTTGAACGGTTATATTTTTCATTGTAATTATTTATCTCTCTTGCTTGGAGAAAATTAAAGATGACTAATTTTCCTAATTTCGTTGTTCGTGACAGTTTGCTCAACCCTCTTGATATCGAGCTTTTACCTACAGATTTAAAAAAAATTGACGAAGAGAGAAGATATTACCTTAACGCTCAGATTGATGACACAGATCCTCTTGGGCGTAAAGGAGCGATTTTAGCTGAGTCGGTGCAGAAAAATGACCTAAAGCCAGTAAATTCCTCATCTGTATCGCCTAGTATTGGCGAATCTCTAATTGGGTCTAGGCGTAAAGGAGCGATTTTAGCTGAGTCGGCTCAGGAAAATGGCTTAAAGGTAAAAAATTCCCAGTCTGTACCGCTTAATATTAGCCAATCTCTAAGTTCTCTGGTTTCAAGTAACTTACAACACGTGGCGGGTTGTACCGGCTCATTCTGTGCTATTCCTCCAGTTGATCCGAATCTAGTTAAGAATCAACCGAAACAGTCAGCCGCCACTGTATCAGCCGCCTTAAATCTATCTCAAACTTTCTTTCTTAACAGCTTACTAGGAGCAAATCACACAATTTATCTGGATTTCAACGGGCATACTACTTCTGGCACTTCTTGGAATACAAGCTATAACAAGACTAATATTGTTACTCCTGCCTTCGATTTCGATGGCAATACAGGGTCTTTTAGTAATGCAGAACTAGAAACAATCCAGTATATTTGGCAGCGCGTGGCGGAGGATTTCATCCCCTTTAATGTTAATGTCACGACTCAAGCTCCGGCAGATATCAATGATTTGATTAAAAGTGGTACTGGTGACACTCGCTGGGGTGTGCGTGTTGCTATTGGTGGGAGCAGTTATGATTGGTTCGGTGCTGGAGCAGGAGGAGTCGCCTACGTTGGTTCTTTTAACTGGAATAGTGATACTCCAACCTTTGTTTTTGATGAACAACTGGGTAATGGTAACGAAAAATATACGGCTGAAGCTATTTCTCATGAAGTGGGACATACTCTAGGACTATCCCATGATGGACGAATTAGCCCCGCAGAGGGTTACTACCAAGGTCACGGTAGCGGGGAGACGGGCTGGGCACCAATTCTGGGAGTAGGGTACTATCAGAACCTATCCCAGTGGAGCAAAGGCCAATATGCTTCTGCTAATAATACTCAAGATGATTTGCAAATTATTACGACCCAAAACGGGTTTGGCTACCGAAATGATGATACTGGTAATACAATTGCTACTGCAAAAGCATTAACGGTTTCTGGTACTTCTGTTAGTGGTAGTGGCATCATCGAACGCAATACGGATGTAGATTTCTATAGTTTTACTACAGGTGCAGGTGCGATTAGTTTGACGGTGAATCCTTTTAATCGTGGACCAAATTTAGATGTTTTGGCAGAGTTATACAATTCTGCGGGAACTTTAATTGCATCATCTAATCCGACGGAGTTATTATCAGCAAATATTACAGCAAATGTCGCTGCGGGAACCTATTACCTCAAAATTGATGGGGTAGGCAAAGGATCTGCTCTTTCTACTGGCTACACAGATTATGGTAGTTTGGGACAATATTCGATTAGTGGTTCAGTATTACCGATATTGGGATACAAATCACGAAAAGTCGATTTTAATGGTGATGGAAAGGATGATATTTTGCGCCAAGAAAAATATGCTGATGGGAACAGAGACGTTGAAATATATTATTCTAATGGAAATAGTTTTAACTCTCCTGTTACTCTTGCCCAGTGGTCATGGGCTTGTGTATCCAGTTTTGCTAGTGGTACTAACCTAATAGTTGGTGACTTCAATGGCGATAAAAAAAGTGATATTTTACGTCAAGAAACTATTGCTGACAATAACTCTGATGTTTCCATTCTTTATTCAGACGGATATAACTTTAATGTTAGCTTAAATCAACTTTCCGACCAATCAGTTATGTATGCAGGTTTTGGAGGTGGAACTAAACTCTTAGTTGGGGATTTTAATGGCGATGGAAAGGATGATATCTTGCGCCAGGAAAAATATGCTGATGGGAACAGAGACGTTGAAATATATTATTCTAATGGAAATAGTTTTAACTCTCCTGTTACTCTTGCCCAGTGGTCATGGGCTTGTGTATCCAGTTTTGCTAGTGGTACTAACCTAATAGTTGGTGACTTCAATGGCGATAAAAAAAGTGATATTTTACGTCAAGAAACTATTGCTGACAATAACTCTGATGTTTCCATTCTTTATTCAGACGGATATAACTTTAATGTTAGCTTAAATCAACTTTCCGACCAATCAGTTATGTATGCAGGTTTTGGAGGTGGAACTAAACTCTTAGTTGGGGATTTTAATGGCGATGGAAAGGATGATATCTTGCGCCAGGAAAAATATGCTGATGGGAACAGAGACGTTGAAATATATTATTCTAATGGGAATAGTTTTAACTCTCCTGTTACTCTTGCCCTGTGGTCATGGGCTTGTGTATCCAGTTTTGCTGGTGGTACTAACCTGATAATTAATGACTTCAATGGAGATGGTAAAGATGATATTTTACGTCAAGAAAGTATTGCTGACAATAACTCTGATGTTTCCATTCTTTATTCAGATGGCTACAACTTTAATGTTAGCTTAAATCAACTTTCCGACCAATCAGTTATGTATGCAGGTTTTGGAGGTGGAATTAATTTAATTTAATCCTGAACTTTATTGAATACACTTAGCCACCAGTGCGATCACCGATCTTGTAGGGACATGGTAACTGTGTTTTTGGTTAATTGTCGAGTTGCCACGATCACTTTCTCTGATGAAGGGCGATCGCCCCTTCCCTGATTAAGAAAAAAGCGATCGCCCCTTACTGTTAAGCAAAAAAGCGATCGCCTCTCTTCCTTCCTCAACCAGAAAAAAGCGATCGCCCCTTTCCTGATTAATAAAAAAAGCGATCGCCGATTAATTGATAGTTAATAATGAATAGTTAATAATTATCCATTGTTAATTGTCCATTATCCATTTAAAAAGCGATCGCCCCTTACCGATAAACATAAACAGCGATCGCCTTTAGCTCTTTCCTGCTACCTCTAGGAGGTTCTTACAATGCACATTAAACACATTATGGTTAAAAACTTTCGCTGTTTTGAGCATCTTGAATTTGATCTCAATCCCGATATTAATATTTTTGTGGGCAATAATGGTTCTGGAAAAAGTGCTGTTCTAGACGCGATCGCCTTCTTTTTTTTGATGATGAAATTACCCGATTAAAACTTCCCTGGATAGCCCAACGGTTTTCTGTAGGACTGCGCTCGCCGCGTGGGGGAAGGTGGGAGACTTCTCGTATTCCTGATATAACGGTTTTACCCCTTGAGCAATGGGATTCTTTAGGCGATCGCGAAGCTGTTATTGATTTAAACGAAGAACCACCGTTATTAGTGGTAGAAATTGTCAGTCCTTCAACTCAGGTTACGGATTATCGCAGTAAACAGGCTGAATATGCTGTTTTAGGAATCTTAGAATATTGGATTGTTGATCCTCTACAGGATTGTGTGGTTATTTGTACGCTAGTTGAAGGATGGTATGATCAGGTTGTTTTTCGTGAGGATGAACGGATCGTTTCACTGACTTTTTCTGAGTTAGTATTAACCGCAAATCAAATTTTATTGGGTTAATAAATTCGATATTTTTTGATAATCATTCTGCTTTTTTAATTGGTCAAAATGGTGTCAGAAAATCCGCGATCGCCTTTAGCTCTTTCCTGCTACCTCTAGGAGGTTCTCACAATGCACATTAAACACATTATGGTTAAAAACTTTCGCTGTTTTGAGCATCTTGAATTTGATCTCAATCCCGATATTAATATTTTTGTGGGCAATAATGGTTCTGGAAAAAGTGCTGTTCTAGACGCGATCGCCTTCTTTTTTTTGATGATGAAATTACCCGATTAAAACTTTCCTGGATAGCTCAACGGTTTTCTGTAGGACTGCGATCACGAAGTGGCGTTGCGCGATCGCCGCGTGGGGGAAGATGGGAGACTTCTCGTATTCCTGATGTGACGGTGTTACCCCTTGAGCAATGGGATTCTCTAGGCGATCGTGAAGCTGTCATTGATTTAAACGAAGAACCACCGTTGTTAGTGGTAGAAATTGTCAGTCCTTCAACTCAGATAACAGATTATCGCAGTAAACAAGCTGAATAGAAATTTGTTGGCAAATCAGTAATACTGAAAGTCATCTGCTTTAGGATAAGGCTAGGCGATTCTTTTGGAAATGCTTCCACACCTAATTTATTGATTAAAATTATCGATGTCCCAGCCTTACTTTGCCACCGTTGCGAGAGGATTAGAAGCGATCGCTGTTCAGGAACTCGAAACCTTAGGGGGACGGAATGTACAACCGGCCTTTGCCGGAGTGAGCTTTGAAGGCGATTTAGCGCTACTTTATCGCGTTAACCTCTGGTCAAGGGTCATTTTTCGTGTCTTAGTTCCCCTACTCAAAGTTAAGGCAGAGAACGCCCAACAGCTTTACCACAGTGTCAAAAAAATTGATTGGTTTGACTATTTACAGTTAGACCAAAGTTTTGCGGTTTATTGCACCGGCAGTAATGCCCATTTAAACCATACTCACTTCACCGCTCTCCAGATCAAAAATGCGATCGTTGATCAACAGCGAGATAGAACAGGAAAACGCTCTAGTATTGATATCAATCAGCCAGATATTGTCATTAATGCCCATATTCAACAAAATAACTGCCAGTTAAGTTTGGATAGTTCTGGCTTTAGTTTGCATCGTCGAGGTTATCGTCCGGCCATGGGGTTAGCACCTCTTAAGGAAACCTTGGCCTCAGCCCTGTTAGCGATCGCGGAATGGACTCCTTCCCAACCCTTCTTAGATCCCCTGTGTGGATCGGGAACCCTCCCCATTGAAGCCGGTTTACAGTCCTTAAAAATCGCGCCCGGTAAGTTTCATTCCCAATTCTGTTTTCAGCAATGGCCAGACTATGATCCTGATTTATGGCAAGCTCTTTTAACTCAGGCCCAACAGGGAGAACTCTCTCAACTGGCATCACCCATTTGGGGAAGTGATCAAGAAGCAGCAGTTATCAAACAGGCCCAAAGTAATGCCCAAGCTTGCTATCTAGATCAGCATATCCAGTTTCAAACAAAATCCTTAGCGGATCTAGAAGCTCCCGCCTCATCTGGGATAATCATTTGCAACCCGCCCTATGGCAAACGTCTGGGAGAAACCTCAGAGTTAGAGAGTTTTTATCAACAATTAGGAGATATCTTAAAACAGCGATTTAAGGGCTGGACGGCTTACATTCTGACTGGAAATCGAGAATTGGCGAAACGGATTGGGTTAAGAGCGGCTCGCCGTTTTCCTCTGTTTAATGGTTCTCTGCCTTGTACTCTATTAAAATATGAGTTGTATTGACCTAAAAAACTCCCTATCAATCAAATGATCAATAGGGAGATGGAAACAAAAGAGTCGGCAAGCTAGTAACTTCGCCAAACGCCAATCAAAATACCTTGAACTTCTACTTGAGAGGCTGGGACTTCAATGTTCTCGGATTTGCCGTTAGAAGCTTTGAGCACAACGTTTTCATCCTCTTGGTAGAAATGTTTGAGCGTTGTTCCATGATTCTCGACACGAGCGGCAACGATCGCGCCATCGGGAACTACCTCTTCGGGATTGAGTGAGCGCAGAATGGCCATATCACCTTCGGCAATGAGGTCATTGATCAAGCTATCCTCAGCCACTTTGAGAACATAGCAGTTGGGCTGCTTGATGATACTGGCTAGATCTAATTTTTCTGTGGTTTCGGCTTCGGGACGGGGTTCCACCTGACTACCTCCAGAGACTTCACCCAGAATGGGAATGCCTTTGGGTTTTTGGTGCAGAATACGAAGGGTACGGGCTTTTCCTTCTGTCCAATCAATATAGCCTTTGCTTCTTAATCGCTCTAAGCGGCTTTGAATCGGAGCAGGCGATCGCAAATTCATCGCTCGCATCATTTGGCGAATAGAAGGGGCGTGTTGGGTTGTTTCGATATACTCCACAAGCCAATCGTAAAGCTCTTGTTGAGCACGGGTCATTGATTCCATCAGAGTTATCTCCTTATATTGCTTCAGGACTCCTGAACTTTACTATAACAATATGCCTCACTTTAAGCACGCAGATACTCTTAGTATTTTATGTTAATTTTTGTTACAGAAAAGATTAAAAGGAAAATTACGGAGTTCCACGACTAAGTATTAATACGCAATTTTCCTACCCAGTCGGAAAGGCGATCGCGGTTCAGACGATAACTGAGAGGATTGGCAATTAGGCGAGCGGTACTTTCAAACAAGACCTCAATTTCGATCAAGCCGTTTTCTCTAAGGGTTTTCCCCGTTGAAACTAAATCCACAATGGCCTCGGACATCCCCGTAATCGGCCCCAATTCGACTGAGCCGTAAAGAGGTACTATTTCCACCGGTAAGTCTAAACGTCGAAAATGTTCTTGAGCGCAGTTAACAAACTTTGACGCAACTTTACCGTGAGGGGGAAGTTCAATAGAACGACGATAGGGGCTTTTTTCAGGCACGGCCACCGATAGACGACAGCTACCAAACTGAAGGTCAGCTAAATGGGCTACCGCCGGATTTTTCTCCAGCAGAACGTCATAACCCACAATCCCCAGATGGGCCTGGCCATATTCCACGTAAACAGGGACATCGTGGGTTCTCACTAACAAGGCTCTGGCGGTTTGAGTGGGATCGACAATCTGAAGTTGACGATTCTTAGGCTCTAAAAAAGCACTAAAATCTAACCCAAGCTGTTGAAAGCGATCAATACTATCCTTGAGCAAGACCCCTTTCGGTAAGGCAATAGTTAACATAAAATTTTTTAGTCAAGATAAATAAACAAATAGAAATGGCTAGGATTGCCAGTTTTGGGATTGAGTTGTCCAGTTTTCGATAATGCGTTGACGTTGGCGGGCAATGACCAGGGCATGATTAGGCACATTATTGGTGACAACCGAACCAGCCGCGACTACCACCGATTCTCCTAAGCTGACTGGCGCGACAAAGACACTATTGGCTCCTGTTTTTGTGCCATTGCCAATAATAGTCTGATGTTTATTAACACCATCATAATTAGCCGTAATGGTTCCCGCTCCCACATTGACGCGATCGCCGAGCCTGGCATCACCGAGATAGGTTAAATGGGCCACATTGGTCTTAGTTCCCAAAGACGTTTTCTTAATTTCAACAAAATTGCCAATCCGACAATTCGCGCCGACCTCTACTTCACCTCGTAAATGACTATAGGGGCCAATCCGACAGCCAGAACTAACTTGACTATCGGTGATCACAGAATAAAGAACGGTCACATCTTCACCTAGGGTGCTATTTTCAATCAAACTACCTGGCCCAATGCGACTCCCCTTACCTACCTTTGTCGTTCCCCGTAGATGACTATGGGGTTCAATGATCACATCAGGCTCTAGGGTGACAGTATCGTCAATGGTAATGGTGTCGGGATTAATTAGTGTTACTCCAGCAGCCATCCAATCATCCTTGATCCGTTCTTGAAGGACTTCGTTAGCGGCGGCCAATTGTTTGCGATCGTTGATCCCCGTAATTTCTAAATAATCGTCCACATCAACGGCCAGCACAGGGGCCAGAAAATGAACAACATCGGTGAGGTAATATTCCTGCTGATCGTTATTGGGGGTTAATTGGGGCAAAATTTCCGCTAATTTGGGCCAATTAAAACAATAAATACCGCCATTAATGCGATGGTTTTGGCGTTGAGCATCGTTACAATCACGATCTTCGACAATCTGAGTAACCAGATTATGACCATCACAGAAAACCCGGCCATAGCCTTTGGGATTGGGGAGGTTCGCTGTCAATAGGGTAGCCATACTGCCATTAGCTTGATGAGTAGCTAACAGTTTTTCTAGGGTTTCAGCCCTGAGCAGGGGAGCATCACCATTGAGAACCAGTAAGTCTCCGGTAAAATCCTTGAGATAGGGTAAGAGTTGCTGGATAGCATGGCCTGTGCCTAGCTGTTCGCGCTGTTCGACAAATTCTACATCCGGCTGGGATTGAAACTGGGCTTTAACCGCCTCCCCCTGATAACCGATAATCACTAATTTTCGTTCTGGAGCTAACCCCTGACAACTGTCTAACACTCGTTCCACCAGCGATCGCCCACCAAGTTGGTGTAAAACCTTGGGCAGAGTGGATTTCATGCGAGTTCCCTTACCCGCCGCTAAAATTGCTACTGCGACCATGCTTGTTTGTCCCAATGAGTCCGTCAATATTCACGAAACTGAGTATATCGCGTCCCGATCCCCTGCTGATTAGGATGTAACAATAGTTGGTAAATGGGAGAAATAATGGCCTGCACGATTCTCTTTTATAAACCCTACAATGTTCTTTGCCAATTTACCGATGCCGATGGTGGCGATCAACCTCGCAAAACCCTTAAGGATTTTATTGCCCTGCCTGATATTTATCCCGTTGGCAGATTAGATTACGACAGCGAAGGGTTATTGTTATTAACCGATCAGGGACTTTTACAGCACCGTTTAGCCCATCGTCAGTTTGCCCATCCCCGTACCTATTGGGTGCAGGTGGAGCGAATTCCTGCCGATCAGGATTTAGAGCCGTTACGTCAAGGGATTTCTATTCAGGATTATCAAACTCGCCCTGCCTGGGTAAATATTCTAGCCACAGAACCGGATTTACCGCCCCGTGAGCCACCAATTCGTTACCGTAAAAATGTGCCAACTAGTTGGCTAGAATTAACTCTGACGGAAGGCCGCAATCGTCAAGTTCGTCGCATGACCGCAGCAATTGGTTTTCCCACGCTACGTTTAGTCAGGAGGGCGATCGCCGTTGGTCAGGGTAAAATGGCTTTGCAGTTGAGTATTGACGGTTTGCAGCCAGGGGAATGGCGAGAACTTACCGTGACGGAAAGGCGTTTTCTAGCGCAATTGTAAAGAAAAATTCGCAGGAGCAATCAGCATGAAAGTTTGGCTAAAGGAAAATATTTTGATCATTGCAACGGAAGATTTACCTCCCTTTAAAAAAGGCGGTTCGGTGGTGCGAAATAATTATTTTTGGGCATTGAAAGCGATCGCCTGTTACGCCAGGAAGGAACAGGATTGGGAATTTGATCCAGAGGTTTGGCCAGCTTTGGCGAGAATGATCGCTTTTTTTGCTCAATCGGGTTATCTGGGGTTTTCGGAAACGATTCTGGAGTTTCCCTTAGGAGAAATCATTCCTGAGGTTTTACGTCCCATTTCCACCTGGCAATAGGATCTTTTTCAAATTTTAGCTTTAATAAAAACCTGAATTTAACGATTGGGCTGATAGTATTCATGGCTTAAAAAAGGCACAGCAACCACTTTTCCCGAAGCATTTCCTAACTGAACTTGTAAACCTTCACCACCGGCTTTGGTGCGAATATAGGCCAAACCAAAGGGCATTTCTAAGTCAGTCATACTGGTTAAAATACCCACCTTTTCTGCTCCGATGGTTACTACCGTGCCAGGCGATACGACTTCGCTTAATTGCACTCCCCACAGTCTTTGTTTAACTCCTTTATAGGTATTTAAGCGAGCAATGGTTTCTTGACCAATATAACAGCCTTTCTCAAAAGATACTGTTCGCCATAGTCCTGCTTCCAAAGGGTTATAATATTCCGTCAATTCTTGATCAGGTATCGGTCTGCCCTGCATAATGCGACAATGTTCCCAGAGGCGATCGCTGATGGTAAGAAAACCTTTTTCAAGGAGTAAATTCTCTAGCGGGGGTAGGGCTGTGAGGGGAACAATCAAGGTATAGCCAGGTAAATCGAGATCATTGCTGGCCGTTAGTAGCACTGGATCAGTCCCCAAGGGAACGGTGACAAATTGATTGACTTCAGGTAATGGAAAGTCTAGGGATTGTAAAGCTTCCGCTACGGTTGGCCCAACTAAACTCATGCAGGTAAATTGATTGGAAAGATCTGTTAACTCCACCTTATCCATTGGAAAAAGATAACGATCCATCCATTCCCACAAAAATTGTCGTCGTTGAGGAGAGGTTTTGACCCAAAGTGCATTTTCTTGTTTATAAACTCTCGTCAAATCGAGGGTTCTGCCAGTGGAATTGACAAAAACGGTATCACAATAACAACCAACCGCTAAGGCATTAATGTTATTTGTTGTTTGGTTATGTAAAAAGCGATCGCGATCGGCTCCTTTTAGTTCTAATAAACCGATTTGAGGCGGAACATAGAAGGTTCTAGCTTCCTTAATAGCAGTCAGGGTTTTAAGGTCAGTTTCTAGGGAATGGGTTGACATAACAATAGCTCCAAAGGTGTTGACAAATCATAAAATACAAAGCATTTTAAAATCTCTCTTGCTCAATCTCTCTAATACGAAATCCTCTTGCCAAAACCTGGTAGGGGTTTGGTTTCCAAATCCATAGAGCATAAGGCTTAGAAACTAAGCCCCTACATTCAATAAAAAAGGGATATGAGAACAGGATTTGGTATAATATCCTTTTTAAAGAGATAACCATTGCAGAGATAGATTAGATCTCCCCTCAATTTTAAGGCAATGATGCAAATAGTTTTTGCACAATAGCTTGAGTTTTATGATCTAGTTGATTCCAGTCAACTTCCCCTTCTTGATTAAATAAACTAGAATCAATCGTCACCGTAAATTCACGTTGATGGTCATTGTTTTCAGAAATCCAAGGTTGGGGATGATAGTCCAAAAAGCAAACTTGAAAACAGAGATCCCATAGATCCAAGGTCAAGATTTGTTCATGACGACTTAAACAAAGTTGATGACCTGGATAGGGAGAGGAGACTTCTTGATAGGTTCCTTGCCACTCAGAGGCTTCTAATTGTTTACCAAGATTATCCACAACTCGAATTAAAGCGGGCTGCATCAGGAGTTCTGCCTGTTCCCAATCTTGAGGATGCTTGAATAGGGGTTTCATGGTGGAAAATTAAATTGATTCAAATCGTTTAATGAGCATGAACATAAGCTCCTGCTTCAGGAAAAAAGGGGACGATCTCAGCTTGGATCTCCAATCCTAAATGGTGCAACATTTTTTCTAGAACCGGATCGGGGGAAAAGCGGAGGTAATCGGGGGTAATTTCGATGGGAACATGGCGATTGCCTAGGTGATAGGCGGCTCTTAACAAGGTGAGGCGATCGCCGGCGGTGACAGTTAATACAGGTTCAGGTTTAGCTTGAATTTCGATCACCACATTATTTTCAGTTTCTAAATAATCAAGATGCTTAAGCACCGTTCCCCTGGGTAAACGCAATAATAGGGATTGACCATTGGCTAATTCAAAATGATGACGACTGCGAGTGCGTTCTTCAGCCGTTAAGACAAGGGTAAGGCGAGGAAGTGAAGAGCTAAGGGCGGCGGTAGGTATTTTCTGAGTCGCAATGAGGATGGATTCTGACATCGGCTAGGTCTTATTCTGATTAATTTGGTAAGCATCCCCAAGGCTAGGGTACTTTAGAAGAAGTCCGAATTTGAATAATCATCGTTTGAATCCGTTTTTTCAGGCTAGGATTTTTTCTAGCCGCTTCCGTAATCGCATTAAAATCGGCTGGATTTAAACCACTGGTTTTGGCAATTTTTTTAGACTGATTACAGAACGAAACAACAATTACTTGAGCTTCTTTTGGCAATTTACTTAAACTATCTTTCTGATTACAAGCAATTTGAGGCGGAACTCGACCGAGGAGATTTTGAATTTTTTGATAGGTAGCTTTGCGTTCCACTTCGATCGCCAAAATGGCCTGAGCGTATTGACTAATCTGGGTTTGGCTAAATTCTTGACTGTAGGCGATCGGGGTAAACAGTAAGCGAGAAGGGTGCCAGGCGACTTCTGGAACAACACCGCAAAGAATCCCCATCGCAGCCAGTGAATTAACAATAAAAAATCGACTCAGAAACTTGTTCAAGTCGCATAGGGAATGGGAGCTAATCATCATGCGCGTTAGTCGCTCAAGGTAGAATGATATCGAAAGATTCCGACAAAGGCGTTCTTGCTTGTTTGAATTATTTTGTCTGGGATAAGTTCCTGACAAGAATTCCCTCTATTTTTGTACTCTCTTTACGGCTTGCCATGAATTTTTCCTCTTTCCCTGAAGCGGCCCGGCCGCACCCCCAGTCGATAGTCGCCTCTAAAGCTGAATCGCTCTCTGGGTCTAGATCTTTTGCCCATCTGTCGGTTTTGCTAACGGAAATGATCACTGGGTTAGCGATTCAACCCCAGGGGAATTATTTGGATGCCACTGTTGGGGCAGGCGGTCATAGTCTAGCTATTCTTCAAGCCTTTCCTGAGCTTCGTCTCACGGTTATTGATCGAGATGCCCAGGCGATCGCCGTTGTGCGGGAGAAATTTCAGAGCTTTGGTGAACGGGTCAGTTTTTGGCAAGGGAATTTTGGGGATTTTCCAGGTCAGGCTCAACAATTTGACGGCATTATTGCTGATCTTGGAGTCAGTTCTCCCCAATTGGATCAAGCAGAGCGGGGATTTAGTTTTCGTCAAGAGGCTCCATTGGATATGCGCATGGATCAAGGCCAGTCCCTCTCAGCCCAGGAGATTATTAATCATTGGCAGGAAGTCGAATTGGCCAAAATTTTCTTTGAATATGGAGAGGAAAGATTATCTCGGCGTATTGCCCGTCAGATTGTCCAAAATCGTCCTTTTTCGACTACGACAACCCTGGCAGAGGCGATCGCCCGTTGTGTGCCAGCGAAATATCGCTATGGTCGCATTCATCCTGCTACCCGTGTTTTTCAGGCTCTACGCATTGCGGTAAATGATGAGCTAGGTTCCCTCGAACGATTTCTAGCCCAAGCTCCCCAATGGTTAAAACCCCAGGGCCGTTTGGGTATTATCAGTTTCCACAGTTTAGAAGACCGTTTAGTCAAACACCGTTTTCGAGAATCTCCCTGGCTTCAGGTGCTAACCAAAAAACCGATCTTGCCGTCTTCCCTGGAACAGAATCAGAATCCGCGATCGCGATCGGCTAAATTACGCTGGGCCGAGTCCACTGGTGAAACAGAAAAGAAAATCTAAAAAGGCTATTATGATAGCTATTCCCATCATGACAAATTTGCATCCAGAAATATCCAAGTTCAAATCAAGTTAAAATAGATGGGAGCAAATCTTTCAAGCCATTGTTAACCATGACATCCTACGCATCTGCTACTGCAAGAGCCGAAATGAGTGAACTTCGGCGGCTAAAAAGCCTACTTCCACCTGAACTACAAAGTTGGGTCATGGTAGAGGGCAGCACGGAAATTAATCCGCCGTTAATTCGCTCAGAAGAGTTGGGGCGAGATGAAATCGAAATTCAAGTGGATTTGGCAAAGTGGGAAAATTTAGCGATCGATCAACGTAATTTGCTGTTCTGGCACGAAGTTGCCCGCATTCAAAACGATACCATTCCCCGTGAAGGTTGGGAGATGGCGGCCCTAGCCATTGGTTTAGGTGGTGCGGTAGGTGAGTTGTGGGTACAGGATGGTTTGTTGCTGCTTTTGGCTCTGGCCCTTTGCGGGATTTCCGGTTATCGGCTCTGGCAAAAAAATAATGGTGATAAAAAACTGAAAGAAGCGATTGATGCAGACGAAAAGGCGATCGCCCTAGCCACCCGTTTCGGTTATACCTTACCCAATGCCTATAAAAGTCTGGGCAGTGCCTTTAAAGCCATGATTGACCAAACCCCCAATCGTCGTCAACGGAAATATTATGAATCCCGCCTCCAGGCTCTCAGACAAAGTGCCGCTAAAATGAAAGCTAAAACCAAACCAGTGGGTCAAGTGTAAAGGAATTAACAAGAACTTGAGATGGCATCAATAACCAATTAACTTAGCAGACTCACTACTCATAAGAAAAGGATGGGAGTTTGGAAACTCAGCGTCTTTAGACCTGAGAGGAAAAACGACTCAGGGGAATTTATTCCCCTTGCGCTATAATTTAGGTGTGAGTAGGAACAACTATCTACGCATTGAACCCTCCTAGTGTGGTGAAATCCCAGCTAATCGAGTAAGCCTATTGAGAGGTGACACAGACAATGGCAAGCAATGGCAGGTGGGGGAGCGTACCAAACTGGCTGAGTGATGGACTCTGAAAACAAGCAAAAAAAGAAAGGTAAACACAATGGCAGCACCGCGAGGTAGTTGTTTTGAGTGATAGAGGTGCTTTGACTACACCTTTGAGGCTCAAACTTTGGGCTATTCAAGAATCTCAGTGTCTTCAGACCTGAGAGTGTCAAATTGATTTTGGGTTAATTCATGACATTAGAGCCTCCTGCGTCGGATTTTGCGATTCGCTTTGTAGATCAAATACCCGTCATTACCATTCCTCGACGCTTAACCGTTCTTGAGGCAATCCGGTTTAAAGAAGTTTCTTGTCATCTGTTAGAAACGGATCTAACTTCTGCTTGGTTAATCCTGGATTTTAGTCTGACTCAATTTATGGACAGTAGCGGTATTGGCTCCCTGGTTCAGATTTTGAGAGTTGCTAAAAGTAAAAATATTCAATTAGTCTTGCTCAAGGTTAATCCCAATGTCATGTCGGTATTATCCATGACTGGACTGGATCGAGTTTTTACTCTTCAAAATAGTCTAGATCCTCTATTCTCTACGACGCTTCCACCTCATCAGCCGGATGCCAACAGTGCAAAAATAATCGCCGGTACTGGTACTGGTGGCTTACAACCCCCTAAAACCCATCCTTCCATTCGTTCTGGTCTGAAGCGCGCTGTCGATATTGTGGGAGCGTTAGTCGGTTTAAGTATCACGGGGCTGATTTTCATTCCGATCGCGATCGCTATCAAATTAGATAGTAAGGGGCCGATCTTTTTTGCCCAAACGCGCTGTGGTTGGCTGGGAAAAACCTTCAAAATGCTCAAATTCCGCTCCATGTGCAGAAATGCGGAAGCACTAAAATCACAAGTCCCGAATGAGGTGGAGGGGGCAATTTTCAAAAATAAAAATGATCCTCGTATTACCAAAGTGGGAAAATTTCTCCGACAAACTAGTTTAGACGAATTGCCTCAGTTTTGGAATGTTCTAAAAGGAGAAATGAGTTTAGTGGGGACAAGGCCACCCACCCCAGAAGAAGTGGATAGTTACGAAGTACCAGCCTGGCAACGTTTAGATGTGAAACCAGGGATGACGGGAGAATGGCAAGTGAATGGCCGCTCCAAAATTCAAAATTTTGAAGACGTAATTAAATTAGATTTACGTTATCAAGAGAACTGGAGTCATTGGTATGATTTACAGCTCATTTTAAAAACTATTTTCATCCTTTTTCATAAAAATAGTGGTGCAGTCTAACGATTTTTCCGACCCGAACTCTTCTTCTTTCCGACAGTTACGCCTAGAGGTAAACTCGGAAATGTTTCAGTTGTCCTATATTTTAGATCGTTTTCATCGTTACTTTGAAGATTATCTACAAGAATATGATCTCAATATTATCAAGTTAATTCTGTCAGAAGCATTTACAAATATCATCAAATATGCTCATCAAAACTTATTGCCTGAAACCCCCATTGAGATTGAAATCAGTTTGTTAGAAACAGTGATCGAAATTAAAATCTGGGATTTTGGACTCCCCTTTGCCTTTGAACAGGAGTTAAAAAAAAGGAAGCTGATTATTAAAGAATGGAGACAAAAAATACAGGCGATTCGTAGTGGTTATCCCGACGACCTGAAAACTCAAGAACGACTCATTAATGAAGCGATTATCAATGGTGAAATTATTATCCCTACCGGCTGCAATGGTTTATTTTTGATGGAGCAAAATACAGATAAAATTTGCTACATTCGAGAGGGAACCCAAAAGAATTGTTTGATAGCCAGTAAAGCAATTAGTTTACGTCCTGAAGCTCCTCTTATGAATCATCCCGATAGTTTACGAATCCTTGCCCAAAAAACTCGTCAGGCGGCCTTGGCGCTGGGATGTCTTTCCCTGGCTGATCGTAATCAAGCGATCGCGGCTATGGCAGAGGCTTTAAGGGTGGCCAGTCCCCAAATTTTAGCAGCCAATCAAGCCGACTGTGAAGCAGCCCAAGGTGAAGGCATTAGTAAACCGCTTTATGATCGCTTAAAACTGAGTGAGAGCAAATTACAAGCGACGATTGCTGGGGTGGGGGATGTGGAAAAATTGGCCGATCCCCTGGGCGCGATCACACTGCATCGAGAATTAGACGAAGGATTAGTTCTCAAACGAGTGGCTTGTCCCTTGGGAGTGTTGGGGGTAATCTTTGAAGCTCGTCCTGAAGCTCTGATCCAGATCAGTAGTTTGGCGATTAAATCAGGAAATGGTGTCATTCTCAAAGGCGGCAAAGAAGCCCTTCGTTCCTGTCAGGTATTGGTAGAAATCATTAAGCAAGGATTAGCCACAACAAACGTTGATCCTGAGGTGATTCAACTCCTCACCACGAGGGCAGAAATTCGTGAATTATTAACCCTAGATGATTATGTGGATCTGATTATTCCTAGAGGCTCTAACGAATTTGTCAGATATATTCAAGAAAATACTCGTATTCCCGTCTTAGGTCATGCGGATGGTATTTGTCATCTGTATTTAGATGAAGCAGCCGATTTTACCAAGGCGATCGCCATTACCGTCGATTCTAAAAGCCAATATCCTGCGGCCTGTAATGCGGTGGAAACCTTGCTCGTTAATCAAGCCATTGCAGCTACTCTGTTACCCCAACTGGCCCTAGCTCTACAGGAAAAACAGGTCGTTTTAAAAGGAGATCCCATTACTCAAACACTCATTAATTGTGAGGCAGCAACAGAGGAGGATTGGCGTACCGAATATAGTGATTTAATTCTTGCTATTAAAGTCGTTGATTCTTTGGCCGCTGCCATTGAACATATTCATACCTACGGCTCTAAACATACTGAGGCGATCGTCACCGAAAATCAGGAAACTGCCCAACTATTTTTAAATCAAGTGGATGCGGCGGGCGTTTATCACAATTGCAGTACTCGTTTTGCCGATGGTTTCCGCTACGGTTTTGGAGCAGAAGTGGGAATTAGCACGCAGAAAATGCCGCCCCGTGGCCCCGTGGGCTTAGAAGGTCTTGTCACTTACAAATATCAACTTCAGGGCAATGGTCAAATTGTTGCTCACTATAGTGGTTCAGAGGCTAAAGCTTTTAGCCATCGAGATCTGGAACTTTAGGAGGGTTTAAGGCGATCCGCCTTCGGGTTTAAATTAATAGGAATCTTGAGAGCTTTTCTGTTCCTTTTCCTGTTCCCTTTTCATCTGTAGAACGCAATCCTGGCCCATACCGATCAACAAACCAGCGATCGCCCCAATCCAGACAAATTTATGTGTATATAACTGTTCGTAAGCTTGACTGTTATAACGATAAATTTGGCTGTTGCCATGACGATTCAAGGCTAGATAACCGGCCCCATAGCCAATCATGGCCCCAATTAACGCAGAAATTATCCCTGAGGCAAAGACGGTTCTCGGATTAATCATCGTTTTTTCACTCCGAAGGTTAAGGACAACAAAAAAACAGACTTAATGGCTTCAAATCCAGGTTTAATGCCCAAACCAGATATAGGCCAACCCCAAAAGCGTTACCAGCATTAAGATATGGTTCATCCAATCATCAACATTCCACTTTTTAAACATTTTTAGCTGATAGAGGTGAAAGATTTTGAGCTATTTTTTTGTTTAAGCCTAGGATAACCGTTTTTAATTGTTTTTGCTTAAATATCTAGGCGTTGGTAAATTTGCTCTAAATTTTTCAAATGTTCTTGAGGATCAAAACAAGTGGTGATTTCTGCGGGTGTTAGGTATTGAGTGATTTTGGGATCTTGACGAATCAAGGCTTCAAAATCGCCACCTTCTTGATTCCAGGCTTGATGGGCAGAACCCTGAACAACTTGATAGGCCGCTTCTCGGCTCATGCCTTTTTCCACAAGAGCTAACAGCACCTTCTGACTAAAAATGACTCCTCCATAGACATTCATATTGCGCTTCATGTTTTCGGGATAGATGAGCAGATTTTTGACTAAGTTGGTCATCTCTTGCAACATAAAGTGGGTCAAAATGCAGCTATCGGGAAAGACCACCCGCTCTACTGAACTATGGGAAATATCCCGTTCATGCCAAAGAGCCACATTCTCTAACGCAGCCACTGCATGACCACGAACAATTCTCGCCATTCCCGTTAAGCGTTCGGAGCGAATCGGATTGCGTTTATGGGGCATGGCCGAGGAACCCTTTTGTCCTTTGGAAAAGTACTCTTCCACCTCCAATACATCAGTGCGTTGCAAATTGCGAATTTCTACGGCAAAGCGTTCTAATGAGGCTCCTAATAAGGCCAATTGCTGAACATATTCGGCATGACGATCGCGAGAGATAACTTGAGTAGAAGCTGTGTCAGGTTCTAGTGCTAATTTCTGACAGGCGATCGCTTCTACCCTGGGATCAATATTGGCATAGGTTCCCACCGCCCCTGATATTTTACCCACAGCAATGGTTTGTCGTAAACGCACCAGGCGATCGCGGTTTCTGAGAACTTCAGCTAACCAACCGGCTAGTTTAAAACCAAAGGTAATCGGTTCAGCATGAATACCATGAGAACGACCAACCATCACCGTATAGCGATGTTGCTGGGCTTGGTAACGTAAGGTTTGAATGAGATCTTCTAAGCGTTCTAGGATGAGGTCTAAACTGGCCACTAATTGTAGGGCTAGGGCAGTATCTAAAACGTCAGAACTGGTTAATCCGAGATGAATATAACGACCGGCATCTCCGACATATTCATTGACATTGGTGAGAAAGGCAATCACATCATGGCGAACTTCTGCTTCAATTTCGAGAACCCGTTGGGGGTCAAAATTGGCCTTAGCCTTAATTTCTTCCACTGCTGCTGCGGGAATATACCCCAACTCTGCCTGGGCCTCACAAACAGCAATTTCTACATCTAACCAGGTCTTGAGTTTATAGGCATCAGTCCAAAGGTTGCCCATCTCAGGCAGGGTATAACGTTCAATCACAAGACTACTCTCAATATTACCGTCTTATTTTACTATTCTTAAGGACGGCGATCGCGACAGTTTTAGGATTCTGTAACAAAACTGAATATGGACTGAAGATATTTAGACAAAATTTTTCCTTGCTGTAAAATTTTCGTTGATTACATCTGACGCGAGCTCGAAAGCCCTATCGTACCGTTTCACAGGATAATTTATCAACGCATTATTTACAGGTAGAAAAGTTCCATGAGGTTGAAACAAGCAGCCTTGGGTTTCGTTTCCATGCCTGCTTCTGTCGTCGATACTTCCGTAGGTTGACAGGTAAGATTCATAGGGGCCCGTTAGAGGTGGATGACTAGTGTGATTATTTTATATAGAATGAGTGGACTTAGGGGTAATCCTTTTTCTGGATCATCAATTTAAGGATGGTAGGATTTTTGAAGTCCCAGCGTTGTGTTCATTGATCACCTTTTTGGGACTAAGTAAGTGGGCTTAATTAATTGTTAGATAGTGGAACAGGCTAGAAGCCTGTGGACGGGCAGGATGCCCATCCCACGTTTTATATTTAATTGCAACCAGCTACTTAGTTCTTATCCGCGATCGCCTGGTCGGTTATTTAGAAGCCGAAAATCATCCCCCTATATTGTTTGGGATAACTTTTTTGATGTAAAAAATCATCTAGCACAATATTGAGCAATCTCCTAACAATGATTACTTATTTGACCCTCAAAAATTTTAAAAGTATTACAGAGCAGCGATACGAATTTTCGGAATTTGATCTACTGGTAGGTCGAAACAATAGTGGGAAAAGCACGATTTTACAAGCTTTAACTATTTGGCAATTCTGTATTGATGAATTTCGCCAAACCAACCGTCGTGGCAAAAATGGAACACAAATTGTTCTACCTAACTTTACGGCTCTACCTGTTCCTGAATTTAACCTCCTATGGCGGGAAAAAACCGATCGTCGCTATTCCTTAACACCAGAAGGAACCAAAAAACCAGAATATATTTTGATTGATATTGATGTTACTTGGATGACAGAAGAACCTAATCCTCAATGTCATACATTCGGCGTAAGATTGCGCTATAATTCACCACAAACAATCTATGCCATTCCTGCGGAAGGATGGGCGCGTTTTCGTCAACTAGAAGGAGATGAAAAAAATATTAATTCATGCTTGCCGATAATTGCCTATGTTCCTCCTTTTTCTGGCTTGGAACCTAGTGAAGAAAGACGTGATGATGGCCCCATTAGACAACAAATTGGCAAGGCTCAACCAGGCAGTGTACTTAGAAATTTATTATTGCGAGTTTGGGAAAATAATCGTGAGGATTGGCAAGAAATTCAACGAGTCCTTAAAAATTGGTTTAATGTTGATCTCAATGAACCTAGATATAATTCCAAACGCGATACTAAGATACAGTGCGAATATCGACAATTTGATAAATTATATGACATCATTGCAGGCGGAAGTGGGTTTCATCAGATTTTAACCCTATTGGCTTTTTTTTATGGCTATCGTCCTACGACTATTTTATTAGATGAACCAGATGCCCATCTTCATGTCAATTTACAAAGAGAAATTCTAGACTATTTCAAAAATAAGAGTTTAAGAAATAAGAAATCACAATTTTTAATTGCTACCCATGCAGAAGAATTTATTCAAGGTGTGGATATTAGGCAAGTAATCTCATTACTGGAAAAAATACCGAAGCGAGTTGAAGCAAAACCAGCAATTTTGAGTGCAATGGCAGAGGTTTCTAATCTAGAAATCACTCAGCTAACGGAATTAGAAACACCCCTGCTTGTTTATGTGGAAGGTGAAACTGATGAACGATTATTGCGATCATGGGCCTCGGTTTTAGGATATCAAGCAATCCTCAGTCAACTTTGTTTTCGGGTGATGCGTGGTGGTTCTAAAGATAAAATGAAGTCGGACAGCGATCGCCATTTTGAGGGAGTGAGACAAATTATTCCTAAAACCAAACGCTTAATTTTATTTGATTATGATAGTAGCGAAACGGCTTTTCATCCACCACCGAATAATCCTAGTCTTTATGAATGGCAACGCAAAAACATTGAAAATTATTTGTTAGTTCCCGATGCCTGGTTAAGAGCTTACTTGCAAAAAAGTGGAATCAGCAATTCCGAGCAGTCTATCAATCACCCAATTAAGCCAATCATTATGGATTTTTTTAGTAGTGAAAATTTGACTCTTCCTCCTCATCAATCCTGGCATGAAGTAAAAGCAAATATTTTTAAAGTGGTTGATGGCAAAAAACTGCTCTTTCAAGATAATAATGCTTTATTCCAACAGTTAAAGCAAGAGGCAGTTAAACTTGCCTTACCCTATCCAATTGAATTAACTCGTGAAACTGTTGCTAATAATATGACTTCCGATGAGATTCACGAAGATGTATATTGCTTTTTCAGAAAAATTGCAGCTTTAATAGAACCGTCGTCTTCCTGTCCAAATCTATGACCAGCCAACCAAAACAACCTATTTATAGTTTTCTAAGTATTGGCCAACGGGGAGTTGGGAAAACCGTCTTTTTGGCGGCCTGTTACCTAGAATCTCACCAGGATACGGAGCAGCAGCGTCTTCTCTGGTTTGACTGTGAAGATCGAGATGCCCGAAGAACCATTGATAATCTTTTAGTTTATGTAGCTAAAACTGGAGAATATCCCCCCGCCACCCTAAAAATCACCAATTTTGAGTTTCTACTGAAACAACGTAGCCAATGGGGGCATCAAACGTTAGGCCAAGTTCGTTGGTGGGATGTACCAGGAGAATCCTGCCATGTCCATAATCCAGCTTTCACTGCCATGTTGAACCATAGTGATGGTTGTTGCTTATTTTTGGACGCACCTTCTTTAGTACAAACGGCCGATGATCCCGCTTCTCTCACTAAATTGCTTCAGCCCCTCGAATCTGTCGTGGAATTAGTTGTTAATCAAGGCTTATCCTTACCCTTGGCGATCATTTTAACAAAATGCGATCAACTCCCTCCCCATCCCCTTTTCTGGCAACGGCTGAAAAAAGCCTTAAATCCTTTGGTTACACGTCTGCAAGAGTGGCAAGCCAATTATCAGCTATTTTATTCAGAAATTCCGATCACGGAAATAGATGGTGTTTCGACCTTGCAGCTTACCCGTGTAGGCACACCCATTTATTGGTTATTTTCTAATATTCATCGATCGCGTCAAGGCGAAATGGAAACTGTCGATCCCCAAATCCCCTACTATATTTCCACTCCTCTGCCCACTTGGTTCCATCGACTGCTAGGCGGAAAACTCACTAAAATAAACCCAATAAATATACCTCACCACGAAGTTTTTCTAATTATTCTTCTACTAATGGCATTATTTAGTCTAGGAGTTGCGGTCGTCTTACAACAAGACTTATTGCCTAAATCAGAGGGTCTTCAACAAAACTCTCTCCCTCGAAAATGACGGTTTACTAGGAAGATTTTTTTCGCTAAGGAGATACCTTGAACAAGTCTTTGATGATTTTTCCTGCTCTGAAGATTTTTCCCCCTAGCCAATAACCTAACCTCTGATTTTAGCCTCTGATTAACGAAAACTCTCGAATTGCATTAATGGCGACGGTAAAAATTTGTTGAGGTTTAATATCATCTTTAATCAGACTCCAAAGCCTTTGCACTTCCGCCGTATGTAGCCGTTCATCCTCCGTTAACGCTAAGAGTAGTTGACGACGTAGGTACAGACCTTCATCAGAAAAGAGATATTGAATGCCGAGTTGAGCGGTGGGCAAAATATCAAACTTCTCGTCGGAACGGGCTATCTCTAGCATATTTTCCAAACGTTGCCACTGGAAATGATCATCTTTAAACAAAACATTTAATAATTGACGACGCAATTGAGGTGATTCCCCTGTTAACAAACGACGGGCAACGTAAGGATAGGCCACTTCCACAATTTTAAAATTGGGATCTAGACTGAGGGCAGAACCTTCTTGAGTGACGAGAGAACGAATAATGAGTGCGAATTGGGCTGGAACCCGGAAAGGATAATCATACATTAACTCCGAGAATTCATCGGTAATGGTTTTGAAATTAAAATCCCTGACGCTTTGCCCCATGGCTGCCCCTAGAACTTTTTCCAGGGCGGGAACAATTTCTTGGATATTGGTCTCTGAGGTTAAAAATCCGAGTTCAACAAAATCATCAGCAAGGGCTTTATAGTCCTTATTAATTAATTGCACAATGGCACTGGCTAAAATTTCTTTTGTCTTGTTTTCCAGTTGATCCATCATGCCAAAATCAATATAGGCAATGCGTCCGTCTAGGGTGGCAAAAAGGTTGCCCGGATGGGGATCGGCATGGAAAAAGCCATATTCTAATAGTTGACGTAAGCCCGATGTAACACCAATTTTAACAATGACATTGGGATCAATTCCGGCTGCTCGAATCTTATCCGTATCAGTCAATTTAAAACCATTAATCCATTCCAAGGTTAAAACTTTAGTGTTGCTATATTGCCAATAGATGCCTGGAACCTTAACTTCTGGATCATTGTGAAAATTCTCAGCAAATTTTTCGGCATTGTGGCCTTCGTGAAGATAGTCAATTTCTTCAAATAACTTAATGCCAAATTCATCCACAATGAGCGTTAAATCATGACCCAAATTTAGGGGCAGAAACCCCGCAAAATTTTTGGCTCCCCAGCGCATTAAACAGAGATCTAAGGTTAGTAAGGGACGCAAGTTAGGACGCTGAACCTTAACCGCAACTTCTTCCCCTGTATAAAGAACGGCTCGATAAACTTGTCCTAAACTGGCGGCGGCGACGGGATGGGGAGAAATTTCTCGGAAAGCTTCATCAACACTTAAACCCAATTCTCGTTTAATAATGCTAAATGCTAATTCGTTATTAAATGGTGGTAATTGGTCTTGTAATTTGATTAATTCTTCTAAAAAATCGCGGCGAACCAGATCGGGACGAGTGGAAAGGGCTTGCCCAACTTTTATAAAGCTTGGCCCTAGACGAGTTAATAATTCCCGCAGTTCACTAGCTCGCTGTAGTTTATGGGTTTCAACCTGATTTCGCCATTGATCCCACTGAAGATGAAAGAAAAAAAGCAAAAAGGACAAAAGTACAACTAAGGTGCGCCAGATCAGTTGCCAAGGACGATAACGGTAATATTGGGCGATCGCCTCTGCATCATAGTGGGTCAGTTGTTCGATTGCTGAATCAGAGTCAGGAAAAAAAGAGGGCGAAGGATTCACAGGTTAATTAAAGGAAAATAAAGGAATTGTTAAATTAAGTATAAAAAAATACACTTTTCTTAATATTAGCACCAAGAAACAACTGCGAGTATAGGGGAAGCATCCCAAAAAGATCCAGGGTTTACATAAATATTTACATAGCAGAGCTAGTCATCCCAAGTTCTCACCACGGGATAAGCAGTCTATCTATAGCATTTATTGAATTTAGTCGATGATTCTACTCAAGTTGAGATCTTGTTTAAACCCTGGAATCTTTGGAAGCTAAAACGTCTGAAGTCTGTTGGGCTTCATTTTGAGCGATCGCCGGCTGAAACAGAAATTTGACTAACCAGCCCTGACCCAGATGAATTTCATTGGCTATCGTCCCAAAGTTAATTCTTCTTTCTTGCCTAAAATCCCCTGGGGTCGCCAAACCATTAAGATCATGAGAATTAAACCAATAATCATGACTCGGAAGGCTCCTGCTTGACTCTGATCAAAAGCATTTAATTGGGGCAGAATAAAACGAGTGAGAGAATCATAGGCCCAGAAAATAACCGCGCCTAAAATTGTTCCAGCGTTACTTCCGGCTCCTCCTAAAACGACAATAATCCAAGCTTGAAAGGTTAATAACGGCTCAAAATTGCTAGGATAAATGGTTGTTAACTGCCAAGCAAAAAAGGCTCCGGCTAGTCCAGCGATCGCGCCTCCCAACATAAAGGATTGCAGTTTATACCAAAAAACATTTTTGCCTAAAGCTCTAGGAATTTCTTCATCTTCTCGAATCGCTTTAAGTATGCGTCCCCAGGGAGAATGCACCAAAAATTCTAAGCCCGTATAAACTAAGGCCAGAACTAGAAGAGTCAACAACATTAAACCAGCTTTATAGCTATAGTTGTAAAGGGAAACGACTCCTGGCACATAGGCAAATACAATCAAAAAAGTGGCGATCGCCCCCCAAATAATCAGAGCTAATGGTTTACGAGGTTGATAACTTTTGCCTTGAATTTGCTGATTTTCTTTGAACTGTCTAGTAATACTGCGTAATAGAATCGCTTCCGCATAAATGGCTAAAATAGTTAAGCTGCCAATAAAGAGAAATTTAACGAAAATATTGGGTTCAAAGTCGAAGGGCAAGGGATAACGTTGAATGCCAAAAGCTCCTTTAGTTAACCATTCTTCATTCAGAGCCACTAAACGAATTAATTCTGAAACACCAATGGTAACGATGGCCAAATAATCTTCTCTTAATCTCAAAGTAGAAGTGCCAATTAATAACCCCAATAGGGAGGATAGAATCATACCCGCTAGAACAGCAAAGGGCATGAGAACACCATTAAGGGTCAGTAGGGCAGTGGCATAGGCTCCTAGGGTCATAAAGGCAACATGACCAAAGTTAATTAATCCGGTAAAACCCCATTGTAAATTTAATCCCAGCCCAAAAATGGCATAAACGGCGGTAGAAGTAACCAGAAAGATTAAATAACCACTACTTGATAAGAAATTATTCATTATTGTTAATTTATAGATAATTATTTTAAGTAATCGCGCATTTGGATTGCCTGATATTTTGTACCTAAATTTTCATAACAAGGGGCTTAAGCCCCTTGCCTAGATAAGTTTGAGATCAATAACCGTTTAAGCCCACTACCTAGATAGGTTTTAAAGAATTAACAGCTTAGAAAATTAAAATCTCATACCAAATCCGCTTGTAAAACACCGTTAATATTTTGTAGGGGTTTGGTTTTCAAATCCATAGAGTGTAAGGCTTAGAGACTAAGCCCCTACATGGAATAAAAAGGACTTTGAAAACAGAATTTGGTATCACACCGTTAAAATGTCCTTTTCCTTAGTTGCTAGTAGCTCATCAATTTTTTTGATCGAAGAATCCGTCACTTTTTGAATTTCATCTTGAAGATCTTTGGCTTCATCTTCAGAAATATCGTGACTTTTTTCCTGTTTACGCACTGCATCGATCGCTTCTCTACGAACATTACGAATAGCAACCTTACCTTCCTCTGCCAATTTCCCCGCCAGTTTAACGAGTTCTTTGCGGCGATCGGTGGTCAGGGATGGAATATTTAAACGAATAACTTGCCCGTCATTACTAGGAGTCAAGCCAATATCGGACAGGGAAATGGCCTTTTCGAGTTGGTTTAAACTACCTTTATCAAAGGGTTGAATGGTAATTGTACTTCCATCAGGAGTGCTAATCGTGGCCAAAGATTTTAAAGGCGTTTCTGCCCCGTAGTAATCCACCATTACCCGATCTAATAAAGAGGCATTGGCACGGCCAGTCCGTAGAGTATTGAAGGAACGTTGGGTCGCTTCAACACTTTTGGTCATATTTTCTTTAATCTCAGCTAACTTCACAGGAGCCTCCAACAATGGTTCCAACAGGTTCACCTTTAATGGCACGAACGATATTGCCTGGTACAGAGAGGTTAAATACCATAATAGGAATACTATTATCTTTGCATAAGGCGATCGCGGTACTATCCATCACCTTTAAATCCTTGGCCAAAACATGGGCATAGGTAAGGCTTTGATAACGACGGGCGTTGGGATGAAGAACGGGGTCAGCATCATATACGCCATCCACTTTGGTCGCTTTAAACACTACTTCCGCATCAATTTCGGCTGCCCGAAGGGCCGCAGTGGTATCGGTGGTAAAGAAGGGATTACCAGAACCGGCCCCAAAAATAACGACCCGACCTTTTTCAAGATGCCGGATCGCGCGTCGTCGGATATAGGGTTCTGCCACTTCCTGCATGGCGATCGCGGTCAGGACGCGGGTGGGAATATCAATTTGTTCTAGGGCATCCTGAAGAGTCATGGCATTCATGACGGTGGCAATCATGCCAATATAGTCTGCTGTTGCCCGATCCATGCCCGCAGCCGAGGCTTTGACTCCTCGAAAAATATTACCCCCGCCGACAACGATCGCCAACTGTACACCTTGCGCGACCACGTCGGCCACCTCTTGAGCAATATCAGCCACAATTTTGGGATCAATACCGTAACCCAAGTCGCCCATTAATGCTTCGCCACTTAGTTTCAGTAATACTCGCTGGTAAGTCATGCCCTGGGTCACTGTTCCTGTTGATCTAAACTAATCACCCCATACGATACCATTCTTAGGAAACCTGGGGTAGTGATTCAGAATTTTGGCTTAACTAAAAGCAAAGGTTGCCCCTAGGAGATTGACATTGACATCAGCGGCCACAAAACCCGACGTGGCACTGGTGGTTAATAGTAAGGTTCCAGTACCAAAGCCAGAGTTACCAGTTACTCCATCACCCACTTTAAACAGGGTACTCGTGCCAGAAACCTGGATATCAATAGCGTTTATGCCAGTGAATTTGAGCAGATCTCCACCGACTCCACGTACAAAGTTGTAAACGGTATCAACCCCATCACCACTGGTATAGTTAACGGTGTCTTTAACCGTATCACTGCCGACATAGAGAAGATCATTACCGCCTCCACCTGTGAGAATATCTGCACCGCCATAACCGTAAAGAACGTTAACACCTGTATTGCCAGTGAGATTATCGCTTGCAGTATTGGAGCCTTGGATATTTTCAATTTGGGAAAGGGTATCGGTTCCCCCTTCTCCATCATTCGCGGTTCCAGTGGCCAGGTTAGCTGTTACTGCTCCTGTGACGGTGTAATAGTAGGCAGTATCGGTTCCATTACCACCTGTTAAAAGATCATTGCCTGTCCCACCGATTAAGATATCATTGCCATCCCCACCATTGAGGGTGTCATTACCGCCATAGCCATAAAGCGTATTATTATTGGCATCCCCTGTGAGATTGTCTCCTGCGGTATTGGAGCCTTGGACATTCTCAATTTGGGAGAGGGTATCAGTTCCGCCTAAACCATCACTGGCGGTTCCCGTTATTAAATTGACTGTAACGCTGGCAGTGGAACTGTAATAGTAAGCAAAATCGTTGCCATTACCGCCAATCAAGCTATCATTGCCTGCACCGCCATTAAGGGTATCATTGCCATCACCACCATTTAGGGTGTTATTGGCCGTATTGCCTGTGAGAATGTTATTGGCAGCATTGCCTGTACCGTTAATGACGCTAGAACCTGTTAAGGTCAGGTTTTCGATGTTAGCTAGAGAGGTGATCGTATAGGTGACAGAAGATTGAATCGTGTCGGTTCCTTCGTTGGCATTTTCCGTAATGACATCGGTGGTGCTATCCACTTGGTAAATATCATTACCTAAACCTCCGATTAAGGTATCGACTCCTGTATTACCATTTAAGGTGTCATTGCCATCACCACCATTGAGAGTATTGTTGGCAGTATTGCCTGTAAGAATGTTGTTGGCAGTATTGCCCGTGCCGTTAATAACACTAGAACCCGTTAAGGTCAGGTTTTCGATGTTAGCTAGAGGAGCGATGGTAAAGGTGACAGAGGATTGAATGGTGTCGGTTCCTTCACTGGCATTTTCAGTAATGACATCAGTAGTGCTATCGACTTGGTAAATATCATTACCTAGTCCTCCAATCAGAGTATCAACTCCTGCACCCCCGTTGAGGATATCATTACCACCATAGCCATATAGTACATTGTTGCTGGTACTACCCGTGATATTATCCCCTGCGGTATTGGAGCCTTGAACATTCTCGATTTGAGAGAGGGTATCAGTTCCTCCTTCCCCATCGCTGGCTGTTCCTGTGCCAAGGTTAACTGCCACTACTCCTGTTGCTGAGTAATAGTAAGCATAATCGTTACCATTTCCACCAATCAGGCTATCATTGCCGGCTCCACCAATTAAGGTGTCATTACCATCGCCACCGTTGAGGATGTCATTGCCGCCATAACCATACAGTACATTATTGCCAGTACTACCAGTAATATTATCCCCTGCGATATTGGAGCCTTGAACATTCTCGATTTGAGAGAGGGTATCGGTTCCTCCTAAACCATCACTGGCAATTCCTGTTCCTAAGTTAACGGTGACACTTCCAGTTGAACTGTAATAGTAGGCATAATCGTTGCCATTACCACCAATCAAGCTATCATTACCTGCACCACCATTGAGGGTATCGTTGCCATCACCGCCATTAAGGGTATCGTTACCATCGCCGCCATTAAGGGTATTAATGGCACTGTTGCCGGCCAGAACATTGTTCCCTGTATTGCCTGTCCCATTGATGGCACTAGAACCGGTGAGAGTCAGGTTTTCAATATTAGCTAGAGAAGCGATGGTAAAGGTGACAGAGGATTGAATGGTGTCGGTTCCTTCACTGGCATTTTCAGTAATGACATCAGTAGTGCTATCGACTTGGTAAATATCATTACCTAGTCCTCCAATCAGAGTATCAAATCCTGCACCCCCGTTGAGGATATCATTACCACCATAGCCATATAGTACATTGTTGCTGGTACTACCCGTGATATTATCCCCTGCGGTATTGGAGCCTTGAACATTCTCGATTTGAGAGAGGGTATCAGTTCCTCCTTCCCCATCGCTGGCTGTTCCTGTGCCAAGGTTAACTGTCACTACTCCTGTTGCTGAGTAATAGTAAGCATAATCGTTACCATTTCCACCAATCAGGCTATCATTGCCGGCTCCACCAATTAAGGTGTCATTACCATCGCCACCGTTGAGGATGTCATTGCCGCCATAACCATACAGTACATTATTGCCAGTACTACCAGTAATATTATCCCCTGCGATATTGGAGCCTTGAACATTCTCGATTTGAGAGAGGGTATCGGTTCCTCCTAAACCATCACTGGCAATTCCTGTTCCTAAGTTAACGGTGACACTTCCAGTTGAACTGTAATAGTAGGCATAATCGTTGCCATTACCACCAATCAAGCTATCATTGCCTGCACCACCATTGAGGGTATCGTTGCCATCGCCGCCATTGAGGGTGTTATTGGCACTGTTGCCAGTTAGAACATTGTTTCCCGTATTGCCCGTACCATTAATAATACTAGAGCCGGTGAGAGTTAGATTTTCGACATTAGTGGGTAGGGTCGTGGTAGTCGAAGCGGAAAGAGTATCGCTAATGGTGGTTGTTACTGTCGCTGTTCCCCCTAAGATTGCATTGGTAGGACTCGTTAACTTAACCGTAAAGGTTTCATTGGCTTCATTAACAGAATCATTAAGAATGGGAATTGAAATCGTTTGACTGGTGACACCAGGGTTAAAGGTGAGGGTTCCCGTTGTTGCGGTATAGTCTGAGCCAGCTAAAGCGGTTCCATTGGCAGTGTTATACTGAACGGTAATGGTTTGAGTGCTACTGCCAGATAAGCTAACGGTATAACTCAGGTTTTGGGGACTGGTTAAGCCTTCGACAATGGTTTGACCATTAGGACTAAGATTAATACTGGGTAAATCATCATTGGTGATTGTACCTAGCCCTTGATTATCAGCGATTGTGGCGTTGGTCGCACCAGAGAGATTAACAAAGAAGGTTTCATTGGCTTCTACGGTGGTATCACCAGTAATTACAACGTTAATGGTTTTGCTGGTTTCGGTGGTAGCAAAAGTTAAGGTTCCGTTGGTGGAGGTGTAGTCACTACCTGCTGTTGCTGTGCCGTTAGTAGTTGCATAACTAACAGTGATGGAGTTGGTTGCTGTACCAGTGCGAGTAACAGTAAAAGTTGCGTTTTTTGTACCGCTATTGCCTTCACTGATAGTGATGTCATTAATCGCAAGAGTTGGGAGAATATTTTCAACAGGAGCGATGGTTACAGTTTGATCAGAGAATTTTAGTTTTTGGATACCGTACAAAGTGTCAATTCCGTCTCGATTACTAACGGAATCGGTAATACGAAATCCCCCAGAAATAGTCGTCCAGGAATATTGAGAACGAGTCCCAGAATAAATAGCAGTATCGTCATCTGCTCCACCATAGAGAGTATCGTTTGCATAACCTCCTCGTAAAAGGTCATTACCTTGTTCACCAAAGAGACGATCATTGCTATTGTTGCCGTTGAGAGTATCATTACCTAACCCACCAAATAAATCATCTCGATAATCTGTTCCTGTGATTATTGTACTAGCATTTAAGGTATTAAAATTAAAGTTGCTTGCCTGTAATTGATTAGCTCGAAAACCATTGACTTTAAGACGATAGAAGTAGTCACCATCATACAAGTTGTATTGAGTCGTTAATTGAGCAGTACCAAGCTCATCCTCCCCTAAAAGAACCAGAATAGTATTAAAGTCTCCTACCCCTAAACTGCTTACATCAATTTTATCTTGACCAGAAACAAAGTCTTCTATGATGTCAGTATTTTGGGTGTATCCAGAAGCACTAAAATACTCTAGAGCGAATAAGTCATTTCCTGCCCCACCATAGAGAGTATCGTTTGCATAACCTCCTCGTAAAAGGTCATTACCTTGTTCACCAAAGAGACGATCATTGCTATTGTTGCCGTTGAGAGTATCATTACCTAACCCACCAAATAAATCATCTCGATAATCTGTTCCTGTGATTATTGTACTAGCATTTAAGGTATTAAAATTAAAGTTGCTTGCCTGTAATTGATTAGCTCGAAAATCATTGACTTTAAGACGATAGAAGTAGTCACCATCATACAAGTTGTATTGAGTCGTTAATTGAGCAGTACCAAGCTCATCCTCCCCTAAAAGAACCAGAATAGTATTAAAGTCTCCTACCCCTAAACTGCTTACATCAATTTTATCTTGACCAGAAACAAAGTCTTCTATGATGTCAGTATTTTGGGTGTATCCAGAAGCACTAAAATACTCTAGAGCGAATAAGTCATTTCCTGCCCCACCATAGAGAGTATCGTTTGCATAACCTCCTCGTAAAAGGTCATTACCTTGTTCACCAAAGAGACGATCATTGCTATTGTTGCCGTTGAGAGTATCATTACCTAACCCACCAAATAAATCATCTCGATAATCTGTTCCTGTGATTATTGTACTAGCATTTAAGGTATTAAAATTAAAGTTGCTTGCCTGTAATTGATTAGCTCGAAAACCATTGACTTTAAGACGATAGAAGTAGTCACCATCATACAAGTTGTATTGAGTCGTTAATTGAGCAGTACCAAGCTCATCCTCCCCTAAAAGAACCAGAATAGTATTAAAGTCTCCTACCCCTAAACTGCTTACATCAATTTTATCTTGACCAGAAACAAAGTCTTCTATGATGTCAGTATTTTGGGTGTATCCAGAAGCACTAAAATACTCTAGAGCGAATAAGTCATTTCCTGCCCCACCATAGAGGGTATCGTTTGCATAACCTCCTCGTAAAAGGTCATTACCTTGTTCACCAAAGAGACGATCATTGCTATTGTTGCCGTTGAGAGTATCATTACCTAACCCACCAAATAAATCATCTCGATAATCTGTTCCTGTGATTATTGTACTAGCATTTAAGGTATTAAAATTAAAGTTGCTTGCCTGTAATTGATTAGCTCGAAAACCATTGACTTTAAGACGATAGAAGTAGTCACCATCATACAAGTTGTATTGAGTCGTTAATTGAGCAGTACCAAGCTCATCCTCCCCTAAAAGAACCAGAATAGTATTAAAGTCTCCTACCCCTAAACTGCTTACATCAATTTTATCTTGACCAGAAACAAAGTCTTCTATGATGTCAGTATTTTGGGTGTATCCAGAAGCACTAAAATACTCTAGAGCGAATAAGTCATTTCCTGCCCCACCATAGAGGGTATCGTTTGCATAACCTCCTCGTAAAAGGTCATTACCTTGTTCACCAAAGAGACGATCATTGCTATTGTTGCCGTTGAGAGTATCATTACCTAACCCACCAAATAAATCATCTCGATAATCTGTTCCTGTGATTATTGTACTAGCATTTAAGGTATTAAAATTAAAGTTGCTTGCCTGTAATTGATTAGCTCGAAAATCATTGACTTTAAGACGATAGAAGTAGTCACCATCATACAAGTTGTATTGAGTCGTTAATTGAGCAGTACCAAGCTCATCCTCCCCTAAAAGAACCAGAATAGTATTAAAGTCTCCTATCCCTAAACTGCTTACATCAATTTTATCTTGACCAGAAACAAAGTCTTCTATGATGTCAGTATTTTGGGTGTATCCAGAAGCACTAAAATACTCTAGAGCGAATAAGTCATTTCCTGCCCCACCATAGAGAGTATCGTTTGCATAACCTCCTTGTAAGAGGTCATTGCCTGCAACACCATTTAGCGTGTCATTACCCGCCAAGCCATAAATATTATCGTTCCCAGAAGTTCCTGTAAGATTGTCATCACCATCTGTTCCCGTAAAATCCTGCTTCTCTACCTGAATAACTTGCCCATTTACCGTAATAGTTCCATGATCATCCTCAGCCCTCAAAGTCTGTAAAGCCAAAACATCCAGACTCTCACCCGCAACCAAAGCTGCAAAAATCGCTCCCTCATCCCCCGCACTATCCACCGCATTAACCTGAGCATCCACAAAATGCCCATACTCCTCCAACAGCAAAGCCACTAAAGACAACTCACTTGCCGTACTCAAAAACTGCTCAGATACATAAATCGTATTATTGCTGCCATAGGCCCCATTAGCCGTTCCCAACACCTCATCACCCACCACCTCAATGGTGGGAAACAGACTAAAATCTCCCGCCAACCATTTCGACTGAAAGGTTAAAGCCATTGTGCGATCATAATTGGTTCCAAACGCCGTATCAAACAAACTCCAGAAATTTTCCAAACCCGCAAAGTTGCCAAGTTGGTCATAGGCAAGAGTCAAGGTAGAGTTAATGGTCATAGAAGTAATGAGCTAAGTGACTATATTGATTGAGAATGATCTAAAAACTTTAGAGCCGCGAAAAAGAGAATCTCTAACAACAGAAGTTATTCCAGCAATATTGAAATTAAATAGGATTCTGAGTGGGCTAACTTTCGATAGTCTATCAATAAATACAAAAAAAGCAACAATAAATACAAAAAAAGCAACCCCCTGTTCTAATGGTCAATTACTACAAAGCTAGTAGATATAAGGGTTAGGGCGAATGTTAAATTTTGTTACAAATGCTGATGAAGAATTTAAACGTCTCTCGGAAGCAAAATCAGCGATCGCCGATCAATGATTATCTCTCTTTTGTCAGTCTAAGCAGAGGAGAAGCAAAAGTCATCCCATAAATAAATAATTTGATCCCGATATTCATCAGCGAAGGAGATTTCAGCAACAAGCAATAATTCCCCTATATTTTCACCAATATTTAGCTGAGGATCAAGAATAAAAATACAGGGAATATGTCTATCTTGCTGAAGATAGTTTTTTAAGTAAACAGGCATTGAGCGTCTGTTATTAGTGACTAAAATAAAATCATATTCTTCACACCAGCCTAATACTTCAGGATCTTTAGTCCCTTTTTTGGGTGTTAGAGGTTCCCCAATAACTAAAATGACTAATTCAGGTCGCTTTAATCGTAGTTGAGTGGGATAGAGGGGATTTACATTTTCATCTATTAAATATTTAAGAGACAACGAGGATTTGGTTTCTATAAGCTAATTGCGCGATCGCGTCCCTAAATTTTAGCTCAATAAAGAACTTGGTCAGTTTGACAAATAAAAGCATCTAAGTCTTTTCAACCATTAGAAATGAGGCTGATACCCCTTAAACGAGGGATAACCGAAGAACTGGCCATGGATCGGGTATAGGGAATATTTAAAGCGGCGATCGCCTTTCTCCTTGACTCAGCAACGATGAGTTCCTCTAAAATGATAGTCTTAAGTTGCAACTCGAAGTTCTCCTATGGCTCCTCCCATCATCAAACGTTTTTGGATTTCCCTTAGCCAAAATGCCTGGCTAGGTTTGATGACGACCGCAGGCGTAATTGGGATTGCGGCGGTCATTGCCACCCAACCTCCTCCCATACCTCCCCGTCCGACTTTTAGCGTTGTTGGGCAATTATCACTCCGAACCCCTCCCCCCGCTTTTACCAGTACTGGAACTCAACTGCAACAGCAAGGGAAAGTCATTACGCGGGAAATGTTGCTTTCCTACAATATTTTAAAAAACACAGCCGATAAACTAAAGTTAACCTCTGACCAAATCTTGGTGATTCGGGATAAGCGACTGCTAATTACTTTTCCTAAAACGGAAGATAGTAGCAAAGAAGCGGTTTCAGATATGATTCAACTGGAATTAACCGATCCGGATTCAGCCGCAAAAGCCCAGTTAATTCTCAATACGCTTATGCAGGAGATGGTGAATTATAGTCGCTGGCTCAATACCTCCCAATTACGCAGTCGGATTGAAGCCTTAACGCAACGACTAAGCAAAGTACAAAAAGACTTAAGACTAGCGGAATCTCGCTTTTATCAATACATTAGCAAACAGGGAGCCGGTTTACTAGCGATTCAAGATGGCAGCCTGTTTACGGGAATTACCAGTAGTCAGCAACAACAACGGGATCTCAATCTCCAACTTCAGGAAATTGACGGTCAAATTAAGAATTTAGTCAAACAACTGGGACTAACGCCCGAACAGGCCTACACGGCAGTTGCCCTCAGTGCTGATCCGATTCTGGGCAACCTAAGAGCACGGATTCTGAATACAGAGCTAGAGTTAGAACGATTAAAATTAGATCTTCGTCCAGAGCATCCGACGCTAATCAAGCTAATGAAGGAGAAAAAGTCGAATGAGAAACTCCTCGAAGAACGGGCTAAGGAATTAATTGGCCGTCAAGGTCTGAAAGCGGCTCCGAATCAATTGGCCCAAATTCGCCAAGATAGTAGTTTAGATCCGCGTCGTCAACAGTTGGCTTCTCAATTATTGGTATTGCAAACGCAGCGCGCTGGTATAGTACAACAATTGCAGTCAGTAGTTAAGACGGAACAGGAATTACGGCAGCAATACGAAAAATTTCCTGATCAACAATTGACCCAGGCTCGTTTGGTACAGGCGGTGGAATTTCAACGGGTCGTTTATCAAAATATTTTGACAGCCCTGGCCGATGCTCAATCAGCGGAAGCGGAAACAACCGGAAGTTTAGCGATCGCCTTACCGGCAACGGTGCAACCTCTATCAGAACGTCAACGGCGTATTTATAGTCCCACTTGGATTCTGATCGGCGGCATTGTTTTGGGGATTCTGGCCGGCCTAGGGATCATCCTTTTGTTGGCCCTGTTAGATGATCGTCTCCATACCCCAGAGGAAATCCGTACAGCCCTAGCGGAGCGAGACGTGATGTTATTGGGTCAACTGCCTGTTCTCCCTAAACGCTTGCTCCACAATCAGGAAGTTCCCGCTTTAGTCAGCGAAGAGCTTGACTCTGTTTACCTTGCTTTTTATGAACGTCTGCGGAGTAATCTACGCTATCGGGTTTCCGATTCTCCCAGGGTGATTCTGGTGACCAGTGTGAGTGAACAGGAAGGAAAAAGTTTAACTGCCTATAATTTGGCGATCGCGGCGGCCAATGCCGATAAACGTACCCTCTTAATCGAAGCAGACTTAAGAACTACCTCTAAGGCTGACTGGCTAGAAATTGACGTGCCTATCGGTGTTCAGAAAGATCCTCTACAGTACTATGCTAATAGCAGTGAATCTATTTATCTGGTGCCTTCGATTCTGAATCTTTATATTTTGCCCAGTCCGGGGCCACTGCGACAACCGGTTGCCCTGTTGGAATCCAGTGAAATGCAGCTTTTATTAAAGGATATTCGAGGCCGTTTCGATTTCGTCATTATTGATACACCGCCCCTTTCCCATTGCAACGATGCGCTTTTGTTAGAACCGGCCAGCGATGGTTTGCTGATGGTGACTCGTCCTGGTTATACTCGTTCTAGCCTGTTCAGAGAGGCCATTGACCAATTTATTGAAGCTGAAATTCCCGTCCTAGGTGCAGTGATCAATGGCGTAGAGGATTTATTCGTTCTATCTCTGAATCATCTGCGAGAAGAATCAGCATTTAAAGCAGAGCAAAATTCAGAAGACCAGGCAACGATCACCGAGAAAATCGAAGTCTAGTGGTCTGTCAAGCTAAAGATTGTGAATTTGAGGGAAAATGGAGAGGCTATTCATTACCTCAACAGATATCGTAATAAGTAACCATGCTCAAGACCTATATTGTCCGATTAAGTCAAGAAGAACGTCAGACCCTAAAAGATTTGGTATCCATCGGCAAAGGAGCGGCTTACAAAATTAAGCACGCCAATATTCTGTTAAACATTGATGTGAATGGACAAGGATGGACGGATGAGGAAGCTGCCGCCGCCTTTAGTTGTCACCGTAACACAGTCGCCAATCTCAGGGAGCGATTGGTCAATGAAGGTGTGGAGTCAGCATTAAGCCGCAAGCCCCGCAAAACGCCGCCTCGTCAACCGATTATTGATGGAGAGGTAGAAGCAAAACTAATCGCCTTACGTTGTGGAGAACCGCCTGCTGGTCAAGCCCGTTGGACATTGAGGTTACTAGCCGACAAGGCGGTCGAGTTAGAAATTGGGTCGTGTTCTAAACCTGTGGAAAAGAGTAATAATAAATAAATGTAAATCTTAAAATTGGTGTGCCATGCTATTCAAAGCAATTGTTTGCCCAAGTTGTCAAAGTACGGATATTGTGAAACACGGCCCCTCTGGGGAGGGGAAAGAGCGTTACAGATGTCGTAATACAGAATGTAAGCGTTGCACATTTATCTTAAACTATACTTATAAAGGTTATTTGCCAGAAGTAAAGGAAAAGATTGCCGAAATGGCAATGAATGGTAGTGGCATAAGGGATACAGCCCGTGTGCTGAGGATTAGTCCATCAACAGTGATTAGTGAACTAAAAAAAAAGAGTCTAGTTTAGTATTCGTCAACGAAAAAAAACTAGCAGAACTGGAACCCAGTCAGAGTATTGTAACGCTCTGCCAATGGAATGACGTGGAAGCAGAACTCGACGAAATGTGGGGTTTTGTGAAGAGCAAAGATGGTTATGGCACGCTATTGATCATAAGACAGGTGAGATATTAGCTTATGTTTTGTCTGGTCACAAAGACGAAGCATTTCTAAGGCTAAAAGAGTTGTTAGAACCTTTTGGTATTACTCAATATTATACAGATGGATGGGGGGCTTACGAACGCCATATTGAGCCAGCATTGCATGAGGTGGGTAAGTATAATACTCAAAAAATCGAACGAAAGCACTTGACATTGAGAACTCGAATAAAGAGATTAGCGAGAAAAACGATTTGTTTCTCCAAATCTATTGTGATGCACGATATTGTCCTTGGATTATTTATCAATCGCTTTGAATTTGGATGTCTTATTTAGGGCTTGCTGAAAAAGTCAAAAAACGAAAGAAATGTGGGTTAGGGAAGTATGGACTGAAAAAGCATAGATAACTTATCCTTATGGAAACAAATCAAAATACAGATTTTGTTTAATCTATTGTTCCTTTCTGTCTAAAAAGGTCAACACAAATCACTCCTCACAAAAGAGAGGAAAATTAACACCATTTTTCACAAGAAAAACGACTCTACAACTTTTTACTTTTTGTCTTCTGAAGTAGAGTAGAAAGATTCATTACCAAAAAGTTCATCGCAATTACCGTTTCCGAGGTCTCAGGTAGTTTGGCCATCACTCGACCAAGACTAAATTTCCTCTTTCCCTGTCCGAATTTACCCTCAATGGCATTACGCACTCTTTCATCTGAGCGTGCCTCTTTCTTTTTTTCTTTGCTCACCTCTTTCGGCGGTCTTCCCAATCGGGGACCACTCATTCTTATATCCCTTTCTTTACAATAAGCTCGATTCGCTTTTGTTCGATAGATTTTATCCACATGAACCGATTCCGGATAACATCCTGTTTCCCTTTTATATTCTTCTATTCGCGCTTGTAAATCTCCCGATTCGTTGTAATTATCCCAACTTAATTTGTCTAAGAAGACAAAGCCATTCACATTACTTGCCGATATTTTAGCTCCAAACTCTACTGCTTTTCCCGCTTTTCCACGCACTATTGGACGCACGTGAGGTTGGCTTACACTCACAATTCTGTTTTCTACTTTATTTGTCTTTTTTTCATACATTTCTAACTGTTGCTCATACACTTTTCCTATCGTTACAAGCTCTTCTTGCTCTTTTTTCGTTAGTTTTTCTAACTTTGCTCCCTCTTCTATCATTTTTTCTATATGAGACAAGTTTCTTTTTATATATCCTAGTTGTTTTTTTGTTCCTTTTCTTCTTTCTTTTTTTGACACACGACGTTTTTTTGCTATGGCTAAGTACTCTTTTCTTGCCACTTCCCTATAAGTCCTCGGCTTTTCTTTCCTTTTCTCTTTTATTTCTTCATACAGCTTATCTATTATTTTTTCTGTTTTTTCTCTGGCATCATTCAATATTCCTATATCCGTTGGATATTTTATATCTGCTGGTGTACAAGTCGCATCTAACAATAACTTTCCTTCATTTTCTTTTTTTTCTGACGCTACACCCGTCGCTTTTTTTCTATTTCTTTATTAATTTTATTTAGGGCTTGCTGAAAAAAGCTGAAACCTTTACGGAGAAAAATAGTAGGCGAATTAAGAACCGCTAGAATGCACGAAAATAGGGTAGAATGCCTCAAAACCATTGCATTAAGAAGAGAGAAAGCAGATGTACCGAAAGCAACAGTACTCAATTGAAACACCAGAAAACTTGAAAAATCTGTTCGGCGGGCAGTTAGACGAAGAAAATCGTTGGATAGAAATGTCAAAAATGATTCCCTGGGAAGAATATGAGGAAGAATATGCAAAAAACTTCACAGAAAAAAAAGGAGCCCCAGCCAAATCATTTAGAATGGCATTAGGAGCATTAATTATCAAAGAAATTTCAGGAAAAAGTGACAGAGAAACAGTAGAACAAATAAAAGAGAACCCTTATTTACAGTACTTTATAGGAATGGAAAGCTATAGTAGCAAAGAAGCATTTAGTGCGTCAATGATGGTTCATTTTCGTAAAAAAATAGGAATGGAATTAATAAATAAAATTAATAAAGAAATAGAAAAAAAAGCGACGGGTGTAGCGTCAGAAAAAAAAGAAAATGAAGGAAAGTTATTGTTAGATGCGACTTGTACACCAGCAGATATAAAATATCCAACGGATATAGGAATATTGAATGATGCCAGAGAAAAAACAGAAAAAATAATAGATAAGCTGTATGAAGAAATAAAAGAGAAAAGGAAAGAAAAGCCGAGGACTTATAGGGAAGTGGCAAGAAAAGAGTACTTAGCCATAGCAAAAAAACGTCGTGTGTCAAAAAAAGAAAGAAGAAAAGGAACAAAAAAACAACTAGGATATATAAAAAGAAACTTGTCTCATATAGAAAAAATGATAGAAGAGGGAGCAAAGTTAGAAAAACTAACGAAAAAAGAGCAAGAAGAGCTTGTAACGATAGGAAAAGTGTATGAGCAACAGTTAGAAATGTATGAAAAAAAGACAAATAAAGTAGAAAACAGAATTGTGAGTGTAAGCCAACCTCACGTGCGTCCAATAGTGCGTGGAAAAGCGGGAAAAGCAGTAGAGTTTGGAGCTAAAATATCGGCAAGTAATGTGAATGGCTTTGTCTTCTTAGACAAATTAAGTTGGGATAATTACAACGAATCGGGAGATTTACAAGCGCGAATAGAAGAATATAAAAGGGAAACAGGATGTTATCCGGAATCGGTTCATGTGGATAAAATCTATCGAACAAAAGCGAATCGAGCTTATTGTAAAGAAAGGGATATAAGAATGAGTGGTCCCCGATTGGGAAGACCGCCGAAAGAGGTGAGCAAAGAAAAAAAGAAAGAGGCACGCTCAGATGAAAGAGTGCGTAATGCCATTGAGGGTAAATTCGGACAGGGAAAGAGGAAATTTAGTCTTGGTCGAGTGATGGCCAAACTACCTGAGACCTCGGAAACGGTAATTGCGATGAACTTTTTGGTAATGAATCTTTCTACTCTACTTCAGAAGACAAAAAGTAAAAAGTTGTAGAGTCGTTTTTCTTGTGAAAAATGGTGTTAATTTTCCTCTCTTTTGTGAGGAGTGATTTGTGTTGACCTTTTTAGACAGAAAGGAACAATAGATTAAACAAAATCTGTATTTTGATTTGTTTCCATAAGGATAAGTTATCTATGCTTTTTCAGTCCATACTTCCCTAACCCACATTTCTTTCGTTTTTTGACTTTTTCAGCAAGCCCTATTTATTAATTCCATTCCTATTTTTTTACGAAAATGAACCATCATTGACGCATTAAATGCTTCTTTGCTACTATAGCTTTCCATTCCTATAAAGTACTGTAAATAAGGGTTCTCTTTTATTTGTTCTACTGTTTCTCTGTCACTTTTTCCTGAAATTTCTTTGATAATTAATGCTCCTAATGCCATTCTAAATGATTTGGCTGGGGCTCCTTTTTTTTCTGTGAAGTTTTTTGCATATTCTTCCTCATATTCTTCCCAAAGAATCATTTTTGACATTTCTATCCAACGATTTTCTTCGTCTAACTGCCCGCCGAACAGATTTTTCAAGTTTTCTGGTGTTTCAATTGAGTACTGTTGCTTTCGGTACATCTGCTTTCTCTCTTCTTAATGCAATGGTTTTGAGGCATTCTACCCTATTTTCGTGCATTCTAGCGGTTCTTAATTCGCCTACTATTTTTCTCCGTAAAGGTCTCAGCTTTTTTCAGCAAGCCCTATTTAGATGTGCTTCCACAGATTCAGAACACTACCAGTTTGTCCTCACCCAATTGCCCAACGGACAAAGACTGATTCTGCTTTCTACTGACCTCTGTTTGACTGGACCTGAGATTATTGCCGTTTACGGTCTCCGATTTAAGATTGAAGTCACTTTTCGTCAATTAATCCATCTTTTGGGCGGCTTTGCCTATCGTTTTTGGCTTAAGGCTCTTCCTACTTTACCGACCTGGCCTAGCAATCTTATCCTCCCTGACTATCCCCAAACTGTTCAGACTCAGATTTTAAACAAAGTAGAAGCCTTTGAGCGTTTTGTTAATCTTCATGTCATTGTTCTCGGCTTACTTCAAATTCTTTCCTTAGAGTTACCCCAGGGGATTTGGGCTAATTTCCCTCGCTGGTTTCGGACTCTACCCTCCCATGGCTATCCTAGTGAACGCATTGCTCAACTAGCCATCCAACATCAAGCCCCAATGATTTTTCCTCAAAGTCCACCTAGTCTGCTTTTGCCTAAATTCCTTGCCGCTAAACTTGACCCTTTTCCAAGTCCTGATAGACTTACTTTGGCCGCATAGTCATTACCTTCTCTGCCATCCATAAACTTTCCACTGTCCAGTTGATGAAAGCGATGATTTAACTCACTGATTGCGTCTTCGGAAGATTGAAAAGAATACGATATTTCTCCCAATTCATCATATCTTCTTTGCCTGATTCTAGGAAGATCGTTCTCTATGAAGCGAAATGTATATTCAATAAACTTTAGAAGATAATCAAAAGGAGTATTTGAGTCAAGTAAAAAATACTGACATTGCGCAAAAGAATTATATCTCTCATTTCCAAAATAAAATTCCCCTACGTTTCTCGCTAGGAAATTGTGAATTTTATCCCAAACTAGGTTTTCTAAAGGAGGTAAGAACCGAGAAAAATCTGTAGGAGAATAAGAACCAATACAACTAATCCAGAGATGTATTACTTGTCGTCGAAACTCTATTGGCAGATGGTCATACTGATAAACTTCTGGTTTCCCACCACGCTCTGTGCGTTTCTTTAGCTTTGGCTTTGAATTGAATCCCATATTCGCTTCATCTCCAATTTAGTCGAGGGTAATGGCCTATTAAAATCATTCTAATTATCCTCTTCAAAATTAACCTCTTTTTGACTGCTTACCTGACTTTTCAACAACGGAAAAGCAATTACATCCCGAATACTGGGTGAATCGGTTAATAACATTACTAGGCGATCAATGCCAATCCCTAACCCCCCCGTCGGTGGCATTCCATATTCTAACGCCGTGAGAAAATCCTCATCTACTCCGTGAGCTTCTAAATCTCCTGCGTCTTTTTTAGCAGATTGTTCTTCTAAACGTTGACGTTGATCAATGGGATCAGTTAACTCGGAAAAACTATTGGCTAGTTCCCGACCGACTACAAACAATTCAAAACGTTCCACTAAACCAGGCTTAGAACGATGAGGTTTAGCTAAAGGCGAAATTTCCACAGGAAAATCGGTAATAAAAGTGGGTTGAATTAACGTCGCTTCTACGGTTTGTTCAAAGGCTTCATTTAATAATTTACCAATAGAAGGACAATCTTCGGGAACACCAATTCCCGCTTCTTCTGCCGCCGCTTTGGCTGTTTCTAAATCCGTAAACTGACTAAAATCTACCCCTGTTTGTAACCGTACTGCTTCGTGCATGGTGATCCGTTTCCAGGGCGTTGTTAAATCAATTTCTTGCTCTTGATAGGTGACTTTTAACGTTCCTAATGCTGTTTGAGCCGCAGTTGTGACTAATGCTTCTGTTAAGGCCATCATATCGAAATAATCGGCATAGGCTTGATATACTTCAATAGAAGTAAATTCGGGATTATGGCGAGTGGAAACCCCTTCATTGCGGAAAATTCGACCCAATTCAAACACTTTTTCAAAACCACCCACAACTAAGCGTTTTAAATGTAATTCTGTGGCAATACGGAGATAAAATTCCTGGTCTAGAGCGTTATGGTGGGTGACAAAAGGACGGGCTTCGGCTCCCCCTGGTTCGGATTGCAATACAGGAGTTTCAATTTCAATAAAACCCTGATCATCTAAATAACGACGAATGGAAGCCGTAATTTGGGCGCGACGACGAAAGGTTTGGCGGACTTCAGGATTAACAATCAGGTCAACGTAACGCTGACGATAACGCTTTTCTGTATCGGTTAGCCCATGCCATTTATCAGGTAAGGGTAAGAGAGATTTAGTTAATAATTGATAGGTTTTTACATAAACAGAAAGTTCCCCTTTTTCGGTGCGTTTGATGGTTCCTTGTACCCCTATAATGTCCCCTGTATCAGTTAATTTGGTTAGGTGGTTAAAAGGATTTTCTTCATCGGGCATTGTTTCCGTAATGCGTTTTTTTTCTAGATATAACTGAATTGTTCCGGTTTCATCCTGAAGATTAAAAAAGGCTAATTTCCCCATAATCCGACGGGCAATAATGCGACCGGCGATCGCCACATTCACCTCAACCTCTTCACCATTGCCTAAATCAGCATACTTTTCTTGAAGTTCAGCCGCCGTATTAGTCGATTCCCACTTATAAGCATAGGGATTAACGCCTAAATCCTTAAGTTGAGCGACTTTTTCAAGACGAGTAGCACGAATTTCTTCTAGACCGGAATGGGATTGAGGAGAATTAGAGGACATTTAGTTAATAATTGATAATGGATAGTTGATAATGGATAATTAACAATTGCGAAGCCTGTAGGGGCGCATTGCGTGCGTCCAGAAACTTATGCTCAGAAACTTGAGAAACTTGCGCCCAGGGACATTAATAATTGACAGTTATTTAGAAAAACAATATTTATTTCATGTTAGCTTTGGTATCTTTGACGGCTGCTAAAAACAATAAGACAGTTAGAGGAATGCTGCCCGCTAAAATAATGCCAGTATTGGTCATGCCCAGTTCAGGATTACCTGAAGTTAACTCAAAAATGGAACCCACTGCCGCGATCGCCGCGATACAGGAACCAAGCAAAAAAACGCCACTTTTAGGGGTCACAGAGAGAAAGCCTCCACATTGATTAAGTCAGAATTAGCAGGTTGAAAAGAGACGATTGTAGTCAGTCAACAGTCAAATTAAGGGCATTTTAATGGATCGGTTTAACCGCGTGAACAGAAAAGCCTTGTTTTTTCAAGGATTCAGCTAACGCCAAGGCATTATCAACCCGATCCACAAACATCACCCCATTAAGATGATCCATTTCATGCTGAATAACCCGCGCTAACAGGCCATCCGCTTGTCGTTTTTGAGGACGGCCAAACTCATCCTTGTAGATAACTTCGATCTCCGTTGGACGAGTGACATTGAGATAAACCCCTGGAATACTCAAACAACCTTCCTCCGCAACACAGAGTTCCTGACCCATACGGGTAATTTGAGGATTAATCAAAATCAGGGGAGGATTGCCTGCCTGATCCGGTTCACAATCCACCACCATTAATTGTTTATTAATCCCTACCTGGGGAGCCGCTAGACCAATACCTTGAGAACTATACATGGTTTGCAGCATTTCCTTGGCCAATTTGCGGATCGACTCATCTACCTTGGCAATTCGTTTAGCTGGTTGACGAAGGACGCGATCGCCGAGAAAATGCAGATCTAAGGGAGGCTTTTCTAATTTTTGTTTGTCAACAATGAGGGTCGCAGTCATAAAAAGTTGAACAGTTCGGATCTCTGGGACTGTTGGTTATTCACCAATCTTAACATGAGGATCTCTAGGCAATGACCGTTACCAATCGGGGGAAAATATTTTGCTGAATTTTAGAAAAAAATTCTGTATCATGACGAAAAAGTGAACCGCGCCCGAAACTGGCTGAAGTCCTAGCTCTTTTCTCCTCAGGCCAAGAATGACCTACAGTACCCAACAACTGCTCGATATCCTCGATCAAGAACTGCGAGCCACCTGGAACGGCAAGCGCATCCTCTTGTCATCGGCGGAGCGTTTAGATAATCCGGTGGTGGCCAAGGCCTTAGATATGCAGAAAGTGGGAAAAGTCTTTGCCTATCAAGATTTTCGTCGTCAAGTCCATGAGTATCAACAGGAATACCAAGTTTCGGGACTCATCTGGCGCGATTGTCATTTTCAAGGGCGTTCTATTCGTTTCCCTGAACTCCATAATCAATTAATTGCCGTAGCCGGAGACAAGGAAAGGCTCATGGCCGCAAAAACTGAGATTCTCGAATTTTGGCAGATTTGTACCCAGGGTATGGGCTTTTGGTTAGCAGCCCGCCATCACCGTCCCCTGCACCCCGATTCCTTAGCCGACTTTATTCAGGAAACAGAATGGGCAGAATTAGATGCCACGCAAAGCGAGTTATTTTTAGGACTATGTTGGGGCAATCCTCAAGATTATCAGTATGATTGGGCTAAACCCGAATCGGGTTATCATCGAATTGTGGCCGCCATGAATCAACCCAGTACCATCAAAGTTTAGAAAAAATAGGACAGTAGGACGGGCAATTCCTCAAGTCCATTGATCTAAAATATCCTTAAATAATGCTTCTTCCACCCAGGTTTTCACAATCACCGTTAACGGTAAAGCCAATAATAAACCAAGAACACCAAATAAACTGGCAAAAAAAAGTTGAGCCATTAAGGTGACAGCAGGCAGTAAAGAAACCTGTTTTGCCATCACAATGGGCGTTAACCAATAGCTCTCAATATTTTGAATAATAAAGTATAAAATTAAAACTGCGCCAATTTTCCAAGGGTCGTCTAGTAAAGCAATCATGATCGGAAAAACCACACTGGCAGCCGGGCCAATATTGGGAATAAAATTTAAAATACCCGCCATTAAAGCATGGACTAAGACCAGTTTAATTTGCAAGGCCCAAAGCCCTAAACCACTCATGGCGGCAATAAAAAAAGAGCTAATCATAATGCCCGTTAACCAATTCCCCAGGGCGGTTTCCGACAGGGTGAAAATCTGATCGGCTCGACGACGATAAAAGGCCGGAAATAATTTGAGCATGGCCCGACGATAGGACTGGGGATTCCTTAACATCATCACTGCTAAGGTGACAACAAATAGGATCTGTAGGGCAGCGATCGCCGAATTAGAAAAAAAAGCAAAGAAATTTTTAAAAATTTGTGGCCCCAACGATTGCAAGGGTTGAAAGGGGTTATCATTACGGAAAACTGACGGCAGCCCCCACTCCAATTCCTTTTGCTGTAACGCGATCGCCAAATCCCGAATCTTAACCCAAGCCTGGGGAGCTAAAGCCACCAAAGATTGAAACTGCTCCAGAAAAGGCGGTACAACCAACCGAAAAAAGAGCAGTACCACTAGCACTGTGGCTAAAATAGCTAAAAAACTAGCCCATTGGCGTTGTAAATCAAATTTACGCTCTAAAAACTGCACTAAGCGATTCAGAGCAATGGTAAAAATGATAGCTAAAAACAAGAGGAGCAACAGTTGCCGAACTTGCCACAGCAGTACCGCGACAATGACAACAATTGCTAATCCCAGCCATTGACTCAACTTCATTGATAATTGACAATACGAGCAAAGCCTGGGGCATCAAGACTTGCTCCACCAACTAGAACCCCGTCAATTTCTGGTTGGGCCATAATTTCATCAATATTATCTGGCTTCACCGATCCACCGTACTGAATGGGTACGTCTGCATAACTTAATTGTTCTCGAATTACCCCAATCACCCGATTGGCCTCCTTCGTTTCGCAGGTATCTCCTGTGCCGATCGCCCAAATCGGTTCGTAGGCAATCACTAATTTTTGCTGATCAACCCCGACCAAACCCCGTTTGATCTGATTAATAATGACATTTTCTGTCTCACCCGCATCCCGTTGAGCCTTGGTCTCTCCAACACAGAGAATTGGCATTAACCCATGTTTTTGGGCCGCTAATACTCGTAAATTGGCCGTTTCATCAGTTTCACCAAAATATTGCCGACGTTCACTGTGACCAATGACAACAAACTGAACACCAATTTCCGTTAACATCGGGCCAGAGATCTCCCCCGTATAGGCTCCTTGTACTTCCCAGTGTAGATTCTGGGCTCCTAGCTTAATCCGACCGCCATGTAAACTTTGAGATAGGGATGCCAGATCCGTAAAGGGTACACAGAGAACCACATCTCTTCCTTCCTCAGTTTCCTCCAATAGAGGCTTAAACACTTGCAAAAACGCCTGGGACTCCGCCTGAGTCTTGTGCATTTTCCAGTTCCCAGCAATGATAATTTTCCGCACGGTTTCTTCTAAAAGTTCTTTGAAAACGTAAAAATGGCCAGACTCCAGTGTAAGGCTTTCGGGGCTTCAGAGGAAGCAGATTTAACAATCCGCAGTAATTCTCTGCCCCATCTTGCTAGTACTTTTAGGGCAATTGATCCTGCCTTTGAACTTCCCCCAGACTTTCCCAGTCTAAAACTGTGCAACTTGCCTTTATTGTTGTTTCCTGAATTTCTATGCTGCAATTCCAAATCCACAGTGATAGTGAGATTCCTGCTTCTAAACAGCTTTTTGACCAGATTCGCTTTGCGATCGCCTCCCGTCAATATTCACCAGGCCATCGCCTACCGAGTACCCGACAATTAGCGATGATCACAGGGCTACACCGCAATACCGTTAGCAAGGTTTATCAACAACTAGAAGAATCGGGCTTAGTGGAGTCGATCGCCGGATCAGGGATTTATGTGAAAACAGAACGAAGCGAAGAAGGGATTTATTTAGACTCTCCCATTTTTCAGCAGTATCCCCAAGCCAGCCAATTAATTCAAAAAAGTGTGGATGATTTACTCTGCCAAGGATTAAATTTATCCCAGGTCAAAGAACTCTTTTTAGCCACCATTGATTGGCGTTTACGTTGTACTGCTCAGGTGTTGGTCACAGTTCCCCTACGGGATCTTGGGGCCGGAGAATTAATCCTTAAGGAATTAGAACAGGCTTTGGTGATTCCCGTCCAATTAGTACCAATGGAGGACTTAGCCGAAACCCTGGCGGAAACAAAATCTGGCACGGTGGTCACTAGTCGTTATTTTATTGCCGAAGCAGAAGCGATCGCCGCTCCCTACGAAGTGCGGGTGATGAGTGTTGATATTTATGACTACAGCAAGGAATTGGTGATGATTAAACAATTACCCAAGGATTCTTGTCTGGGAATTGTCAGCTTAAGTCCAGGGATTTTAAGCATTGCCGAGATCTTGATTCACAGTTTGCGGGGTGATGAACTTTTGGTTAAATCTTCTTTGGTTAATGATGTTAAAAAATTACGGGCATTAGTGCGGACTGCCAGAACGATTATCACCGATCCGGCCAGTCATCCCCTAGTTCTTCAGGCGATCGCGGCGCAACGAGAAGACTTAATTCGGATGCCAGAGGTAATTTGTAGCGAAAATTATATTGGCGAAAAATCGATTAATATTCTCAAACGAGAATTAGGATTAGGCTAAATTCAACTTGCTTTGCTGGCAAGCATTTTTCGCACTAACCCAAAAACTAACGAGCCACAAACCAAACTAAGGATAAAAATTGATCCCAGATAAAAAATTGGATTGCTGACAGAGTTTCCGTCTTTATCTTTAGCAGGATAGTAAGCAATTACGAGGGTAGAAACAACTTGACTGGTGGCTAAACCCGCCGTTGCTGCAATAAAGGTTTGATTCAGTTTAAGCGCATCTTCTGCTTGTTTCTGACTGGCTTTAAAAATTGTTTGATTCAGTTTAAGCGCATCTTCTGCCTGTTGTTGACTATCTTTTCTCATCGTTTCATTTAGTTTAAGGGCATCTTCTGCTTGTTTCTGACTGGCTTTAAAAATTGTTTCATTGAGAGCGCGATCGCCTTTGGCCTGTTCAATATTGATAATGCCTTCGATGGTGCGGACAGAATTTTCTAATAATCTTAAGCCTGAACTGAGACTGGTTAGATCGGAGCTAATTTGGGGTAAATATTTTTCGCTGACAATGGGAGTAAAGGCTTGTAAACAGGGTACGTTGAGCTCGGTAACGAGACGTTGATAGTTTTTAAAATTGGCTTCAATGGTATTTTTTTGTTCTTCTAAATAACTGAGGGTTTCGGCATAACTTGACATTAAATTTAAGGTATGGGCTAATTCTCGTTGTAATAAGCCTAGATCGGCATCTATTTGAGGATTAACGGAGTCGTCAATTTTATTGGGTAAGTCTTTAACTCTTTTTTGGACTTCTTTGGCCGCTTCTTTTAAATTAGCTTTATAATGACGACTTCTTTGGTAAGCCCAAATGATTTTATTACGATACAAAAATAATTTTGTTAGTTGGGGATAATTTTTGTTAATAGTTTGATAAAATTGGTTATTTTCATTAGGGGGAAATAGGGCAATTAAGAGATGACGGTTTTGATCGCCGCGATCGCTGGGCAATTGCCAACATTCAAAAAAAGTTGCACCAAAAGCATTTTGATCACTTAAATTAAGATCGGTTTTTAAGGTATCTTCCCAACTTAAATCATCAAATAACTGCAATTGTTCATAGATATTTTTGGCCACTATTTCGGGCTTTTGTTCAGGAGATGTTAGTTTTGCCCAAACAAACCAACTTTGTCCAAACTTGATCTCACTTATATCGGTAGTTTTATATTTTTGCTCAATAGTCTTTTTAATGGCTTGAAAGCTATTGATTTCACGGGGATCAAGTGGTTCACAATCTTCACTTTTATCGCTAGAGCAGTTGATTTGTAGAGCGTAGGTATCGCCAATTTTAACAGGATTATAAAAGCCATCCTGGGGTTCAAGGAATAATTTTTCTACGTCTGTTTTGAAGAGCGGAATATAGTCTGAAGTTTTAGCTTCTCTTTGTTGAAATTCTTTTAATTGAAGATCATTCAGCTTGTCGCTATAAATTTCCTTCCAAAAGTTACGAGAATTTTCGTCGATTTCTAAATCGCTTTGGCCAAGACCTTCTGCTAGTTGATAAACAAACAGATCAATAGTGGGATAAATCAGCAAATTATTTGTCATTTAAAACATCTGGTAGGGGCGCATTGCGTGCGCCCAAAAGGTCAAATTAATGATTTATTGTCTGGATTTGGAAACCAAACCCCTACGGTTTTTAATATTCATATTATTTGGATTTGGGAACCAAACCCCTACGGTTTTTATCATAAAATTAATTGGATAATTAGGAAAATTGATCTTTAAAAAATTGAACAGGGTTTTCTGCCACGATTCCCTCCTTAGCCATTTGAAGGGCTTTTTCCGCGTCAAGTTGCCTTAATTTCTCTAAAATCTTTTCTAAGTTAGTTGACTGACTATATTTGGTAATATTATCAATCAAAAGATTATCTGTATTGGAAGATTCAGGGGGGATCATTGACTAAATTAAGTCTGCCTTTATTGCGTTCGCTAGGGGCATCGAAATATTGACGGGCTGATTTATAAATTGCCGATAAGTCCGAAGATTGACGAGCGATCGCATCTAATTTAACCAGATTTGCTAATAAGTTTTCGCTTAAAAGATGCAATTGATTTTGCAGATCGGGCGTAAGGGGTTCGGATTGGGTGGTGAGTGCCACTAAAAAGGCTTTGAGGGTAACGGCTTCGTGGTCTTTCATAGTCCAGTCAGGGTAAAAGCTGCCCAAAAATAGGGGCTTTCGTAGGGAATAGAGTCTGATTTCATTGTAGCAAGTTCATCCAGGCGATCGCAGAGCCAGGGTCGCAGGCTATGGTCGTCGGGTAGTGCATCCATCTGTTGTTGATACCAATGACTTAGTTCGGCAACGGAGGCAGTTCTGAGCCAATGTTTGGCTTCGCTGAGGGCCTGACTTTCAGGTTTGCCTGTTAAACGGCGGTGATGAAATTCCACCATCAGAACGGCACTGGCAACCGATTCTACTGTCCAGAGGGTACTAACAACCTTGGCAACGCCTGCATAGAGAAAGGCACTAACAATACCGATATACTCAGTGGTAATGGTTTGATTGCCTGCGATCGCGGTTTCACAGGCACAGAGGCAAACCAAATCGTAGGGACTCAAATCGAGTTTAATAATCTCGTTGAGGGTCAGGCGATCGGCTTGGCTCAGGGCGAGGGCAGATTGCAGAGGTTGTTTAAAGTTATAGTAACCGTGACCTGTAAAGTGGAGGACGCTATGGGGTTGGTTTAGTTGGGCGGTAACTTGCGAGAGGGTGGTTTGACTTTTATGGCGGCGGGTCGTCTGGGGATACAGGCGACAAATCAGTTCTGATTCGGCTTCGGCGGCGGTCAGGGGCGGAAATTTGGTTACGGTTCCATCGTCATTGGTTTGGATACTATCGGGGTTTTCGATGCTCAGGAGTCGGTTTTCGGGGTTAGTCGGGTGGGCCAAGAGGTTAATACCGACTTGAATACTGGGCAAATAGGAGACGGTGTATTGATTAGTAAAGAGGCTATCGAGGGGGAAGAGGTGCAGATCGCGGTGTGGAATGAGAATTAGGCGATTAATTTGGGGAAATTGGGCTAGTTTTGTTTCAATTTCAGGGATGGAGAGGAGATTTTTTAGGCTTTTGAGGCTTTGGTAAAGGCGATCGCGCCAGGAGTTTCCCTCTGCTTCGTTTTGAGGGTTGATCCCCCCTGCCCCCCTTAAAAAGGGGGGTGTACTTGTTTGTGGGGAGTCGTTAATAACTGAGTTGATCTCGCCTGCTTCGTTTTGAGGGTTGATCCCCCCTGCCCCCCTTAAAAAGGGGGGTGTACTTGTTTGTGGGGAGTCGTTAATAACTGAGTTGTTACCGTCTGCTTCCCTTAAAAAAGGGGGGGTACTGGTTTGTGGGGAGTTGTCAATAATGGAGTTGTTAACGTCTGCTTCCCTTGATAAGGGGGGTGTACTTGTTTGTGGGGAGTTGTTAATAACTGAGTTGCTCGCCTCTGATTCCCTTTTGTTTTGAATAATTACCGTTTTTCCAGAGAACACAATACTCACATCTTGAACTTCTGCTCGGTTCCCCCCTTTTGAAGGGGGGTTAGGGGGGATCAAACCGCTTTTTGGAGAATTTTGAGGGAATTTAGTAGAATTTTCGCTGGTTTCTTTTTTGTCGGTGGGATAGTCTTTTTTCCAACTCTTGATCCAGTTTTCGAGTGCGATTAATTGGGGAAAATCAGAGGTAATCGCTTCAAGTTGATCGCCCGTGAGCAGAAAGGTTGTCAGGGCATTCGCGCTAAGATGCCAGTACAAAATGGCGGTATGGGGTTGCAGTTGCAAAAAGGTTTGCATTTGGCCATAGTCGGGACTCAGGGCGGGTTGATTGCTCAATAGTCCCTGACGCAACAAGGCATTTTTATCCTGTTCGGCAATTTCTAGGGCGGTGGGCCAATCCCCCGTCTGCACCACCAACACGACGGTTAATTCATTAAAAGCAGGTCTAAATTGACGTTCAAACTGGTCTTGAGCGGCTCCTGTTTTCTGGCTTAAAAGTCGCTCTAGTAGGTCAGTTCCTTTGCGTAACAGGGTTTGGGCGGTTTCGGTATCTTTGAGGGCGGTGAGGACGCGAATTAAGTCCTGTAGGGTTTTGAGGTGAGCCGTCGGAAATTGGTCTTCCGTGAGGGCTTCTAGGGCTGTTTCGTAGCAAGGAACCGCTTCTTGCCAAAAATGGGCGGGATTTTTTTGGCGGCGTGCGTAGTAATAATCATTGGTGTCAACTTAAGCCAAAATGCCTACTCACAAAAGATTAGCCTAAAAGCAGGCGGAAGTAAGAGTAGGCTGAAAAAAAGGTTAGTATATAAAAAAGTGAGCAAAAAACAAATGGCAAGACAACATCCTCGGAGAAAAGGAAACCCAGACTTACGTCGTAAGACAAATCAGCCAGGGGTAGAAATCCCTGAAATAACAAAAGAGTTGTTTGAATTACTAGAACCCACAATGTTTACACCATTAAAATATTTACAGGGAACTCATGAGAAAATGATGAGAGATAGGGTGCTAAATTTACCAGTAATGGTGGCATTAGTGTTAAGTATAGTGTATCGTCAAATAGCGGGTATAAGTGAAGCGGTAAGACTGTTAGAGGAAGAGGGATTGCTATGGGTAGCATCATTAAAAGTAAGCAAACAGGCAGTATCAAAAAGAATGATGAATGTGCCAGCCGAAATATTTGCAATATTACTAAAAGGAGTGTTAGAAAAAGCAGCCGAAAAAGGGAAGAAGCTCCAAGTAGGAGAAAAATGGGAAAAAATAAGAGAAAAGTTTAGTGCAGTGTGGATAGCAGATGGCTAAACGCTAGAGCAGATAAGGAAAAATATGAAAATAAGTAAAGAAGAAAAGAGTAAATTGGGGGGTAAAATAATGATGGTAGTGGAAGCCTTTACCCAAAGACCCGTTACTTTATGGTACACAGAAAATGATAAATCAAATGATAAAATATGGTGTGAAGAATTGGCAGCTAAATTACCAGAAAATGGTTTAATTCTCGTAGATATGGGATTTTTTAGCTTTGTGTGGTTTGATTTGTTAACAGAAGCTAAAAAGTTTTTTCTAACCAGATTTAGAGCGGGTACATCTTACAAAACCAAACAAGTATTGTCTCAAGGTAGTCATTACAGAGATGAGATTATCATTATGGGAAATTACCGTTCTAATCCTTGCAAGCATCCGGTGAGATTAGTCTCAGTATTATGGGGAACAATCTGGTATCAGTATTTAACAAATGTGTTGTCTCCCGAACAACTGTCCGCCGAAGAGGTCTGTGATTTATATCGAAGACGATGGACAATCGAAGAAGCCTTTTTATTAACGAAAAGACTTTTAGGACTAGCCTATTTATGGGTAGGTAATAAGAATGGTGTCCAAATCCAGATTATTTGCACTTTGATTTTCTATACGGTCTTAAATCAATTGGTAGGGGAAGTGGCGATTGCTCTAAATCAACCGAAAGAAAAAATCTCAGTAGAGATGGTGTTTCGGAGTCTATACTATGTAGCGAAGGCTATTGCTAGAGGAGAAAAGCCTGATACAGTAACCTATCTGGCTGAACGTGCTAAGTTATTTGGTTTGGTCAAAGCTGAGAGAAAGCGACATCGAGAAAAGGCCGCTCTCAATCAACAAATTTGGGAACCCATTCCTTTAAGTTGACACGGATGAGTAATAATGCGCTATTCCTGTTTCTCTATAAAGCATTCCCCAACCTTCGGGATCGGTGGCTTGTTCTACATATTTCAAGCCTTCGCGCAGACAAGCAAGTTGTCCTTGATAATCAGGTTTTTCTAGGTCGGGGTGGCGCATTTCTAAGGGTAAAGAATGGATAACGAACGTTCTTTTTTTTACCAATTGAGCAACTGCACTAGCCCGATTTACCCAGGCTTGCCAATATTTTCCTCTGGTTAAACTTAAAACATTGTCATAGGAGGCGATCGCTTCTTCTAATCTGCCTAAATTAAATAACGCAACCCCTCGGTTACTCCAAGCTTCTTTATCAGGTTTAAATTTCAAGGCATTGTCAAAGGAGGTGATCGCTTCTTCTAATCTGCCTAAATTTAATAACGCACTCCCTCGGTTAACCCAAGCTTCGTACTTATCAGGTTTAAATTTCAAGGCATTGTCAAAGGAGGTGATCGCTTCTTCTATTCTCCCTAAATTTAATAACACATTCCCTCGGTTGTACCAAGCTTCGTGCCAATCAGGTTTAATTTTCAAAGCTTGATCAAAGGAGGCGATCGCTTCTTCTATTCTCCCTAAATTAACTAACGGATTCCCTCGGCAGCCCCAAGCTAAGTGGTCATCAGGTTTGATTTTCAAGGCATTATCATAGGAGGTGATCGCTTCTTCGTTTCTGCCTAAATCATCTAACGCATTCCCTCGGTAGCCCCAAGCTAAGTGGTCATCAGGTTTGATTTTCAAGGCATTATCATAGGAAGAGATCGCTTCTTTTAATCTGCCTAAATTAAATAACGCAGCCCCTCGGTTATTCCAAGCTTCGTGGTTATCAGGTTTAATTTTCAAAGCATGGTCAAAGGAGGTGATCGCTTCTTTATAACGTCCTTCATCATATAAAGCATAGCCTTGTTCAAACCATTTTTCAGCATCACCTAAATTAATAACAGGCTCAGGAATAGAAGGTGAAGATTCTACTTTAGATTGTGTTGAATTACTCAAAAAATTATTATTTGCCAAAAGCTGATTTCCTTTGATCAAAGTAATAGCCCTTTGATTAGCTTCAATCGCTTCCCCAATTCGATTCAGATATTGCAACGCCACAGCCCGCTTAGTCCAAACCTCAGCCTGATTTTCATTAATCGCAATAGCCCGCTCAAAAAACATCAAAGCCTGCTCATAATTTCCCGCCTCAAGTTCAGCCAAACCTTGCCGATAAAACCCCTCAAAATCATCATTCTCAGAATTACTCTTATCAAGGGGGGCAGGGGGGATCAGATTCACAACATCAGAACTACTTTTCTCAAGCGGGGCAGGGGCGATCGCCTCCAAACCAGACTGCTGGGAACCCTTACCCTTCAACCAATCGAATAAACCCATCGCCATAGCTCCAAACCGTTTTTCTATTCTACTCAAAATTCTTGTGAGGATGGGGGACTGGAGGGACGGGGGGACGGGGAGACGGGGAGACGGGGAGACGGGGGGACGGGGGGACGGGGAGACGGGGAGACGGGGGGATGGGGAGACGGGGAGGATGGGGACTGTGGATAATCAAGCGAAAACAGACAATGCGATCGCCAAATAGTTAATAATTATCCATTGTCAATTGTCCATTATCAATTCAGAACCGCGATTATCTTAATTTTGTAAATCTATGATTCATTAAATACTTCAGCTAAAGTTTTGGCATCTAAAAGGCGATCGCTCCATAATTCTAAATCGGCGATCGAAGCTTGGCTCAAACGAATTTCTATCGCTTCAGGCAAATCACCAAAACGTTTGGCCAGCATCCGACGTAATAGCATCATTTCACCCTGTTCGATGCCTTGTTCGATGCCAATTCGTTCTACTGATGTAACGTAGGGCATTTTGATATTCCTCTCTAATTTACTAATTGAAGTCCAGAGTTGTTTTTCTAATTCGGGCGGTAAGGTCATCAGCCAATCAATTACCGAAAATAAGTCAATAATTCGCTGTTTTCCCCAGTCCCTTTCGTATAATAACTTAGCTAATCGCCATTTTGCCGCATAACGCGCTTGGACATCTTTACGAGTTCTTTGCGTTAATAAATGGGCTGCTGTCACCAATGCAAAAGGATTCGGATTTTCTAAAAGCTCTTCTAGTTGGGGAGCATAGTCGAGGATTTTTACACTGGCAAATTGCAAACTCATCTGACTGCCAAATAGATTGTAACTAAATCCCCCTGGTCGCCAATTTAATCGTTCATCAGCTAGTACTGCGAGAGTTGCTACGGGGCGGTGATAACGGTCATAAAGACGATAATTATAGGTAAATAATCGTTCAGCAAAGTTTGAATCTACTTGGCTTTGAACTTCGATGTGAATATAAACCCATTCTATTTCCAAGGTTCGGGTGGTTACTTGAACTAGGCAATCAATCCGTCGTTTACCGAGTTCACTATCTCGAACAATTTGAGCGAGTTCTTGATCGAGAAAGGTATGGGGTTGAGTCCAGTTGATCGCCTGATGAGCCAGGGGAAAATAGAAGTCCAAAAATTCGGGTAAATAACGGGTTAGGGCTTCTTTCCAAGGGCTATCGTAGTCGTCGTTTTGGCTATTCATCTTGTCGGAATTTTAGCATCAAACCGTGATCGCCCAACCACTCACCTCAAAACGCGATCGCCCGACTAATCACCCCAAAATGCGATCGCCTAATCAGGCAAAAAAACAGAACGCGATCGTCTAATCAGACAAAAAACACAATGCGATCGCTGTCTTGATATAGATTATAATGAAGCCAAAATATATTGCAAATAAGTCCTTGATTATGTCTAATTTATACACAATACAAGCATTTTGGGATCGGGAAGCAGAAGTTTGGGTTGCTGAAAGCCAGGATATTCAGGGTTTAGTAACAGAGGCAGAAACCCTTGATCAATTAACCCATAAACTTAAACAAATTATTCCCGATTTGTTGATCGCTAATCATGGAATTGACCAAAATCACCAACAAAATATTACTTTTGAGCTTATTGCCCATCGTCAAGAGTTAATTCAAGTAGCTTAAACTAATGGCAAAATCTTTTACACCTGAGTTAAAAAAACGATTATTAGAGGCAAATTGCTATTTTGAAAGAGCAGGGAAAGGTGATCATGAAATTTGGTATAGTCCGATCACTAATCGTCGTTTTGTTGTTGATAATTCGATCAAGTCCCGTCACACAGCTAATGCTGTTTTAAAACAAGCTGGACTAGCAAAAATATTTTAAATTGCGATCGCCCAAGCAATAACCCTAAAATGCGATCGCCTAATCAGACAAAAAATAGAACGCGATCGCCAAATAATTGATAGTTAATAATTGATAGTTAATAATTGATAACTGATAATTATCAATTGTCAATTGTCCATTATCAATTCAAAACCGCGATCATCTTAATTTTGTAAATCTATGATTAATTAAATACTTCAGCTAAAGTTTTGGCATCTAAAAGGCGATCGCCCCATAACTCTAAATCGGCGATCGAAGCTTGGCTCAAACGCATCTCTATTGCTGAAGGTAAATCACCGAAACGCTTCGTCAACATCCGACGTAATAGCATCATTTCACCCTGTTCGATACCTTGTTCAATGCCTTGTTCAATGCCTTGTTCAATGCCTTGTTCGATGCCAATTCGTTCTACTGATGTAACGTAGGGCATTCTGATATTCCTCTCTAATTCACTAATTGAAGTCCAGAGTCGTTTTTCTAATTCGGGCGGTAAGGTCATCAGCCAATCAATCACCGAAAATAAGTCAATAATCTGCTGTTTACCCCAATCCCTTTCGTATAATAACTTAGCCAGTTGCCATTTTGCCGCATAACGCGCTTGCACATCTTTACGGGTTTTTTGAGTTAGCAAATGAGCGGCTGTCACTAAAGCAAAAGGATTAGGATTTTCTAGAAGTTCTTCTAGTTGGGGAGCGTAGTCAAGAATTTTAACGCTGGCAAATTGCAAACTCATCTGACTCCCAAATAGATTGTAACTAAATCCCTTCGGTCGCCAATTTAAGCCTTCATCAGCTAGTACGGCTAGGGTCGCTACGGGGCGATGATAACGGTCGTAAAGACGATAATTATAGGTAAATAATCGTTCGGCAAAGTCTGAATCTACTTGGCTTTGAACTTCGATATGAATATAAACCCATTCTATGGCCGAGGTTAGGGTGGTAACTTGGACTAGGCGATCAATCCGTCTTCTACCGAGTTCACTATCTCGAACAATTTGAGCGAGTTCTTGATCGAGGAAGGTGTGGGGTTGAGTCCAGTCGATCGCCTGATGGGCCGGGGGAAAGTAGAAGTCCAAAAATTCGGGTAAATAACGGGTTAGGGCTTCTTTCCAAGGACTATCGTAGTCGTCGTTTTGGCTATTCATCTTGTCGGAATTTTAGCATCAAACCGCGATCGCCTAACTACTCACCAATAAATTTGATAACAGTTATTGCTATTTGTTGTTATTGCAGCGAAAATATTAATATCAAGATGATTAGAGGATTAGGTCTATGAACGTGTCTCTGACCCCTGAGCTAGAAAGCTTTATACAAGGAAAAGTCAACACTGGCTTATACTATTCTGCTAGTGAAGTTGTACGCGAAGGTTTGAGATTGTTGCAAGAACGGGATCAACTTCAGCAATTGCGTTTGCAAGAATTACGCCAAGATATTCAGGTAGGTTTAGATAGTGGTGATGCTACCCCTCTTGATATGCAGAGCGTGAAAGCAAAAGCACGGCAACACAAGCAACAGAAACAGGTGTAAAAATGGCAATCCTTTTGAAGCGTCCGCTTGCTGAATTGGATTTGCTGGATATTTGGGATTACATTGCCGATGATAGTCCAGATAGAGCGGATGATTTTTTAGATCGAATAGAAAGTAAGTTGATAACTTGGCTCAAAATTCTAGTTTAGGTCGGAAAAGACCCGATTTGTTGCCAGATTTACGGAGTTTTCCCATTGATAATTATGTTGTCTTTTATCAACAGATTGAGGATGGAATTGATGTGATTCGATTGCTTCATGGTTCAAGAGATATGGAGGAAGTATTTAAACAAAATTAATGTATTGCGATCGCCTAATCAGGCAAAAATATAGAACGAGATCGCCTAATTAGATTTCTACCTAATTTTCATCAAATAAATTTTCTAGATCCTGCCTACCATTTACAACCCGTACAATTTCGAGTTAATTATCTTTGGTAACAAGGCAAAGGATAATATATCCTTGTATTGGTAATCCTCTTAATCCATTGCTAATTGAAGCGTAACTCCTTCCGATAAAAGGGAAGTTAACAAGATACTTGCATTTTTGATTAAATTCTTGAAAAAATTTTTCTCCTGCATCTATATTTCTTATCAGAAAATATTCAGCGATCGCATCCAAGTCTTGACAAGCGGCTTTAGAGATTTGTGGACGAATCACTTAGCCGTCTCCTTAGTTTCACGAAACTTGTCAAGAATCCCTTCGACTACCTGTTCCGCATCAAGGCTCTCACCTCGTTCTAGTTGAGCTATGCCGATGGCAACCTTTTGGCGAGTTTCTTCTAGCCATTCTGTATATTCTCGATCAAGTTTTTCTAGCAAAAAAAGGGCCACGTTGATGGCTTCGTCATGGTTGCGATACTTTCCTACTTCTAATTGCTTCTGGATAAATTTTTGACTTTCTGGGTTTAGTAAAATTTCCATAATTTTTGACTCAGCAAATAAGTTCACTCAATACTAGAAAATCCGCTCCAAGTTTATACTCTTAATAAAATTTTACTGTCATGATTTAATGCTATGTAAAAGTAACAAGCCCATTTTACCGCAAAAATAGGAAATTTGTGTCTGGATAACGCGATCGCCATCTTCTATTACGAAAAATGTGATCGCTTTGTAATTGATAGTTGATAATGAATAGTTGATAATTATCCATTGTCAATTGCCCATTATCCATTCATCGCGATCGCTTTGTAATTGATAGTTGATAATGAATAGTTGATAATTATCCATTCATCGCGATCGCTTTGTAATTGATAGTTGATAATGAATAGTTGATAATTATCCATTCATCGCGATCGCGGTTTTACAGGATCATATGCATGAAATAGGCCAATTAGCGTTGCCACTCATCATCGTATTTTTATTTTTATGAGTACAGATCCCTGGCGATCGCCTGAATCTCGGTAATGGAGAAAAGTGCGCGAAATGTTAAATCCTTGGAACGGTAAAATTCAGCCCCTCCCTGTTCTCGATCTACCAAAGTAATCACTTCATTGACTTGATAGCCCGCATCACGGAGACGCTCGACCGCTAACATGGCCGATTTGCCCGTTGTTACCACATCTTCTAGTACGACAACATGGGTACCGGCAGGAAGATTGGGGCCTTCAATGTAAGCTTTAGTTCCATGACCCTTCGCCTCTTTGCGAATAATCAGAGCAGCCACAGGACGGTTTTCGTAGGCAGAAACCACACTGACGGCTGTCACCAGCGGATCGGCCCCCAAGGTTAGACCAGCTACCGCGATCGCCGTTGGAGGTAATTCAGCTAAGAGCAAACGACCGACTGCCAAAGCCCCCTCTGCGGTAAGAGTAACTTTTTTGCCGTTGATATAGTAGGGACTCGGCTGACCGGAGGACAAAACAAAATCCCCCTCTTGATAGGCCAAACTGGCGAAAAGGGTCAGAAGATGATGACGGAGGGCCGACAGATGGGCAGTTGCTAAAGAGAGAGGAGAGAGCGGATCAGAGGTCATAATCAAATAATTCGCAAATGTTAACGCAGGCTCCCTTCGGGAATGGGGGAATTTTCGGTAAGATTGAGATAGAAAAGGTCAATAACGCTTGGGAAAAAACAGTCCTGTAAACTAAGCTAGTCTCAATATAAACTTTAGTCAGGCCCATCGTTCAACTCTTTTAGGCAAATTGTGAGGAGCCAATCGCTATGGAAAGCCTAGTGTCTCGATTTTTATCCGCCAGTTCCCTCGGAACCGTTCTCAGCCTTCTTGCTCTAGGAATGCCAGCGATCTCCCAGGAGATGAACCCTGGGAAAACCGTCCCCGTCCCCGGCCCATCATCCTCTCCATCCCTTTCCCAAGATTATACTAACTATACTGGGATGATTAACCAGATTAATAGCATTGACCAACTCCGCGATGTGTCGCCTCAATCCTGGTCCTATGAAGCCCTTAAAAATCTAGTCGAAAATTATGGCTGTATTGTCGGTTATCCAGACCGCACCTATCGCGGCGATCGCCCCTTAACCCGTAATGAATTTGCGGCGGGACTGAATGCCTGCTTAACTCAAATCGAAAAACGCATTCTAGAAGCACGGGGTCAGAGCCGTAATGTTTCCAGTAGTCCGATGATCGACGCTGGTATGACTTCTTCAGGCGAAACAGGAGTACAACCTGGTGATCAATTAATTAACGTTTTTAATCGGGCCTTTTATAACGAAACAGAACGTTTTTATGACGGCACTAATATATCAGGACAAGCCAACAAGATTTTTGGCTGGCGAACCTTTCCTGGCTCCTTCTTTGATAATCAAATTGCCAATGATGCAGCAACCTTTGAAGCCATTTACCACGATGCCCTGGCCCAACAAACAACCGGACAGAATATTCGTACCAGAGACTTGGCCAATCCCTTCAATACCTCTTTGATCGAAAATCCTAGCTATTTAAAAATGGTAAACCCAGCACCGTCGTCCTTTCCTCTCCCCGTTTCTTCCTATTAGTGGTTGAGTGATGGTAGGTATTGAGGAAGATTGACTAAGTTAAAACGAATTATTCGCCATCCCCTGACCCTCGTATTAGGGATTACGTTGGTGGGACTAGGGAGTATTGGCACCTGGCAACTTCATCGTTGGTTAAAGCAACAACTACCCGACTGGTTAGCAAGCCAAGCTACTCGTATTATTCATCGCCCCGTTCAGATTTCCGAGGTTCAACAGCTTTCTCTGACTCAATTGACTCTGGGGCCAGCTTTTTTACCGGCAACTCCCCAGAATGCCAACAGTTTTAAAGCACAATCCGTTGTTATTACCCTTGAGCCTTGGCAACTGCTACATCGAGGAACTCTCAAGGCCGTGGTTCAGTTTCAGGAAGCCCAGGGCCAGATTCAGCCTAATGATCAGGGGCAATGGTTGAATGTTCAGGTAGAAGAAGTCAAATTACCGCTTCCCCTGGATTTAACCATTAAGACGGAAAAAGCAGCTATTCAAATTCAAAAATCAGCAAAATCGCCCCCTGTCTCGTTACAGGTGACAGGCAAAGTTCGTTATCTCGAATCTGCTTCCTCTCGTTGGCAATATGTGTTAAATGTCCGAGGTAAACAGACAGATATTGACCTCACAGGAGAAACCCTTAGTGCCAATAGCCAAAGTCAATTGGCTCTCGTGATTAAACAGCTTTCTCTTCGAGAATTTAGTGTTTTATTACCGGCTTCTTGGCTCAAAATAGAACAGGGTAATATCATTGCAGATCTGAGTTTATTCCTACCAAATCTTGATCATTTATCCCAAGCCAAGGGAAGGGGTACGATTAACTTAAATCCCTTAGAAGCTAGGTTAAAAAAACTAGAACAACCGCTATTTTTAAATCTTAATATTGCGCTCAAAGACCAAAGGATTATTTTTGACAATACCCAACTAACCTGGGGAACTTTAAGCACGAAACTAATAGGCTATTATCATTTTGTCACAGGTTTTAATCTTTATAGTGAGATTACCCTTAATCAATTAAATGCTTTAACAACTTTAACTAATTTTTTACCTCAAGGAATTTCTCTTCGAGGTCAGATAAAATCTCAGATCCATTTGACAGGAACTTTAACCACTCCCTTGGTAAGGGGTTTAGTTAAAACCAGTCAACCGTTGTACCTCAATAGAGTGCCTTTAGGTCAATTAACAGCCGCTTTTACAATTGATAAAAAACGTGTCACGATTAAAGAGGTAAGTTGGATCTCTGATCTGGGGAGATTTTTAGTAAAGGGCTATCTAGAACCCAATTTTCTGCAATTATGGCAAGATATTATTCGTCATCAATCTATCCGTTGGCAAAAAATTCCCTTCCATTTTTCAGCACAGGGCAAAGTCTCTCTAGCTTCATCTCTCGCCACCGTGATACCTCGCCCTATTCATTTAAAGGTTACTGATTTATTCACTCAAGCTGAAATCAATGGTAATTTAGGCAATCTCCAAATCAAAGCGACCTGGCAACCCCTATCTAGCACTAATATTTCTAATCTGCCATTGCTTTCTCTTTCAGGTCAATTGACTTTAACTCAACAGCATTTATCGTTCATTAATTATTTAAAAAATAATAATCAAACAATTGCTAAAATTATTGGCAAAAGTGATTTTCAACAACATCAATGGCAATTAATCGCCACTAGTCAGGCGATCGCAGTTCAGGACTATTTAGGCGATCGCTGTTCTTCATCATTGTTGTTTTACCAGGCATTCTGTCAGGGAAATCTTCGACTAGAGCAGGGCAAATTATTTGTCAAAGGAAAATTTGCTCACTGGTTGCCCACTGTTACCCAAGCTCAAGGGTTAGCTCAATTCCGTTTTCAGCAGTCTCCTTTAATCGCAAATTTACAATGGCAAGGTGGACTCTTAACCAATACCATTACCTGGGATAAATTATCACTCAATCCTTGGCTTGATCCGGCTGCTCCTTCGTTACAAGTCAAGCAAGGTCGATTACAAAATATCGTTGTAACTCAAGATTTATGGTTAAGGCGATCGCCGAATAATTTTAAACTTAACCTTGATGCCATTAACTCTTCCCTACAAACCCAATTTCAGATAGGCAGAGAAACGGGAAATATTCAGGCAAGTTTAGCCCAGAATCAGATCAAAGTATTCGGACGTTTACCTCGCTTAAATCTAAATGCTCTTTTTCCTAGCATAACATTACCTATTAAATTACAAGATACTCATTTTCAGTTAACCAATTCTCTCGATACTTTTCTCGCTCAAGAAATTCATCTTAACAACTTAGGCAATTTTTTAAATTATTTAAAAGGAAAAATAAACTCTCAGATTTTAGTAGCAGAGCAGCCAATTTCAGCCTTAGTTACGATCCAAAATAATCAATGGCGAGCTAAGGCCAAGGCTCCAAATATTAGACTTAAACCCATCAAAAAGTTACCAAATTTTATCTCTTCAGCCTTAATGGCTTTACCTCTCAATAGCAATCTAGAACTGTCGGGAAATTTGCAAACCCTACTTTTTGCAAAAACCTTTGTTCCAGTAAACCTCGATCATTTTAGCCTAGCTAGTTATCCTTATCAACTTACAGGTAAGGGAAATATTATACTCACAAAATCCTGGACAAAACCTGATATTGAAGAAGTAAAACTTTCCCTCCAGACTCGTTCTCCCCTGACAAAAATTAACTTCAATCCGATTCTAGAGCGTTTAGCTGTTCAACGGAATCTTTTACCCCAAAATCTAAAATTACAAGGTCAGGTTGATTTTACAGGAGTGTTATTAGGAAAACAACTTTTAACCCATCCTTTTTTATTCGATAATCTACAACTCACAGGTCAGGTAAAGCTGAGAGATCTACAAGTTAATCGCTTTGCCTTTGAACCGCAATTAAGCGGCCCAATTATTATTAAAAATGGTCAAGTAGTTAGTCTTAATCTCAAGGGAAAACGAGATCAAATTTCAACTCAATGGCAAGCCTGTTTCCAGAGCAACTGTTCCTTTCCTTATTTTCCTAAATCCCTTAATATTCAACAGTTTAATAGCCAGAATAAACCCATAATTATTACAGGACAAGGCGATCGCGATCGCTTTGTAACGCAGATCAAATCTTTTCCCGTTGAATTATTAGAATTAGCTTGGCTTCAGCCCCTCGGCATTGATCAACCCTTGGGAGGAATGGCCCAGGGAAATCTTATCTTTAATTTAGCCGATAGCACTGCCTTGGGAACTTTAAGCATTGATCGTCCCCATTTCAACTTTTTACAAGCCGAGCGTTTTAATACTGATTTTCGCTATGCGGATCAATTGATTTCACTTCAGCAGACGATTTTAAGGCTAGGTAAACAAGACTATGAGATCGCCAACGGTTCATTAAATCTGCGATCGGGCGCACTTTTAGCAAATTTAAGCATTCGGGATGCCAATATTCACGACCTATTGCAAGAATGGAATATTTATGAAATTGCTCCTCTTCTAGCCAGGCTACAAACTTCCTTAGGAACAGTCAAAAACACCGTTATTAATCCCCAAAATTCTCCCTTATCCGAACAATTAAATCAACTGTGGCAGGTTGATCGGCTCATTCGACAACAGACTCAACAACAGCGCGAAAATCCTTGGCCGCAGGTGTTAGATTTACGGGGAAAATTTACCGCCAATTTTAATTTAGGGGGAACCTTACTTGTGCCGACCTTAGACTTTCAAGTACAGGGTAAGCATTGGCTCTGGCAAACCCAGGCTCCTGCTCCTGCCTTAATTGATCCCTTGGGTTTAGTGATTAAATCGTCTCAAGTTATCCCCCTTGATCAATTTTCAGTTAAGGGGGTTTGGCACGGCCATCATTTTTCTTTGGAATCCTATTTACAAAGCAGTGGTATGGAAGGAGAAGCAAATCTTCAAGCCCTTCGCCAAGGTTCAGAATTGCAGCTAGAATCAGCCAATTTTAGAGTGAATAATTTGTCTTTAGATTTAGTCCAAGATTTTGTTAAATTTCCCCTCGATATTAGTGGTTTTATTGACCTATCGGGAAACGTTAAAGGTAGTTTTAAACAACCCCAATTGAAAGGTATTTTTAATTTACAGGATTTAGCATGGAATGGTCAATTATTGCGCCAAGATATTGCCGGAAAATTTGCCTATCAAGATCGGAATTTTTCTCTGGCAACTACGGCTCCTGATGCTATTCAATTGGCAACCAATCTTTCCTTACCAAATCAGAGTAATACAGATTATTCTTTTGCTGTGCAAGTTACGCTGACCACCGAGGCCCTAGCCTTACTAGATAATCTGACCAGCGATCGCCTCATCTGGAAAAAAGGAGAAGGTAGCTTGCACCTCCAAACCAAGGGGACAATAACCCCTGGCAATCCTTTACAATTAAATTTAGATCCGCAGAGTGAAATTCGTCTTTCTCTGGCCGATGTTGCCTTGAAAACGCCCTTTTTCCGTCAATTATTAAACCTCGATGGCAACCTTATCCTCAAGGATGATCATTTTATTTTTGAAAATTTTAAGAGTAATATTGGTGGTCAAGGTATCATCAGTCAAGGTATTTTGCCGTTATTTCCTCCCCCTAAAGACAAGGCGAGCTTAAGCAATCCCCTAACCCTTAGTTTCACTCAGCGAGATGATGATCCGAGTCATTTATATCGAGGCGAATTTCAGGGCAATATCAGGATTAAGGGCTCGGCTTTAACCCCGATTATCGGTGGAAAAATTCTCCTAAAAGATGGCATTTTATCCCTTCCAGCCTCCCTTCCGATTTTTTCTTCAACTTCTCCTATTCAAGTACAATGGTTTGAAAAGAAAAATCCTCAGCTTTTTTTATTAGAGGTTCCCCAATTCCAAGATCTAGAAATTGTTTTGGATCAGGTTGAACTCAGAAAAGAACAAAAATTTCCTCGTTTTGCCTTTAATGTTAGTGGAATTTTAATGTTTAATGGCTTGTTAAATAGTCTCCATTCAATTGAACCCAGGGGAGAAATTCGAGTTAATCAAGGTTTTATGGATTTCTTTCCCAGTCGTGTGTTTATTAATGAACATCAACCTAATACCCTAACCTTTTCTCCTCGCCAGGGCATCCTCAATCCCGTCGTCGATTTAAAGTTGCAAATGTATTTATTTGATCTGGGTTTAATCACGTCCAGAGATAATAGTATTCCTGATGATTTGGTGCAAAGTGGGCAGTCTCAATCTCTATTATTAAATATTGGCATTCAAGGTAATGCAGCCCAATTATTACCGGAACAAGCTTTACCTAAATTAGCCAGGCTACAACGCGATCGCTGTCTTGTATTATCAAATGAGCAACCACCTTTTTCATCCGAAACTCTGCTTTCACCCACAAACCTATCTCAAGTTAGTGATTGTCTTAAAAATCATTCCTTGGGAATTAGTTCTATGCAGGATTTAGTTCGTTCGCCGCTCGTTTCTATTTCCAGTGTTCCGCCGATGACGCGCAATCAATATTTAACGCTATTTGCCAATCAATATCCTAATATCAGTTTGCAGGAACAAAATGATCAACCACTGGTTAAAGCAGGATTTCCTCAGGTGGGAGCAACGGTGATTCCTTCGGTACAAAATTGGATTTTTGATGCCAATATGCAGTTTATTACCTGGGGTAATCAAATCGGTCTGGATACATTACAGATTTATCCGACTCTTTCCACTCAATATCGTCTCGATAAAAATCAAGTAATTCGAGTGGATTATGACTATAATCTTAATCAAGCGAGGATTCGTTATCAACAACAATTCTAATTTCTAATCATGTGTTTTTCTATTTCGCTAATTCAAAAGTAGAAGGTTAAATTTATGGCCTCAATTACAGGAACTAATGGCAACGACATACTGTTTGGTACCTCATATAACGACACCATCGATGGTCTCTTGGGTGCCGATACGGGGTGTAAGCCTTAGCTAGGGAGCATCTCACTTATGCAATCAAGTAATTGTACTTGCTTATGCAATCAGGTAATTGTACTTATGTCCGAAATTGTCTTGTAGCAAGGCTTTCAAGATAGCTTGACATAAAACCTAATTTGAGAGTTACAATGGTGGGATGCTCCCAGAGATCAGAGAGTGTCAAAAATGCGTTTAAGAGAGTGTCAAAAATGCGTTTATTAGTTGCACCGGATTCTTTTAAGGGAACCTTATCTGCCCTAGAAATCTGCCAAATTATCGAGGCGGAATTGGGTCATACTTTTCCAATTATTAGTCATCCCCTGGCTGATGGCGGAGAAGGAACTTTAGAGGCAATTTTTACGAGTTTATCGAATAGTCAATGGATCGAATTAGAGGTTTGTGGCCCGTTACCCAAACAACGAGTTAAAGCCAAGTATCTTTGGCTAATAGAATCGCAAGAAGCCTTTATTGAAATGGGCCAAGCCAGTGGTTTAACCTTATTAAAAACGGAAGAACGTAATCCTGAACTCACTACAACCTATGGAACAGGAGAGTTGATTCGTCATGCTCTCAAACAAGGGGCAAAAAAAATTTATTTGGCGATCGGTGGCTCGGCTACTAACGATGCTGGTTTAGGAATGTTAATGGCTCTCGGTTGGCAATTTCTAAATAAAAAAGGTGAATCAGTAGGCTATGGTGGTCAAGCTTTAATAAATATCGATCGCCTTATAGCTCCTGAAAATTTACATCTTCCTCCTATTACAGTACTTTGCGATGTCACCAATCCACTTTATGGAGAACAGGGAGCCGCTTTTGTGTACGGGCCACAGAAGGGGGGCGATCGCCCTATGCTAGAAAGATTAGATCAAGGACTACGACATTTTGCCGCAGTGATTAAAAAGCAGTATGGTATGGATTTAAACTTTGCTGGAGCTGGAGCCGCCGGAGGGTTAGGGGCTGGAGCAAAGTTCGGTTTAGATGCCACGATTGAAAGTGGTTTTAGGGTTATTGCCAGCTTGACCGGTTTGGAAGAAAAAATTCAACAGATGACCAACAGCGATCGCCTGATTACAGGAGAAGGTAACTTTGATCAGCAATCCTTACAGGGGAAAGTCATTTCAGGAATTTTAGCCTTGGCCAAAAAGTATCAGCGAAAAGTGATCATCTTAGCAGGAAATAGCCAATTAACCAATTTACAAAACTATCCAGAAATCGAAAAAATTATCACCCTAGTGGATCAAGATATTAGTCTAGAGCAATCTTTAAAAGAACCTGATTCAGTATTGCGAAAAAGATGCCAATCCTTAAGAGAATATTTACAGATTGAGAGCTTGTTAAAACCTTCTATTGAGACGTGAACTGAGGTGTTAATAAAAATCTCTCTGTTAATTATACTTTATTGAGATTTTGTCAATGTGCAACGCCTAATTTCAAGCTGCTGAATGTGGATTTTAACAGTTTACAAAAAAGCGATCGCCGTAAGCTTATTTTTTTGATGCCTATATAGCCAATTAGAGTTCTCTGTTGCTAACTAATCGGATAGTTTCGAGCTAGATAGCGATCGCTAAAAAATAATAAAAAAAATACCCTCCAATGGGAAGGTACTTACCAACAATCGCTGAGTTTGACTGTCTAGCTTGCTTTTCCACGTCTTCCGTTGAGTCGGTCTAGAGGTCGCCACCTCGAAAGGCTAACAGAAAGATGACAACAGGGCCAGCAATCATAATGAGAGAGACAAAAGTTAGCTGAAAAATAGGTTGTAGGTTAAGAGCGGCTATTAAATCCATGTTTTCTCCTGAAAATTTACCGATGGTATTAACTCGAAGGACAATATGTAAAGAAAACCCTTGTCTATAATACCTGGGTTGGTTTCTCTCTTTTTCAGTAAAGATACAAAAATCTATAAAGTTTTGTTACAAGTTATTCAGGAAGAAGCATTATGGCAACTTGGCAATGTATTCAGGGCTGTGGAGCCTGTTGTAATCTCGATCCCAGCGATCGCCCCGAATTGGAGAGTTATCTCACGACGGAGGACTTAGGCTTGTACCTGAGTCTCGTGGGTGAGGATGGCTGGTGTATTAACTATGATGCGGAATTGCGAGAATGTCGCATTTATGAAGACCGTCCTCGTTTTTGTCGCGTGCGACCTGATACCTTTGCGAGCATGTTTGGCGTTGGGGCAGAAGATTTTAATGATTTTGCCATAGACTGCTGCTGTCAACAGATTGAGGGAGTTTACGGTGAGGAGAGTCTGGAACTAATGCGCTATAATCACGCTGTTGCCGAGGATTGAATGGTTTGGCAAGGGTGAGGAGTGTGTTAGTGAAAAAAAGCTTTGCTTATCTGGTAGCCAATCTGTTGGCCTTACCTCTATTTTGCAGTTCTGTCCTGGCAGGATCGCTGGAGTACTGGAAATTTGATCTTCAAGATAGTCGTTTAGACATTATTACCGATGATAATGTCCGACCCCAGGTGCAACTGTTAGCCAATCCAACTCGTTTAGTCATTGATTTACCGGGTATCTATCATCGCGGCCCCACTTTGGAAAAAGCGATCAGTAGCTATGTAAAGATGGTACGGGTCGGTCAGGTGAACCGTGCAACCACTCGCATTGTGGTGGAGTTGAACGAAGCCTATAGTATGCGTCCCTGGGAAGTGGAAGTGCGGGGTCTAGCTCCGAACCGTTGGGCGGCCCAATTGCCCAAGTTTTTAATGATGTCAGAATATACGCCTCCGACCGAGCCTGTGGCGATCGCCGTTCCTGAACCAGCACCTCGGCCCATTAAACAGTTTACGGTGATTATTGATCCCGGTCATGGGGGACAAGATCCAGGCGCGATCGGACTAAGGGGTCAACAGGAAAAAGATATTGTTCTCTCGATTTCCTTAGCCGTTGCCAAAGAATTGGAAAAACAGGGGATTGGAGTCGTGCTAACCCGTGCTAACGATACTTTTATTTCCCTTAAAGGCCGAGTGGCGCGGGCTGAAGCGGTCAATGCCACTATTTTTGTCAGTATTCATGCCAATTCCATGGGAATGGGGAGAGCAGAGATCAATGGCTTGGAAACCTATCACTATTCAAGCGGCTATGGTCTAGCTAAAAGTATTCATCGCAGTGTGCTACGGCGTATTGATATTGCAGATCGAGGCATCCGACGAGCCAGATTTTATGTATTGCGAAAATCTTCAATGCCTTCTACCTTAGTGGAAGTGGGATTTGTCACCGGCGAAAAAGATAATCGTAATTTGGCTAATCCCCGTTATCGACAACGGATGGCAGAGGCGATCGCGGCCGGCATTATTGATTATTTGCGTTAGTTGATTTTGACTGTTTTATTAACCAATTAGGGCTTGCTGAATAAGTCTGCAAATCGAACCTAGATGCCACAGGGCGCGAAAAATGGTGACTTCAGAAATCAGTTTCCGATTTTAACCCACAATTTTCTAGCAAAGTGCATGGATTTTGAGCCTTCAAATGCCATAAGCTTGCACCTAATCGTGTTCAAAATGGCTGAAAAGCTTATCTGATAAAGGTTCTGCCTTTATTCGGCAAACCCCAATTAACGATTGACTAAAACAATATCCCATTGTCCTAATTGGTTACTTTGAAAAGCAACTTGTTTACCATCACCGCTAATCGTCGGATGTCGAACCGAACCTCGCACATTGGCCGTTAACAGTTCCGAACGTTGGAGATCGCGATCGTAGAGCATAATATCGGTTTTGCCCCTAGCCGTAGAAACGTAGGCTAACCAACGACCATCCGCACTGAGAGACGGTTCAGATTGAGTACTATTAGGCTGATTCAAATTCGGTAAAGGGATAAGGCGACGTTGCTCTAAGTTATAAAGAAAAATTTCCCGTCGTCCGTTGCGATCCGAAGCAAAAGCTAAATAGCGACCATCAGCACTATAAGTGGGAGACTCATCCGGCGCGAAACTATTAATCCCACCACTGGGTAATTGGGGTTGAATAAAAATCGCCTGACTACAGCCAGGCAAACCGAGGATCAATATTAATCGCCACCAATGTTTCAATCTCGTTTAATCCAATGTCAAAACTTAATAACTATCCTCTTCCTTAACGGTTTTAAGGACTAACGCTTGGTTGGCTTGCATCAGCAGATCGGCGATCGCGGTTTTAATCCGTACTGCAATAGAAGGATTAGCAAAAATTTCTTGAACCTGTTCTCGACACTTTGCCCCCTCAACCGGATCAGCTTGGTCAAGATTCTCTAGTTCTGTATAGAGTTCTTCAATCGTTTCAGACATAAGATTTAGCCTCCTTAAGCTTGCTACCGATCCTAACCTAAATATTTAGACCTAAACCTTAAATGATTCTGCATTGGTTAGGAAATCATCACCGATTTAGAAATCCCAGCCTAAATTACGAATATTAGTTTGACTATCCCGAACCGAAATCATGGCATTAGCATAGGCATTTAAAATTTGTTCATAGATGAAATCATAAACAGGGGTGAAATCATCTAGCTTTTCTAATTGGCTTTTTCTCAAAGGGAAAGGCTTCTCCCAGGGAAATAAGGTGACTAAATAAATATCTTCCATTTTTTCTAACGACAGGGAAACAACGACCACCTCACCATTATCCATTACGGGTTGATGGGGATTGGTATAGAGGGTAATAGCCGGATAAAAGTGCATAGATCCCTGTTCATCAAAACTAACATTTTGCATTTCCACTCGACATTGAAAATACTCACTCATGTGATCAATGAAAATTTCCGCAAACCCTTGGCATGTCTCAATAGATTGGAGAGAGGCTTGGCGCGCATTTGCATAGGCTTGACAGAGTTCTTTATATTTAGTCATAGGAATTTTACGTCCTCTCTAAATCGCTATTTTACAGAAGTTAGTCGCTTGCAGTGAATTCTAGTCCAAGATATTTGAACCACAAAGACTAAATTAATTGGATTCTACTAACCGTTTTTGAAGAGACTCAAAACGACGCTTTGCAATACTATTTTTAGGATCAAATTTTAAGGTTTGCTCATAGACTTCTACGGCCTTATTAACCATCTGTTTTTTCTCGTAAACGTTCCCTAAATTATTAAGGGCAATCACATAATCTGGATAGAGTTTTAGAGCTTCCTTATAATTACGAATGGCCAGATCATATTGTTCCTGAGCAAAATAGGCAAAACCCAAGGCATTATAAATTAATGCCTTATTTTCTGGTTCTATTTCATTGGCCAACTTTAAGGCTTTTTGAAAAAGATTAATAGATTGAACATAGAGTTTTTTATCAAGAAAAATACTCCCCAACTGGTAGTAATCTTGGGCAACTCCACCACCATCCTTAATTTTTTTCTGTAATTTAGAGGCAGTACTTTCTATACGACGACTTTTAATAATTTGACGTAGAACAAAAATGGTGAGGCCAAATAATAGGAGAAGTAAACCTGATAGATAGACAACGGGCAAATTATCATTCATATCGATCAACGAGAAACACCTGGAAAATTGAGTTATGGGAAATAAGCTTATCCCCTTATATTGTAGGCCTTAGCGTTCCCAGGAGAATAGAGGCTCCTTAAAGAAAGGTTTCAGGAAGAAGCCTCTGAAGATTGAAGAGGGGCTAAAAAATTACCTAGAGATTAGACGGATTGGGGAGCCGAGAAAGCGAGAATCTGATCCATCAGCCAAGGGGCTAAACGCTGACACCACACCGCTAAGTGACTCTGCCAACCGACCAAAATTTCTGTCTTTCCTTGTTGAAGTCCTCGCATAAAAGTCGTGGCAACTCGCTTAGGAGTCATAGCCCTAACCCAACGGAAGCGTTTGAGTTCTTTGACCATATCGGTATCGGTCAGGGTGGGCAGTAAGGTGACAACCCGAATATTATGGGCAGCGAGTTCACTGCGGAGAGCCTGACTAAAACCCAGAATGGCAAATTTTGTAGCAGAGTAGGTCGCCATTGTCGGAGCGGCCACTTTCCCCATTAAGCTGGAGACATTGACAATCGTTCCTTCTTTGTGGGAAACCATTCGCCGTGCAACACAACGGGTAATGGTATAGAGTCCTAATAGATTCAGAGAAATTTCTTGATAGACCTCTGGAAAACGACTTTCTAAAAAGGAACTTTGGTGAGCAACTCCCGCACAGTTAACCAGAAGATGGATGGGGCCATGATCCCGCCAGGTTTTGGCGATCGCCGTATTTACCATCACCGGTTGAGTGAGATCCAACGGCAGAACCACAACCTCAATGTTGGCATTAAGCTGTGCAATTTCCTGAGCCAGTTGTACCAGATTTTCCTGATTCCGGGCAACCACAATCAAACGTTGTAATCCCGATAGAGCTAATTCAAGGGCGATCGCCCGGCCAATTCCTCTGGATGCCCCAGTTACTAAAGCAGTCTTTGCCTGTAAATTCATAATGCAACCTCCTATGGTTGAGGTGAGATGTCTAAACCATCTAGTCTTCAATTTGGAGCCTATCCCCATCGCAAGCTAGGAGTAAACTAACCGAATGAATGCCTAAACAAGATTCTTTGTTCTGTTCGGTGCATTAATCGGTCTATTCCAAATCGGTCTAAACCTTGATCTTGTGAAGACTTAAAGGCAGATGGCGATATTATCTGGTCAAAATTTCTAAAGGTTCAATCAGCAACTGTAGGGATGAAGTGAGTGGACTGAACAGCAGAGCATGGTTTTACGCCTCCTAATAATCGATTCAGCGTGGTCAAAGGTATGCCCCTTGAAACATAACTTAACACATAAATCAAGTTTCTGCAAACAAACTTAACATTTGACGGACGGTTTCCAGGTTGTCACGCCAAATTAGGCTCACCTCTTCTGAGATCAGCCTCAAGCAAACCTTTGGTTGAGCAAGCGCGAAAAACCAACCAATGCAACAAATTAATTCACCAAATCCACCTTAAGACTTCGGAAAACGACGATCACGACGATCACGTAAAAAGCCAGGAATATCGGTCTCACGCCGAGGGGGATTCTCGACAGGGGCAGAGGTTAATATCGATAGGGAAGGAACAACTGGTTTGGGGGCAACGACCTCAAGTTCCTTAACAGGGCGATGATCTCCGCTAAAACCCGTTGCAATCACCGTAATGCGCATTTCCCCTTGCATTTTCTCGTCAATAACCGCCCCAAAAATAATATTGGCGTTGGGATCAACTACTTCATAAATAGTTTCCGCCGCAACATTCACCTCATGAAGGGTCAAATCATAACCGCCAGTGATATTAAAGACAACACCCTTGGCTCCTTCAATAGATGATTCTAAAAGCGGGGAAGAAATCGCCGCCGTAGCCCCTTCTTTGGCACGAGACTTACCTGAACCCACACCAATTCCCATCAAGGCCGAACCTGCATCCGCCATAATAGCCCTGACATCCGCAAAGTCCACATTGACTAAACCCGGAATAGTAATAATATCGGAAATTCCTTGTACACCTTGACGCAGAATATCATCAGCCACCCGAAAAGCTTCTTGTAACGGGGTTTCTGCGGGGATCACAGCCAGTAATTGGTTGTTGGGAATGACAATCAAAGTATCCACACGGGATTGGAGGGCATTGATCCCGTCTTCTGCTTGATTGGCTCTTCGTCGTCCTTCAAAAGTAAAGGGACGAGTAATAATACCAACCGTTAAACAGCCCATTTCTTTGGCCACTTCGGCCACAATCGGGGCCGCGCCAGTGCCAGTGCCTCCACCCATGCCAGCCGTAATAAAGACTAAATCCGTATTTTCTAACGCTTTGGCAATATCTTCACGGGATTCCTCCGCAGCCTTTTGTCCGATCGCCGGATTACCACCCGCCCCTAAACCCCTGGTTAATTTTTGGCCGATCTGTAACTGCTGGGGAGCCGCCGCTTGTATTAGTGCTTGGGAATCCGTATTAATTGCCCAGAACTCAATTCCCGTTACACCACTGTTAATCATACGGTTGACTGCATTACAACCGCCACCACCAACACCAATTACTTTAATTCTGGCAACACTACTAGGCACAATCTGACTTCTCCTTGCATCTAACTGAATCGAGGTTTTGGGATCGGCAGGAGTAGAAAAGATCGCTAAATCGTCTTGATCGGCAAACAAATCGTCTAGGCTATCAGACGACTCCCCGCTCTCTGCTCCATTGAGGCTGGGATGATCTAGGGAAAAATCATGGTTAATGTCATTGTTAAAAATCATTGTAGTGGGAAAAGGATAAATGCAGTACGCTATAAAATTTTAGAGACGGAAATAAAGATTTGGGGATAGGGTTAGTTTATCAACAGTATCACCAGAGTTGAACAGCAATTCTATAAAATCTATAAACCTTTTTTATCTACAAATTGTTTAAAATTGCCTAAACTCAGCTTTACGTCCTTAGATTAGAAACATTGCTGAAGTTTGTCAATACAAAGAGAGATGATTCCGGTAGGGCAAGTCTAGAGGGCATCAATGATTGTCATGGCTTCTTGACATTACTGGCAGGTGATTGCTTTGGAGATGGCATCGTGATTTGGACAGAAGGTGCTTTGGGTTGAGTCAAGTCAATATAAGCAACTCGATGGGGTGGAACACGCGAAGGCAATTGTTTCATGAGATTTAGCACCTGAAGTTGCTGGGGGAATTGGGAGAGGTTTGAGCCAAGGTAAACCATACCCAGATCGGTTTTCATGGTCAGATTGCTAGGATTACGACCGTTGATAATGTCAATCTTGACTGAAGATTGGGCTAAAAGCGGATATAAATTTTTCCAGAATGTTTGATATTGGGGATCATAGCCAAGAAACAACGGCGATTTGGGGAGTTTGACTTGGATCGCAGTTTTTTCATAGGAAGCGGCTGGAATAAAAATGCCCTCTCTATCGACAAATCCCGGCCCTTCAGTTGTCACCGCTAGGGCCACAGGGCGACGTTCCCTTACGGTGATGGTTAATTGGGCTGGCAATAATTGACGGGTGACATCCACCTTCTCCAAAGATGGAATGGTGGACATTTTTTGGCTAATCTGCTGAGTGGAAAGTTGCCAAATGGATTGGGGATAGACTAAAGGTACTTGCTTGTATAATTGGTCAGAGGAAACCCATTGATTCCCCTTTAACTGAACTTGAGTGCGATCGCGAATGCTCCATTCTGGCCAACTCATCAGCCAAACCAACCCCCCCACGGCACTACAAAGTACAGAAAAACGCCAAAGCGATTGCCATACTTTCAACTGACGTTGGTTTTTTAAGGTTCGCCGTCTATCTTTGAGAGAATCAGACACAACTAGATCCGTCATACAATCACTACAACCACTATCCTGAAATGTTATAACTAGATTGGGTGACTATTTCAAAATAAAGTAGTTTTTTTTCTTCATCAATCTTCACCATTGGCAAAAGGAAACATTATGGATAAGCAGAAACGCGGGCTAATTTTAGGAGCAACGGCCTTGTTGTTAACCACCGTAACGGTGACAGGCGTGGGACTTCGTTTGGCTCGCTCTCAGGCTTTCTTTCAGGATAATCCCAAAGAGGTGGTGGATGAAGTTTGGCAAATCGTGAATCGAACCTACGTGGATGGCACTTTTAATCAGGTCGATTGGCGAGCCGTCCGCAAGGATTATTTGGGTCGTACCTACAAAAATCCAGATGAGGCCTACAAAGCCATTCGGGAAATGTTGAAAAAGTTGGGCGATCCCTATACCCGCTTTATGAACCCAGAAGAATTTCAGGCTATGCAAATCGATACATCTGGAGAATTATCAGGTGTGGGTATCCAGTTAGCCCAGGATAAGGATAGCAAAAAATTAATCGTCATTGCGCCCATTGAGTCAACCCCGGCCTATAAAGCAGGTATTTTAGCCAAAGACGTGATTGTCAAAATTGATGGCAAATCGACTAAGGGGATGGAAGTGGATGATGCGGTGAAGTTGATTCGTGGTAAGCCAGGGACTCAAGTGGTTCTCACCATTAAACGCGGCAATCGCAACATTGATTATCCCTTAGTAAGAGCCAAGATCGAAATCCATCCTGTCCGGGCTGAAGCAGAGAATACGGCGATCGGCAAGATCGGTTATATCCGCTTAAATCAATTCAGTGCTCACGCTGGAGATGAAATGCGGACAGCTATGCAGGCTTTAGAGAAGCAAAATGTCAAGGGTTATATTTTGGACTTACGGTCTAATCCAGGCGGTTTACTCTATGCCAGTGTCGATATTGGTCGTCTCTGGTTAAAGGATGGCAAAATTGTCTCTACGGTTGATCGCCAAGGGGAAGTTGAGCAGCAAAGTGCCAATAATCAGCAATTAACGAATAAACCCCTCGTGGTTTTAGTGGATGGGGGTTCGGCCAGTGCCAGTGAAATTCTATCGGGAGCCTTACAGGATCATAAACGGGCCGTGATTGTGGGGACAAAAACCTTTGGTAAGGGTCTGGTGCAATCCGTTCGCAGTCTTGGGGATGGTTCCGGTTTAGCCGTGACGATCGCCAAATATCTAACACCGAATGGACGCGATATCAATAAGCATGGCATTGATCCCGATGTGGTAATTGAGTTAACCGATGCCCAACGCAAAGCCCTGCAAAAGGATCGGGAGAAAATTGGCACCTTAGCTGATCCCCAATTTGCTAAAGCCTTTGAGATCCTCAAACAACAGGTTGCTAAAGGGGGAAGTTCAACGGTTCAGTCTGCTGTTAATTAGAGGACTAGGAGACTGGGGGACTAGGAGACTGGGGGACTAGGGGACTAGGAGACTGGGAGAAGGTTGGGGCTGGTTAAAGTCATCCCCAATTTTTTGTTGGACTATAAAGTGTTGTATCACAGAAGAAATGCTATGATACGAGAATTTATTGGTACTCATTTAAACAAAATGGATATTGTAACTTTGACAGCCCTTCTCGCTCCCCATTTACCTACTTTGATGAAACTTGGTGGTAAGGCCGCCGAGAGTGCCGCCAGCAAGGTTGGTGCCGATACTTGGGAAACGGTCAAAAAAATCTGGGCAAAGTTGAGTCCTCGGATTGAAGCTAAGGAGTCAGCTAAGGAGGCCGCAATAGATGTAGCGAATAATCCAGACGATGAAGACTTACAAGCCGCTCTACGGGTACAGTTGAAGAAACTACTAGAGCAGAATAAAGAATTAGCTGAAGCGATCGCCAAAATTCTGGCAGAGGCTTCCCCAGAGGTCATTGCAGCAGTACAAATTACTCAGACGACAACGGGGGATAAAAACGTGATTATTGGCCAGATGAGTGGCGGTACTTTTCAGAGTAACGTTCCGTAGCAAGCCTTTTAAGGAAATATAATCAATGACTGATAATTCGTTGGCAACCGATCCTTCCAATATCGGCTCCCAAATTGAACAGAATACGAAGGGTGATAAGAACCAAGTTGTCGGGCAAGTGAACGGTGGTATTGTTGTGAGTGTATCTGGTGGAGGACAAGTTGCCATCTCTCCGCAAAAAAATTCTGAAGAGAAAGCCGACCCAAAAGCATCTTCTAACTTCTAACGGGTGTGACCTTTAGTTGATGAAGGAAAAGAAAAGTGTTAACATGGGATGAAAAGTGACAAAGAGGAAACAATGATGACAGCAAAACTAATTAATGTAGAGGGTTCAAAGATAAAAATAGAACTAACATTAGAACTCAGTCGTTCAATGTTGGATACAGAAATAAATATTCAAAAAGGCTTAAACGAAGTAGGTTGCATCGCCAGCAAAGAAGCCTTGAAATATTTAGATACAGATGGTTCACCCTTAAAAATCGGTGAAGAAATCTGGAAGAGTAAGGGAGAGCAACCGAAAGAATATCAAACACCTTATGGTGAGGTTATAGTGAATCGTCATGTATATCAGCGTTCACCTTTGAGGAAAAACGTATTGCCCCTTAGAAAGAGAAGCAAGGATAATCATAACATCAACGCCATTATTGGCAAAACAGGTATCCTCAAAAATGTCAGGGATGGCAGGCAAAGAGGTGAAAAATGATTTATTAGAAAATCATGGTAGAAAAGTAGCGCTATCCTATATCCAAAGATTGAGTGAAGCAGTAGGAAGTGTGGTACAGGCAAAAGAAGAAGCGTGGAGTTATGCCCCGCCCAAGGAGGATAGCCAAATTGCAACAGTGGGAATAGGATTAGATGGAACCTGTATGCTGATGTGTGAGGATGGCTACCGTGAAGCAATGGTGGGAACCGTTTCCCTATACGATAGTGAAGGCGAACGTCAACCTACAATCTATCTAGGTGCGGCACCAGAGTATGGAAAAAAGAGTTTTCTAGAAAGATTAGAAAGAGAAATTGAGCGAGCGAAAAACCGTTATCCAGAGGCAACATTGGTCGGGATAGCAGACGGGGCAGAATCAAATTGGAAGTTTTTAGAAAAGCAAACGGAAGAACAGATATTAGATTTCTATCATGCCTCTGGTTACTTAGGTGCCTTGGCAGAAGCGTTGCATCCGAATACCGTGTCAAAACAAAAAGAATGGTTGACTGAAAATTGTCGAGAACTCAAGCATGAAAAAGGAAAAGCAGGAGAACTGCTAAATCTGATGAAAGAAGTCAAAGAAGAAAAAAGTCATTCTAAGAATCTTACCGAGAAACTACAAGCGGCGATTACTTATTACGAGAATCATCAGCATCAAATGGATTATGCTGAATACTTAGAGAAAAAGTATCCGATTGGTTCAGGTGTTACGGAAGCAGCTTGTAAGACGTTGGTCAAACAACGATTATGTTGTTCAGGGATGCGATGGAAGGAAAAAGGAGCAGGAATTATTTTGAGCCTACGAGCTTTGGTATTGACCAAGGAACGATGGAGTCAATTTTGGGCAAAACTTGATCAATATGGGTTCCCTGTAGAACCCTGATTACAACAGCTTTTATCAACTAAAGGTCGCACCCCTTCTAACAAAGTCCCCCCTCTGTTGCCCTATATGCCAGACCGCAATCAGCAAGAGCGTGAACTGGCCAAGGCAGTCAAAAAACATCTCGATCAAGCTCATCTTAAGCCTCTGATTTGTATTCTTCATGGTGATCAATACCAATGCCATGTTGAATTTTTAGATAGACTTATAGATAGTTCTTTTTTTGAACAGACAGGATTATGTTCAAGTGATGAAGGTATTAGGCGAAAACCAATTGAATGGCCGAATGATCTTGATCGCAACAAGATGAAAGACTTAGAATATTGGCTGTGTAACGATTTAGCGAAAAAATTTTTAAATCATAATAATTCTACGAAAGAGGAAATCAATCAATTCTTTTGTCAATCCCCATCACCAGCCCTGATTAATATCCAATTACTTACTGAAAATTGGCAAAAACAAGGTGATATATTGAATGAATTATTGTCTTTTTGGCACAATTGGCCCAAGTTAACTTCTGGCAATAAAATTATTATTTTCCTTTTAGTTAAATATCAAACTGGGAAAAAAAGCAGTAGTCAAAAATTTGTTTTTACACGTTTTTTTGGTTTTTTGATTAATTATTTTAAATGTAAGAATTGTCAATCTAAAAATAAAAAAATTCAGGCAGAACTTGAAAAACTTTCCAAAGAAAATTTTCAACAATTTAGTGGTCTGTCGGGGATCGTTTTGCCACAATTAACAGGAATTGCTCAATCAGACGTTTATAATTGGGTCGCCAGAGATGATGTTAAAAAAGCTTTCGGTGAAAAGATAGCCGAAGACTCAATTATGGCAAAAATTGACGAAATTTTCCAAAACCATCCATCTGATACAATTCCTATGCGTGATTTAGCTCAAGAATTAACTAAATTACTAAAAGATTTTACTGTTAATTATAATTAGGAGGATTTGATGAAATTTCCATTTTACGAAGGTAGGGGTAAGAAATTAGATGATTCAGCCCCTGTTACGCTGCCAATTTCTCGCCGATCGCAGTTGCTTAAACCCGAAAATTATATTGCCGATCAAGGGTTGAAGGATGCTTGTAATGTCGCTTTATTGCTAGGACAACCTTTATTGCTGACAGGAGAACCAGGCACAGGTAAAACTCAATTTGCGGCTAGTTTAGCGTGGGAACTCGGTTTTGAGCCACCGTTAAAGTTTGAAATTAAATCCACTAGCACCGCTAGAGACCTGTTTTATACCTATGATGCTTTGAAGCGTTTTCAGGATATTCAAAGTAAGACCTCTTCTTCTTCTGAATTATTACATTATATTACCTATCAAGCTTTAGGATTAGCCATTTTAAAGACGAAGGAACCCAGTGAAGTTAAAAGTCTTTTGTCGGCAGAATTTGCCCATGTTGGCAAGTCCCGCTCTGTGGTTTTAATTGATGAAATGGATAAAGCTCCCCGTGATTTTCCCAATGATCTGCTCAATGAGTTAGAGCATTTATATTTTCGGATTCCAGAGTTAGGCAATGTCAAGATTGAAGCCGATCCCACGCTGCAACCGATTGTTATTATTACTAGCAATTCTGAAAAGGATTTACCTGAAGCTTTTCTACGCCGTTGTATTTATTACAATATTCCCTTTCCTGAACCCGATCGCCTTAAGGAGATTGTGTCTAATCATTTAGACCTGGCAAGTGACAGCAAATTTCTGCAAGATGCGATCGCCCTATTTGAACGATTACGCAAATCTGGACTGAGAAAGAAACCAGCAACGGCGGAATTGTTAAGTTGGTTATTGGCCCTACAAGGGTTTAAAACGGAGCCAGAAATTGTCTTGACGGAAACCAATATTCGTCAAACCCTGAGCAGTTTAATTAAAACCACTGAGGATCAGGAAAAAGCGCAAGAAATTGTCAAACAATGGATCAAAGAACAAAGCAATGGATCAGCAAATAACCCATGAAATCCCTGATTGGATAAAGTCTGATCGTTTGACAGATTTTATTGAAGAATTGAGAGAGGAAGGCTACAAAATCGGCATTTCTCAATATATTGCTGCCCAAAAGCTTGTTCTTACCCTCATTGACCAGGGAGAAACGTTGGATAGTCCAGGTTCTCTGGGAGGATATTTAGGGCCAATTTTTTGTAGTTCCCCTACTGAACAAGAGGATTTTCAGCAACGATTTAAGCTTTGGCTTGACTCTATACCCATTTCCCCCGCACCCGAAACCACGACTTCAGAAGTTCATTCCCTCGATACTAAAGCTCAAGTTTTGTCCCAGGAGTTGAGCGATATACAGTCTCACGCTAATCAGTTAACCGTTGGCTTAGTGATTGTGGCCACTGTTCTGATTGCCGCCCTTTTCCCCCTGATCTGGAATCCGTCTCGAACACCAACCATCGTCGCAACTCCTTCACCTACCTTAGCTTCACCCACTCCAAAAGCTTCGAGTTCTGTCCCAACTCCGTCCCCTAGTCCCAAACCCTCAATTAAACCTTCTCCTCCGTCTGAATCCTCGAAGCTTGTCTTCAAACCTGTTGTCAACGCTTCATCACCTTTTTTCTGTGGTTGGCAACAAAAATGGTTGATCTTTTTTATCCTTGCTGTACCTATTACCGTTTTTCTTTATGCCCTTCGGCGTGGTCTCTGGTCTCAACAGGCTGATTTGTTTCTAAAACGTTTGGGAATGGATCGGGAACCAAAACTTGAGAAAATTTCTATTCAGGGGGTTGAGCAAGATTTATTTCCTCCCCTAATCTTTAACCAAATTGCGCGGGGTTTAAAACGTCGAGTTCATATTCCCTCTCAGCAGCTTGATGTAAATAAAACGATTGAGGCAACCCTGAAAAAAGGTAGTTGGCTCTCACCCGTCTATGGAACCTACCAAACGCTGGTGGAGTATCTTTTTCTGGTAGATTCGGCTAGTTTTCGGGATCATCAAGCCCAATTTGTGGAGGAGATGATTAACTGTCTTAAAAAAGATGGTGTTTTGATTACGGTTTATTTTTTTGAAGGCGATCCCCGCATTTGTTTTTCTAAAGAGCGTAATAATTCTCCTCGCAAACTCCAGGAAATTATTCATCAATATCACGATCGCTGTTTGATTGTGGTTTCCGATAGCGATCGCTTTTTTAGTGACATTAGCGGTGAATTAGAACCCTGGGTAAGTCAGCTTAAAACCTGGGAGAAACGGGCGGTTTTGACTCCCAATCCCATCAGTAATTGGAGTAATCAGGAATTTTTCCTCGCCCAAAATTTCATTGTTTTACCTGCAACGGCGGAGGGTTTACAGGTCTTAAGCCAGGTTTTGAACCCCGAAGTGATCAAATCCTATCTGCTTTCTGGGCAGGTGCAAACGCCCTTACCTGAGCAATTGTTGATCCATTCTTTCCATTGGTTAGATCGCTCTCCTCCCACTGCCGCAGAAATTACCTCAATGCTCAAGTCTCTAGAAGAATATTTGGGAAACGATGGTTATTACTGGTTTACGGCCTGTGCGGTATTTCCAGAGCTACATTGGAATATTACCCTCTATCTGGGAACTCAACTAAAAACGCAATCAAACCAATCCCTAGCCGAAGTTTGTTCCCCCATCAAGTTGGCCCGTTTACCCTGGTTTCGGTCGGGTTATATGCCTGATTGGTTGAGGAGTTTGCTGATTTTAAAACTGACTAAAGAACAGGAATTAACCATTCGTTCCGCCCTCCAGAATTTACTGGTTAGCTCGGTGCAGGGAACGGTAAATCAACAGCAATTAGAAGTGGCAACTCAGTACGAAAAAATGTTGCCCGATTTGCTCAATCCGATGCTTCGCTTGTTGAGTAAAAGGTCTGAGGATGGCAGTCCTTTACGCGACTATCTTTTTCTGGACTTTATGCAGGGAAAACCGATTCTGGCGACGAAAGTACCCGATGAATTAAGGGATTCCCTGAAACGAAAAAACCTGCTGCCTCGAACTCTGCCTCGTACTTTCGGGGAATGGCTCGTCGCGGCGGTAATCATCACAGGGGCCACGCTCTTACCGCTTTTTGGGCTGCAACAGTGGCATCGTTGGCGAGTGGGAGCTTTATTGACGGCGGCGGAAACGACTTCTACGGGGGAATCTGTTGTGAACAATGTGTTTGAAGCGATTACTGCCACAGGGCTAAGTCACTCAACTTTGGTGCAATTTCCCGAATATCCTCCTTTTCCCTCGGTGGAGGAAAGTTTGCTGAAGATTATCCAGGCAGAGCAATCGACAAAAGTTTTATCCCATCCATCGCAGGTCTGGAGTGTGAGTTATTCCCCCGATGGCAAAACCTTGGCTTCCGCCGATGGCAAAACCTTGGCTTCCGCGAGTGCGGACAATACGGTGAAATTGTGGGACGTGGGGACGGGAAAAGAACTCGAAACCCTCAACGGGCATCAAGATCAGGTCATTAGTGTGAGTTATTCCCCCGATGGCAAAACCTTGGCTTCCGCGAGTTATGACAAAACGGTGAAATTGTGGGACGTGGTTACGGGAAAAGAACTCAAAACCCTCAACGGACATCAAGATTCGGTCTCTAGTGTGAGTTTTTCCCCCGATGGCAAAACCTTGGCTTCTGGGAGTGCGGACAAAACGGTGAAATTGTGGGACGTGGTTACGGGAAAAGAACTCAAAACCCTCAATGAGCATCATAATGGGGTCGCTAGTGTGAGTTTTTCCCCCGATGGCAAAACCCTGGCTTCCGCGAGTTGGGACAAAACGGTGAAGTTGTGGGACGTAGGTACGGGCAAAGAACTCAACACCCTCAATGGGCATCCAGAAGAGGTCAATAGTGTGAGTTTTTCCCCCGATGGCAAAACCTTGGCTTCTGGGAGTGGGGACGGAACGGTGAAATTGTGGGACGTAGGTACGGGCAAAGAACTCAAAACCCTCAAGGGGCATCCAGAAGCGGTCAATAGTGTGAGTTTTTCCCCCGATGGCAAAACCTTGGCTGCCGCGAGTTTGGACAAAACGGTGAAATTGTGGGACGTGGGGACGGGAAAAGAACTCAAAACCCTCAATGGGCATCAAAATGGGGTAGTTAGTGTGAGTTTTCCCCCCGATGGCAAGACCTTGGCTTCTGGGAGTGCGGACAAAACGGTACGGATTTGGGAGGTAAAAGCCCTCTGGGATAACGGCAAGGAACCCCCCATTAGCCAACCTTTGCGGGGTCACGAGGATCAAGTCTTTGCAGTCGCCTTCAGGCCCGATCGCAATCAGATCGTCAGTGGTGGCCCAGACAAAACTCTACGATTATGGGATGGGAATACGGGAAAGACGATTGGGAACCCCCTTCAAGGTCATACAGCACCAGTTCGAGCATTAGCCTACAGTCCTGATGGAAAGTACATCGTTAGCGGTGGCTCAGAGAACATCCTACGGCTTTGGGATGCCGAGACTGGAAAGGCGATCGCAACTCTGCAAGGTCATACAGGTGAGGTTAACTCAGTAGCATTTAGTCCCGATGGCAAGCGTATAGTTAGTGGCAGTGACGACAAAACTCTGCGAATTTGGGACGCGGAAACGGGAAAGGCGATCAGAACTCTTTCAGGTCATACAGATTGGGTCAGGACTGTAGCATTTAGTCCCGATGGCAAACGTATCGTCAGTGGTAGCTTAGACAAAACTCTACGAATTTGGGATACAGAAACGGGAAAAGCGATCGCAACTCTTCCAGGCCATACAGATACGGTTTACTCAGTGGTATTTAGTCCCGATGGCAAACGTATAGTTAGTGGTAGCTCAGACAAAACTCTACGAATTTGGGATGTAGAGACGGGAAAGACGCTCACAACTCTGCAAGGTCATACAGGAGAAGTTAATTCAGTAGCATTTAGTCCTGATAGCAAACGTATCGCCAGTGGTAGTTATGATAAAACCCTACGACTTTGGGATGCAGAGACGGGAAAAGCGATTGGTAAACCGCTCAAAGGTCATACAGGAGAAGTGATTTCAGTGGCATTTAGTCCCGATGGTAAGCGTATCGTCAGTGGTAGTAATGACAATACGCTAAGGATTTGGCATATTTCCTGGGAATATTTGCTCCCCATCCTTTGCAACCAATTACAAAATCATCCCAACCTCAAGGAACCCAGCACCGATGTCGCCTGGGAAGCCAAAGAAACCTGTGAACATTTTGTTTGGGCTAAATCCGCCGAATCTACAGCCAAACCAAGCCCCATTAATCCCTAAACTAAGTGGCTAGACGTTAAAAATTGTAAGACCCTGCCTATCGGCTCCCCTCTTTTTAAGCTATACTAAACACGGTCACAGGTTGCGAATTCTAAAAATAAGAGATAATATAATAAAAATAGAAAAATTAGTCAAGAGGCTGAGAAATGATTAAGTTAGAATTTACAGAAGAAGACAAAAGACTGTTGTCTTACGGTCGGTTTAATCACCCGCATCCTAGAGTGCAGCTAAAGATGGAAGTTTTATGGCTAAAAAGTCAGGGATTGTCTCATCAAAAAATTGCTCAATTCGCAGGAGTTTCAGTAAATACGGTGACAAGCTATATCCGTGATTATCAAGAGGGCGGGATAGAAAAACTAAAAGAAATAAAATTTAATCGCCCGAAAAGCGAGTTAACAGAGCATCAAGGGACAATTGAGGCATATTTTGAGTCAAATCCACCAGCAACAATAAATGAAGCAGTAAAAAGAATAGAAGAATTAACAGGAATAAAAAGAAGTCCGACGCAAGTCAGAAAATTTTTAAAGTCAATAGGAATGAGGTGTCTAAAGGTGGGAACAATTCCATCAAAAGCAGATGTAGAAGCTCAGGATAGCTATAGAGAAAAAGAGCTAGAACCAAGGCTAGAAGAGGCAAAAGCAGGAAAAAGGGCAGTTTTCTTTGTAGATGCCTCTCATTTTGTAATGGGAGCATTTGTAAATTTTATATGGTGCTTCAAGAGGATTTTTATTAAGTCACCATCAGGGAGAAAACGTTTTAATGTGTTAGGAGCATTAAATGCAATTACCCATGAAGTAATTATGGTAACGAACAGTTCTTATATTACGGGAACTCAGGTTTGTGAACTCCTAGAAAAGATAGCAGAATTAGGACTATTAATACCGATTACGTTGGTATTAGACAATGCTCGTTATCAAAAATGCCGAATTGTGCAGGAGTTGGCAGAATCATTAGGAATAGAGTTACTGTACTTACCTCCTTATTCTCCTAACTTGAATTTAATTGAAAGACTGTGGAAGTTTGTGAAGAAGAAGTGTTTATACGCAAAATATTATGAAGATTTTACGCAGTTTTCTGCAGCAATTTCAGGATGTCTTGAGGATGCTAACGTAAAATATAAGGAGGAGCTTGATTCTCTGCTCACCTTACGATTTCAACGCTTTGATAAATCTCAGATTATGAACGTTTGAAGTATAGCTACTGTGTACACACAAGTTTTTGATTTTCCGTTTAACCTAAATTCAGCCCCCTTGTCTCTTTAGGCTTTCTAGGATAACGGATTGTTAGACGCGATCGCTTTTTGATCAGATTGAAAAGGGCGATCGTTCTCGTCATACGGGAGGGGCTGGTTTAGGATTAGCTATTGCAATGGCGATCGCGGCTTATTTATTGATTATGATAACGCTGTGATTCATTGTGGATCGTTATTTAAAATCCGTAAGCGTACCGATCGCTCCCCACTTTCGTCTAATTGTACTTCAATTACTTCTTGAGTGAGACCTTCTAAGGCGGTTAAGCAATAGGATTTACTCATGTTGTAAATAGAATTGTTCCACTAGATCAATAATCAAATCACAAGGGTCTTCTCCCCGTTCTTTGATCGAGAGCATTTCCTTGAGATGTTCCCTCGTAATAAACAAAATCACCTTACCTTGCCGACTATAAATACTATTCCGTTGAATATAAGCCCCGCGCTCAGGGAGTTTATTACAAATAATAATAGCCAATTTTCCCATCGGCTCGCTAAGATAGCTGTCAGTTTGAAGAACCTCCTCTTTTCCAATCTTGCTATTTTGATAGTTTTTGAATTCAAATAAAACCATTCTAGCCTGTAATTCTCGCAGTAACAGGCCCCAATTGTGTTTTTCGTCAAAATTACGATTAGGAAATACTGCATCACGGCGATGAGTCCCTGAATAGGTTCGGGCTTGAATAATCGGTCTAATTAAGGGCGGAACAAAGAGAAATTCTAGAATTTCTAGACAGAGAACCTCAAATTCTTGCCATCCTTTCTCGCCCGTAGAACAGTTTTCTAGTCGGTTAACAAGATCAATAATTTGACTCATACAGCGTGACTTAATCCATCCCAAAAGTATTTATTAATCAGGTCTGTATGTTGTAAAAGCAATCTTTTGAGTTCTGTGCCTTCAATAACTCGTAGAGGAATTCCAGTTGTTTTTTGTGCATTTTTTGCCCAGTCAAGGGTAACGGAAGTTAAATTGCTGTTAGTAACTAATAACCCTTTATTGACTTTAGGATGATTGTGAACATAGGAAACTAATTGACGCAGGGAACTCAGATCAACCCGTGAATTACGATACAATTTGGCTTCCACAGCATAAATATCCTGACATTCCGCACCGAAGGGGTCTTTTTGACGGTATTTTACCACTGCATCTACCCCTTGATCTTGAGAACTATCTAAGGGTAAAGTTATAAAACCTAATTGTTGTAATAATTCGACAATTAACTTCTCAAAAAGTTGAGGAGATAGAACTTTAAAATTAATTTTACCAATTTCACTTAGGTTTGCTGCTAGTTGTTTTAAAGAATTTTCTTTCCTATCCCTTAAATCATAATATTGATAATGAGAAATAGATTCGGGAATTTGACAATCTTCAATTAAGACAGGTAAGAATGTAATATTCCGGCTTTGGAGTTCCTGAAGCATTGTAATTTCATCATTGAGCCAGGCAGATTGTACTGAACTTTGAGAAAGTAGAAAGATAAAATAGGAACTTGCAGTAAGTCCTGTCCGTATAGATTCACGCCAATTTTGTCCTGGTTCTATTTTATCTACATCTATCCAAACATTAACGCCTGCCGATCGCAATTCTTTGGCAAGGGTTTGAGCCAAATCATGATCGCTGATTGAATAATTTAAAAAAACAGGCGGTTGGGCTAAGGTTTCTGTTTGTAGGTCATTCATAACTTTTCTTTAAGGACGATCGCGGCTTATTTATTGATTATGATAACGCTACGATTTATTCTGGATCGTTATTTAAAATTCGTAAGCGTACCGATCGCTCCCCACTTTCGTCTAATTGCACTTCAATCACTTCTTGAGTGAGACCTTCTAAG